>JBKJNB010000074.1:0-62311 GCA_046595995.1 Candidatus Kapaibacteriota bacterium
AAACGGTTCGGAAACGGGCGTAAAGGTATAAGTGTAGAGTGCTGAGTCTTTCCCTTGTGTAACTCCATCAAGTGACTCCCATTCAACGATGACATAGCCAGAGTTTCCACCCTGTTCGATGACATATTGAATTTGAGAGGAGTTCGGCCCTACCACAGTAGGCCAGCCCAACCTGAGGGTATCACTTGGTGGCAGAACGCTCATCGATTGTCGTTGGATACCATTAGGCCAAGTAATCGACACCCCACCGAAATAAGTTTGATCATCTGCTTCTCGACGGTACGTGACGTACACGATTCGTATCGGTGCACTCCCGCGGTTCATCAATTCTATCCCATACTCCACTTGATAGGATGTTGAGAAAAACCCACTCGTTGGAACCCTGAAGTTCATAGGAGCGATGCGAATGTCAACGCCCTGCTGACCATGCAATTTCTGTGGCTGGCACAGAAATATCAGCAGGGCGGAAACGAAGACAAAAACCGAATAGAGGTTAGGCATGAGAAACCGAATCTATGAAGCGAACGACTAGCCATGGCGCATAATAACTGCAACACAGCACGGCTAGTCTTTGACAAACTTTGTAACCGTGAGAACGTTTGAGGCCGAGAGAATTTTGAACAGGTATACGCCAGGTAGTAAGCTACTACAATCGATTGATACGGCAGTGCTTGAGCGGACGAAGCTGACAGGCTTCGCCGGAGCAAACTGACACCCCGCGCCGAGACAAACTGACACCCTACCGAAACTCGTACTGATCATCTGTTGGCAGCATGGTTATCTAAGAGGATGTTCCACCATTCTTTTGGGCCCATGTCCAATCAACCGATCCGTATGAGTACCGTCCGACAAATTCTCCGCCTGCTTGGCCACGGCAAAAGTATGCAGGCAAGCATTGAGATGACCGGCGTCTCTTGCACACATTCTTAACCCACATTTTTGCAACCGCTGGCAGATTATGAACGAGTGCTTTGGCGGAATTTCAGACTGTCACTTTGCTCCGCTGTAGGGGGGGTCAACTTCCCCGGTGTATCCAGTATATCCAGCGAGGGGTGTCAAAAAGTGTGTCAAACCAGACCCCTGTAAAACGACCCCTTTGCAAAAAACCGAATACACCATTGACGAAGTATCGCTGGCTACCCGCTTGAAACCGTCCTCGATGGTAAGCTTGGCCAAAAAACAAAAAAGCCCCGTCAATGTGACGAGGCTTAAGTGGTACAGCGTACGGGAATTGAACCCGTGTTACCGCTGTGAAAGAGCGGTGTCCTAACCCCTAGACGAACGCTGCTTGGATTAGAGAACCGCAAAAATACGAAACCGGAGGGTTCGGGCAAGGTGAGGCGTCGGGTCCGTAGCTTTGGGGCATGAAAATCATTGGTATTACCGGAGGCATAGGAACGGGCAAGAGCACAGTAGCCGCAATGCTTCGTGAGCGGGGCTGGCCGGTGTATAGTTCAGACGAGACTGCCCGGAAGATTATGGCGGAGGATGATGCTGTTCGGACAGAAATCACCCAAATGTTTGGGATTGGGGCGGCAGATCGGCAGGTTCTGGCGCGCCTTGTGTTCGGACCCACCCCTAAACACGACGAGGCGCGGTCTGCGCTGGAGCGGATTGTGCATCCACGCGTTATGGAAGCCCATATGCAACAGATCGAGAAGCACCGTGCCGAAGGCAGCCCCTTAGTGGCTATCGAGAGTGCGTTGTTGTTCGAAGTGGGACTTGAGGAGGGCTTCGACTACATCTTGGTCGTCGATGCACCAGAGGAACTTCAGATACGTCGCGCAGCGTCCCGTAGCACACTCTCGGAAGAATCGGTCCGCTCGCGGATTGCCGTGCAGATGCCAATGGAAGAGAAGCGACGAGGTGCAGATTTTGTTATCGATAACAAGGGCACACTCGACGAGCTTCGTACTGCTGTTGACGTTGTAGCATTGGTGTTGGAAACTCTACCCGAAGCAGACGCATGATGGCCGCGGGTTTTCCTAGTTTTGTGAGCTGTTTTATTAATTCCCTCGGAAGGCAAATTGTTTATGGCTCAGCCGCTGCATCTCACCGACGATACATTTCAGCAGACTGTTGCTGAAGGCAACGTGGTGCTGGTTGATTTCTGGGCAGCATGGTGTGGTCCGTGCCGCGCTATAGCTCCAATCATGGATGAACTCGCTGGTGAATATGAAGGACGTGCGAAGATTGCCAAAGTCGACGTTGACAATAATCAGCGTACAGCTCTAGAGTACGGCATCCGTTCTATTCCTGCGCTTTTGATTTTTAAGGGTGGTAAGGTTGTAGACACAATCGTTGGTGCAGTTCCTAAGAACTACATCACAGACCGCCTGAACGCACAGATTAACTGATATGGCACGACCAGCACTTCTAGTCGAAGAAGAGCTTGTGGAACATCTTAAGGACATCCCATTGTGGCGCCACGAAGGCGCCACAATTGTTCGTGAGGTAGCCGCATCCGACTTCGCCGCAGCAATCGGTCTCGTGAACGCAATTGCGATTCTCGCCGAGAAAGCCGATCACCATCCCGACCTCTTTGTGTTCGGATGGAATAAGGTGCGCATTACGCTCAGCACACACGACCAAGGTGGACTTACAGTAAACGACTTCAAGCTTGCAAAGGCTATCGACGCTTTGTCTATAAACACGTTGGCATAGGAGGCATCATGTCGTCCATCATCGACATCGTCGCACGGGAAATCCTTGACTCACGCGGCAATCCAACGATAGAAGTTGATGTAATGCTTGAAGATGGAGCGCTCGGCCGCGCGTCGGTCCCATCCGGCGCGAGCACAGGTGAGCATGAGGCCGTTGAACTTCGAGACGGCACCGCGTCGCGCTACGGCGGCAAAGGCGTGAAGGCCGCGGTCAATCACATCGACAACGAAATCGCCGATGCCATCCTCGGCATGGATGCCACCGATCAGCGTCAGCTCGACCGCGTACTTATCGATCTCGATGGCACCGATAACAAGAGTCGCTTAGGCGCGAATGCGATACTAGGCGTTTCGCTCGCTGTTGCTCGCGCAGCCGCAGACTACCACGGTCTGCCACTCTTCCGATATCTCGGTGGTGTGCGCGCTTCCCTGCTACCAACGCCGATGATGAACATCCTGAACGGTGGACGTCACGCCGACAACAACATCGACGTGCAGGAGTTTATGGTGATGCCTATCGGTGCCGAAACATTTAGCGAAGCTCTGCGCATGGGCACCGAAACGTATCATGCTTTGAAAGGGGTCCTTAAGGCAAAGGGTCTTAGCACCTCTGTCGGCGATGAAGGTGGCTTTGCCCCTTCGCTTAAATCGAACGAAGAAGCACTCGACCTTATCATGGAAGCAATCAATGTTGCTGGCTTCACGCCGGGTGAAGACATCGTGCTTGGACTTGATGTGGCGGCGAGTGAGATGTGGAAAGACGGACAGTATGTGATGTTCAAGAGTAGTGGCGAAGAGCGTACCCGTGATCAGATGGTGGCGTGGTACTCATCACTGTGCAACAACTATCCGATTATGTCTATCGAAGACGGCATGGGCGAGAACGACTGGGACGGTTGGAAGCTTATTACCGAAGCGCTTGGCGATGGTATACAGCTCGTGGGTGACGACTTGTTCGTTACCAATGTCGACTTCCTTGCTCGTGGTATTTCTGAAGGCATAGCAAACTCTATTCTTATAAAAGTGAATCAGATTGGTACGCTCACAGAAACCTTCGATACGATAGCGCTAGCACAACGATTCGGCTACGCCTCAATCGTGTCGCATCGTTCCGGCGAGACAGAAGACAGCACGATTGCGGATATTGCCGTTGCCGTGGGCTGCGGACAAATCAAGACCGGTGCACCATGCAGAAGCGATAGGGTTGCGAAATACAACCAGTTGCTACGCATCGAAGAAATGTTAGGCGACGATGCCGAGTACGCTGGCGCTGAGACAATGGCCTAACAACTTTCAAGCAAACGAATACATACGCATAGAATGAGTAAAAGCATCGTTTTTGGGACAGATGGATGGCGCGGCGTTATTGCCCGTGACTTCACCTTTGATAACCTCGATCTTGTGGCACATGCCACAGCGCGTTACATCACGAAACTGAAAGCAAAAGGTGCGGCAGTTGTTGTAGGGTACGACACGCGTTTCCTTTCTAAAGAATTTGCGGCCGAGACTTCGCGCGTTCTTGCTGCATACGGCATAACTGTGCACCTGTCTGACACGTTCTCGAGCACACCGCAAGTGTCGTTTCACACGAAGCAAAAAGGTGCGCAGCTAGGCGTTGTGATTACCGCGAGCCACAATCCGGCCATCTACAATGGCTTTAAGGTGAAGGCCTCGTTTGGTGGACCAGCCGTACCAGAACAGATCGAGCAGATCGAAACAGAACTTGCTGCGCTTAAGGGTAAGTCGCCCAAGATGACTGTATCGTCCTACGACGACTACGTTACCAGTAGGGCAATACGTCCGTTCGACGCTAAAGAATCCTACATCCGCTACCTGCGCAAAAAGATCGATCTCGACCTAATCATTCGTAGCGGTGTTAAACTAGTGTACGATCCGATGCACGGAGCCGGAATCGACTTTCTGCATCGCATTCTGCCTGGTACACACATCATTCACGGAGAATTCAATCCGTCGTTTGGCGATATCGACCATCCCGAACCAATTGCAGAATGTTTACGTCCGCTTATGGAGGTCGTAAAACGCAAGAAATACGATGTCGGCTTAGCTACCGACGGCGACGCCGATCGTATCGGTGCAGTCGATCACACTGGCGCGTATGTAGACCCGCACCGCATCTTCATGTTGCTTCTTAAATATCTTTACGAAGACAAAAAGCGACGTGGTGCTGTGGTGAAGACCGTATCTCTAACGTCGATGGTAAATCTATACTGCGAAGCAAAAGATATCAGGCTATACGAAACAGCCGTGGGCTTCAAACACGTAGCTAAACTGATGAGCGAAGAGAAGATCATCATAGGGGGCGAAGAATCAGGGGGCTTGGGCACTTCGCTACATATTCCGGAACGCGATGGTGTATTCAACGGACTCCTGCTTCTCGAAATGATGGCTGTAAAGAAGAAGTCGTTGCACGACATGTGCGAAGAGCTCGATGAAGAGTTCGGGCCGCACCGTTATCGTCGGCAAGACGTTCGTGTGACCGAAGCACAAAAGAAAACGATAATGGCTGCTGCGGCCAAGAAGCCTCTAAAGATTGGACGCTACAACGTCTTGAATATCCAAACGCAGGACGGTTTCAAGTTCAATGTTGAAGGCGGCTGGTTATTGATTCGCGCTAGCGGAACAGAGCCACTCATCCGATTCTATGCGGAAGCCGAGTCAGTAAGTAAGGTTAACGAATTGCTCGAAGAAGGTCTGAAACTTCGCTGAGCGTTGGTGCAGCAAGATCTTTCTGACTAAGCACCGGAGGCGTCTCGCACCATTCTATTCCAAGCGCTGGGTCAAGCGCTTGAATGGCAATTTCACCTTTTACGTTGTATCGATCTGTGCAGTGGTAAACCACGTCTGCAAACTCACTCGTTGTGCAGAAGCCATTTGCAAATCCGGGTGGTATCCAAACCAAGCGCCCGTTTTCATCGGATACGGTAATGCTGACGTGATGGCCAAACGTTGGCGAGTCAGGACGTATATCTAACTCCACCAGCTGGACCGCACCTCGCAAAACGTACAGCAGCTTTCCTTGTGCAGGTTTCAGTTGAGCGTGCAAGCCCCTTATAACGCCCTTTACCGAACGCGAGTGATTGACCTGAGCAAATGATGTCGGAATCCCGTGCGCACCGAGTTTGTCTGGGCGGATGAGCTCCTGAAAGTATCCTCTGTTATCGGTATGACGCTGCGTGCGTAGTACGACTATTGAAGAGAGCAATTTTTGTTCTATTTGATAAGCCACGTACAAACCTAGTTACAATCGAATAACAGATCACCGGTTGTTTAATACGGATCACGAAGGTGCTCGTGCTTCAGAGCATAATTCTTCCGTAATAGGTCGAATGCATCAATACTCGAAATGTTGCTTAGTGCCTCACGCATCTGCAATGTGTCTGCGACGAGATTGCGAATAGAGCTCGATGGATTTGGTACCTCAATTGCCGCATCGTGAAAGGCTGTAGTTCGCAAGCCAAGCCACTGTAGGAGCGCTGCGCCGGCCAACCGTGCAGCGTTAGCCTTTGCCTCGAGCGTATAGCCAGCGACATGCGGTGTTGAGACAAGTGATAACAAGGCAAGACCAATATCAATCGATGGCTCATTGCTGAAAACGTCTAACACCGATGTTATCTCCTGAGTTTCCAGTCGTTGTTTAAGTACGTCTTCGTCAACGATGCCCCCACGGCTCGTGTTAATGAACAACGTCCCTTTGTTCATCGCTGCAATGTGTTTCGCATCAATCATGTTTGCCGTAGCGTGTCTGCCGGCTCGAGTCAGAGGTACGTGTAGGCTGATAATATCCGATGACGTAATCAGTGAGCGCAAATCGGAAATCGCCCCGTCAACATCCTCCATAGATGTCGATTCCATTAGCGGCGGGTCGTACACAAGAACACGCATGCCAGTCGAGCGTGCGTGGTGTGCAAGGCGACGGCCGACGTTGCCAAATCCAACAATACCAAGTGTTGTCACAGACGTCGGCTGCGAACCGACGTGGATATGGTTTTGCCATACCTCGATGGCAAGCATAACGTAGTCTGCAACGGCATTGGCATTACAGCCTGGGGCGCTGGCGAATGCGATGTTCTGAGCGTCAAGATAGTCGGTGTCTACATGGTCAACCCCTGCTGTTGCTGTTGCCACAAAACGTACCGAAGTGGCGTGTAGAAGCATCGCATTTACGATTGTCGTTGACCGCACGATCAAGGCTTGAGCATTGTTGGCGAGAATGAGTTTGCGCAGCGCTGCAGTGCCTGCTTCGCTCGTGGTACGGCCTTCGAAAGGCATCACGTTCACATACGGTTTAAGCAATGAGATCAGCAGAGGCATCTGATTATCGACAAGTACCGTCATCGCCGAATCACGAGGCGAACGTCTTCAATTGTCCATCGTGCACGCACGACGAGTTGCTGACGGAAGGTGTAGAAGTGCTCGGCGGGTCTATACGGTCGTACTGTTCCGTGATCGTATCGGCTGTTCATATTTGTGTCGCGGATAACATCGAAGAGTACCTCACCCGCACGAATGCTATCAAACTTGAATGGTGCTCCCGACGTAACATAGGCTGTCTTTAAAATGTTGCCGTACGAATCGAGAACACGCAGAAGTAGTGGCGTGCCGAAGTCGGCAGAATCTATCACTACACCCGTAATCGATCCGGGGTCTACGCGTTCTGTCGCCTTTAGCGTTCGCACAACCGTTGTGTCGGCCATCTGACCGCCTCCGCTGCTTCGTACGCCGTTCAACCGAATGTTAACGCGCTGCCAGACTCTAGGTGACAAATTCGGGAGGCGAAGGAGTAAGCGTGTCGGACCGTCCCACGACACAGAGTTGATCGCAGTGTCTGCATCGAGGAGGTTCTTTCGCAAAAGATCACTGGTGTCGACAGCTTCAGAGAATACAATTGCGATTGCAGAATCAGGAGCAATCATCGTGCTGTCCTTCGTTGACACAGACACGATGCGTAGCGCTGACGTGTCAGGTGTGTCGCTGCCTCTAAACGAAAGTCGCCGGGCAGTATCTGCGATTAGCAAACCAGCAGAATCTGCAATTGAGCCAGGAGTAATGTCAACGCTGTATGTGCCCTTCGTGAGTGTGTCGCGCAGGCGTACATAGACTCGATCATCGGGTGTACGAGACTGATACCACGAAAATATTCCAACCCGCGCGCCACTCGAATCAGTTATTGTGAAAGGGGCTCCAGATGAAGGCACGAAGCGGACACGTTCGGCAAACAGTATCTGCACCGATACGCTGGAGAGAGCACGGGCAGAGATAGCCTGCGGAGGCGTTACGTCGAAAGCACTACCAACGCGCAAGGTTAACAGTGGCGCAGTGCCGTTGCGTACTTCAACGTCCTGCACTGCCATCGCAAAGTCTTCAGAGGCGTCAACGAGGCCATTCTTGTTCGCATCGCGCACCGCCATGATCCTATAGGTACCATCTGCGAGACCATTCAAGGTAAAGTGGCCCGAAGAACCTATGGGCAGACGGTAAGGGGGCTGCTCGAGAGCAGGGGAGAATGTGCTATCGAACGTATGAGCGCGAGGGTAGGCGAAGATCCAGAGACTGGACGGCGTTTTGTCGATCACATCGCCGGAAATCCTACCGGTATCAATGTCGGGTCCGGTAGAGAACACGACCGACACAGACTGCAACGGCTTGTTGCCGCGGATGTCGGAAAACCCCGTGCCGAGGGTGACAACGTAGGTTGTGTTTGGTGATAGCGGTTCCTTGAATTCCACCTCGACGACGTCACCGGCGTAGGACGCTGAGAAGCGGACAGTCGGCATTACGGAGAAAGCGTCACGTACGGTGCGCTCTACGTAGTCGTCGAACACGAATTTTATAGTGGTCGCTGTTACGTTTGTCGAGCCCGTCGGCGGCTCTGTAGTTATCACCGTTGCCGGTGTAATGTCCTTCGGCCCTCCGTCGGGAGCGACCTTCTTGGCGCAGCCTACCGTGAGGATGATGCAGAAGCAGAGAAGAAGACAACGGTTGAGGGACATGATGCAAAACTATCTTTGCCACGGTGATCCGAACCATACCCGAGATAAAGTGAAGTTTCTAACGAAGATCGCGGCCAGTTTCCCACCTTGGGTTCACAAGGCCTGGCATCACATAGAAGTGTTTTTCAGCATAACAGACCAACGGCACATGTTTCTGTTTGCTAGCGGCATTGCGTTTAGCCAACTCATATGCCTTATTCCGCTAACGCTGCTCGGTATCTCAGTCGTAAGCGCAATCATTGGCGAAGTCACAACAAAAAGCGCCGTGGTTGAGCTAAGCATACGATTTCTTCCTGGAAATGCAAACATCATAGATGCCGTGAACGCTGTGATTCAAGAAGTACGCATGGTGTTCGAGTACAACACCCTTACGGGATGGATTGGTGGCCTAGCGTTATTGTGGACAGCATCTGCGTTGTTTAGTGCGATGCGTACCGGACTCAATAACATCTTTCATATCGAAACAAAGCGCATCTTCATTTTCTATCGGATTAAGGACATGATTATGACGGTGACCGTGGCATTGTTAATTCTTGTAACCACGCTCATAAGTCCGATACTTTCTCTAGTCGAAACGTACAGTCAGACACTTCTGCCCGACGGGGCAGAACAATTCTTTTTTGGTGCAACCGCTCAGGTCGTCAGCATTATTGCGACGTCCATTCTATTTCTGACCCTCTACCGATTCGTACCCAATAAGCGTCTGCCATGGCAGATTGTCTGGGTTAGTACCGTTGCTGCCGTCGTGTTGTGGGAATCGGCTCGCATGGTGTTTACTTGGTACGTGAACTCAACAACAGCCTTCAGTACGTTCTATGGCGGTTACGTAGCAATTATCTCGTTAGCACTTTGGATGTATTACTCATCGATTGTGTTCTTGCTCTGTGCTGAGCTTGGCCAATACATCTACGTCGTACGGCAGGAACACCACCCACCTGCCCCCTAAAACCTTAAGAGTTTCTCCCAAACGGTAAAAAGCTCCCACGTGGCTTGTACGTCGCGCATGCAATACTCTGCTATGTCTGCTATTCTGCCTTCGGCAAACAGCTCGCCGACTTTCGACCCATCGACTCCGGCGGCTTTGGGCGAAGTAATGCCAAACGCCTTCGCGTAGAAATCGAAATTGAATCTGCGTGTCGCACCACTTGCAGCACCGTTATAATAGGTGAGTTTGTCTAGAAGGTCGATGTGATTACTGTAATTGAAACGCGTGCCGTCCATGAGATTACGAGTCGGACGAATACCAAGTAGGGCACTTCGCAACATGAGATACGGGGCGTCGAAGTTGCGTCCGTTGAAGGAAACAAGCGTAAGCGTTTTGTTCTGTGCAATCATGCGCCAGAAGTTTTCGATCATTACGCGCTCAGAGCTGTACATACATGGTGTGCCCGAGGGGAGTTGTTCCTCACGACGTTCGGTTTCGTCTGCCATTGAGTCGTCTACAGAGTACGCCACCATTCGCTCTTTCCATCCATCGTCTACCTTCTTTACGAACTTCATGCCGATGCACACGATGCGCCCTGTTACTGGCGATAGCGCAAGCTCATCAATTTTGCGTGCGCGCTCTTCGTCCGTCTGCGCATACCGCACGAGATACTCGCGCTGAGCATCGTCGAATCCCTCGTATGCTTGTCCGACGGTTTCTAAATCGAAGACTAAGTAGTGATCGTCCATGTCTGTTATTTCCCAACGAAGTGTTATCGGCGACGCTGAAGTAGTTGTGCGTCTATGCGACGAAAATGCGACACGGCTGCCGAATCCCCTATGCTATTCGTATATCGAATGTTGGCATCTACGACCCCACGCGTCATCTTGCGGAGTCCGTCATCGAGGCGTTCAGTATGTCCGCGCAGGCTCTGAACGAGGCTGTCGGTATGGTCGAAGCGCACGCTTTGCCCCTTTCCGCCCCTCTCCACAAGGCGCACCAGCGGTCCTACCGGATAGGGCTCGAACTGTTCGGCAAGGCCACCTTCCTCGTTTATGATTTCGAACGTTGCGTATAACGGACGATTAGAGTTGGTGACGAGAATTGCGTTGAGGAGTTCGATAAAACGCTGCTGAATTTGCTGTACAAGAGAGCTGTTTGCCTTGAATGCCTCTGCATCGTGTTCGAACTGCACGAGCAGTTCCATGTAGGCGTTGGCTTCGCGCTGAACATTCTTCATGACGTCGGGATGACGGTACTGTAGATAGGGCACATACCACGTTCTTCGCAGGAGCTCTTTCTCAATCAACACAACGTCTGTACGGTAGTGATCGACAGTCTGCATGTACCAGAGGGCAGAGCAGAAATAGTCCCACTGACGTGAAACGATAATGGCGCGAGGCTCAGCATTCGCAAGAGCCCATCGCGTGTAGGCGTCTACCGCAACATGCGACGAGCGGTTCTGTGCCGGCCAGCCAAGAGCTATGGCGACGACGGGTAACACAAACAAGACTGCAGTGACGGCAGAACGTGTTCGCAACAATCCTAACATAGTGTACAATCCCACTGCAAACCATAGCGCAGTGACGAGCAACATCGGTAGGAAGTAATTGTCGATATCGGGGATGTTATATCCGACGGAGATGATAACATTACCCAACAACAGCAGTAGCAAGCCAAAGGCAATTCCTTTAGCTCGTCTGAACAGTGTAATGAGACCGATTACCACGGGTATGATGCCGATGTAAAGAACCGATGCGGCCCACAGCTTCAATGCCAACCCGACGTTATCCGCAGCACCCGACGAATCGCTGAACAACCACACACTGAACTGTGTGCCCTTCACATGGTACAGGAAGTTTTCCAAGCTGCGATGTACCATACCCCAATTGATCGCAGGTAGCTGAGCGCTACGCAATGGCAGGTACGCATACAATGCAACTGCAAGGAGTGCTGGCGCGAGTAACCATGGGAGCAAGGGTGCAACCTGACGTTTACCTCGTATGCCTGCGTACCAGATCGCAACGAGTCCGGGTACGATAAAGACACTCGACAAATGGTTGGCAATCATCAGCCCCACACACAACGACGCAAGTGCCGTCCATCGAACAACAAATTCCCCTTCGGTCACGCTCTTCAGCGTACACCACAATGCAAGCGTTGTAAGCAACAGTTGAAGCGAGTACACTTCAATCGACGTGCCTTGCGCCCACACCGTGGCGCTAAACGCAAACAGTAACGCACATGCGTCGGCAATTAGAAGCGTTGAAATAGTCGGCTTGCTAAGGAGAGGTGCGGCATTGGACTTTTTTGAAGGGGCTGCGTAGACAAGGGGCAGCAACTCACAGACAATAGCAACCACCATTCCCACGGCGACAGCCGTCCAGAGTCCCGCGAGAATATTGAGCCCATCTATCGCAGACGACCAGGGCAGCATTAACCACACGTGGCCGATGATTGTAAAAAGCGGATAACCTGTCGGGTGTGCAATACCAAGTGTCGCACACGCTGCGGCTAACTCGCCAGAGTCTGTGTAGTACAGACCCGGAACACGCGTGATGATATAGACGACAAATGCAATGAGTGCAGCAAGAGCTGCATGCGCGCGCGCAGAAGAACCGAAACGTTGTATCAACGGACCACTGAAATCGGCGTTCTGTACACGGCGCCTGACGTGAGCGTCAGGATGACGTGGTACGACCCGACAGAGAGGGTGCTGACATCTACCACAATGCGCTGCGATCCGTCGTGCGCTTGCGAGCGAACGTTACGTCCGTCGGCAGCATACACGACCAAGCTCGTTGCCTGTGCAAGTATTGAACTCGACAAGGTGACGCGATCGGAAGATGGGTTCGGAGCAACCACGACATCTGCGACGTCGCTTATATCCTTCACGGTCGTGGTGCTATCAACAATAAACGTAACTGAATAATGAGCAGAGTCTGCGATGTTGTCTGCATCGTGAAAGATGAACTTCAACGTACTGGTGCCTTCGTATCCGAGCGAGTGTAGGAGGGTTTTCAGCTCCATCGAAGCATTTGCAGCAAGCGGAAAAACAGGTAGGTCAGCGTACTCTTCGAAAAAATCATCTGGAAGTGTACGGCAAACGTCCGTGCAAAGACTTGCTTGGTGATTAGCACTCTTATTGACCTTGTAGTACCTAACCCCAACATTCTTAGCAACGGCAGTGTTGTTGGTGAGTGTACCGCGGTGCTCGGGGTATTCAGAAGTACCCATCAGCATCGGCGACGGGTCTATCAATTCAACCGTAAACGATTGGGCCGAAAGGCCGACTACAGAGACTAAAGCAATCACGCAAAAGGCAAGTATGCGGGAGATGAGTACACGAGTTTTCATATTTTTCGTCCTTCTACCAGAGGATTTAGTGTCGAACCGTAAAGGTACGACGACATGACTGCTTTTCCGAATGTGAGTTACCGTAACGCATGAAACACCTTTTGCTTGTTACTGCCTTGTTTTTACTAGGGGTTGGCTACTCCTCTGCGAGCGATTCATCGCGGGTTAGGCTACCTGTTTCCAAGGTTCAGAATCTACGCGGTACAGCAATAAAGACTTCGGACGTCATCGCCGACACTGGGGTGTATGTCGTGTGTTTCTGGGCCACGTGGTGCAAACCCTGCATTCAAGAGCTTAATACATACGCTGACCTGTACGAGCGTTGGAAAACAGAATACGGTGCCCGCATTGTTGCTGTATCGGTAGACGATGCTCGGACTGTGGCCAAGGTAGCCCCTTACGTGAAAGGACGTAACTGGCCGTTTGAGGTCGTATTGGACGTGAATTCCGATTTCAGACGCGCGATGAACGTTAACAACTGTCCACACACATTCGTGGTAAAAAACGGCACCGTGGTTTGGCAACACCCCGCTTTTGCACCTGGTGACGAAGAATATGTTGAGCAGCAGCTCCGATTTGCCACGGGTCCGAAAGGGGCTGAATGAAATCGTATGCTACGTCTTTCAGATCCTGCATAACAGTTAGTCTATTCGCATTCTGCATGACGTCCGGTCTGTTCGCCCAAGGAGCCGAGGTCGGAGACATAGGGGTCATTTCTGGCAGCGTTCAGCTCGATGTTCAGACGTACAGCAAAGACACGTTAATCGGCGCACCTGCCGTACCCGAAAAACTTTTGTCGAATGCCTTTGTGAATATTCTGTTTACGAAAGGGAAGTTTTCTGCTGGACTTCGTTTCGAATCGTATCAAAATCCGCTGTTGGGTATCGACCCGCGGTATGCAACATCCGGAGAAGGTACAGGCCTAGGCATTCCTTATCGTTTTGCATCGTACACCGATGAAGTGTTTGAAGTAACGGCAGGAAATTTCTACGAGCAGTTCGGCGCAGGTATGATTTTGCGCACGTATGAAGAGCGCAACCTCGGACTCGATAACTCTATCGATGGTATTCGCGTGCGGTTTATGCCAGTTAACGGACTGAAACTCACAGCACTCATTGGGCGCCAACGAGCGTTCTTCGACATGAGCGAAGGTGTGATGCGTGGTGCCGATGTTACAGCAGACTTCGCATCGCTTCTCGATAGCGCGTTGCCCGATGATCTCCAGCTACGGTTAGGTGCAAGTGTTGTGAGCCGGTATCAAGCAGACCGCAACAGCCTACTAAAACTACCGGAGAACGTCCTTGCGTGGTCGGTCCGCAACACCATTGGATGGGGAGACATTACTCTCGAAACAGAATACGCGTACAAGATCAACGATCCGGGTGCGGCCAACAGAGGTAGTTTCAATCCCGGCAATGCATTATATACGAGTTTATCATATACACGTCCAGGGTTTGGTGCAAATCTGTCAGCAAAGCGCATTGACAATATGGATTTTCGCAGTGACCGCACAGCAGCTGGTCTTGCACAGCAAGTAAACTTCTTGCCACCTCTCGCAAAACAACATTCATGGCGCTTGATAACACTCTATCCGTATGGTACCCAAAGTACCGGCGAGTTTGGTGTTCAGGCCGACATTGTCTTTACTGTTCCAAAAGGATCGTTCCTCGGCAATGAAGAAACAGTCTTCACCATCAACGTGAGTAAGATCAACGCCCTCGACACGACAAACCTGACGCCATTTAGGTACGAGTCAAAATTCATGTGGGCCAAACGCGAGTTCTATCGTGATCTGAACGTGGAGATTCAGCGTAAGTGGGGCAAGGACTTCAAGACGACGCTAGCCCTCGTGAACGTGAAGTACGATCAGGACATCATTCAAGGTCTGTCTTCCGTTAATGAGAAGCTCTACGGAATCATTACCGCAAACCTTGCCGTGCTCGAATTGTGGTGGGCTGTTAGCAAGGGACACACATTACGGTCGGAGCTTCAGTACATGGCGGTATCACACGAACCAGGAGTACTTCGAATTACTCAGAACGGAAGCTGGGTGATGGCACTCTTAGAATACAGCGTTTCTCCGTCGTGGTACTTTACTGCGTTTGACGAATACAACTACGGTAACAACGACCCAGCCCTCCGCGTCCACTACCCTAATGCGTCTGTTGCATACATACACGATGCCTTACGCGTTCAAGGTGGATACGGACGCGTACGCGGAGGTCTGCTTTGCGCGGGTGGCATTTGTCGTCCAGTGCCAGCATCAAACGGATTTACCATGGGTGTTACCTACACCTTCTAGGGAGCAACGAATGAAAACAATTACAGTTGATTTGTCTAGCTCGCGAGCTGCTGCACTTTGTGTGGTTTTCGCATTAGCGCTGTTGGTAGTATCGTGCGACGTGATCGACGCCCCCTACGAAGAGACCCCTGATATTCCCGATACGAACACGGTGGTATTGAAGCAGAATGTTCTGATGGAAGACTTTACAGGTCACGTATGCGGCAATTGTCCAAGGGGCACTGTAATACTGCGACAGCTTGAAGCTACATACGGTGAGCGCCTGATCGTTATAGCGGTTCACGCAGGTTCACTGTCTTGGCCTCAGCCACCAGACTACCCGACAGACTTTCGTACGACCGAAGGAAACACAATCAATTCCACTTTCAAGAATGATCAAATCGGTCTACCAAATGGCCACGTTAATCGCGTGCCAGGGCCTAAGGGAATTGTGCACGCTAAAGATTCCTGGGCAGAAGCGGTGGCAGCACAACTCAACGCAATACCGACGGTCGACCTGAAGGTTGCTAGAGCTTACGACAGCACAACGCGCACAGTAACACTCAATGTTGATGTGAAGTACCTCGAAGATGGTACGGTTGCGGACAACATTGTTGCCGTGCTAACTGAAAGCGATATTATTAGTGATCAGAAAGACTACGATCGAACACCGCAGCATATTGAGGACTATGAATTCGACAATGTGTTACGGGCGTCATTTAATGGCGCATGGGGCGAACCACTAAGTACGACTGCAATCGCTAAAGGCACTACCATCAAGAAGCAACTAACCTACACGCTGCCTGCTGGTAAACCGTGGGTTCCTGCGAATTGCGATGTGGTCGTTTATGTGCACAGGCACAACACAACCAAGCAGGTGCTTCAGGCGCAAAAAGTAAGCCTGACGGGTAACTGAGAGTTTGTTGATCGGGGACACGACTACGTCAGTAGCCTATGCGAACTTCAAGCGATGTGAAGAGGAACGACCCTGGCGTATTCCCGCCATTGCGGTTCGTGTAACCTGCGCGAACGTCTGCGATGATGTTGGGCCACAATTCCGACGAGAACCAGACGCTGAGACGACGCATGTGGCTTACGTTGCCACGTAGGAAGCGATTCCCAACAAGAAAGTCGCCGTCGCCTCTAAGAATATCACCACCGACATTACCAACGGTCACTTGAACCCCCGAACCTGGGTAACGGGGGTCTTCGCCCAGAATAATCCGTCCGGATGCGTCTAGCAGATTCTCACCATGCCTTGTGTAGTCTAAATCCAAACGCACAAATGTGCGCGGCGTAAACCAGTGGCGTACCTGCAATGCCATCCTGTCGCTGTTGGGCTGCATGTCGTATCCAACCGGAGCCCCCAGCGTGGTGTATGAGGCATACAATCTGCGGTGAGAGAACGTAAACGGATCGATGCGAGCAAACTCGAGCGTAACCATTGTTGGGTGGTCTGCAAGGTCGAACACACCCGATGCGCCAAGCTGATAAGCGAACTTGTTGTTGTTGCCCAGCAACGATGTGTCACTAAGCGTTGAGTAGGAGAGATCGTCGATAATAAGCGAACCGTACAGCATCGTGTTCTTCATCGGACGTACGGCGATTTCGACTCCTAGGAGGCTGTTGTCGAAAGCACTACGGTCCTGCGTTCCTAATCCCGCAGACACAAAAAACGCAAGTGGATTCAGATATGAAAAATCGAGTCCTCTTCCGTAGTACACAATCATGTCGCTGACTGTAATGTTGAGCCACGACGCTGGGTCTACCGACACGCGATGCGTTGCGATGTATTTCGATGGAACTGCCAGGCCAGATGTATCCGTGCCTTCTGCAAGTGAATGCGTGGATGTAAATCGAAAGGGACCGTACGGAACATCGATGAGCAAACCGTCCATCATTGGTGCGTTCAGCGAATGCATGAAATTATCGATGGGGCTGAAGCCCACCTGAAGGGGCTCACGTCCGAAGCGCAATCGAAAGTTCGGATGCTGGTACTGAACGTAGCCGACATAGCGATCGAAGAACTTTTGCTCGTCTATAACAAATTTTAATGTCCGACCAAGCGTTGGATCTGTGCGTGCAATGAGTGTCGGTGTACCTGCAAAGCGAACACCGTTTGATAGATCGAGAAAGTAGCCGAACGAGCCGTTAAATAGGGAGCCGGCAAAACGAAGAGACGGACGTAACAACGCATAAACGTCGGAGCTGTCATCGAGTGCGTACGTGCCACCCCGCGCCATCAATGCAGCATCTATTTGCAAACGAGCCATGCCGTCGTTGTAACGACCCAGACGGAAGCGTCCGTCTGACGTACCTGCGAACTCTAGCGGAACCGCCGTATCAGCAGAGGAAAGCAACGGATGGTAATACCGTCGTACCCACGCTGCGAAGGAGTCAGTCGAATTGTTTACAGAAGCGTCGAGGCTAGGCATGGACGTGGGCCAAACGGCTGCTTTACCAATTGACACGTCGCCGCGCAGTGCCTGCAGCATGTTCATGTCCATTGACACGCGCTCTGCAAACACGTCTACGTTCTGAGCACGCACTACGGTCGACGTAAGCACCACACATGTCGTAAACAACACACACAATGCAATAGCAGGGGCCGCACGTTGTGAAGACCAGCACATCGTCTGCATCACTGCTTCACAACGATCGGTGAACATTTGCATGCCGTGCGCACGTCTGCGATGTCTCGCTGCGCGTCTTCACTCGTTGCGTACTCGCCTACAAGAACCACATACGTTGTCTTGTCGGCCTTCGTTGTGGTGCTAAGGCGTGCACGTAATCGCTTTTTCTTTAGTCGAGCAAGAAGCGTGTCAGCCGATTCCTTATTTGTGGTGGACTTTGCCTGAATCACGTATGGCTTTGCTGGCTTTACTGCAGCCTCGACCTTGGCCGGGGTTTCTGTCTTTGCTGTCGTAGTAGCCGGAGCCTTGTCAGCTGGAAGCGGTGCGCCAATAGTCATGCGCATAGCGTCGTATGCAAGGGGCAACAATTCCGAAGAACCATGCTGGTCGCGAAGTTGTGTGAACGTCTTTCGCGCGCGATCAACTTCTTTCGTGCCAATAGCATAGTAGATAATGCGCAGCAGGGCATCATCGCACCACTCACTCTTGGGGTATGCAGATGCGATGCGTTCTAGCAGAGGCAGCGCGCGCTTGGGCTCATCAACAAGTGAAGCATGCAAGAACATTACTGCTGGATCATCTGGGTGGTCGAGCAGCAAATCTGGGAGTGCCTTCTTGGCTTCGGCAGAGTAGCCGTTGGCAATCTGCACGAGGTAAGGTCGGATGTTTGGAGCTTGCGCTACAAGCATGGTAGGAAGCGCAAAGAGAACGAGGAGCAGGAGGCGAAGGATCATATCTCAAGAAATTACGGAAACACGGCTATTTTGTCGTTGAATACTACCACCATGCACGACGCCTCGCAGCACCTTGAACCATCATCTGACCACACTTTCCGCGTTGCAATAGCTGCGGGCGGTACGGGCGGACACATCTTTCCTGCTGTCGCAGTGGTTGAACAACTTCGCCATCTCACGAACGAGGCTTGTTCTGCACTTTTTCTAGGTAGTACGGACAGAATGGAAACAACGCTGATTCCAAAGCTCGGGTATCGATACACAGGCATGCCCATTGAAGGTTTCAAGGGGCTGCGCTCGGTTTCAACTCTGACCCTTCCCTTAAAGATTTGGCGGTCTATCAACATCGCACGTGCAGCACTCCGAGAACACAAGCCACACGCAGTAATCTGCACCGGGGCGTACGTCAGCTATCCGGTAGGAATAGCCGCAGCACGAGAAGGAGTTCCCCTGTTCGTGCTAGAGTCCAATTTCAATCCGGGCAAAACCAATGCGCGCCTTGCGCGCCGCGCCGCAAGGGTCGTGCTATCGTTTGACGAGAGCGTGAAGTTCTACCCGGCGGAATACCATAGTCGACTTGTGGTGTTGGGTAATCCTGTTCGCTCACAGATTCATACAGACTTAGCGAAAGTGGACGCGCGAGCGAGGTGCGGACTTCGTTCGGATATGCGAACGGTGTTTGTGTTTGGCGGTAGCCTGGGTGCGCGAAGTCTTAACGCCGCAGTCAACGGTGCACTGCAGACCCTTGCAGCAGCCCCATACCAGGTGTTGTGGCAGACAGGCGGACAATATGCAGCACCCGCTGAATTGCCATCGAACGTTATTGTGCGACCCTTTATCGGTGATATGGGCGCAGCCTATGCGGCAGCCGATCTGGTTGTATGCAGAAGCGGCGCCACGACAATCGCAGAGCTAGGCATTGCCGGCAAAGCGGCGATTCTGGTGCCCCTACCGTCTGCATCTACAGGCGAACAACAACACAACGCTGTGGTGGCACGTGATGCAGGTGCAGCGGTGATGATGGCAGATGCATCATGTGCAACAGAATTGATGCAATCGGTGGATTCGCTCATGAACCAAGATGACTTACTATTGCGAATGGCTGCTGCTATGAAGACGTTAGGACGTCCGAACGCCGCGGTGGATACGGCCCGGCTAATTCTTAACTACTGTAACTGGCCCATCGGAGCGCAACCATGACAGAACCGACACAACCCGTGCAGTTGCCGACTGAATTCAAGGTCCGCATCGATTTCTATTGGCAGGCCGTCGCACTCTACGCTCTCACGCTCTTTGCGTACATCGTAGTGCGTGCATTGTGGGAGAGCACGTTACAGCAGGGCATCGTTACCGTTGTGCTCACCGACCCGATTGTTGTACTACTCGGCTCATTCGTTATTGGGTCGTCCCTGGTGCTGTTATTCAACTGGCTGGCCCGCCGGGCAATCATCGTCAAAGCAAATGCCATAACGTTTTCAAGTCGGTTTCACGAGCGCACGTTTTCGTCTGATGAGATAGAGCGCATAGCTGTCGGACGCGATCAGCGTATTAAGGTTCGTGGGATGTTTTCTATAGTGAAGATAAAAATTGCGAATAGGCGCCGTCCACTACGCATTCGCACTGCACTCTACAACGACGAGCAGGGACTGATAGCTGCAATACTCGGTTTACGGAAGCATCATGTGCGTGGCTCATGACAAGAGTAATTATTGTTCTTACAATCGTCATGTTAACGCTTGGTGCAACCGCGCAAGCGCGGCCTATCCAAGAGGGACGGTCTACAATCGAGCGAATGAACACATTGCTGATGAAGTCGCTTGCTGATGTAGTTCAGCAGGTGTCCGCCGATTCGATATCCGTTCGCGTTGCCGCTCATCCCGATGCCGAGTTCATTCGCGTTATGGCCATCGAGGCTCTAGGTGCGCGAACCGCGCTAGCGCGGACATCGACAACCGTGCTTGTCGGTACATCTACCAATGCCGATCTCTTTATTACACCTGTTGACATTTCAACACGCTATGAAGCAACAGATGTGGCAGACTCGCTAGACAGAGTGATATCCGTGACGTTGAAGGCCGTTCTTACAGAGAATGGACATACGAAGGCGTTGCAAACGCAAAGTGTAACGGAGCGCGAGCGCCTGCACCGCAACGATGCGCTTCGATTGCAGTCTATGCAGCGTTCGTCGACGTACGGACAGATTCCGCCGATGACAACGACTATCTGGGATGACATTCTTCAGCCAGCAATCTTTGTTGCCGCAGCGGTCACCACCGTTGTGCTCCTCTTTACTGTTAGATCACAATAGGGGAGACTGCAGGTGAAGGTTCTCTACATCGTACGTCACGCGAAATCGAGCTGGGATTATCAGGAACTTAGTGATTTCGAACGTCCGCTTACAGCCCGAGGCAGACGTGATGCCCCCTTTATGGCGGGAATCATACGCGAGCAGAACGAGCCACCATTTGCGATTGTATCAAGCAGTGCATTGCGGGCAGTTACAACTGCGCGCACATTTGCCACTGAACTCGGCTTGCCGCACTCTTCGATGGTTGTTACGAACGCTTTGTATGAAGCTGGAACTCAGGACGCTTTAAACGTCGTGCATCGTATAGACGATGCAGTAAAAACAGCCATGGTTGTCGGACACAATCCGACGCTGACGTCGTTAGTAAACTACATTAGCGATTTTCAGTTGGAGAATATTCCAACATGTGGCTGTGTGAAGCTTGTGTTTCCAGATGCCGAGCACTGGAGCGACATCGCGCAGGGCACAGGCAAACTCACCATGTTCGAGTACCCAAAGAAGTACTTCACCGAATGATTTCGACGAGCGTAGTGGTTTGAACCGCGCCGCGAAAAGCGGTCCGAACCACTACGCTCTTCTTACCAGAGGTGCTGCACAGCGTTGCGCTCTTCTTCGAGCTCTTTGTACGTGGCATCCATGCGCTGACGCGAGAACGCATTGACGTCGATGCCTTCTACCATTTCGTACGTGCCGTTTTTACTCGTTACAGGGTATCCGTACACCACGCCTTCAGCAATGCCATACGACCCGTCGCTCGGGATACCCATCGTCGTCCAGTCGCCTTCTGGTGTGCCAAGTACCCAATCACGAATGTGTTCGATCGCAGCATTTGCTGCCGAGGCCGCCGAGGAAAGTCCGCGAGCTTCAATGATTGCTGCGCCACGTTTTGCAACTGTAGGAATGAAGTTGTCTGCTAGCCACGATTCGTCATTAATGCCACTCCACACATTCTTGCCATTTGCTTCAACGCTGTAGATATCGGGGTACTGTGTGGTAGAGTGATTGCCCCATACTGTAAGCTTCTTGAGATCTGCGGTGTGAATGCCGGTCTTTGCAGCGATTTGCGAAAGTGCGCGATTGTGATCGAGGCGCATAAGAGCTGTGATATTACGCGGGTCGAGGTCGGGTGCACTCTTACTTGTGATAAGTGCGTTGGTGTTCGCAGGATTTCCAACAACAACGACTTTCACGTTACGATTCGCAACGGCATTCAACGCCTTGCCTTGTACCGTAAAGATTTGTGCGTTTGCTTCGAGGAGGTCCTTGCGTTCCATGCCTTTCGATCGCGGACGCGCACCTACGAGCAAAGCGTAGTCAGAATCCTTGAAGGCCACGTTTGCGTCGTCGCTTGTAACGATGCCATGCAGAAGTGGGAACGCACAATCGTCCAGTTCCATTGCCACGCCGCTCAGCGCTTGCATTGCGGGAGTCAGCTCAAGCAATTGCAGAATCACCGGTTGGTCTTTGCCAAGCATTTCGCCGCTTGCAATCCTGAATAGCAGGCTGTAACCAATTTGTCCGGCTGCCCCGGTTACTGAAACGCGTACTGGCTTCTTCATGGAGATTTCTGGGGTTAGCGTTATAAAAAACGCCTCTTCAAGGAGGCGTTGGCAGACGCCCGTTTCCGGGCGTTAAAACGTTCAATCGAAGGTCGATATTAATTGAGGAAAGGATAGACCGACACCTTGATGCGGTCTCTGTCCTTGCGTTCAAACTTTACCACGCCAGCCACCAACGAGAAGATCGTGTAGTCTTTACCAAGACCTACGTTCTTACCTGGATGTACGTGTGTGCCGCGCTGACGGATAATGATATTGCCGGCAAGCACATGCTGTCCGCCAAATTTCTTTACGCCAAGTCGCTGGGCATTCGAATCGCGACCGTTCTTTGTAGAGCCGCCGCCCTTCTTGTGTGCCATGACAGTACCTTAAATCGTTATGTCGTTGATTGTAATACTTGTGTATTGCTGACGGTGGCCGTTAAGCTTTTGGTAGCCCTTACGACGCTTCTTCTTGAAAATGAGAATCTTATCGCCCTTTAGGTGTCCGTTAACGGTTGCAGTCACCGATCCCGTTATAAATGGCGCTCCCAAAGAGATCTTGCCATTGTCAGACGCAAGAAGAATGTTCTTGAACTCAATGCTGTCGCCAGCACTGTTATTTGCCAGCAACGGCACCTTAAGCGTCTGCTTCGGGGACACCGAAAACTGAGTTCCGGCTATTTCTACTACTGCATGCATACTGATAGGGGGCTGTGTTCTGGAAAAGGGGCTCGCAATATAACCCTCCGGGCGGATTCGGCCAAACCGGCCTCAATCTTTTCCTGGTGATGACTTCGTGATACCACTATTACCACATCCGAAGTCTGGTAGATATCGTGTTGTTTTGCGGCCATGCAAATGTTCGCCAGAAACGAATCCTGGATCGAATCCCAAACGGAGGCACAAGTGGTAAATGCAATCTTGAGTGTCTTGGCGACACCTTTTGGACGGGGACGCAAAGCACGTCGTGCTATAGAACGGCTCGCGTTCTGTGAGCTGTGCCATAACGATCGGCTCTTCAGGACTATAACCTCGGCGGTCGACAACAGAGACGAAGTGTCAGATCTCATACTCCAATTGCAGACTGATGCTCTGCAGATGTTCATTGGTCATGCTGAACCAGATCGCAGACTGATTGATTTTGTCTTTTCACCAGATGAAGCAAAGGACCCAGAGTCATCGATCCTCTATTTATACATAAAGACAAAGCAGCTTAAGGCGATTGCAGCTTCGCATTGTGCCCATGCTCCATACGTTAATCTGAAGCAGCGAATTGACAATCTGTCGAAATCGTACCCTTCGGTAATCTCAAAGCTTCATGCGCGAATCAGCACATCGTAGCTCCTTTTAGTAGCCTTCAATGAAGGCTTCCATTTAACATCCCACAACCATGCTCATGTCATTAAGATTACTCCTGGCCGCGCTACTGGTAGTCGCGACGACGAACACACGTGCACAACGTGTAGATGTGCCTCGAACTCCGCCGACCATCGAAAGCGTGCAGAAAGCGCAGAGCAGACAGGGTCCCGTGTTTATTGAGAATAAAGGACAATGGGACAGCCGTGTGCAGTTCCTATTGCGCAGTGGCGGACTCGACACGTGGATTACGGATCGTGGTGTTGTATACGATGTGTATCAGATGACGCCTTCAAAGAATTCCGACAAGCACAATACGCCGGACGTGCAAGCGATGCAGGACAAGGCAAGGGCCATGGACCGACGTGGTCATGTCGTAAGCATCAACTTCACCGGGGCGTCTGTTACCACGACTTCGCTAGGCGTCGATCCTCAACCCGGACATCACAACTATTTCATCGGTAACGACAAGACAAAGTGGGCATCGAATGTTGCGTTGTACGGTCGTGCAGAAGTTCAAGGTCTGTATCCCGGTGTCGACGCTGTGTTCTACCTCGATGGTGGCAAGCCGCGTTACGACTTGGTGGTAAAACCCGGAGCGAACACTTCGCAAGTACGCATGAGTATTGAAGGGGCTAAGTCGGTTAAAGTCGATGCCGCAGGTTCACTCTCCATTCAAACAACCATGGGTGCGATCGAGCAACGCGGACTCTATGCCTATCAAGAAGTAGACGGCAAACGTCAGCAAGTGAAATGCGACTTCGTAGTCGACGGTAAACGCACGGTAACATTCAACGTTGGGAAGTACGACCGTAGTCGCCCCCTCGTCATCGACCCCCTTGTGTATTCGACCTATCTCGGCGGAAGCAGTTTCGAAGATGGGCAGGGAATCGCTATCGACGGGAGCGGCAATGTCTACATTACCGGGTACACCACCTCAACGAACTTTCCGACGCTGGGGGCCTATCAATCTTCCTATAGCGGTGGGGGTGGGGGGTTCTATGGAGGTGGGAGCGAGGATGCGTTTGTCACGAAGCTCAACAGCGGCGGTAGCACCCTGGCCTACTCCACCTACCTCGGAGGAAGCGGTAATGATCTTGCGTTTGAAATCGCAGTCGACGGGAGTGGCAATGCCTACGTCGTCGGTGGTACCCGCTCCACGAACTTTCCGGTATCCGGCGCTTACCAGTCAGCCAATGCGGGAGGAGCCGATGCGTTCGTAACGAAACTCAATAGCAGCGGTAGCGCCCTTGCCTACTCCACCTACCTCGGAGGAAGCGGTAGTATCGATGATGTGCATGGAATAGCAGTCGACGGGAGCGGGAATGCCTACGTCGTCGGGAGTACCAACTCCACGAACTTTCCGACAGCCGGCGCTTACCAATCAACCTATGGGGGCGGTACCCGCGATGCGATCGTAACGAAACTCAACAGCAGCGGCAACACCCTAGTCTACTCCACATACCTCGGCGGAAGCGATTTTGAATACGCGATTGGAGTCGCGATTGACGGTAGCGGCAATGCCTACGTCACCGGGCGTACCTACTCCACAAACTTCCCAACGGCCGGCGCTTACCAGTCAACCAATGCGGGAAGCGAAGATGCGTTCGTAACGAAACTCAACAGCAGCGGTAGCACCCTCACCTACTCCACCTACATCGGTGGAAGCAATGCTGATGCTGGGCATTGGATTGCAATCGACGGGAGCGGTAATGCCTATGTTACTGGGTGGACTTACTCCACAAATTATCCGACAGCCGGGGCCTATCAATCATCCAGTGGGGGCGGTCAGGACGTATTCGTCACGAAGCTCAACAGCGGCGGCAGCACGCTGGCCTATTCGACATATCTCGGAGGAAGCGGTTCTGAATTCGGGGTTGGAATTGCAGTCGATGGGAGCGGCAATGCCTACGTTGCCGGGTTAACCAGCTCAACAAACTTCCCCACATCCACCGCCTATCAGTCATCCAATGGTGGAGGTTTTGATGCATTTGTGACGAGGCTCAACAGCGGGGGCAGTACACTTGCCTACTCAACCTATCTCGGTGGGACGAGTAATGATTATGGAACCGCGATAGCAGTCGATGGGAGCAGCAATGCATACATTACTGGCTTCACTAGCTCCACGAACTTTCCGACTTCGGGGGCATATCAAGCTGCGAATGGTGGAAGCCAGGATGTGTTCGTCGCGAAGCTCAGCTACTTATCTGTCACGCTTACTGCGCCCAACGGTGGCCAGACTTGGTGCCCCGGTACATCGCAGAACGTCACATGGACGTCCAGCGGCATTACGAATGTAAAAATCGAACTCTCGACGAACAGCGGCAGCTCATACACATCGACCATTGTTGCAAGCACGTCAGCATCCGGTGGTTCATACAGTTGGAGCATTCCATCAAACCTGGCATCGGGTACGGCATATCGCATTCGCATCAGCGACGCGAGTGTTGCTGCCACGAACGATGCCAGCGACGCAAACTTCACGATCAATACATTGCCAACTCCTTCGATCTCCGGCTCGACGACTCCTTGTCAAGGCACGGACGTCGTGTACAGCGTGCCTAACGTTGCAGGTAGCACCTACGCATGGACCACACCGACGCGCGGAAGCATCATCGGTAGCTCAACACAACGCACAGTAACGATTCGCTGGAATAGCACGGGTAGTGATGTTGTAAGTATGCGCGAGACTATAACAGCAACAGGCTGTTATAAGGATGCCACGTTGTCCGTTAGTGTGCAGTCATCGCCATCACCCACAATAACGGGTACGGCAAGTGTGAACGTATGCGAGCCACGGCAGGTCGTGTATAGTGTAACGTCGGTGACAGGACACACGTATGCATGGACAGACCCGACGCGTGGTGACATCGTCGGTTCATCGACAGCACGCACCGTAACCATTGAATGGAAATCGACGGGCAGTGACACTGTTGTCATGACGCAAACGCAGACATCGACGGGATGCTCGAAGCAAGCGAAGCTTGCTGTATCGATTGCGAAGACAGCGCTTCCACTAGACAACACATGCATTCGCGTTACCGATGCAGATGTCACATGTCAGGGGTCTGACGCGCAGGGTCGTAAGAAATACAAGGTGACATTCACGTTTGATAATGTCAGAACTGGCACAAACTTCATTCGCATCTATGAAAGCGGTCAGGAGGGATCCACGTACACCTATCCATTCCACAGTACGAGCCAATCCGTAACCGGGATGAAGTATGCATCGGAGCTAGCGCTACCGGTAACGTTCTCCATCGATGTGTACGACGTCCTTGCAAGCGGCAAGGTCACGAAGTGCTCGATTGGCTACTGCGTATCAATCGGTTGCGGTAGTAGCAGTCGAGAGTCAGCAATTACCGGCGAACAAGCAGACGAATCGGTTATTGGCAACGATGCACAAACGGGTGCCACGGCTATGATTGCGCTTGCACCAAATCCCGCTGCCGACGTGGTGGAAATCCTTATGGACATCCCATCGTATGACCCACAATCGACGCTGGACATCATCGACCTCCACGGCAACGTGATTGTAACGATTGCAACATCGCTCGCACGCGGTCAGATGGTAATCCCTGCACAACTCCAAAGCATCCCAAGCGGCACCTACATGGTACGTCTGCAAAGCGCAGGCACCATTGTCGTGCGACAGATGAACATTGTTCGGTAAGGCTTTTTAACTCTGTCTGTGATAGCAGACATTCGCGTCCGAACATCCATGCGCAACAAAAGGCAACGGCTCATAGCTGTTGCCTTTTTGTCTGAAGGACAGGTATTGTAAGGGGCTACTGCCTTCGGCAGCAAGGGGCTGCATGAAGTCACGGAACTCGCTGTTGTTATCACTGAACAGCATTATGAGCGAGTCGCAACATCTCGAATGGAAGTCCTCGTGGCACGATGACAACCTGAAGGCTGTGTGCGGATTCGCAAACGCCGAAGGTGGTTTGCTGGTGGTCGGTCGCGATGACGATGGCGTAGTTGTTGGCCTAATAGACGCGCATCGTTTGCTCGAGGAACTTCCGAACAAGATGAGGGATTTGCTTGGCATCATGGTCGATGTGAACCTTCGCACAGAGGCTGGCTTGGACTATCTGGAAATCCGGACACCTGCCTATCCTAATCCGATAAGCTATAGGGGCGAGTACTATTACCGTAGCGGTAGCACGAACCAGGTTTTGAAGGGTGCAGGACTCGACCAGTTTCTTCTGCGTAAGCAGGGTCGGCACTGGGATGGAGTGCCAGTTCCAGGCTTTACTATGCAGAACCTTTCACACACTGCCGTAGCCAGTTTCCGCAGACGCGCCGCGAGAAGCGGACGCGTTTCTTTAGAGGTGCTATCTGATTCGGATGATGTATTGTTAGACAAGCTTCGTCTGACTGAACACGGCTTGCTGAAGCGTGCGGCTCTACTACTCTTTCTTGATGAACCCGAGAGACTTGTCACGGGTGCCTATGTGAAGATAGGATTCTTCCGCACCGATTCCGACCTCCTGTATCACGACGAAATTCGCGGCGACCTCTTCACACAGGTTGACAGAGTTTTGGATCTGCTACTCACAAAGTATCTGAGCGCGGGTATTAAGTATTCGGGTCTTCAGCGTATTGAAACGTATCCTGTGCCCGAAGCAGCATTGCGCGAGGTTGTAATCAACGCCATTGCGCACAAGGATTACGCGTCCAAGATTCCGATTCAGATTAGCGTGTATGACAGCAAGCTGATGATCTGGAATCCTGGGCAGTTGCCCCCGAGCTGGACCTTAGATGAGCTCACTGCCAAGCACGCATCGGTACCTCACAACCCTGATGTCGTCAGCGTCTTCTTCCGCTCTTCATTGCTCGAAGCTTGGGGACGAGGCATCGACCTGATACGTAATGCGTGTCGTGAGCATGGCACGCCATCCCCAAAATTTCGTTGGGATAATGGCCTCTGGGTGGAATTGCCCTTCAAACAAGTTGAACTGTCGCCGGAAAGCGGTAGAGAGAAAACGCTACAGAAAACTGGACAGAAAACTGGACAGAAAACTGGACAGAAAACGCTACAGAAACAGCGACCCAAAACCCCAGAAGTAGTCCTAGAAATCCTCTCGTCGACACCCAATATGTCCCTACATGAGGTCGCGATCTTGATTGGAAAATCCAGAGGTACCGTAGCACAATCGGTCGGCGAGTTAATAAGGTCGGGGCGATTGAAACGCATCGGCCCAGATAAAGGCGGTCATTGGAAAGTGATCAAATGACATTTCTTCAGGTTGTTATCAGGATGCCTAACTTATTGTAACCGTCAACGCACTGCCAGTGACATTCCCCATCGATGTAAATGCTGCCATATCACTTTCGTCGATCTGTCAGAAAATACGCGCTCTATGCCCTCGTATGCGTGGTGCAGATATGCCTGCAGGCGTGCAATTCGTCAGACAGGTCGGCGCGCGTGGTCATGGAACCGGCCCAGATACGACAGTATCTCGACTCCGCATTCAACATGCATCTCCGAGGACAGACGGACTCTGCGCTGACTGTGATGCGCTCGATTTATAAGCACGCGCCGACATCTATTCCGCAGGATCTAGAGCAGATATACTATAATAACCTTGCGTCCATCGCATTCGAGGTGGGCGCGTATGCTATGACGGTCGATGCAACTGCAATCCAGATCTCTGACTCGTCGGGGTTGATGTTCAAACAGGACGTCACGTGTGCGATAATGCTCGCTCACGGTCTCAAGAAAGCGGGCGATACTGCGATGGCAATCGTGTGGTACAGAGTGGCAGAGCAGGTTAGCCCGAAATATACACTTCGTGATATCAACAGCAACCTCGCATGGCTGTATGCCGCTCAAGGCCACTATGACTCTGCCCTGGTGAGGGTCTTGCGTGCGGATAGTCTCCATGTGAAAGAATCTCGACGTGACATCAATGGAATAGCGTGGAGCCTCTTCATCCGCGCTCGCTGTATGGCTGGTCTGGGGAGGGCGCGCGGGGCACAACACTTTCTTCAGCAGGCAATTGAGATCTTGGAGCAACGCAGAGAAAATCGCAGCATCAGCGAAACCGGCGTCCGCCTGTCGATCTATGGGGGCATCTGGCGTGACTCGGTACACTTTCAGCGTATCGGGTCTGCATGGCGCAGATTGAAGACACGTCTTATCAATCTCGAACGCTTCGACTCAGCAATGGTACGAACCCCCCTTAGCAAGATCGAGGCTCGGACAACAAACCGCTCGTTCAATTTCACCAAGCTGATTCCACTGCCAAGATCAGCCCCCTACCTTCAGGCACCAAACTATCTCGATGGCACACTTATCACAGGCACAGCCTCGGATTCCCGCGAATGGCAATGGGTGAGCACTCTTCAAGGCCTGTACATCCGTGTCGGACAAACGCTGTTACCTGTAAGCGAACCCGTACCCGGTGGGCGTGCACGTGCAGCGAGGGCGATCAAAATCGAGGACGACATCGTGTTCCTCGACCGCTACGATGGCAGTGTGGACACCATAGACCTGCAGACACTCGTAAGACCACAACCGCAATCGACTGCAATCGGCTTACGAAGAGGTGTGCAATGGTCGTGGAAGTCATGGAGGGGGCTTGCAGCGACCGGCATGGTGCACGTGCCAGGATCCGACAGCGTGGTGTACTTCTATCGAGATCATGTTGGTTATGGAACCATTAGCGATGAACCCCGCAACACAGAACGCATGCAGTATGATGATGGACGATCTTGGGCCAACATTGCTCAATGCGGCTACTTCGAGGACGACACCACGCTGCTCATCGGATCGAACAAGGGTATTTGGAAGCTACACATACCTTCGAACGTCATTCGTCGGCAACTTGTAGGGCCGACCAATGTCAATCGTGAGAGTATCCTCTCTATCTCGGCCATGGAAGGCAATGGCCTCTATGTCGCTCCGGGATATGGCGTACCCCTGAGATACACACGCAACGGGAGTCGCAGCATCGATTGGATGCACGGTGTTCGTATAGAGTCGATGTGGCAATTGCCATGGTCTCCACCGAAGAGGCTTTCTATTATGTCGGACATTCATAGTCATTATTATGAGATCATCGAAGAGATACTGCCTTGTCGTACGATGATCAGGCAGCGGACCAGACCATATGAGTATGAGCACCACGGCATATACATTCTTGCGGACTCGCTAATAGCGTGGCTCTATCCAACATCACTCGCTATCTGCGACCTGCGCAAGCCATCTATAAGCTTTGCGACTATACCGCAACACATACGTATTCGTGATAGCACAACACGAATCGGCTATACGGACAATGGGAAAACAGTCGGCGTACTTACAACGGATGGTGTTCTTGTCGGAAGGGTCACGGAACACCGGACGACATTCGGAACATCAATCTGTGCCATTCGCACCCTCAATACTGGCGCATATACGCTCAGCCCTGACGGCGGTGAATTCAAACTCGACCCTGACGATCGTGACATTCAGGTCGTCATCGGTCGACCGTTATCGTATGGCTCTATGCGCGTGCCTATCCGTGTGAGCCTTTCATGGTCGGATCAAATCATATACACCACAACGAGTGAAGACGTTGTCCTTCGTGCCTTACCACCAGGCGACCACACAGTTACGATCCTTGCCGACGACCAGGTACAACCAACGATCATACGTCTCTCTGTGCGACCGCATATCACAGAGACCACGTGGTTCTGGACCGGCATCGTATTTATCGTTCTCGGCCTAGCCTATGGCAGCGTGCGATACGTCGTCCTCCTTCGGCAACAACGTAGAGAAGCTCTTAAGAACGCAGCCCTCGAGGAACGTGTTCAGATTGGACGTGACCTGCACGATGCCTTGGGTGCTGACCTCGTACGCATAAACATGTTAACACAACGAACGAGATATCAACCTGAAGCCACGGAGATCAGACGCGTCGTGCGAGAGGCAAGCCGAACGCTACGAGATATTATCTGGTCAGTGTCTGAGCAGCACACGCTCGATGCGGTTATTGCTATCCTTGTCGAGAGAGCACGTTCTAGCGCGGAAGAGGCTGGGGTGCGCCCAATCATCGAGATTTCCAACGAGGTGCCACCTTATCTGTTGTCACCTCAGACTCTTCGCGACATCGCACTCATCGTAACGGAGTGCATTACGAACAGCATTAAACATGCGAAGGCACAGACCCTCAAGATGACCGTGGAGTGTCTTTCTGATGGTGTGTCGCTGAATATCGTTGACGATGGAGTTGGATTCGATACCGAGTTGGCAAGAGAAGGCATCGGATTACGCAGCATGCGACAGCGGGCCGAGCGCTCTAAGCTCGAGATATCAATATCTTCTCATCATGGGGGTGGAACACGGGTACACCTTCACATACCGCACCAAACATCATGATCAGAGTCGCTATCGTCGAAGACAATGCAGATGATCTTCAAGGATATCTGCTTGACCTCGAAGCGGAGTCTGATATCGGCATCGTCGCTACAGCAACCACGGCAGCCGAGGCACGAAAACATTTCGCTGATGTGAAGCCTGATATTGTGATAGTCGACCTAGTGCTGCCAGATACCACCGGGGCGGCCCTCATCGTTGAGTTACGAACGCTTTTGCACAACGCCAGTTTTCTGGTTCTGAGTGCATACGAGGACTACGAGCGAATCTATTCTGCAATCTTGGCCGGCGCTGTTGGATACCTTGGGAAGGTCTACGTAAATGGCGGTCTTGCGCATGCCATACGCGAAGTTCACACCGGAGGGTCTCCGATGAGCAGTCCAATTGCGCGCAAGGTGTTACAGGCATTTCATGTTGTCGTAAAGCCGATGCTGGGCATAAGCCGCCTCTCCGAGCGTGAGCAGGAGATCCTGCATATTCTCTCAACTGGCATGAGCTATAAAGACATCGCTGATGTGCTGTGCATCAGTGTAGAGACCGTACGATCTCACATACGCAATATCTATCGTAAGCTGCAGATACACTCGTGGACGGAAGTCACCGACTCGAATCTATTTAAGCTTCCACCAAGTGCGTAGGCGATGTCCGCTGTAAAGCAACCTTTCACGAAAGCTGCCGTAACCCGGCGCAATGCGATTAACGATACCCTTTGAAGCGCTGATGTGGACACTAGCTTTAGTGGTTCTGAGCGTGTTTGGTCCGAGCCTCGCCGGACACTTCACGTTCTGCGTTCCGACAATGCTGGGCTTCGATGGATGTATGGGCTGCGGAATCGGACGCGCCATTGGGCTTGCCCTGAGAGGCGACTTGCTCGCTTCTGCAAACGCCCATCCGCTAGGTATACCAGCGGTATTTATTCTGACTTTTCACATCGTTCGCTTGACTATCAACGCGAACAGGATCAAAATCCAGACACCCAACAACACAATACCCGGAGTACCTCGTGGTTAACGTTTTTACCTATCTACCCGAAATCGACGGCGAAGAACTTGCTTACATAAGCACACTCACCCAGAACATGACGGATACACAGACGCAACAATTTGCGATGATCTATCGGTCGCGACGCAAAGACCCACAGACAATCATGATCTTGACACTCGTGGGCTTTTTAGGCTTCCTCGGAGTACCTTCTGCAGGTATGCAGCGTTTTGCACTTAACCAGATCGGTATGGGTATACTTTACCTATTCACATTCGGTTTGTGCTTTGTTGGTACGATCGTCGATCTTGTGAACTACCGTAAAATGACCGCGAAGTACAACCTTCAGCAGGCTTACGAAGCTGCAATGATGATGCGCGCAATGGGCGCAGCATAATCGATGACCGTTTTCTTGGTTCTACTCGCAACGCTTCTTTTTATTAGTGGCCGCGCGTCTGCACAACAACCATCGGTTCCGTTGCCACCGCGACTCGTCGTGCTTATTAGTTACGATCAGTACCGCGGCGATTACATCAACAACTTCAAGAAGTTTGTGGGTAAGCGCGGCTTTGAGCGCGTGCGCAACGAAGGCCTGATGTTCAGCGCGTGCATGTATACACATGCGAACTTGATGACGGGTCCCGGACACGCCACGCTCATGACAGGGTGTAATCCGAAAAGCACCGGTATACCGTCGAACGACTTCTGCGATAGTGAAACAGGTGAGTGTGTGTACTGCGCAGAGCAGCCCGGTAACGGACTCTCTCCGAGCAATCTGCTGCGACCGACGTTTGGCGATGTTCTGCGCGACGCAAACCCGATGTCGAAGTCTGTGGGTATTGCCATCAAAGACCGCGCAGCCATTCTTATGGCTGGACATAATCCAACAGCAGTTGTGTGGATGGACTTCAAATCCATGGCGTTCGCCACTAGCCCCTTCTACAAGACCCCTACATGGTTACCTGCGCTGAATAAACTGGTACGTCCGACGCGGCATGCAAATGCAACGTGGACTACGTCAATTCCCGACAGCAAAGAGCCATCGATCGATGACCAGGTGGGTGAAGGCAGTCTGTCTTCAGGACGTCGTACGTTCCCATACACAGTGCCTGCTGCTGATAACATCAACTTTTTTAAAGACTACATACGCACGCCATATAATCTGCGCGACTTATTTCAGGCAGCGAAGGCTGTTATGAAGTACGAAGACCTCGGACGTGACGATGCACCCGACGTGTTGTGCATTGGTGTCTCTACAACAGACTTCGTTGGGCACACGTTCGGACCCGACAGTCGTGAAGTGCAGGAACTCTACGTAGAGTGCGACAAAGAACTGGCTTCGCTCATTGATTACCTCGACAAACGCGTTGGGCGAGAGAGGTACGTACTGGTTGTTGCGTCTGACCATGGCGTTGCACCTATTCCGGAAATCATGAAGAACGTCGGGGCAGCACAACGCACATCTGTCGATGCTGGACGTATTTCGGAGACGTCGATTATTCGCACAGTCGATAGCGCATTGAGTGCCGCGTATGGAGCGCCGAGCAACAACGCGTCTTGGTGTCGCGAGATTTTCGAGCCTAGTGTCTACATCTCCGACGCCGTGCTTTCCGAGCGGGAGGTCAGCAAAGCTGATGCGGCAAGGGTCGCAGCCCTCGCCCTGCGAGCACTGCAGGGAATCGGCATTAGCGTAACGAAAGATGATATCGAAAGCAACAAGCGTCCGTACGACGTATCGAGTACTATATGGACATTCATCAGGAACAGTTATTCGCCTACGCGATCGGGCGACGTGTTGCTCTATCCAAAACAGTACTGGATTTTCGGAACTGCACCAGCAACACACGGTACGCCATACGAATACGACAGACACGTGCCTCTGATGATGTTCGGTGGGGGCATAGAGGCGAAGCTGAGCACTGCCGAAGTATCGCCTATCGACATAGCGCCAACCTTAGCGCAACTCTATGGCATTACAATGTCAAGCGCTGATGGCAAGGTGTTACCTATTAGTCGACGAATTACGACGAAGCGCCGATCAGGCGCGCGATAGTTACGACGAAGCGCCGATCAGGCGCGCGATAACGGTGCGTTGAATTTCGGATGTCCCCTCGCCAATCGTAAGAAGCTTCGAATCACGCCAATACTTTTCTACTGGATATTCTTTTATGTATCCGTAGCCGCCATGAATTTGAATTGCCTCTTCGGCCGTGCGCACCGACATTTCACTCGCGAACAGTTTTGCCTGTGATGCAGCAAGCGTATACGGCTGGTCGTTGTCACGCAGCCATGCTGCCTTGTATGTAAGCATGCGTGCAGCTTCGATTTCCATAGACATTCGAGCAAGCTTCATTTGAATGGCTTGCATATCCGCAATGCGCTTACCGAATTGATGACGTTGCGTGGCGTATCGAACCGAAGCTTCGAAAGCCCCCTGAGCAAGCCCCACACTTAAGGCAGCAATAGAGATACGTCCACCATCAAGTATTTGCAGTGCTTGCACGAAGCCCTCGCCCTCGCCACCGATAAGGTTCGCTGCTGGTACGCGCACATTATCTAATGCAACACCTGCAGTGTCTGAGCAACGCATTCCGAGTTTGTTTTCTTTCTTCGATCCGTAGAAGCCTGCCATGGTTTTGTCTACAACAAAGGCAGAGATGCCCTTCTTGCCTTTCGATGCATCACTCACGGCCATTACCACGCAGATGTCGCCCACGTTGCCGTGGGTGATAAAGTTCTTGGCACCATTAAGAATCCAATGGTCACCGTCGCGTATTGCAGTCGTTTCTGTTCCACCGGCGTCAGAGCCAGCGTTAGGTTCTGTCAGTGCCCACGCGCCCATCGTCTCGCCTTTGGCAAGTCGCGGTACATAGCGAGCTTTTAGTTCTTCTGAAGCAAACCGATAAATGTGTGTCGTGCAGAGTCCGTTATGTGCCGCAACACCGAGTGCAATCGACGGACATCCACGAGCAACTTCTTCAACGATGATTGCATACTCCATGGTACCCATACCGCTACCACCGAGTTCTGTGGGAATGATAATCCCCAAATAGCCCAGGTGTCCGAGCTTCGCAAAAATCTCTGAGGGGAACTCCTGGCTTTCGTCGAACTGCAGCGCCACTGGAGTGATTTCCTCATCGACGAAGGCTCGGATATGCGCGCGAATGGCAATCTGGTCTTCAGATAAGTCGCAGGAGAATTCACCGTTTGAAGAGTCCGACATAGTGTCTTTCTAACATAGAAGCAAGCGCCAAACTTACGAAAGACGTAGGGTGGCGCCTCCGAAACGCACTCGCGCCGAAGTTTTCGTTACATTCTTGTGTGCCGATCTCAATAAAGTTTATGTCCGCAGCCTTCATGGCCTGCTTCGTCGTCCTGACGTGCAACGTTGCAGCTCAGGAAGTAACGAGTGCGCCGCCCCTGCCCGTTGTTCGTGTGATGCAGCGCGTAGACACGACAAATCCAGAAGTGCGACTGGTTCTGCGAGCGTGGGTAGATAGTCTTATGGTGTGGCGTCAGGCCGCGTTGGGCCTTGGGGTTTCAGCAGACCGATCAGTTATCGCAGGTATGCCCGACGGAGTTGTTCTAAACTGGTTTGCGCAATCGGCCGAAATTGTTGCTACGTTTCCTCCAACGGTACTGAGCATCGAACCCGAAGGAAATCGATGGGTGATTCGAACGATGTTCAGTGCAACCGATGTACTTAGCCATCACATCGTACCCCTAGGCATTCTACGGACAGTGTTCACGAGGGGCACCGATACGCAGTGGAAGGTCGAGAACCCAATAGAGCGCGCAACGGTGAAATGGGAGGTGTACGAGACAAACCGCATTCGTTATTTGCATCCGGCTCAAACGAGGATAAGCCGTACGCGAGCGAAAGCCGCAAGCGACTTTGTCACAAGCACTGCAGAAACCTTTCACCTAGAGCCTCCTGCAATGATCACATTCTATGTGACGGAGTCTCGCGATGCCATGTGCGCGCTCATGGGCATCGAGTACTACAGCTATCCACCAAGCGGCCTTTCGTATCCAAGCAACAACACTATTCTGTCGGGCATGGGCGACGCCTGGTATCCGCATGAGCTCGTGCATATCGTGTTTCGCGATTATGATAACGCACATCCTGTTGTCCGTGAAGGGGTCGCCACGTGGCTAGGGGGCAGCCTTGGCGAAGAGTTCGACGTGCTGCTTGCGCGATACATCCGTGGCAAAAAATCATCAGACGTACCGTCGTTTGTCCGGCTGTTTACCGACCCGTACCTATCGCAAGACGATGTCTACATCATCGGTGCTGCGTTGTGTAAGGCCGTGTATGACAGAGCCGGCGCCGAAGGAGTTCTTGAGATACTGAAGGCCCGTAGCACCTCAGACGCCATGCTTCGGATAAGTCGTGTCTTAGGTCTAGAGCCCGGTGACACGCAGGAGACATTAGTACCCCTTCTAACGCAACTCTCGCAGCAGTCTGGCGTAGACGCGGGCCGCTGATACCGCGGTCACTCGTAAAGGCGTGCCGTTCAGGAGTAGGCGTTAGTTTGTGCCTTTAGTAGCAATACAATTCATATTTAGGGAGAGTCTTATGGCGCCTGCCGCAATTCTTCGTTTTGGAACGAAGGCAACGCTACTATTAGCAGTTGTTATTACTTCTATAGTCACTTTACGTGCCGCGCCGAACGACACCGTCGCATTGAATCCTAAGATCATTACTGGGAAACTCGCCAACGGTGCAACGTATTACGTAATGCGCAATGCAAAACCAGAAAAGCGTCTCGAGCTTGTGCTTGCAGTCGATGCCGGAGCTGTGCTAGAGGATGCCGATCAGGATGGTCTTGCGCACTTTGCAGAGCACATGGCGTTTAATGGCACGAAATCCTTTCCTAAGCAAGAGCTCGTCAGCTTTCTTGAGTCGACAGGTATTCGTTTTGGTGCAGACCTTAACGCGTATACAAATCAGGATGAAACTGTATACCAGCTTACCGTGCCACTCGACAATGCTCAGAATATCATAAAGGCGATACAGGTTCTGCGCGATTGGGCGGGGTTCGTAACGTATGACGATAAGGAGATTGAAGCCGAGCGTGGAGTCGTCACTGAAGAGTGGCGCCTCGGTCGTGGTGCTGGAGAGCGCATACAGCGAGTGCACGGTAAAGTGCTGATGGAAGGCTCGAAATATGCAGACCACGATGTTATTGGTGACACAGCAGTCCTTAAGCATGCACCTGCAGAAACCCTTCGCCGTTTCTATCGCACATGGTACCATCCAGAACGTATGGCCGTGATACTCGTGGGCGACTACGACGAAAAAGATCTCGAGTCGCTTCTAAAGAAGCATTTTACATTTCCAGTAGGAGCTGGCGGTGGTACGCGCGCCAGAGCGAACTACCCGATAACGATAAGCAACACCACGCGAGTAAGCATTGCATCGGACAAAGAATTGCCGGGCGCTGGCGTCGCCATCTATCACATAACGCCACGCGAACACATCGTTACAAAAAGTGATTTCCGCCGCACGATTACGATGTCTCTGGCAACGAACATGTTGAATTCACGGCTGGGCGAGTTAACTCAGAAAGCGAAGCCTCCGTTTGCGTATGCGGGTACAGCCGAGTTCGGGCTTACACGTGCAAATAGTGCATTCTTTGCGCAAGCTGTTGCGGTTGAGAAAGATGTTCTGCCGAGCCTTCGCGCACTACTTACAGAAATGCGTCGCGTAGATCAAAAGGGCTTCTCGCAAACTGAGCTCGATCGTGCCAAAGCTGAGATTTACTCAAGTATGGAAGCCGCATATAACGAACGTGACAAGACACCAAACGCGAACCACGCTGCTGAGTTTACTCGCAATTTCTTAGTTCGTGAAGCTTCGCCCGGCATTGCTACTGAGTTCGCATTGTATAAAGAGATTCTACCGGCGATCACGCTTGCAGACGTCACTGGAGCGGCAACAAAGGCAATCACCAATCCGCATAGAATCATCGCTGTCTCTGTCCCCGAAGGCAACGGTTACGTTAAGCCAACGGAAGCAGAGGTTCTAGCTGTTGTTCGTGACGTCGAGAAGTCCTCTATTGCGGCTTATGTCGATGACGCTCCCGTCAAGCCACTGATGTCTTCGACGCCGACACCCGGCTCTATCGTCTCTCGCACGCAGCTTTCTGATGTTGGTGCTGAGCAGTGGACGCTTTCGAACGGTGCGACGGTTGTTGTAAAACCCACTGACTTTAAGAACGACGAGATCTTGTTCTCAGCATGGTCATACGGTGGTGAGTCGTTGGGTGATGAGGCCTACCACGCCACGTGGAATAGCGCTGCAGGAATCGTTGATGCTGGTGGGCTGGCAGATTTCTCATCCACGATGCTCGGTAAAATGCTTCAGGGCAAGAACCTGTCGCTCTCGCCAAGTACCAGCATGGAAACCTTCAACTTCACTGGCAGCACCTCGCCAAAAGATCTACACACGTTCTTTGAAGTGCTGCACCTTTCGTTCACAAGCCCTCGATATGACGTTGACGCAGTGGCGTCGGTGAAAGCGCGTGCGATTGCAGGTCTTGCGAATAAGGCGACGAATCCGGAAGCTGTGTTCATCGATTCGCTGACATACATTATGTCTGGCGGGCATCCGAGAGCAAAGCCAATGACCGTCGAGACAGTTGAAAAGATTGATGCTGCTAAAGCATATGATTTTGTGAAAAAAGCACTGCTAAATGCTAGCGCCTATACCTTCTATTTCGTTGGAAATTTCTCGAAGGATACCCTAGAGAATTATGTGAAGACGTACATCGCAAGCCTTCCTTCGACTTCTGATAAAGCCATGTGGAAAGACGTTGGCATGCGTCCTGCAACTGGTACGTTTGAACGAACTATTTCCAAGGGTGTTGAAGCTAAGAGCACTGTTGTGATGTTCTACTCTGGACCGTTTACATACAACCCAGAAGAGAGGTACAACCTTATTGCGCTTACCGAAGTAATGAGTACTCGCCTTCGCGAACAATTGCGCGAGGAAAAAGGTGGCGTATACTTCGTAGCTGTTCAGCCTAGCATGGAGAAAATTCCTCGTGAAGAGTACGGTATCTCCATTTACTTCTCATGCGCTCCTGATCGTGTTGACGAACTAGTGTCTGCCGTTCGTAAAGAAATCGACTACTTGCAAAACAATGTAGTCGATGTATCCTACATTCAAAAGATCAAGGAGATTCAGTCTAAGGAGCGTGAAGTAAGCCGCAAGACAAACCAATTCTGGTTGTCGGGCATTCGGAGCGTGCACATGAACGGAGAGCCGCTGTCTGTAATTGCTCGTCGTGATGAACTGATTAGGGCACTCACGCCAGAACAGGTTCGTGATGCGGCTCGCAAGTATCTATCTACGAACAACAAAGCTCTATTCGTTCTTAAGCCAGAGAAGCCATAATTATACAAGCGTCTGAAGGCGGCCGGTTAACGACCAGCCGCCTCCAACGTCTGGTTAACGACCAGCCGCCTCGAGCGTTTCGATGCAGATCATATTCGTTCTGGCACGGCCGACCAACGGACGCCCGATAGTAAACACAATTACAGATCCCGGCGGGAAGGTTTTTTCCTTCACCAGCAATGCCTTTATGTGATCGATAGTCTCATCTGTCGTTGTTAGCGAATCGACTACGATTGCCGTTACACCCCAAAGCATACTCATCCGGCGTGCCACCGATTGCATTGTAGTAATGGCAAGGATTGGGGTACGCGGACGCCTGCTCGAAATTAATCGAGCGGTCTGCCCGCTATAGCTTAACGATGCAATCGCAGAAACGCGCTGCTCCTCCGCTATATGCGCAGCAGCCATCGCAATAGAATCGGTATTCGACTCCTTCGGGTCATAACGCAAGGCAGCTGAATCGGGTACGTGTAGCAACCCATCGTTTACAAGCTCCTGTTCGGCCTCGGTGCAAATCGTCCGCATGTACTGCACGGCCTCGACAGGATAGGCTCCTACGGATGTCTCAGCACTAAGCATCACCGCATCGGTGCCGTCAAGTACAGCATTTGCAATGTCACTGGCTTCGGCGCGCGTCGGACGTGGACTGCGAATCATTGACTCTAGCATCTGTGTTGCTGTTATCACGGGCTTCGCACGAGCGTTGCAAAGTTTAATGATCTTCTTCTGCACGATTGGCACGTTCTGCGCTGGTATCTCAACCCCGAGATCGCCACGTGCTACCATAATGACATCAGACGCATCAATGATAGCCTCGATATTCTGAAGGGCCTCGGGCTTTTCAATTTTGGCGATAATTGCTTGCGTGCCGCCGTACTTGTGCAGGTACTTCCGTAGCACTTCGATGTCGGTAGCCGATCGCACAAAGGACAACGCTACATAGTCGCATTCTTTATCAATGGCAAATCGCACGTCAGCGCGGTCTTTAGTCGTCATTGATGGCTGCGAGACAATCGTATTCGGAAGATTGATGCCTTTGCGAGGCTTAAGTACTCCTCCGTAGATAACAAGAGCATTCACGACGTCGCCGTTAATGCTCTTTACTTGCAGTTTTAGCAACCCATCGTCAAGCAGCAATACATCTCCCTTGTGAACATCCGATGCAATCGTTGGATACTGCACAGGAATCATCGAATCAGAGGGCTCGAGTTTTTGATGACGGATGACGCCTACATCTACAAGTTTCACGTCGCGTCCGACGACGAGTGTCATGGCATCCTTGCCGACGAAATCACCGACACGAATTTTTGGACCTTGAAGGTCAGCGATTATTGGTACATACGTCCCAAGTCTTGCTTCTGCTTTGCGAATAAGTTCAATGTATTGTTCATGACTAGAGTATGCGCCATGCGACATGTTTAGTCGAAAAGCATTGGCTCCTGCCTTGATCATGGCAATGATCTTTTCTTCAGAAGCAACCGCCGGACCCATCGTGCAGAGGATCTTGGCTTTGTGCTGAAGGCTGCCGTGAAATGCAGGCATGATTTCCTACTAGGTGGTAAGAACTGTTGTTCGTGGTTTCGGCCATGCGAACGGTTCGATTGTAATTGCTCGACCGGTTTCTTCATCAAGGATGAGGTGAACACCACATACACGTACGTCGTGTTCTGCAACCTCGTACTTGTGCGCTGTTTGCAGCATCAACCGTTTAATTGCTATATCCTTTTTCATGCCGAGAACAGAGTCGTGTGGACCTGACATGCCTGTGTCGGAGATGTACGCTGTACCGCCCGGCAAAATCGTTGCGTCTGCCGTTTGCACATGTGTATGTGTGCCCAGCACCGCACTCACACGTCCGTCTAGGTACCAACCCATTGCAATCTTTTCTGCCGTTGCGTCTGCATGAAAATCCACGAGTATCATCGATGTGCGTGGGGTCATTTTTGCAATTGCAGAGTCGGCAGCCTTGAAAGGATCATCGATAGGCTGCATGTAGACACGTCCCTGGATCTGCAGCACCCCAATTGTTCGCTGATCGGGCAGCGTCACAATCGTCCACCCCCGCCCAGGATTCTCTGGCGGATAATTCATTGGCCGAAGAACATTGGGGTTTGTAGCTAGAAGCGGACGCGCCTTCCAGTTCTCCCAGATGTGGTTTCCGGTTGTGATGCAATGCACACCGGCAGCAGTCAACTGACCTGCTTCGACTTCAGAGAGACCCTTACCATCAACGATATTCTCACCGTTAACAATAACAGCATCGGCCGTGTAGCGGGTTTTGAGGTCTCCGAGCGTTCGCAGCACCTCACGGAGTCCGACATGCCCAACGATATCGCCAATGAACAACACATGAAAGGGGCGCATGGGGCATTCGACCTTGAGTGATAATGAACAGCTAAACTACGAAACACCGTCGCGGTAGTATTTTCGCCATCCATGGCTACACACATATACACGAAAACGGGGGATGACGGTTCAACCGGACTCTTTGGAGGGGTGCGTGTACGTAAGAATTCGGCTCGTATCGAAGCTTATGGCACAGTCGACGAACTGAATGCCATACTGGGCATGGTGCTCACGCATGAACTTCCTGACGATCTACGGACCGAACTGGAGGCGACATCGGCGCATTTGTTCACACTTGGAGCCGATCTAGCAACGCCTCTCGATCCTCCGCCGAGCTACAACATTCCCAGAATTACCGAGGAACACGTTCTAGGCCTCGAACGTCGCATCGACCAACTTGAGGCAACCCTGCCTCCACTGAAGACGTTTATTCTGCCGGGTGGGGTCAAGTCGGCAGCGACGTTGCATTTGGCTCGTACCGTATGCAGGCGTGCGGAGCGAGCAGTAATCACGCTTGCTGATTCGGAAGACATTGGTGGGTTCGTCGTACGCTACTTAAATCGAATGTCAGACTGGTTGTTTATGGTAGCGCGATACGCCAACGCTTCGGCAGGTGTCGACGACGTGCCTTGGCAACCCCGTGACTAGGTGACTGATTTTTTTGGATTTATCGATATTTGCCGGTTATCAACGGCAGCGTAAAATTTTTCGAGTTTTTTAACCACGACGAGGAGAGACGAATGTTTACACAATTGAAAAAAGTACCCGCGTTATTGTTCGCATTGGTGGCACTCGTAGCCGTCAGCTGCAACACGAACGACGGTCCTGTCGATCCAGGCTCGAAGCCAGGTACGCCAACAGCTCTTAAGGCGCAATCGCGCGCAACTGGAGTTGGACTCAAATGGGATGCTCCTGCAAGCGGCGTTACGCCGTCTGGCTATCGCATTTACTACAACGTGACTGGCACAGCTACGAAGCTTTCAGTTGACGTTGCGGGTGCGACCAATACGAGCGGAGTTGTTACTGGTCTGATCGTAGGCACTCGCTATGAGTTTACCGTCCAAGCTCTCAACGGCACGACCGTTGGCGATGCAACCGCGGCACTAGAGTGGGCTCCGGCGAATCGTACAGTCATTCTAAAGTTGTATAGTTCGCAAAGTGCGTCTGGCAGTGGACTCATCGTGTTTAGTGGCGTGCCGCGCGTGGCATCCACCGCTTTCGGTGAGTTGTGGGATCTATGTTTTGACGATAAGGATTCCTTGAATCCAGCAATCAGCTCACCTGGTGTTTCTAGTTATGTAAACGATAGCTACAAGTTCATTACTGACCCAAGCAAGGATGCTAAGATCGTATACATGGGCCGTGAGTACACAAACGTTAACGATCTTAACGACATCTATGAAACCGTAGATCTGAAAACTGCTTCAACAACATTCAAAGAAGACAGTAGAGTTCTGAGCACTGTTGGTGGCACAGGTAACATAGCGTTTGTGTTCGCACAAAAGAATTCACCTGCATCGTACACCTTTGGTAAAGTACTTGTCCGTAGAAGTGGCACATCCTTTATCCAAGGATCCAATCCAAACAAATTCATCGAAGTTGAAGTGTCATACCAAACAACGGCAGACGTTCCATACGCATTGAAAGCAAAAATCGATGCGCTTGAAAGCCAGCCCCGCATGAAGAATGGCGTTGGCGCGCAATAAGGCTGATTGTTTTCTTAACCCTACGGGGGGGTTCGACGACTGGTTTTACCAGTAGCAAATGAAAAAAGGGCGTCTTCGGACGCCCTTTTTTTGTGCCTACCGAGGACTTTTTATTAGCTGATTGATTACCGGCTTGGACGCTTTGGATTTGATGTTGCTGATCCATCCGGATTTGTCGGAAGAGCGACGTTTGGCTTCGTTGGCGCTGGCTTCTTAGCGACTGGCTTTGTGCCCTTCGCATTGTTTGCCTGCATCTGTGAATCGACGCGCATAATAGAGTCGTGGCTTGCCTGCACGATTGAGTCTGCCTTTATCTTAGCAAGCGAGTCTGCGATTGCTGTGGTGTTTGCAGGTATCTCAACAGGCACTTCTTCTTTTTTGGCGCAGCCAACGAACAATGCGGTAGCTAGTGCGACCGAAGCGATGATCGAACGATTCATGATATCTCCTCTGAGTGAGTTGTGGATTGACGAACTGTCCTGGATGAACGAACTGTACAAGTCTACGACGGGAATTCTGCGGCTTCAATGAAACATGTGTGAATGGTTCGTCATTTAATTCAGGTGCTGACGTCACTTTTGCGTCGCAATCGCGCAGCAAAAGCGCCGTCCGATTTGTGCACATGTGGGAAGGTTCTTAGGAAACCGTCGCTCACGACGCCCGAAGGCAAAAATCGTTCCGCCGGCTCGAGCTCGAACGTGGGATTATCAGCAAGGAAGCCTTGCACGACATTCTCATTTTCTTCCGGTTCGATCGTACACGTGCTATACACAAGCGCACCGCCGGGTTTCACGAGGGAGGCTGCATGATCGAGAATTTGACGCTGCATAACGCCCATATGGCGGACATCTTCGAGATCGCGACGCCATTTGATATCGGGCTTCTTAGACAGAGTGCCGAGTCCAGTACACGGAGCATCAACCATTACGATGTCGGCTAGGGCTTCGGGTGCGTACGCCCGGGCATCGCCGTGTACTGCTTCGATGATGGTTACACCAGAGCGTTGTGCATTGTCCTTTATGAAGCGCAGCTTAGACTCGTACATCTCAAGTGCTACAATGCGGCCAGTGTTCTGCATAAGCTCGCCGGTGTATACTGCTTTGCCGCCAGGGGCCGCACAAAGGTCGTATACGAGCATGCCCGGCTTAGGAGCAGCAAGATGCACAACCAGGCTTGCGCTTGCGTCCTGGACGTTTACCATGCCCTCCGTAAAAATCGGCAGCGCTCGGATGTCACGCAGAGACGTAATGAGAATGCTATCGGGATGAATCGGTGATACTTCGTACTTAATCTCGTGCTCAGTCAGTATTCGCTCGACTTCTGCCGAAGACGTCTTAAGTGTGTTAACACGAAGTGTCAGCATGGGTCGGTGGTTGTTTGCGGCTAGTAGCAGCTCCATATCCGCCTCGCCATACCGCTCTAGATACCGACGTACCATCCACTGCGGGTGCGAGTACACGATGGAGTGGTACAGAACAACATTCTCCTCTTTAACGGGATAACGAATATTCTGAATGTTGCGAAGAATATTACGCAGCACACCGTTCACGATGCCCGCGTGGCGGTCGCCTTTGAGGCGCTTTACCATCTCTACGGATTCATTGATTGCGGCGGGGGGAGGGATTTTGGACAGAAATAACATCTGGTAGAGCGCAATCCTCATGGCGTTCTTTGTCAGAGCCAGGCATTTGGCAAACTCTCCGTGATAGAAGCCGGTTAGAATCCAGTCTAGCCTGCCCTGCCAACGTACCGTGCCATTCACGAGCTCGGTAACGAGCGCCTTGTCTGCAGGAGCGAGTTCCGTGCGCCGTAACTCAGCATCCAAAAGTTTGTCGATATACGAGTCGCTACTCTCGTAGCGGCTCAACAGTTTGACGGCAGTTCCGCGGGCGGTTTCAAAAATTGTGTCGCTGCCGCTAATATTGGTCATGGGCGCAACGCCATCGTGCGTCTCAACAGGTGCTTGCTCGGTACTCATAGACCGCAAGTATAGCAAATGCTTCACGCTTGCGAATGACGACTTAACATGATAGTTTCACGCCCCACCGAATCCACAATGCGGCCCTTCGTGCCCCTTCCCCGCCTGACAATCGTTTTCTCACTCTCTTTGATGCTCGTCGTTATCGGCGCTGGTAGGGTCGTGGGTCAAACAAACGTGATGGAATCCGATCCGCTGCGAGCACGAACGTTACTCATCTACGATATGATAGGGGGCTACGTTGGCTTGTCGAATAACATGCAGGGTGGAAGCTTCTTAACTGCCTGTAATTGTGAGTTCACCGGTGGTGCGAAGACTTCCTTCGCAGCTGGAATCGTTTACGAGAAACTCACACGATCGCGTATTGTTTTTGGGGCGCTATTGGGCTTTGAAAGTCGCAGCATTGATGCACGCTTTATTGAGATAGAGGGTGTCACACAGCGGTCGCCGGCCACGAGCCAAGAATACATCGTACCAATGTCGTTTCGAAATATTGCCGAGGTGTCCATTGCAATGGTATCGCTGAGTCCCTTCGTAAAGGTGACATTCTTCGACGTTGCCTACCTACGTGCGGGACCTAGCCTTGGGTATATTTTTTCTTCTGGGACGAAGCATACGAAAGAGCTCATAGACGACTCGGTTCGATTTCCGAATGGAGAAGTGGCTTCGGTTGCGATTATTGGTTCGAATACTAGGTCGGTGGTGCTTGAAGACGGGCCTTTGGCTGAAGTTAATCGACTCCAGATCTCAGGGCTCATTGGTGCAGGGATGGAGTTTAAATTCAGTAAGAAATTTTTTCTTGGTCCGGTTGTCCAGTACCTTGTACCATTCACGTCAGTATCTAAGCGGGGCACTGACTTTACAATAGGCTCTTTCCAGGTTTTTGTTGAAGGCAGATTCATTTTCTAAGGCGGGCAGCCTTGGCGAGTTTTCCACAATTACCTATCTTTTGTGTTCGCGCCGCGAGATGGTAAAAGCACGAACATCCTGATAGTGGTCAATCTTTAGAAGGAATAGGACGCGTATGATGCAGCGAGTTGTTACTGTATGCCTTGGATTGCTGCTGTTCGCACTTCAAGCACGGGCTACAGAACCAGTGAATGAACTAACGCTGTACGGCGTAGTCATAAATGCTTCAAATTCTTTACAAGAAGAGTCACGCGGTGACATTCTCGAAGACCCGAAGCGAATCAAGATTATAAACCTTGGTAGAGTTGTAAATCACGGCGGACTCGATTACGGTCCAACCGTTTCTGCCGATGGCAAAACATTGTTCTTCGTCTCGAACCGTAAGGGTAGTCGCATTACGCGTGACGGAGACTTCTCGCACGATTTTTGGCTGACGCGCAAGGCTCACAATCTCGACACAATCTTCAGTAGTCCGACCAACATCGATACTGTAGACGCAGGCGTGAATACTGTGACGAACGAAGGCGTTGCGTCTATTGCTGCAGACAAGCAAACACTGTACTTCACGGGTTGCAATCGCGCCGATGGTCTTGGTGACTGCGACATCTACATTGCTGAAGTCGAAGGTGATCGATTCGGTAAGCCCCGAAATCTTGGGCGCACCGTGAATTCTGAATACTGGGATTCGCAGCCTACCATTTCACCAGACAAGCAACGCCTCTACTTCACGTCGAACCGTCCATCGCCAACAAACTCAGACGGTGGCGGCCAAAAGGATACCGACATCTGGTATTGCGACTGGGACGACGATCTGGGCGAGTGGAAGACCGCAAAGAACCTTGGCCCCGACATTAACACTGCAAAAGCCGAGGTCGGTCCGTTCATCGCCGCTGACGGTAACACGTTGTTCTTCTCGTCTGATGGCCACACGCCAAACATGGGAGGCCTCGATTTCTATCGTACGCTCAAGACTGGTGAACGTGACCGCGAAGGCCGCGACCGTTGGAAAAAGACAACGCAGTTGCCAGCTCCAATTAACACGAATGAAGACGAGCAGTTCATTTCGCTACCAGCGTCGGGTGACGTGCTCTACTTCTCTTCACGTCGCACAGACCTGCCAGGCTTCCAAGGTGATCTCGACGTCTTTATGGCACTTATCCCGACATACTTCCGTGCTGTTAACCTAATCGTTAATGTCATCGATGAGTGTACACAACAAGCAATTCCAGCTACGCTCGCGTTCTCGAATCCGAAGACAGGACGCAACGTCCGCGACAGTGTTTCAACTTCGCGTACAGAGTCGAACGTCGTTATTGGTGACGCCGAATATGGCGCCGAAGGCAACCGCGATAAAATGGTGCAGTGGACGGTTACAGCCACCTCGCCTGTGTATGGTGAACGTAATATCACGGTAGACGTAAGCGATCCAGGTAGAACGACAGACCAAGGATCGGCGAGCACAGCAACCGAAATTCGCCGTACCATCACGCTCGGACGTCGTCCGACGCTTACATGGGAAGCGGCCTTCTCCGATTGGGAAAAGAAGAAGAACGGAAACTTCAAGGGTCTTGTCATTGAAGAACGCGCAACAATTATTATCTATCCGCTGCTGCCGTACATCTTCTTCGATCTGAATAGCGCAACGATTCCAGACCGCTATGTCTTGTTTAGGAACGCTACGCCAACGAACAGTTTCAACGATGAACGCATTCCAGGTGGTACACTCGATAAGTATTATCAGGTGTTGAACATCTACGGATATCGTCTGCGTAAACATCCATCGGTAACCGTTGAAATCACGGGAACGGTTGACGAGAAACTCGAAGACAAGAACTCGTCGTTACCAAAAGACCGTGCTCAGATCGTTCTTAATTATCTGCGTGATGTCTGGGGTATCGCAGAAAGCAGAATGTCGATTAAAGGTCGTGGCTATCCAGAAGAACGCTCGAACCCGAAAGACTCGCTGGGTATGACGGAAAACCGTCGCGCGGAACTCCGCTTCAAGGGCGATGGCGAAGAAGTATGGCAAGTTGCACGTCCAATTCTAGACAACGACCCGACCGACTTCCCTTCACCCGAAACAGTAACGATGCTCATGGCAAACGGCATCGACAATGAAATCGTTGCTTCGCGCCGGATCGAAGTCAAGCGGGCAGATGCAACATGGGCTACGCTAAACAATGTTGGCATGACGGACGCGAGTTACGAATGGAACTGGAAGAATGCAGAAGGCGATAGGCCAAAAGGTCGCGTCGAACGTGGTCAAACAGAATTGAGTCTTCCAGCATACGAAGCACAACTCGTTGTTGTATCGAAGAATGGCACCGAATGCCGTTCTGATATCACGAAGATCCCAGTAAAACGCGTTTCATCTCGCGGTCGCGCTATCGATGTGAGTAGCGTTGCAGGTAAGACACTAGAAAAGTATAACCTCATCCTGTTTGACTTCGACAAGTTCACCGCTGGCCCAATGAACGAGCGCATCCTACGCGAGTACGTATTCGGCCGAGTTAAATCTTCCTCTGAAATCAAGATCGACGGTCACACAGACGTAGTTGGTGAATTCGAACACAACAAGAGACTGTCACAGAATCGTTCACGCACCGTTGAAACAGCGGTCCGCTCTGCATCAGGCGGCAAGTATGGTTCGCTGATATCTCGTGGCACAGGCGAAGAAGAGCCTCTCTACGAAAACGTGCTTCCGGAACAACGATTCTTCAACCGTACAGTTCAAGTAATCATTGAAACGCCACTACAAGACGCTGGTCTCGACGACTAACGTTAATGTCTCGACGACTGACGTCAATGTCTCTCAACGATTGAGATAAAACCAAGTTTTGTCACATACATGCGCATTTCCGAACGCCCGCTCTAAGCGGGCGTTCTTCGTTCAGCCACGTCGGACTACCACTTTCGAATGCCTCGGGCTTCCTCTCAGCTTTCTTCGCCGTAGGTTTGTAGTATGATTCATTGGAACGTCGACCCGGTTCTCTTTACGCTGGGACCCATCTCGCCGCGGTGGTACGGAGTACTCTTCGCTCTCGCCTTCGTCCTCAGCTACTACATCATGCGGTCGATCTTCAGGGCTGAGAAGAAACCTATTGCTGACCTTGATGCACTGACGATCTACATGATTGTTGGCACAATCCTCGGAGCTCGCATCGGACACGTCCTGTTCTACGAGCCGCAGATCATGGCAGAAAACCCACTAGAGCTATTTGCAATCTGGAAGGGTGGGCTTGCAAGTCATGGCGGAGCACTGGGCATAATACTTGGCTTGTACCTCTTTCATCGTACGAGGCGCTCATATGGGATGGTATGGCTCCTCGACCGACTTGCCATTGTAGCAGCGATAAGCGGGATGTGTATTCGAATTGGAAACTTATTTAATTCAGAAATCCTGGGCCGTCCGACAGATGTGCCCTGGGCATTTGTCTTCGAATTCGAGGATATGCAGCCCAGACACCCCGCTCAGCTATACGAAGCAGTCGTCTGTCTGGCGCTGTTCATCATTACTTGGCTGATGTACAAACGCGGCGTGGCATTCAGCAACCCGGGACGCATCATCGGTACCTTTCTCGTTCTGCTCTTTACAGCGCGCTTCTTTATTGAGTTCATCAAGGAACGTCAGGTAGCGTTCGAAGTGGGACTACCACTCGATATGGGCCAGATTCTAAGTCTGCCGTTTATCGCTGTAGGCGTTTGGTTCCTGGTGCGAGGCGGAGTCGCGTCTCCGCAGTCGGCTTCTCGATAACAGTAAAGCCTGCTACCGAGTTTCGAACGCCCACTTTTGCTCCGGGTTTCGTGATTTCCGAATACGCGAAGTAGCGAAGTCCATTCGCATCCACGATCTTCATGCACACGACAATCTTCGTCTCAGGATTCGTGTGCCATATCATCCAGGCTGTACTATCGGGATTCGCACTTTTGGCATTGGCTTTTGGATCGAAGCCCTTTAGCGAGTCGAGCATAGCCATCACATACTCAGTAAGCAGTGGAAGTCCCTTGAGCGGAACGGCGCGTATTTCAATAAGACTGCCGTCACCAGCAGTTAGCCTGCTAATCACGCCCGTGCCCTCTGTGAGCTTTTGAACCTGCCATCTATCTGGATTGTCACTAGCGAGAATAAAGCCCGCTGCAGTGTCAATTAGGTTCTTGCCGTTGAAGCGCTTGCCGATAAAGCCCCCTGAGTCCAAGCCCCCTTTTATCTCGATATCGGTAACGGTGCCACTGCTGACGCTAATCGAATCTCCCAGCACCTTGAAGCGGGCAGTGTCGGCGCCGATCTGCTTAACAATGGGCGTCTCGAGTGAGACCTCTACACCGTCTTTCGTCACCTTGAGCGTTCCACCGCGATCGTCGACGTTGCGAAAGAACAATACGGCACAGACGAGGCCCACCAACGTTATGGCGGACGCAACAATTAGGGTGCGCTTTGTTTTCTCCCGTTCTACATGCACGTGGCTTTCGTTCATGGGGCGAACATACCACGACGAGGACTAATTTTGCGCTCCGACTACGCGTTTAGCGCAAAAGCGGACTCTACTCCACACACACAACAACGCTCACAGAGGCAACGAATGGCAATAACGAACATCACGGTTATCGGTGGCGGCACCATGGGTAACGGCATTGCGCACATTGCGGCGCAACACGGACACAATGTCACACTCGTGGACGTAAGCGACGCCGCGCTGCAAAAAGCGCTTAGCACCGTAACAGCAAACCTCGACCGTCAGGTCAAGAAAGAAGTGCTTACGCAAGCAGATCGCGATGCAACACTTGCGCGCATTGCAACGAACACAAGTCTCGAGGAAGGGGCAAAAGGGGCTGACCTTGTTGTTGAAGCCGCAAGTGAGCGACTTGAAGTGAAGAAGCAAATCTTTGCTGCGCTCGATGCCATCTGCAAACCAGCATGCATTCTGGCAAGCAACACATCGTCAATTAGTATAACAACACTTGCCGGCGGAACGAAACGCGCCGATAAGTTTATTGGCATGCATTTCTTTAATCCGGTGCCTGTAATGAAGCTTTGCGAAATCATACGCGGACTCGCAACGAGCGATGAAACGTATGGGGAGATTAAGGCACTCGCGATCGGCTTAGGGAAGACGCCAGTTGAAGTGCAGGACTATCCAGGCTTCGTGTCGAACCGCATTCTAATGCCAATGATAAACGAAGCGGTGTACTGCGTTATGGAAGGCATTGCATCCGTAGAAGACATCGATACCGTAATGAAGCTCGGCATGGCACACCCAATGGGACCACTAGCACTTGCAGATTTCATCGGACTCGATGTGTGCCTAAGCATTATGGAGGTGTTGCACGAAGGTCTGGGCGACAGCAAGTATCGTGCGTGCCCATTGCTACGAAAGATGGTTGCAGCGGGACATCTTGGAAAGAAATCGGGCAAAGGGTTCTACAGCTATTAGAGTGTAGTGGTTTGCTCGCTTCGCGAGCGGTTAGAACACCGAGATCTTTAGATAGCGCTGTGGATTGCGCTTGATGTCGAGCAAAAGAGAATCGAGTGAGGAGATACTCTTGTTCAGGTTGAGATAGAACGCAGACCCTGGCTGATAACTGTCGAGCAAACTGTTCGTGCGCTTCGAGACAGAAACAACCATTTCGTCAGCACTTGCAATTGTCGAGTTCATGCGGTTGTAGAGTGAGTCGCTCTTCAAGAGTTTGCCAAACGATCCGTTGCCTTGTTCTATCGAGGCAGCGATTTTAGACATATCGTTGCTCATTGTATTAAAGTTGTTTATAGACGAAGCAAAATTCCGTCCGACGGCCGGATCGCCGTACATCGCGGCAGCCGATTCGATGTGAGCGAGCGCTCTATTCAGGCGATCACTGGTTTCTGTAGACGATATAAGTTTTCCGAGGGAGCCTTCACCGCGTTCAACTTTGCTAAGAATAGCAACGAGTGACTCCGAGGCTTTGTCGATAGACTCCATTGTCTTGCCTGCTTTATCAGCCAAACCTTCCAGGCCGGTATCCTCTACGACGACGAGGAAGCCACCGTCCTTGAGATATGTTTTCGAGTGGCCGAGTGTGATGTCGATGTACTTATCGCCGAGCATACCAAGCGACTTAATCATTGCCCTCGAGTCTTGCGTAAGTAATGCGAAATACTCTTCGCGAACATTCATGGTGACCAGTATGTGTGTACTGTCGTTCGCCCGTTGAAACTCCAATGCCGACACTGTACCAACCTTCTTACCAGCTATCGAAACAAGGTTGCCTGTATTAAGCCCCTTGATATCAGGAATTAGAAGGTGAACAATGCTGTGACTCGTTAGCATGGTCGTGTTCTTGCCGATGATAAGAGCAAGCGAAGCAACAAGCGCAATACCAATAACAAACAGAATGCCCGTGCGGACGTTACGCCAGCCGGTGCCCTTTTTTTGTGATACTGCGTACGTGGTCATGACACTATCTCCGGGCTTGTTGCTTTGTTGTTGTGCGGTGATGATTGCGACTCTTGCTCGGTAAGGAACGACTCGACAAATGCGTGGTTGCTCGAGTGAAGTTTAGCTGGTTCGTCGTCGAAGACGATTACGCCTTCATAGAGGACAATTACTCTGTCGGCTATTGCGAAAACATCAGCGATTGTGTGCGTAACCATTACGGCACCAAGGCCACGTTCTTCGCGAAGCTTTGCGATAACATCAAGAATTTTCTTCGACGAAATTGGGTCGAGTCCAACCGTGGGTTCGTCCAGCAACACCATACGTGGATCAAAGATCAGTGCACGTCCGATGGCCAATCGCTTCTGCATCCCACCCGACAGGCTGTCGGGCAATTCGTTCTCATATCCGTCAAGTCCAGCAAACGTAATCGCATTTCGAACGCGTTCGTTGATTTCAGCTTCGGGAAGCTTCAGATTCTCGCCCAGAAAGAACCCTAGGTTTTCAAGAACTGTTAAAGAGTCGAAGAGAGCGTTGCCCTGAAAGACCATGCCCATCTGTTTACGGATAGGAAAGAGCTTCGATTCTGGGAGTTTTACGACATCGACTTTGTCTACGAGGATCTCACCACTGTCGGGACGAATCAATCCAATCATCAACTTTAGTATCGTGCTCTTTCCCGAACCGCTCGGACCAAGTATTGCGGTGATTTTTGCATCGGGAATGCAGAGACTAATGTTCTTTAGTACTTTTTTTCCACCAAACGACAGCGATATGTTCCGGAGTTCAATCACGTTAAAGGTTTTCCAACACGAGCTTCGAAATGTAGAAATTCAGAAGCAGAACAAGTCCGCTCGATACAACAATGCCTTTCACTGTCGACTGTCCAACACCAACTGTTCCACCAGTCGCACTAAAACCATTAAAGCAACTCACGAGCGTAATTGCAACGGCGAACACCGGCGGTTTTACGAAGCCTACGAGAAAGTCATGAAATTCTAGTGGCGCAAGTACGGAGTTCCAGTAAAACCCGGCGTCGATATTATGGTAGCCCTGAGCTATAAAACTCCCGGCGAGTAGGCCAAGTGCCGAGCTTACCGCCGTGAGCGGCAAAAACATGATGAGTGACGCCATCAGACGTGGCATTACAAGTTTGGCTATAGGATCGGTACCGAACGCCCGTAGGGCATCGATTTGCTCTGAAATTTTCATTGCACCAAGTTCCGACGCAAAGCTTGCGCCTACCCGTGCGGCGAGCATGAGGCCCGTAACCATTGGTGCCATCTCTCGAATAACAGAAAGGGCAGTGGCGCGTCCGGTTAACGTCTTGGCGCCAAACGACTCGAGCTGATTGCCCACTTCCATTGTCAAAAGAGAGCCGATGGAGATTGAACTCACAACAACAATGGCGAGCGACGCTGTGCCAGCGAAGTACATCTGCGTTGTGATGTCACTCCAATAGCGCTTAGCCCAAACCATGGCGCCGAACGAGCGCAACGAGAAATACAGAAAGTTCTGCATGGTCTCGAAGAACTCTTTCATTGCATTGCTCATTCGCCGTCTCAAGGCAATGACGAAGCTCTCGCCTGTGCCACTATGACTAGTGTCCATGAGGCCCCACCGCAGAGTGTTGAAAATCAGTTTATCGTCAGGTAAACGCTTTTGTCGCACACGAAAATACCTCCCGAAAGGGGTGGTATTGAAGCGGGATTATCAAAAGACAGTCACGGGACAGTTCGGAGGCGTCATAGTTCCCCGCGGTTTACAAGCCTACAGGCGCTTCCCGGCCGCGTCGAACCGATGCAAACCGGCCTCGCTGACACCAAGCGTAGCCAAGTCTCCGATCCGCTGCGCCGGGGCTCGAAGCGTGCGCACGCATACGAGTGCTTCAGGCGTTCGCACAAACGACAACCACTCGTGGCCGATGTATTCGATGTTTTCGACGCTGCCTTGCACCGTGTAGGCATACGTGTCTGGCGATCCTGCAGCGGTAAGCGATCCTGCGGAGGACGATCCGGCCCTTTCTATGTAGACAAAGTCCTCTGGCCGCACGCCAATTGTGCTGTTGGCGAGGATGTTCATCGACGGACTTCCACAGAAACGGGCCACAAACACTGTGGCAGGAGTTCGATACACTTCTTGTGGCGTTGCAATCTGGTGCAGCGTGCCCTCATTTAAAATGGCCATCCGATCGGCCATTGTCATTGCCTCGACCTGGTCGTGGGTTACGTAGATGGTTGTAATGCCAAGTGCGCGTTGTAGCTGACGTAGTTCTGTGCGCATGTGCACGCGCAACTGGGCATCGAGGTTAGAAAGGGGCTCATCGAAAAGGAAGACCCGGGGTTTTCTAATGATGGCTCGTCCGACGGCCACGCGCTGACGCTGTCCGCCCGAAAGCTGACGGGGCTTCCGCTCAAGCAAGTCTGTGATGTTCAGCAGCTCGGCGATTTCTCCGACACGTGCTGCGATATGCTGCTTCGATTCTCTACGAATTGAAAGCGGAAAGCCAAGGTTTTGCGAAACCGTTAGATGCGGATACAAGGCATAGTTCTGAAACACCATTCCGACATCACGAAGACGTGGCGGTACGTTGTTCATCACCTCACCGTCAAACAACACGTTACCAGAAGACACTTCTTCGAGACCTGCAACCATGCGTAGTAGCGTGCTCTTACCTGAGCCAGACGGACCTACAAGTACAAAGAACTCCTTCGGCTCAATCGTGAAGGACACCTCACGTAGTGGCTGCACGGTGTCGAACGATTTTGATACACGGTCGAATGTAATGCGTGTCACAGGCCTGTCTTCTTCAGATTTTCAAACAGCTCACGTTGCTCGTCGGATAGAGCACTAGGCAGCGCTACGTCTATGGTCACGTATAAATCGCCACGCTTCTCAGCATTACCGTATGAATGCATGCCTTGATTACGCAGGCGAAACACCTTGCCTGGTGTCGTGCCAGCAGGAATATTCATCGTTACCGAGCCACTAAGGGTTTCCACATCGGTCGAGCCCCCTAACACGGCAAGTGTAACTGCAATCTGGTGCTTGGTTCGCAAGTCGTCGCCGTCACGTTCGAAACCAGGGTGCTGAGCAATGCGTACCTCGATTTGTCCGGCAGGAACCTTTAGCCGATGACCCTCGGCCACGCCTGGTTTGAATGCAACATCTAATGTTGTCGAACCAAGCATTAAGCGCTTTGTAACGCCACGGAATGCTTCGTCTAGCGATAACGTAACTAAGTATACAGTAACCGGTTCCGGTTCTGGCTCAATCGGCGACTGACGTGATCGTGTTGTGCGTGTGGACCCTCGTGTAGATCGGCTGCTTTGTTTCGCAGAGCCAAACAACTGCGAAAGCAAATCGGACATCGAAGAACCTTCGAAGCTGTTGCCTGAGCCGTCATTTGTAAAGGAGTAGGAGCCCGACCGGCCGAACTCGTCGAACGACGTGTTGCCCCTTTTGCCCCCTTGCGACTGAAATGCATTGTATTGCGAAGAGAGTTGGTCGTACTTCTTGCGCTTATCCACGTCGCCTAGCACGTCGTATGCTTCGTTGGCGACTTTGAATTTTGCTTCGGCTTCCGGATTGTTGGGATTAGTGTCAGGATGCAATTCGCGCGCGAGCTTCCTGAAAGCTTTCTTGATCTCAGCTTGCGAAGCAGTACGCGGAACACCAAGGTCGTTATAATAATCGCGGAAATCCATTACATCCTAGAAAAGATCGATGATGGACATATCGAACCATCGATCGAGGTAGAGTGCGAAAAGTATGACGAGCACAACAAGGACAAACAATATCGCACCGATGATTGGACCAGCACTTTTCGACTGCCTAAGCGATGCCCGTATTACCGCTTCAGATATACGTTCGGTGTATGCAAACACCGGCACGAATACGAGTACGATGATGCCCATGCCGAGCAGCGTGGCGGTTGCGGGACGGAACCGTTCCGTTTCGAGTAACACGCGATCTTCGAGTAGTGCAGTTAGGAGATACGAGACCAAGACAGTCACCGTAAAAATCAGGGCTTTTGTTAGGTGTTTCATGAGGAGAGGATTGTCCGACAGAACACCAAACTACCTATCAGAATGCTTACGATCGAATGGCGGGCACTTCTGCGAGTAATTCTGCTTCGACATGGTCGTGCACTTACAACAGATTCCGTTCTGCCAGACTTGTGAAGTCGTCGCCACCAATAATGATGTGGTCTAGCACACGAATATCGAGGATGCGTCCCGCCTCCGCAAGCGTTCGTGTAATTGCGATATCATCTTTCGATGGTTCCGTGTTGCCAGACGGGTGGTTATGGACGAGGATAATCGACGCAGCGTTCTCTGCAATGGCGATACGAAAGACCTCACGGGGGTGTATTACACATGAGTTCAAAGACCCTTCGCTTATCGTTAGTTCACGTCCGAGTTGGTTCGCCGTATTCAACAACAACACATGAAACGACTCTGTGCGCCGGTCGCGCAGACGCGGTGCCATCAGCTTCGCAAGTCGTTGGGGCGAAGTAACAACCTCGCGAGTTTGAAACGGTTCGGCCTGTAGTCGTTTTGCTAGTTCGAGCGCCGCGCAGAGGGTGGCAGCCTTAGCTGGACCCATCCCGTGCAGCGCACGCAGTTCGCTAAGGTCACGTCCGGCCATATCCGAAAGCGACCCAAACCGAGCGAGCGCGTCCCTTGCAATTTCATCTGCTCCACGACCAACTGTGCCGTGCCCAATAAGCAGAGCCAACAGCTCGGTTGTACTCAGCACGCTGGGTCCGTGCTTCAGCAATCGTTCTCGAGGTCGTTCAGTTGTCGGCAGCATAGCACGTTCGTGCCGCTCGCCTAAGCCTCTGTGACAGAAATTCCGATTTTTGCGCACCTATGGACAACCACCTGCATGCTTGAACTCCTCATTTACCACATCCACATCGTGGCAATCCTCTACGCATTCACAAAGAGATGGCAGGTAGAGGGGCTGAAAGGGGCTTTTCTCGCCGTTGGCATCTGCGTTCTGGTATTCATCATCGGCTGGTCTCTTACTGGCGCAATCGCGCGGCTCTTCATGCCGGGTCCGTACCCACCAGGCACCTTCTTCACAGGCGATACTCTCTCGCTTGTTCTGCTCTTAATTCCAGAAGCACTGTTCTTCTGGTTCTTCTTTGTGCGAAGCAGCGACTAAGGCTTTAGGCGTTCGAGTTCTTTCTCCCACTTGGCAATTTCTTGCGGTCGGTTGAACTTGCGGAACACAGCGAGCGCTTCTTCAACGAGCCGCCGCGCCTCAGCACGTTTTACATCGCGCTCCGCTCCAACAAGTGTCTCTGACTCTGCTTCGTTTACGAGTCCGAGTTCAGCCGTATTGTAGGCTACCACAACAGGCTGGGAGATTGCCGAAGCCACGACAAGACTGCGCTCTAGGTAATCGCGAGCTTCCGAAATCTTTCCTGACAGTCGCAGCGTCCAGCCCATGTTATGCATTATCCCTGCTTCACCCAGGCTGTCGCCGACGGCGGTGCGAATAGCAAAACTGCGTTCGAGATACGATAGCGCCTCGTCGTATTCACCAAGGCCTGTTAGCGCGTTCCCAATGCCATCCAACGAGTTTGCTTCGTACTGGCGGTTGCCAATTGCGGCAAACAACGCCAAGCTCCTCTTCAGGAGCGAAAGCGCCTCGTCGAAGGAACCGCGATCATAGTACACACTACCCATGTTATGCAGTACGCTTCCTTCACCCCTACGGTCGCCGATGTCAGTAGAGATAACAAGGCTCCGAGCGTAATAGGCGAGCGCCTCGTCGTTGTCGCCTCGGTCGTTATGCGCCATGCCGATATTATTCAGCGCGCCCGCTTCGCCTCTACGGTCGCCCATCTCGATACAAATCGAAAGACTGCGTGCGCAGTACTCAAGCGACTCATCGAAGGCACGTCGATGCGAGTGCACGATGCCGATGTTGCTCAGCGCATTTGCTTCACCTTGGCGGTAGCCAAGGGCACCTGCTTCAGCAAGAGCACGGGTCGATTCTGTCATCGATACGTCGAGGGCGACGTTGTCAATGCTACCGATAAGTGTGCGGGCAACGCCATTCACGGAGTCTACCGCTCGATGGGGGATGGCTGCAAATCGAAACAGTGCTTCGGCAGCTCGAAAATCATCGACAGCTTCTTTGTGCCTGCCACGCAGGAAACCAATCTCGCCTCGCAGGAACAACGCCTCTGCACGCTCGGCCACAAGCCCGTCTGCCACATCGCTGGCTTCTAGTACCTGCGTGATCATAGCTAGGGCTTCGCCCTCGTTGTATGCCTTCCAGAATTCCTGCGCAGCGGCGAGTGCAACGTCAGCAACGGTTTGCCATTCCTCGCATTTTGTTGCGTGCGCGAGAAGCTTTGTGGCAAGGGTCGTCGAGCGCTGCTTGGTATCCGATAGACGATCCCACTCCGCTTTCAGCAACTGAAAACATTGCTGGTGCAGATGCTGCTTCTGCATGTCCAGCAACCCGTCGTACAACGCCTTGTGGAACAGTGCATGCGAGAAGCCAAAGATTCCCGTTGTTGTGTTCGCATACAAACGCCCAGTACCCCGTTGCGAAATCAAGCCCATCGTTGTTGCCGTGTGGAGTTCATCGAGAAGCTCCATCGGTTCTTTCTTCGTGAGTCGTTCTAGCACGTATGTCGTGAACTCCTCTCCTTCAGCCGTTGCATACATCAACAGTTTGCGCGTGTCGACATCAAGCCGTCGTGTGCGTTCCTCGACAACAGCAAGTGCTGATGTAGGAATAATGGCCGATGCGTAGTCACCAACGAATTCACCGTTGCCATCGAGGTGTCCGTCTTCACGTAATGTCTTGACAAACTGCGTCATGAACAGAGAATTGCCATCGCTGATTTTGTGCAGCCACTGCTCAAATTTCTCGTCCGCGACGTATGTACTTATCCGCCCATCATCAGAAACCGATGTGAAGGTATTACTCAGAAAGCCCCTTATCGCATCGCGGCTCAGATACGACAACGCGAGTTCTTTGCCTGTGCTGTAGCGCAGGATTTCGTTCTTAACGGTCAGAATAGCGTGACCCTTACCATCCTCTGCGCGAACTGCATCATCTTGTCTATACGTCGCAATCACAAGTATTTGTTTGCCAGCGATCTGTCTTGCTAGATAGAACAGCAGATTACACGACGATGTGTCGGCCCAATGCAAGTCATCGAGAAAAAGCACGAGCGGTGTAGACCCGGAGATCTTCGTAAGCAAATTTACATACTGTTGAAACACCTGTTCCTGATTGCTTGCTGCAAACTGACGCTCATCGATAGATGGGTCTGGTCCGGTCGGCGAGTGAACCGGAGACGTAGTTCCCGTGCGCTGGTCTTTCGCAAGTCGAGCAGTTACAAGTGCAGCGTGCGCTACTTCGCCAACAAACGGCAGCGCCCAGAGCCAAGCCGGTGCAGAGTCGCGCATGAGTTTGCCAAGGTTGATCTTATGCTGCGATGTGCCTTGCGAGTCTCGCTGTGTCGACATCTTTTCGTGTAGTTGTGCAACCACATCTGCCCAGGGCTGCAGTGCCTCTAGGCGTCCGACATCGACATTGCCAATCGGAATCGAGCAGGCAGATTCGAGAAAAAGTGTCGTGGGTTGCGTGTCGCGATCGGCAGAGCGCCGAGCGTCGCAATCGGCAGAGCGTTGCGCCGATGCGCTTTGCGTGCCTCGCTCTTTCGCCCACGCATGCACGAGTGTTGTTTTGCCGAGTCCGGCTTCGCCTGTTAGAAACAGTACACTGCCATGCCCTGCAAGCATGTCCGCGTAGGCGGCATGCAGAGCTGTGAGTTCGTGTTCACGGCCAAAGATCATTGGGCAATGATAAGGCTCTATATGGCGGTGTGACACGCCCCGATATAGCCATTGTGGAAAGTGGGGATAACCAAGACTGTACCATCATCGCATTACCATTTGGTAGAGACGCAAGAAACCCATACTTTTGTCGCCCCTGCAAACACGATGGAAGAGGGGGACAGGGTTGAACCACTGGTTCTGCCCTGTTTTTTTCGGTGTTCTTTGACAACGGGAAGCAAACGAACCCCAAGGAGGAAACTCCATTGGAGGTCCAGACAAGCGGTTAGTTAAGCGCAAGCGAGGCTGACAGAAGCTACTGGACTATAAGAGGTAAGAATCGCGGTGTCGGTGGGTGGGATTCGTTCCACACAGCCGGCACTGTTAAACTTCCTCCGTCAAAACAACGATGAGAAACCTAGATCGAGACAACAAAACGCTCCGGAGGAGCTCGCAAGAGCACCAAAGGAGCACAACAAAGAAGCTAAGACAAACACTTCTACAACGGAGAGTTTGATCCTGGCTCAGGACGAACGCTGGCGGCATGCTTAACACATGCAAGTCAAGGGCTCGCAAGAGCACTGGCGCACGGGTG
>JBKJNB010000079.1:0-10782 GCA_046595995.1 Candidatus Kapaibacteriota bacterium
GCCACAGGCGTAGGGGGCATTCTTCGAGACATCTTCACCATGGGGGCTCGTCCGATAGCAGCACTGAACTCCTTACGTTTCGGCGAGCCCGATAGCGAACGCACGAAGTACCTTATAAAGGGAGTTGTTCACGGTATTGGTCACTACGGCAATTGCTTTGGTGTGCCGACAGTTGCAGGTGAAGTGTACTTCGACCGCTGCTATACCGACAACCCGCTTGTGAATGCAATGGCAGTTGGCGTTCTGCGCACGGGCGCAATGGCATCGGCTACTGCAGAAGGCGTTGGCAACCCGGTGTTCATGATGGGTTCGGCGACCGGACGTGATGGTATTCATGGCGCTTCGTTGCTGGCATCGCGCGAATTCGATGAGCTAACAGAAAACATGCGTCCGACGGTACAGGTCGGCGACCCATTTGCAGAGAAGCTTCTGCTCGAATCGTCGCTCGAGCTGATTAATGCTGGTGTTGTTGTTGGCATGCAGGACATGGGCGCTGCTGGAATTAGCTGCTCGACATCGGAGATGAGTGCGAAGGGCGGCGTTGGCATGCGTGTCGATCTCGATGCCGTGCCGCTTCGCGAAGCAGGCATGTCCGCGTATGAAATCATGTTGTCTGAATCGCAGGAACGCATGTTGGTTGTGGTGAAGAAGGGACGTGAAGAGGAAGCGCGATTGATTTGCGAAAAGTGGGACGTTCCGTTCACTGAAATCGGCGAAGTAACTGCCGACGGATTTATTGATGTGAGCCGCGATGGTAAACTAGTAGCACATCTGCCGGCGCATTCGCTTGTGCTTGGCGGTGGGGCACCAGTGTATGAGCGCGAGAAGACTGAGCCCGAGTACCTTAAGATGACGCGTCGCAAAGTCGACCACGGACCCATTCTTCAAGAAGCTGATTGCACATCCATTCTCATCAAGTTGTTGTCGTCACCAACGATTGCCAGTAAGCGCTGGGTTTACGAGCAATACGATTCCCAAGTAGGTACGAACTCGGTATTGCGTGCGGATGGCGACGCTGCAGTGCTGCGCATCAAGGAGCTACCGGGACGTGGCGTGGCTGTGACAACCGATTGCAACAGCAGATACGTGTATTTGAATCCGCATCGCGGCGGCATGATTGCTGTTGCCGAAGCTGCTCGCAATTGTGTGTGTGTTGGTGCAGAGCCAGTAGCAATCACGAACTGCTTGAACTTTGGTAATCCGTACGATCCCGAGGTCTTTTGGCAATTCTCGGAAGCCATCCGTGGCATGGGCGATGCCTGCAGAGCCTTTGATACACCAGTAACCGGTGGCAACGTGAGCTTCCATAACGAGTCCCAATCGCATGCTGTGTTTCCAACGCCAACCATTGGAATGCTTGGACTCATCGATGATCTCGATCTCGTCGTTGGCTCAGCGTTCCCCGCTGCAGACCAGCACGTACACATGCTTGGTTGGCAACGCGATGAACTTGGTGGCTCGGAATACATGAAGGCTGTGAAGGGCAAACTCGCTGGGGATAGTCCGTTTATCGACCTCGACGAAGAAGTGCGTCTGCAGAAGCTTACGTTGGGCTTGATTCGCGACGGACTTGCGACGTGTGCACATGATTGCGCCGAGGGTGGTTTGCTTGTCGCACTTGCCGAGATGTCGATGGGCAATGGTATTGGTGCAGACATTCTGTTTCCGTTTGAACGACATGCGGGACATCTCTTCGGAGAGGCGCAGTCACGTATCATCATAGCGGCCGACCAAAACAGTCGTGCAGAGATACGCTCGCGCTGTGAAGCAGCATCCGTCCCCTTCATCACGCTTGGAACAACAGGCGGTAGCCGATACGTCGTGGATGGCCTAGTCGATTGTACAATCGACAGCCTGCGTGATGCCTATGAAGGTGCATTGCCGGGTATTATGGCTAGCTCACTTACCCAGGCATGAAAATGGCGCGCGATTTCAACTCGTTCAAACACCTCTTCACCGATCCGTGGATGGTGGGAACGTGGACGGTAATCCTAAGGGTTGCCTTGGGTATGCTGTTGATATTTCATGGCTCGTCTAAGGTATTCGAAGGCACGGCAGGGATGACGGCAAAACTTACGGAGATGGGATGGCCGCTCGCAGGGCTTCAGTCGTTCTTGGTAACGTACACCGAGTTTCTAGGCGGTATTCTCTTGGTCGTCGGACTCTTCACCCGTCCGGCAGCAATCATGAATATCGGTCTGTTTACAATCATAATTTTTCTGTATCAGATGAATGACCCGTTCAGCGTGAAGGAAATGGCAGTGATGTTCCTACTTCTTTGCATGCTGGTCTTATTCTTCGGACCAGGACGTTTTAGTGTAGACCACTACCTGTTCAAGAAAAACGCAACGCCCGTACCGGACTTACCCGTGAGGCGAGAAGCATAGGAATCACGCTTGCCACCAAACACAACGCAAGCGAGATCGAAGGCACGAGAATAAATGGTAAGGGGCTCAAAGACACAGGGAGCGCCGACAGATAATAAATCGTGCCGTCCAACCGAATGAATTCCCAGTGTTTCTGCGCGAACACAAAGGCAAGTGAAATGCCCGTGCCCAGCACGATACCAGTTATCCCTATGCGGAGTCCGTTGAGCGCAAAGACCGACATTATCATGCGCGACGTCATGCCTAAGCAGCGAAGTATTGCTACGCTACGTGTCTTTTCAACGACTGCGATAAGGAGCGTAGAGATAATTGTAAAAACGGCAACAATGCTAATCAAGCCCAACACAATTGGTATTGGCTCTTTTTGCAACGCAATCCATGATGCCATCGATTGAAACCGTTGCGTCGATGTTTGTGGGAATAGCCGAGGTCCGATTGCTGAACCCACCCTGCGCGCCATCTCGTCTATATCAATTTCATCCTGCGGATACACTGCAATTCCTGAGATGTCTGTGGGCCCGAGTTGCAGTGCTGATTGCAACGCCGTCATGTCCATCACAACAACAGCATCGTCGAACGACTGCATGCCCGAGCGCATCAGTCCTCGCACTTGCACAGTAAAGAGCAGGGGAGACGTTGACGTGCCTGAGGAGCTCGATGCGTAGACAACGAGCGTGTCACCTACGTTAAGCGCCAGTCGCGATGCAAGGTCCACGCCCACGAGAGCCCCCTGCGGAGCAGCGCCTGAGTTATCGAGAGCCCCCTGCACGGCTACGCCTTCGCTAACTATCGCTTTGTTCAGCGCCGTCATACGTTGTGGTGTTGCGCCGATCAGGAGTATTCCATCGACACCTTTGCGCGTGCGTGCGAGTGCTTCGCGTGAAACAGTAGGGTCGACAGATCGGACACCTGCGACACCGCGCACTGTGCTCAACACTTTATCGGACTCAGGAATAGTTTGTCCGAATAGCGGTCGTACCTCTATGGGAGCCGCAAACTGATTGGCCGTTGTCACGATTGTTTCTTCGTAGCCACGTAGCACACTCATCGCAACAATCAACGCAATACATCCAAGTGCAACGCTGATGATTGAGACGAGGGTTGTGAAGCGCGCGAAGCCATTACCTCGTAGAGAGGTGGCGAAGCGGGAAGCGATGAAGGATGGTAGTTGCATAAGAGTGGTCGCAACCTACTACAGCCTGTACAGCAATCCAATCGTTCCCGCCAGCGCATAGCCCCTGGACGGAACACCAATGCTGATGTCTGAGAGACCCATCTGGTACAATAGCAGCACTTGAATGGTGAAATCGTCGATGATAAATGATTTGCCGACGGATGCATCGATGTCCAACCGAGTTTTGGGTGTCGAAGTTAAGGGGCCAGATCCTGTCATCATCGCTCGGTTGTTGTCGAAGTAAACATTCGGACCACTGTTCTCAACATAGAATGTTACTGTGGAAGGCTCGAGAATGCGAAGCACTTGTACAAGGTTGTTGTCGACATTGAACAGTACTCTGAGACCGCATTCTGCGGTGATTCCAAGTGGCAGATCGAAGGTTATAGAGGGTCTGAGGTAAACATCGAAAACCGATAGACTCGCCTGATGCTGGATAACAGCCATGACGACGTTCCCTTGAGGGTCGAGAGAAGGCAGCGAATCAGGGGGCGTAGTTGCATAGGTTACGATTGACTGAACACCAGCATCGATGTTGACACGGGCGACACCGAGAAGTGAGATTCCTAGGCCGATGGACTCTGAGGCGTATGTGCTCTTTAGGTCATCAAAAACGGGACACAGGAGCTGTGACTGATCGATGCGCGAGTTTCCGATGAACCAGGCTGTATTCGGTGTAATTAGGACATTTGCAGTCTTGGTTCGCAGTGTCGAGACTATTCGTTGGTACCGTGCCTCGTAGCCATGATGCACCGTAGGACAATCTATATCGAACCGAAAATCCGCTTTCTTGCGCGCTTAACCCGAGACTCACCGAAAGAAATAGCACAACCGTAACGATGTATCGCATGATTTAAGCCTTAGAATTCGCAAGATATATGTCGGCATCCGCGAAGGTACGAACACATTCAGCCATTTTAAGAGAGGTACCATTGCCATGTAGTCGATTCGACAAGCAATGCGAAATAATCTCAGGGATACGTTGAAAGAGCTTGTCTTACAATACAAATCGGGATAAATTAGCGATAGGGGACTATCATATCTCTTAATCATTCTTCCATTCGTGCTTGTAACGATGCTCTCCAAATCTTCTATCCATGCAATTAAAGCATGCGCTTATCTAGCGTCAAAAGGTTCGGATGCTAGGTTTACGCCCATCTCTGAGGTCGCTGAAAGCCTTTCGATCCCGTATCATTTTCTGAAGAAGATTCTTGCCGAGCTCACCCAAAAGGGACTCTTGCATTCACAACGAAGTGCAAAAGGCGGGGTCGGTCTAAACCGTGACGCTCACAAAATCACCCTACTAGATATCATCGTCGCCCTCGACGGATCGTCATTATTCAAAGAATGTCTGCTTGGATTACCAGACTGTGGCGAAAAGCAACCATGTCCGCTACACACGGCATGGTCTAAAGAGCGGTCACGACTTCAGCATATGTTTTCTTCAACCACACTTGCTGGCGTCGCCAAACGCATAAAAACCAAGGAAATCAGACTCTCCTAAGCGAGTTGCTACCTGTCTCGATTGGCATTTGTTCGTTTTTCAGGGAAGATTGGGAATTGATTTATAAATAGTTCTAAGGAAGGTTGACATGCGCACATTATCAGCACTGCTCATCTGTTTTGGCATCGTTGTCATTTTCGGCTGTACATCAGGTTCGGAAGAGGCTAAACCAAGCACGGTGCAAACATCAGATGCACCATCGGGTCAGGCTCTAGTTGAAGACGACGAATCGCAGAAGCACATTCTGAAGGTAGCTGCGGGCTCGAAAGATCATACAACGCTTACGGCTGCGATTAAGGCAGCTGGACTTGAAAACTCGCTCTCGAATGTAGGTCCGTTTACAGTCTTTGCGCCTACCGACGCTGCCTTCAATAAGCTACCTGCAGGCACAGTAGAAAGTCTCGTGAAGCCCGAGAACAGCGATAAACTTTCGACTATTCTCTACCATCACGTCCTGACGTCCGCGCTCGATTCATCAGCCTTCACCAATGGGCAAAGTATTACCATGTTTGACGGCTCTAAGGCCACCGTCACGAAGGACGCAAATGGCTGGGCACTAGATGGTGCCAAGATCGTTGGATCGGTGCGCGCTTCGAACGGATGGGTGCACGTAATTGATGCGGTGGTTCTACCGAAGTAGACTCGTGTTACTGTTCGTAATCGTAGAAGCCCTTCTTTGACTTCCTGCCGTGAAGTCCAGCATCGACGTACTGTTGTTGCAGTAGGGAAGGATTGAAGCGGGGCTCGTTAAAGTAACCGGCGTACATCGATTTCGTTACGTCGAGGTTGACGTCGACACCGATTAAGTCCATGAGTTCGAACGGACCCATCTTGAAGCCAAGGGCCTTCATGAGTGTGTCGACTTGAGGAATTGAAGCCGCGTTTTCCATAACAATGCGCTGTGCTTCATTATAAAAGTTTCTTGCAACGCGGTTTACGACGAAGCCGGGGACGTCTTTCGCAACGATGGGAGTTTTGCCAAGGTCTTTAGCGAAATCGACGCACGCATTAACTGTTGCTTCACTGGTTAGTGTGCCGCGAACGACTTCAACGAGCTTCATGATGTGAGCAGGGTTGAAGAAGTGGAGTCCAGCGAAGCGTTCAGGTTTTTGCAGACAGGCGGCAAGGGCAGTAACAGAAATCGAAGAAGTATTCGTTGCAAGAATTGCATCGGTTTTGCAAACGCGCTCTAACGATTCAAAGAGTGCGTGTTTGATCTCGAGATTTTCAACGATGGCTTCGATTACGATGTCGCAACCAGCGAGGCCGTCTATTAACGTGCTTGTCGAGAGCCGCGTGAGCGAGGCAGCACGATCGTCGGACGACATCTTGCCTTTCTCAACACTCTTCGCCAACTGATCGGAGATGTTTGATTTGGCAGTCGCGAGTGTTGACTGGATAGCATCGAACACAACAACCGTGTGACCAGCGGCAAGTGCTGCGATTGCAATGCCACGGCCCATTGTACCGGCACCGCAAATTCCAACAAGCATTAAATGACTCCTTGAAGTACACCAAGCTCTTTGCCTACACGTGCGAAGGCGTCTATGCATGCGTTGAGGTGCTCGCGTGTGTGTGCGGCTGACACTTGAACACGAATGCGGGCTTTGTCTTTTGCGACGACTGGGTAGAAGAAGCCAACGACGTAGATGCCTTCTTCGAGTAGGCGAGCGGACATTTTCTGTGACAGGGGAGCATCGTACAACATGACCGGTACGATGGGGTGTGTGCTATTGCCGATATCGAAGCCGAGTGACGACATACGTTGTCGGAAGTACGCTGTGTTCTCTTCGAGACGATCGCGTAGTTCTGTAGTAGAGCTTAACAAGTTCATTGTAGCAATGCCAGCACCAACGATGGCTGGGGGAAGGGAGTTTGAGAAGAGGTACGGACGCGACCGCTGACGCAGCATTTCGATAATCTCTTTGCGTCCGGTCGTAAAGCCCCCTATGCCCCCTCCCAATGCCTTGCCTAACGTGCCCGTGATGATGTCCACACGTCCTGTTACGCCACAATGTTCAACCACGCCACGTCCATTCTTGCCCATGAAGCCCATGGAATGACATTCGTCAACCATGACAAGTGCTTCGTACGCATCGGCAAGGTCGCAGATTTTGTCGAGCGGAGCAATGGTACCATCCATAGAAAACACAGCATCGGTAGCAATGATGATGCGTTTGGCTCCATCGGCACGTGCCTGTCTGAGCTGCGCTTCGAGTTCCTGCATATCACATGAAGCGTAGCGATAGCGCTTTGCTTTGCAAAGTCGAACGCCGTCGATGATAGACGCATGGTTCAGCGCATCGCTGATGATAGCATCATTTTCGCCGAGCAGTGGTTCGAAGACGCCGCCGTTTGCATCGAAGCACGCTGCGTAGAGGATGGTTGCCTCTGTCTGACAGAACTCAGCAATCTTCTTCTCGAGTTCCTCGTGGATGTCTTGTGTACCGCAGATAAAGCGCACGCTTGACATACCAAAGCCGTGAGAATCGAGCGCATCCTTAGCCGCCTGAATGAGATCGGGGTGCGAGGAAAGACCCAGGTAGTTGTTTGCGCAGAAATTCAAGACGGGCCGGTCTACGCCAGATACCGTTATTTCAGGTCCTTGCCGCGACGTGATCACTCTCTCGTACTTAAAAAGTCCAGCATCGGAAATCGATGCAATCTCCTGCGCCAATTGCGCCTTCATCGAACCGTACATAAGCCTCCAAGAATGTCTGCAAATATCGCTCTTCTGATTGGTTATCTTTGACATCCGTAACTAAACGTTGACCGTATGGTTCTTTCGCCGCCGAGAGTCTATAGTTGCTAACGGGTTACACTGGTCTTCTGCCAAACGAAGGCCCGCTCGTAAGGGTTGCCGCTCATTGGCAGGTAACAGAATCGAAACATATACGTCATCGGACTGCGACCCCAACATTTAGTATCTGAAAAACGCATGAAAACTACCCTATCAATCGCCGTGGCACTCAGTTTTATCACTGTATCGATGGTTGCCGGTGAGGGCGATTATGATCGTGTACGCACGGTCATGAAAAGTCAGCTCGAGCGAGTGCAACCAGATGGCTCTGTCAAAGTGAGCAAGCAATTCCGTCGTTGGGAGTGGTTCTGGGAAGCACGTCAGACGGCAAATGGTGGATTACCAGCTCCAAACCACTATTTGAATGAAGTAACCAAGCTTAACCGCCGCAAGCTCGAACCAGACGTACAGGCGACTCCAACGTGGGTAGAGCTCGGTCCGACAGGTCCTGCCAGCGTTACCCTAGCCGGTAGTTGGAACGGCATCGGCCGTGTGAATTGCGTCGAGGTATCTCGAACGAATCCCGATCTGCTTTTTTTGGGCTCCGCTCAAGGCGGAATCTGGAGGTCCACCGATGCCGGCAACAACTGGTCGGCTGTGAATGTTCCGTCGTTGCCAACGTTCGGTGTCAGTGATATTGCAATTGCACCATCGAACAGTGACGTCATCTATGTTGCTACAGGCGACGCCGATGCCGCAGTACCTGGTGTCGAATCGAACCTTCCTGGCTTTTCGTACGGAGTTATTAAATCTGTCGATGGTGGTGTGACATGGGCGCAAACAGGGCTAGCGTTCGCTGCTCAGAACAATAACTTGGTTGCGCGTTTGTGGGTTGATCCGCGCAATGCGGATATCGTGCTCGCTGCAACCTATACGGGCATGCGCCGGACGAGTGACGGCGGTGCGACATGGACTCAGGTTTCATCTGCTGCATTCTTTCGCGACCTCGTCGGTAACATCGACTCGCCGGACATTCTGCATGCGGCGACATCGTCGCGCTTGGGTGGTGCTGCTATTTTTCGCTCGACGAACAATGGCGTAACGTGGACGAATGTTCAATCGATTGCAACTGCCCAACGTATTCGACTCGCCGTTACTCGTGCCAACGACAATCTGGTAATGGCACTTGCTGCACGTGCATCGGACGCAGGATTCGACGCCATATACAAGTCCACCGACAAAGGCACGACCTACAACAAACTTCCTGTGAGCCTAAACCTGTTAGGCTGGGGATCGACTGGACAGGGAACAGGTGGCCAAGGATTCTATGACCTCGCCCTTGAAATCCATCAGACGAATGCAAACTTCATTTTTGTCGGTGGCATAAACATCTGGCGCTCCACCAATGGTGGTAACGCTTGGACGTTGTCAGCGCATAACAATGGCTCTGGCGCACCTTGGGTGCATGCGGATCAACACTTCTTGAAGTCGCACCCCGGCAGAAACGTCGTGTATGCTTGCCACGATGGCGGCATCGCTCGCTCTACCGATTACGGCGTTTCGTGGAATGATTGTAGCCGCGGCCTTAAGATTCAGCAGTACTACTCGCTGTCTACATCGAACACCAACGGCAACATCACGCTCGCGGGAGCACAAGACAACGCCACGATGCTTTCCACGAACGGCACGTCATTCGTGCACGTGCTCGGTGGTGACGGCATGGATAACGCAATCGATCCTGAAAACCCATCGATCTTGTACGCGAGTAGCCAATACGGCGATTTTGCAGTATCGATGAACATGGGCTTCAACTGGAATTACATTGCAAGTAGGCAATCACTTAATGAACTAGGGGCTCAATGGGTAACACCAATAGTTACCCATCCGAAAACTTCCGGCATTGTTTTCGTCGGTTACACACAGGTACACAGAAGTACTAACTATGGAAACTCTTGGGAACAGCTTAGTGAGTTTCCTGCAACAAGTACTATTCGACACCTCGCCATTGCCCCTTCGGATGCGCGGTATATCTATGCTGGTTATAGCTCGTCGGTGAGCTATAGCACCGACGACGGCGACACATGGCAGGTGCAAAGCGGTGTGGGTGGCGGATACATTCAGGACGTTCAAGTGCATCCAACGAATCCGAAACGCTGGTGGGTAACGTATGGCGGGTTCGATGCGGCGATGAAGATTGCCGAGATCAATAATGGTGTGGTTACAAACATCACGGGCGCGGGGTTACCAAACGTTCCTTGCAATGCAGTGTACTTTCAGAAGGGCACACCTGGTCGTATGTATGTTGGTACTGACGTTGGCGTGTTCTTTAAAGACGACGGCAGCACGTCTTGGTTACCGTTCGGCAACGGCATGCCAACCACCATCATTACTGATATCGAATTTGTAGCGCCAACTTCTAAGTTGCGCGTGTCGACATACGGACGTGGTATCTGGGAAATCTCTGCACAACTCTGCGCCGCGCAACAACCGTCAATTGTCGCAGTTGGTCCGACTACGGTATGTTCTGGCGACAGCATTGAAATTCAGGCCAGCAGCGGCTACGCGAAATACGTTTGGTCGAACGGCTCGACGTCGCGAAGCATTCGTCTGGGTAACATCAGCGAAACGGGATCTTACACCGTGAATGTCGAAGATGCCAACGGTTGCACGAATGTCTCAGCTCCAATTACCGTTACGATCAAACGCGGTCCGGTTAAGCCAATCATATCACGCCGTGGTGGTGATACGATGCGTTCATCGGCAATTGGTGGAGTTTCAATCTTTCAGTGGTACGCTGGCACAACTCGCATCGATGGAGCCACGAGTCGTGAGTTCGTACCAACTCAGGATGGTGTGTACGGGGTAGTCGTAACGAATGGCGAAGGATGCACAGCGTCGTCTGAACCCCACACGTTTGTACGCGCGATTACATCAGTAGACGACGAGCGTTCCTCTGCGTTTGCTCTCTATCCAAACC
>JBKJNB010000123.1:0-3213 GCA_046595995.1 Candidatus Kapaibacteriota bacterium
GCGCGCTGCAGCGGACTAGTTAGCACGTGTTCGAACGAGAATATGCGAATGCGGTCGCCAAGCTGGCGAGCTTGATCTTCGCCATTCTTGGTCAGCGGAATATCAGCGCGACCAGTATGTTTTCCGGTGAGCGACCACTCAGTCTCTCCGTGTCGTATAAAGAATAGACGCTGTGTCATCGTTGCCCTCCTACTGGTTCCGCGCGATTGGACTCCATTGATGCGAAATAATCACCTCGCCTTGCCGCCCGATTGCAATTTGCTCGATGCGACAACGCTCGTTGTGCCGCCGCCACGTTGGTGGCTTGTCCTGACCAGATTTCCATAGCCGGCTGTTGAATCGCGCGAGCAAACGAGAACGACAGTGGCCATGGTGCGCTTTTTGCGAAGCGAATATTCATAGCGTTTAATCGCGCCGATGCAAGTTCTGCCGACTGTCCGCCCGATAGGAAAGTAATTCCCGCAACTGCCGCAGGTACTGAGCGCATTAAACAGTTCACGGTCGCGTCGGCCACTTCGTCGACGGACTGTTGTTCCGAGCATTCCAGTCCCGGCAATACTATGTTGGGCTTCAACAACATGCCCTCCAGAGCTATGCGTTGTTCGTAGAGTTGACGAAACACGGCTCGCAGGACTTGTTCGGTCACTTCGGCACACCGCGCGAGTGAATGCGCACCCTTCATCAGCACCTCGGGTTCAACAATTGGCACCATTCCAGCTTCTTGGCACAATGAGGCGTAACGAGCCAGCGCGTGTGCGTTCGCTTCGATACAACTGCGGGTTGGCAGGTAATCGTCGATCGCAATCACCGCTCGCCACTTTGCAAACTTTGCTCCCATTCGCGAATACTCCGCCAAGCGTTCTCTCAAGCCATCCAGCCCTTCAGTGATCTTCTCTCCAAGGTGCAGTGCCATTTCTTTCGCTCCACAGTCCACCTTGATTCCTGGAATGATGCCGACGTCGACGAGTGACTTTGCAAACGGCGTACCAACTTGCGTTTGCTGGCGAATTGTTTCGTCATAAAGAATCGCACCGCTGATCGACTCTCCTAAACCTGGCGTCGTGATGAGCAACTCACGGTAGGCACGGCGAGCTTCACTAGTTTCGGGAATGCCCAACTTTGCAAAGCGCTTGTTACAAGTCGGATTGCTTTCGTCCATCGCCAGCAGGCCTTTGTCGCCGGCGGACAAAGCTTTGGCGGTGTCGATCAGTTGTTTTGCATGCATGATTGGCTACTCCTGAGCCAGTTTAACGCGTCGTCATATTCGGACTCCGAGAAATGTTTGACGTCGGGATGGACGAGGTGCGTGGCGAATTTTGGTAAAGCGCTAAGCAGTCCGTTATCGCTCACGATCGCCAGTCGTTTAATTTTTTGATGGAATCGCTCAATGAGCTGCAGATGACTAATCGCGGCTTCCAGGTTCAACCAACCTGGAAATGCCTTAGCGAATATCATTACGCCGGACAATGATTCATGCGCTTTGAGGTAGGGTTCGATGTCGTGGATGACCGCTTCGAAGTCAGCGGATTCCAGTGGGCCAGAGGGTTCGAGAATGAGTATCCCCTCGGCGGAATGTAAAGTATGTTTGAGCATTGGTTAATCCTGTGTATTTAGTGATGTGCCGTGTTCAGACAAAACAATTTCCAGAAGAGTGAGCGTATTCATCATCGGTCATTCCATTTCCAATTGCGAATTTCCGGCATATCCTGGCCGTGTTGGTTGATGTATTGGCGATGCTCCACGAGCTTGTCTGTTAGCCGCTTTTTCAGCCGAGCACCAGCGTCTCCGGCTTTGGGAACGCGGTCGATCGTATCCATCACTAAATGAAAACGATCGAGATCGTTAAGCACTGTCATATCGAAGGGAGTGGTGATGGTCCCTTCTTCCTTGTAACCACGCACGTGGATGTTGTCGTGGTTCGTGCGGCGGTAGGTCAGTCGATGAATCAGCCAGGGATAAGCGTGGTAGGCGAAGATGACAGGCTTGTTTTTAGTGAACAGAGCGTCGAAGGCGGCATCGCTCAAACCGTGTGGATGTTCCCTTGGCGGTTCCAGCTTCATCAAGTCGACGACGTTCACAACACGGATTTTCAACTGCGGCAGATGCTCGCGCATGATGCTGACAGCGGCGAGTGTTTCCAGCGTCGGAACATCACCGCAGCAGGCCATGACTACGTCAGGCTCGCCACTTTGATCGTTACTGGCCCATTGCCATATGCCGATGCCTGCGGTGCAGTGCACGGTCGCTTCGTCCATCGTCAGCCACTGCGGCGCCGAGTACTTGCCGGCGATCACGACGTTGACGTAGTCGCGACTGCGTAGGCAGTGATCCCAAACCGAGAGTAAACAGTTGGCGTCTGGAGGTAAATAGACTCGCACGATCGAAGCCTTTTTATTGACCACATGGTCGATGAAGCCGGGGTCTTGATGCGTAAAGCCGTTGTGCATCTGCTGCCACACGTGCGAGGCGAGCAGATAATTTAGCGACGCGATGCGATGACGCCATGGAAGACCTGCGGTGACCTTCAACCACTTGGCATGTTGGTTGAACATCGAATCGACGATGTGGATGAACGCTTCGTAGCTATTAAATAACCCGTGGCGACCGGTCAACAAGTAGCCTTCGAGCCAACCTTGACATTGATGTTCGCTCAGCATCTCCATCACTCTGCCATCGAGCGCCAAGAACTCGTCGTTCACCTGAGTCCGAGCGTCCCACTGGCGATCGGTCACCTCGAAGACTGGTCCGAGCCGATTGGAAAGAGTTTCATCTGGACCAAAGATACGGAAGTTGCGTTGCTCGCGATTCAGTTTAGCAACATCGCGAAGGAAGACACCGAGTTCGTGTGCGTCGGCTGCGGTCACGGCTCCAGGCGAGGTAACGTCCACGGCATATTCGCGAAAATCGGGCATGATCAGATCTTTTAGCAACTTCCCGCCATTGGCATGCGGGTTCGCTCCCATGCGACGATCGCCGGTTGGCGCCAACTCCGCCAGCTCTGGAATGAGCCGACCTTGTTCGTCAAAGAGTTCTTCAGGCCGATAGCTTCGCATCCAGTTTTCAAGTAGCTTGAGGTGCTCGGGATGATCGGCATCCACAGCCAGCGGAATTTGATGAGCGTGGAATGTCCCTTCAATCGGCATTCCATCGACAACCTTGGGTCCAGTCCAACCCTTGGGAGATTTGAGAACGATCATTGGCCAGCGAGGACGA
>JBKJNB010000086.1:0-15704 GCA_046595995.1 Candidatus Kapaibacteriota bacterium
AACTCATCGAAGGTGTTTCGTGCTCGTGTGCCCATGGTTAAACCAACGGGCGGAGCCGCAGAAGTGCTGTTGATTGCTCCGAAAGACCCTTCGACGGACCCCTTGTCATCGACCGAATCAAGCGAGTGGGAGTGTCTTATCGGTGGACGTCACATTCTTCCGTCGACCACACTTACAAGTGCAGATGGAGTACTCAGTTGCGTGGTGCTCGAGCGCAGTGGTACCGAAGGCGTCGTGCTCCTCGAGTGGACGTCAGATGAATCCCTCGGCGAAATACTTGAGCGCATCGGACAGATGCCGCTGCCACCGTACCTGGGTCGAGAGGCAGAAGCCGACGACGCCAATCGGTATCAGACGGTCTATGCAGACAAGCAAGGCTCTGCCGCCGCGCCAACCGCCGGTCTACATTTCACAGATGCTGTATTCGCCGATCTAGATCGTAAACATATTGAGCACATCGATCTCTTGCTCCACGTCGGCCTCGGCACATTCAAACCCATCGATGTCGAAGACGTGCGCGACCATATCATGCACACCGAACGTCTTGCTATTAATCGCAGCGCGATCGAAGCGTTCGTGCGTCACACAACGTCTGAAGTGCCATGGGTTACGGTAGTCGGCACGACTTCACTTCGCGCACTCGAGTCGGTGTATTGGGTTGGAGTTCAATTGCAAAAAAATCACGCTAATCCGCCACTGGCAAGGGGCTACGAAAGGGGCTTTCACATAGAGCAGTGGGCAGCATTCGATGATGGGCCACATCCAACACGTGCTCGTGCGTTTGCAGCGGTGCTGCAATGGATGAACGACAACAATCTCGAAGTGCTTGAAGGCTCGACGTCGATACTTCTGGCACCAGGTTGTCACATCGCCACAGCCGATGCGCTTGTCACAAACTTTCATCAGCCAGGGAATACGCTGCTGTTACTTGTAGCGGCGTTCTGCGGTGGTGACGATTGGAAAAAAATTTACGATACGGCATTGGCAGAAGGGTATCGGTTTCTGAGCTATGGTGATAGCTCGATAATTATTCGGACTAACGACGGCGGTCGACCACTCTAACGTCCGCGATCGACAACTCTATCGCCCCCTGTCCACGACCCTTACAAACGCTGGTATCGTACCCATTACCGTAACGCGGTCTGATGTAATCACGCGTGGACGCACATAGGCGTCGCCCGTAAGAGGCGAGACTTCGACGCGGACGTCGTCGCGTGTCATGTTGGCGAGTTCTTCTACGCCGCCACGAAGCACAACCCTGACATATTTGGGTCGCACATCGATGTTGCGAAGCGCACCAGCGTCAACTAGCACCACCGTGACATCATCGAGTGCGATATCCGTCATCTGTTGCACGATTCCTCGTACGCGCACCACATTTGGGACAACATTTACGAGTGCCATAAGTGAGTCACTAACGGGCAAGTCGTTTTCGAACGATGCGTGAACATCAGCAAGATTCAGACGCTGTGTAGGCCATTCTGTAATCTTATCTACAATTACCTTACTACCGCGCACCTCGACCATCGCAGGAGTAACGTGTGGTGAACCGATTACGCGAAACGACTCGCGTGTAGACAGGTTTGTACGCAGTCGTACGGGCACGGTACGCACAGCCAAATCACCGATGGCCAATGTCATGGAGCTTGGATTAACCGACACTGTGTTGATCTGACGAGAGGTGCTTATAGACCTCACTAGATCTTCGCGAGTGATTTGATACACACCTTCGGACGATGCCCGCAACGTGCTAAGGTCAAGCGTACACGCCGCAGAACTGTTAAACAGTTCAAGGTTCAGCAACTGAATGCCAGTCCCACGTGCGCGAACCACAATACTTTGCGGGACAGTAGATAGCAGGGCCTGATTCGGCGGAGCCACAACCACAAGTGGCATCAGAAATTCGTGCTCGTAGGTACGGGCCAACGACACGTATCCCCATGTAAATGCTGCAAGCAGCATACAAAGAACTATTATGCCTATCGAGTGCCGGCTGGAAGCCAATGCGATGTCTCCGATTCGTCATTAAGGCGTCGGCGCGATTCTTCGCGCTCGGTCACGAGCTTGTTCAAACTGTGCAGAATACGCATCCGTTCGTCAACATCGGCTACACGCTCCAACAATTGCGTGTGTTCTTCGATGTCTTTTGTAAGTCTGTGAATGCGAAGTGCCACCAAAGCATCGCGAACCGGACGTGTGTGGTCGATATCAGGCATCTCTACGTTGAACCGTTCCCACTGCACGCTAATTGCTTCAACGCTAAACGATATGTCTGCGATCTCGCGGCGCTCGTCGGGTGTGAGGCCCTCATCATTCAGCACATGATGCAGAATGTCGTGATGCTCGGTATCCGCGATAAGGATGTGATGAAACAGTTTGCGTCCGCGTTCCGACCAAAACACATCTTCGTCGATATCATACTTGTTTATTAACAGAGCAACGCCGTCTTTAACGCACAATGCAATCCGTAGTAGCTCACGTTCCGGTGGAAGCAGCGATGCAATGCGTACGGAAGGGACTGCTGAAAGGGTCTCGGAATCAAGGGGCTGGGCCGCATGGTCACCAGTGCCGTGGGCGCCTCTCAGCGGGGCCTTGTCCCGTTGAGACGGATTGAACTCGCGCTGCAGCATGCGTTCGTCGAGACGAAACTCCGATGCGAGGTCGCGAATGAGAAACGGGTGGCGAATTGCGTCGGGAACTGCAGCAATCCAATCGAGCATCGTGCGCACGGCTTTCGCCTGCTGCACCGGTTCGTCGAGCATGCCCAGGCCGCGCAACCGATGCGTTTGAAAAAGTAGCCACGACGCAGCACCATCCAATGCGCTCTGCATGGCTTCAGCCCCTTCAACGCGGATGAGACTGTCAGGGTCGGTGCCCGCAGGCAACGCTACACAACGGACATCAAAGCCCCCTGCCAAAGCAAGTTCGATACCGCGCGTGGTTGCGGCTTGGCCAGCATTGTCTGCATCAAATACAAGCACGATGGTGTCCGCGTGTTTGCGCAGTAAGCGAAGGTGCTCTTCGGTGAGCGAAGTGCCACTGCTTGCAACGGTGTTTCGGAACCCGGTCTGGTGCATCATGACTACGTCGGCCTGGCCTTCGACGATTACCGCAGTGCGGTGCTCTGCAATCGGACGTTTTGCTCTGTCGAGTCCGTACAGCACCCGACTTTTATCGTACACAATGCCCTGCGGCGAGTTGATGTACTTCGGTGTGTTTTCTTCTGACACCATGGCCCGCGCGCTAAAGCCAACGACACGTCCGACGTCATCGCGAATGGCAAACATGGCACGTCCGCGGAACCGGTCGTAGCTACGTCCGTCTTCCTTCGTAATAATCAGTCCCGCATCCGACAGTTGTTGTCCCGAGTACCCATTCTCCGTCAGGTGCACCATCACACCGTCCCACGACGCGGGCGCAGCGCCCATTGCAAAGTCTTCGATGGTTTGTGCGGTGAACTGACGTTGCTCAAAATATTTACGAATGGTAGCGCCGTCAGAGCTTGCTAGCTGGGCCTGATAAAACGCAGTAGCATCGCGAAGTGCGGCGTACGCTGCGTCTTTGCGAGCGAGGATGCCAGTGGGGTCAGCGCGTTCTTCTTGCGGAATAATGATGCCGTATTTGTCGGCAAGGTGCCGCATGGCATCAACGAAGCCGAGGTGCATGAAGTCCTGCACAAACGTTATGGCGTTGCCTGCTTTACCACAGCCGAAGCACTTGTACATCCCACGTTCGGCGTTCACGTTAAACGAAGGGGTCTTCTCTTTGTGGAACGGACAAAGTCCGAGGTAGTTGCGCCCCATCTTCCGCAACGGCACATACTCACCAACGACATCGACGATGCCGGCAGCCGACCGAATCTGGTCGATGATATGTTGGGGGATTAACATAATTCTCTACAGCGCTTTTGCGTTCTGTGCTACACGATTGTGTCTCAATCTACTACCGTCACGCGAGATGTATCAGCGCATGTGCGCAGCAACTCGGCTACTGTGTTCTTCGTTACGGGGTCGACGAGTAGAGCGGCGATCTCGGCTGCGGGCACGAGTACAAATCGGCGTTCAGCCATCCGTGGATGCGGAATCGTAAGGCGCTCGTTCGACAGCGTTGAATCACCATACAGTAAGATGTCGATATCGATCTCGCGTTCACGCCATTGCTCGCGGTGTTGACGTCCGAGTGTTTCCTCGATGCCTTTGCACACCCGAAAAAGTTCTTCCGCCGTCAGCACGGTGTTGCCGACAACAACTGCATTCAAAAAATCTGGTTGATCTCTGAAGCCCACGGGTTCTGTTACGTACATGCTCGACGCAACAACGTTCGTAAGTGCGTCGTGCTTCAGGTGTTCAATCGCAGCGGCAATCCTCTCGGCTCGCGGTTCGAGATTCGAACCGAGCGAAAGCAGAACGCGAGCGAGCGTCACCCTTTGTTCTCGCGAAGGACTGTGATTTCTGCTTCGATGTGGTCGAGGACGTGTTGCACCGGTACGCTGAGTTTGCGAACGCGTACGGTAACGTGATCAATCTTATCAAAGCGCTCCACTGCAGACGACGCAATATCGAAGGCAAGGGTCTCTACGAGTGCGTACGGTTCGTCGCCGTTCATGTGCTCGTTCACGAGAAACAACACCTCCTGATAATTCACCGTGTCGTTCAGGTTGTCGCTCACCACAGCCTGACGTGCATCATAGTAAATGTCGACATCAACCTGATATCGTCCACCCAGTTGCTGCTCTTCGGGCCGCACACCGTGATAGGCGAAAAATTCTGCGTTCTCGATTGTAAGGCGGGCGAGGAGTGACTTCATAGGTGTTCTTCTTGTAGGGTTCGCAGGGTGGAAGTGGGCGACAAATCTACGAAAAGGGCAGGGGGTACGGGGCGAAGTAAATGAAAGGGGAGGGGCAGAAAGGGGCTAAGTAAATGAATGGGCAGCGAGCGGGAGCGCAGCTACTTAAGTAAAGCGTCTACCTTAGTGCCTAGTTCTTCGCCTGAGCGTTCCGAGCCCCCTACCTGCCACAGAACGGTTTTTCCAGTCTGGTCGATGATGACGTGTGTGGGATAACTGTTGACACCCAGTCTATTACAGATCTCCTGAGCGTCAGGTATGACGGTAGCTTCGAGCGGAAAGCGAGCGAGGTATTTCTTAAGTGCAGTCTTATCGTTCAACGCAATTGATAGAAACACAACACGGGAATCGTCTTTGTATTTGGTTCCGAATTCATTGAGGCTTTTGTGCTCGATAAAACAACCTGAACAGCCAATAAACCACAGGTCGATGACGATAACCTTCCCAGCATAATCGGCTAACCTGCCGCGACTACCATCAATGGTCTCGAAGGCAAAGTCGGGGATGGCAGGGAGGACATAATTCTTAAACGTTTCGGCTAGTGCGGTATCTCCGGACGCGCGTGCGGCGTGTACGAGTGCCTGCGATATTAGTTGACGGCCATATCCGTTCTGAGCCTTTTGCATGGCTTCGTTGCCAAACGCAATTGCAACATCATGACGGCCTTGCGCAGAGTAGGCTGAAACGAGAAGTGCACGCATACGATCGACCCTACCCCTACTTCCGTAAATGTTCTCACCACTACGGAAACCTAGTTGTTGAAGGCTTGCATGCTCAGCCCGTCGTAGATGGTGTTCTGCCCTTACAGGGTTGTAAAACAGTGCGTCCTTTATCAGTAGCTTCTCCGCAATTGCTTTAAGTATCTCTACATCATTCGATGTAGACCAAGCGTTGATGATGACGCCAACCTTGGCAGTATCGAGATTCTCAATCTGCCCGAAATTCTCAATATCCCAGGTACTCAGTATCCATGTTTTTCCAAGTTCGGTTCTCGGGTAGGCAGCGGCTAGGTCGAGTGTAATCCTTGATCGCGCGGTTTGCGTGATGAATTCCTCGCCCCGAAGCTCGGGAGCAAAGAAGGGGCCCCAAAGTCCTTGATCCTCAAGAAGTGGTTCGTATGCCTGGTTGCGCACTTGGGCTTGTACTGCGCTGTCCAAATATATATGCTCCAGGGAATCGCCATTCTTGTGGTCAGAATGGAACCGAGATACCGTGAGGTACCAATTGAATGTCGGCACGCGTTGCGACATCACGATCTGAAGCAAACTGTCAACCTTCGCTGTAGCCTGCTCACGCGAGATACCACCATGTTGCTGAACAAACAATGCTCCGGCTTTCTGCCAGTACTGATAGTAGGCGTAGAAATTCCATGGGTACATCGTTCGTTCGAACGCTAGGGCCGAGTCGACGTTGTCAAGGATGTCCATTGCTGTATTGGGAAGCAATGGCAAGGCATCTGATTGATATGCGAACTCCATGATTCCGTTGGGCAATCGTTCGGTTGGAATGCAGATCTCAAGTCTAACGTGGTATGTGGAGTCCGGCAGAACCAGGCGGACTCGATACAATGCGGTGTCGAGGCGCAACATCGGTAGCACAATGGTGCGTCCGCCATGCATGGTACGCACATGGGCAGCGCAAAAAATTGTGTCCACAGATGCGCTCGTGGCGTACACCGAAGTACCAGGTGGTACATATGTAACATCGTACGTGCCCGAAGGACCAGGAACCTGCTCTGTGCTCACGCCAACTTTTGGGGTCGAATCCTGAGCCAGAGCAGTAGGAGCGCTTAAGCCGCAGGAAGCGCCAGCGCAGAATGCGAGTACGATTAAATAAAGAAGTTTATTGATGACGACTCCTCATAATTTTGGCTGGAACCTTGCAGCACCTAGCGCGGAATGCAGCGCGCAGATGGCAGATTACTTCAATAGCTTCTCGACTTCGACCGCAAGCTTGTCGCCAGAAGTCGAGGAGCCCCCTACTTCCCAGAGCCTTGTTTTACCGAATTGATCGATAATAACGTGCGTCGGAGCTGACTTGATACTGAGTTTGTCCATGATTGCTTGTGCATTTGTTACGATCGCCATCCGGCAGTTGTTCTGTAGGCAGACACACGTCAAGCATAACGCTGAGAGTGGAATCGGGAAATGTTAGGGTGGTTCTGTAAAAGGCGGAGTCCACACGCGTCATCGGACGCACTAGCTCGCGTACTCCATGCATGGTGTAGACAACTGCCCCGCAAAACACGGTGTCGCTGAACGTAGCAGACGCAAATGCCGAGCCCGCTGGAGGTACGTAGGTTACGGTGTATGTGCGGGTCTGCGACTTGTCACGGATCATGCTCACGCCGACCTTCGACTGGGCGGAGCATACGCTCACGTTGAATAACGCATGTGTGCTTAGCAGAAGCACACCAGTAAAAATGATTATCGCAACGTGAATGCTCTTCGATATCATGTGCGCTCTAAAAAAGTGCGTAGTCGTGTTGTCGTTTCCTGACGATCGAGAGTACTCGATGCAAGGTCCAGCGCAATCTTCTCTAATTCTGCTGAATCTGAATTTGTTGTGATGTCATTCAAGCGAAGGAACGTAATACATGCGGCTAGCGATGTGCGTTTGTTGCCATCTACAAATGCATGATTGCGACTTAGGTAGAATAGGTATGCTGCGGCTATCTCTATTAAGTCTTCGAAAGGAGACGCCCCGTCGAACGTTGCCTGGGGAGCTGCAACGGCGGATTCGAGCAAAGGTAAATCGCGAATTCCCGACGACACACCAAAACGAGCGATGGACTTATCATGGATCTCCATGACAATGTCCAGCGTTAGGTGAACCACATGCGCCGGATCATTGTTCACGCAAGGTTCTGAAGCGTCGTGGCGTAATCATCCATGACGGAATCGATGACCTTCGATACCTCTTCTCGAGTAATACGTGGCCGTATGGGAGTGATGGTTATCGTGCCGCCTTCGTGGACAACAATGTTCACCTGGTCACCCGCTTTGAGGTGCGCCATCTCAAGCAACACTGTGTCGAAGATGATGCCCTGCGAGTTGCCGATTTTTGTGATAATCTTTACCATGGACGTTAAACTATGTTTTACTCCCCATTCCTGCAAGTCGAGACCGTAGTTTTGCAATCTACTACAAGGAAAACACCATGGCGATGAAGGAAAAGCTCGTCGATGCGATCAATGAACAGATTCAGGCCGAATTTCAGAGTGCGTACCTGTATTTGTCGATGGCATCGTGGTTCACAGACAGCAGCCTGCAGGGCTTTGCACATTGGATGCGGATTCAGTGGCATGAAGAGACGATGCATGCGATGAAGTTGTATGACTTCGTACACGGACGTGGTGCGAGTGTTACGCTGCTGCAAATCGAGGCACCGCAGAGAAAGTTTAAGAATGCCGTAGAGGTGTTCGAACTCGTGCGCAAACACGAAGTGGCGATAACCGAACGGATTAATGTGCTGTATGAGCTGGCGGTGCAGGAGAAGGATCTTCCGCTACAAATTGTTCTGCAGTGGTTTATCAACGAGCAGGTCGAAGAAGAATCGCAGGTGATTGAAATCATTGAACATCTAAAGATGGTTGGTAGTGACGGACCGTCGATTTTTCTCCTGGATCGGCAGATGGCAAGCAGGCCTACTGCTGTCACCAAGACTACGGAGTAAGGACGCCGCATGCACGATCTATCGAGGCAGCGTACACGTGCGCTGCTTGAATCGGCTCGGGATGCAGAGATTGCTGTTGTCGGCGACGTTATGCTCGACCGCTACTTCTGGGGTCAGGTAACGCGTGTATCACCCGAAGCACCCGTGCCCGTTGTCGATGTCGATAGGGAAACCTATCACCTCGGTGGTGCTGCCAACGTAGCGGCTAACATTCAAACACTTGGAGCGACCGCGTTGTTGTGTGGCGTTGTTGGTGATGACGCTACGGGACGTATGCTGCGGCAGGTTGCAACGGAGGCCGGACTCGACGCAACGTGTATAGCGGTGTCGCTCGACCGTCCGACCACGGTAAAGACACGAGTCATCGGAAACAGCCAACAGTTGCTTCGTCTCGATCGCGAGGTCCGCAGCGATGTTTCCATTAGTGATGCTAATGCAATCATTGCAACGCTTGAACAGCATGGTAGCCTGCGAGGCATTGTCCTTGCAGACTACAACAAAGGATTGCTGTCTACGGGCCTAATAGAACGCGTGATGCGCCACGCACACGATCGCGGCATTCGAACATTCGTCGATCCGAAACACAACAACTTCTTTGCTTACAAAGGTGCTTTTCTGGTAAAGCCGAATCGTAAAGAAGCGCAAGATGTATTGGGTTATACGATTCAGTCGGACGACGATGTACTGCGCGCCGGACGTGAACTCCTGGAACGTCTCGAATGCGAAAATGTGTTGCTTACACTTGGTGCTTCGGGCATGATGTTGTTCGAGCGTGATGGCAGCGTGAGTTCGGTACCTACAATTGCACAAGCAGTAGCCGATGTATCAGGTGCAGGCGATACAACCATTGCTACGCTTGCGGCCATGATTGCAGGTGGTGCGTCTGTGCGTGAAGCGGCTGCTCTTGCGAATGTTGCCGCTGGTGTCGTGGTCGAAGTGCCAGGGATCGTTCCGATAACGCGCGAAGCTTTGCTCAACGCTATTCCTGCAGAGGAGTAGAGATGGCATTTCATGCTACGTCAACCGCCGATGACCTCGAAGCGCTGCGCATTGAACTGCGTGGTCATCATCAGCGCATCGTATTTACAAACGGAGTGTTTGATATTCTGCATGCAGGCCACGTGACGTATCTCGCAGCCGCTCGAGCTGAGGGTGACATCCTGGTCGTTGGTCTTAATAGTGACGAATCCGTCACGCGCCTGAAAGGACCCGAACGTCCCGTTAACACCTGCGAAGACCGTGCAGCTGTCTTGAGTGCGTTGCGCGCGGTAGACCACGTCGTGGTATTCGAGGAAGACACACCACAGCGTCTAATCGAAGCCTTGTTGCCTGATGTTCTTGTGAAGGGTGGCGATTACACGCGTGACACGATTGTCGGTGCCGATCTCGTTGAAGCTGCGGGTGGACGCGTCGTTGTGATTCCGTTATTGGAAGGACGTTCCACAACAAACGTCATCACTCGCGTGCAAACGGCTTAAACCACGTCTCGCCAATGCTTAGCGTAACAGTAAGACGTCCGAACCATTCAGACAGACCCTCGCCGTCGTCTCTGGCGCGGCGGCCCCCTTGAATCGCCGCATCAAGAATGGCTGAACCGCCAACGGGTAGGTCAACACCAAGTGCAGCATAGTAATCTGCAATGGTCGATCCAGCATACGTCACGTACGATTTATCGTAACCAATTCCTCCGTGATAACCCCACCGATCGAAGTAAGGGGCCGAAGTCGAAGGGTCTCCGGGACGCGAGACCGCAGCACTGATGTGTATAGATGAGCCAAGCGCAGCATCAGCGCGCGGATGCGCTGTGATCTTCGACAGGTCAGAATACTCGATGTCAGCGCCGAGTAAAAACTTTCCGGTCTGCCACGAGACACCACCGCCCAATGTGATTGGTAGGGCAGTAGTGGAATTAGTTATAATCGACGTGTCGAGGAACAGGCGACTAGGCGCAACACCTACTATGCGGTCGGTTTGACGAACGGAAGCGTCGCCACCTGCTGAGACGATGGCACCGATTGAGAAGTCGTCTGTAAGGCGCCAGAACAAGCCGGCCCGGCCCATGAGGCCGCGTATGTCGTACGTCGACGCCGACGTAACGCTGTTGAAGCCCGAGCCGTCGATGAGCACCTGATCGCTGTAGCGTGTAGTGCCCAAAAACCCTTGAATCATGAGACCCACGTAAAGACTTTGCAGCGGTCTTACCGAAGCGCCGAGAACAAATCGAGAGATACCGCCTTCGCCAATCTGATTCGAGCGGCCAGTAATAGTCGTGCCTTCGAACTGCGTTGTAATGACTTGCGAAGACGCGTAGTTCACTGTTGAATATGGCAACACGCCCAGTGTAATGCCGAAGCCAGCCGCAGTGTCAACGCTGAACAGAGCGAGGAGTCCGTCGATCTCGCCATTATTCTGACTCGTCGAGCGGTCGCCACTCGCAATGCTGTATTGGTTGAACCGATAGCCCGCTTGCAGCCTTGTGTAGGGTGTCATTCCAAGGAGTGCAGGATTTACAGTGTTAATGCCATGATCGGTGGGCATTGCAATAGACGTACCTGCGAATGCATCGTAGAGTGCACCAACACTTCGACGGATGTCGCCGATGCCAAGCGCAGAGTAATACGAGCCACCCTGAGCAGACATTGCCACGGATACGACGACTGTGAGAAGTCCGAACGTTAGAAGTCTGCGCATCATTTCAGGAGTGCTGGAACAGTGTAGATAATTGACAGACGTGGTCGTACCGTTGAGTCGGCTTGCATATTGTGTATGCGAATGCGATTCATCCGCCAAAGCTCATAGTTGTCGAACGGACTGAGGACAAGGGTGCCCTTACTGCCTTCTCGTAGAATTTCCTGCACGGCGTATGTAAGGTCCACAAACAAGTAGGCATTCGTCGCAGCATCGATACGCGAGATGTACTCCACCGGAGTGCTACCGTCTGCGGGCGCATACGTTAGTGAGAGAACCTCATCAATGCCAAGTGTACCAATCGTACTGTTCGCCTTATCTGCAGTTGCCGTGAACTTCGCACCAAGAATCATTGCGTTGCGCGGCAATCGTGTAAGGTCCAACGAGAACTTTATGCTATGAATGCGTGCACCTTGCGCAAGCAGCTCTTCGGGTGCAGGTAGAGGTGTGTCGACAAATGTTGCAACAGCGCTCGTCAGATACGTTGTATCGTTTGTCGTACTGTCCTTGTGTTTGTATACCACACGCAGACGCATGGGTTGCGCCGCACCGCTCAGATTTCGGAACGAAGTAATCGAGCCAGTTGCAGTAGGTAACAGCACCACGCCGAAAAGTTGCGAGCGCGTTGTTGAATCAGCACCAAGCGTTAGCCAGCGTTTCGTTGCGTCAGTAGCGAACGGAACATTTACGATAGAATCGGTAGCAGTGAGCGTCTGTGAGTATGTGCTTACCGTTGGGTCTGTTGTCGAATAATATGTCGTACTTCCATCCGGAGCCCACACTGTATCCCACGTAGCATTTAAGGGCCACTCGCGCTTAAGATCATAGGCGACGATGCCCAGGTCGCGATTGTTCGTGTCGCCGTAGCGATACGATTGCGGAAACAATTGCAGATGTGACTCGATGACTTCGTAGTCAGCAGCCGCACCGATGCTAGGATAGTTTATAAACTCGATGAACATCCTCCCTTCGCTATCCGCTGTCTTGCCAAACAACACATACGTGCTGTTGAGTATGGGCGGACGCAGGGACGTTGCGGTGGCTGCTAGCATAATGCTAGTATCCAGTGACGATGACGCATAGAGCGTGTCCGTGCCCGGAGTAAGGTCAATCGCAATATCGGTGGGCTTATCGTTACATCCGGTAATGAAACCTACCAAACACATAACGCAGAGAACTGCGCGGAGAGAGCGCAGTTCGAAGATCATAACACGCACAGTTACTTGGCTTCCTTCATCAAGTTGCGATACAGTTCGTCGTACGGGATTGCCGAAAGTCCCCAACCCACGTTGGTTGTCATGGCGCGTTGGACGACGCTGTTCCACACAGCTTGTTGTTCGCGCAGTTTTAACGCACGCTTTACGGTCTTGAGTAAGTCCGCGGCATCGCCCTTCTTTAGGATGAAGGCATTGCCCGTTCCCTTTACTTCGTCTACCTCTGTAAGCCCCTCTGCAAGGCCCCCTATCGCACGAACGACTGGGATAGTACCGTACACCAGGGCAATACGCTGAAACTGTCCGCTAACTTCCTGGCGAGATGGCTTCAGAAGCAGCGTGGAGCCTGCCATGAGAGCATGCAGGTATTCTTCGTCAAAGCAGAGCTTGAGAGCAACGTCGTGCGGATACTTCTTTACTAAAGCGTCGAACGTCTTCTTCATAGGCGACGGAATTTCAGTCGCAATAATCACCTGCACGTTTTCCTTCACGAGATCAGGGATTACATGAGCGACAAGGTCGGCGCCACGAGCTTCAGTCAGCGGACCTACAAACGATACAACGGCAACGTCGGGGCGATCTGGCAGATCGGAAAGGCGTTGCAACAACTCCTTCGCAATCTGTTTGCCTGACGTGTCTTTCGCGTCGAACTTCGGTTTCACGCACGTATCGGTCTTCGGATTCCACTGCATCAAGTCAACGCCATGTGGAATGCCAGTAAGCGGTTTCTTTTTCAGTAGCGGCAACCAGTTGTCTTTGAACTCCTTGTTGGCAAGAAGCTCGGCGGCATACTCTGGCGACAGGGTCGTTACACGATCGGCGTAAGCAAGGCCGAGCCTTAAGAAATTCGTCTTGGCTTTGTACTTGCCGGCCATCTGCGCTTCGTCGTTCAGTCCCGTCTTGGCAAGGGTCTTGAGAGGGAAGATTCCCTGATCTTCGAAGTCGGAGATCGTCATGACAATCTTCGTCTTACGGAACTCATTCGGGAATTGCGTTCGTATGTATGCGGGAATAAGCGCCGTCTGCCAACCTACGCAGTGGATGACGTCTGGGAACCAGCCCAGAAGCATACACGTTTCGAGAACGGTGCGATTAAAGAAGATGAAGCGTTCATCGTTATTTGGAAACTCAATGCCTGTTGTGTTATCGGCCATCAGGCCTTTGTTCACATCGAGGAAGTTTGTGTTCGTCGTGATGTACGCTTGAACTTTAACGCGTGGGTTGTTAATCGACGAAGATTTAACCGTCGCAGGAAACGATTCAGGTCCGACAGGAATGGGAATATCCCGTAGCCTGTTGATTTCGTGAATACGATTCTTGCGCTCTGAAATAAACCCGTACTTGGGTAGCATAACGCGAATATCATGTCCGATTTCGCGCACTCCGAGAGAGTGTGCGTAGCACACATCGGCCAGTTCAGAGGTTTTGATGAACGGATAGACCTCGCTCGACACCAACAAGACGCTCAGGGGTTTGGCCATGGATATCCGTTGGATGAGTACAGTATAAGGCAGGCAGGGTGCAAAAATACGAAACCCCAGCCGAACGGTTGTGGGGTGTATTTATAAGCACCCGAGTACCGTCCGATGACGGCGTCCAGCGCCTTCTCAACGATGCCGATGCTTCGGAGCAACGATTCCGCTGCCATGTAGTCGCTCTTGGCTGCATCGAACCTACCGCGAAAGGAACCAATTCTTGCCGCGCAGGAACAGCGCCTCTGCACGTTCAGACACAAGCCCATCTGCCACAAGCCCATCTGCCACAAACCCGTCTGCCATAAGCCCGTCTGCCATAAGCCCGTCTGCTACTTCGTTGGCCGCAAGCACCTTCGTAATCATGGCAAGGGCCTCGCCCTCGTTGAATGCCTTCCAGAATTCCTGCGCTGAAGTAAGGTCCACCTCGGCTACGGACGTCCATTCCTCACATTTACTAGCATGTGCGATAAGCTTCGTAGCAAGGGTCGTCGTACGCTGCTTGGTGTCCGCGAGTCGATCCCACTCCGCTTTCAGCAACTGAAAACATTGCTGATGCAGGTGTTGCTTCTGCATATCCAGCAATCCGTCGTACAACGCCTTGTGAAACAGGGCGTGTGAGAAGCCGAAGATTCCCGTTGTTGTATTTGCATACAACCTTCCGGCGCCGCGCTGCATAATCAATCCCATCGTTGTCGCCGCATGGAGCTCATCGAGCAGCTCCATCGGATCTTTCTTCGTTAGTCGCTCAAGTACATACGTCGTGAATTCTTCGCCTTCCGCCGTGGCGTACATCAGCAGTTTGCGGGTGTCGGTATCGAGTCGGCGTGTGCTCCTTCGCCAACAAAGGGCAGTGCCCAGAGCCACGCAGGCGCTGCGTCGCGCATGAGTTTGCGGACGTCGAGTTTGTGTTGTGGCTTACCCTTGTCATTGGTGACTGAGGGTGTGGGGGCATCAGAAGACGTATTCGATTCTGTTGTGAGTTTTTCGTGCAGTTGTGCAACAACATCGGCCCAGGGCTGTAGTGCTTCCAGACGTCCGACGTCGACATTACCAATGGGAATCGAACACGCCGATTCGAGAAAGAGCGTTGTTCGTTTCTTGTCGCGCCCTTCGGCCCAAGCATGCACGAGTGTTGTTTTGCCGAGAGTTCGTGTTCACGGCCAAAGATCATTGGGCAATGATAAGGCTGTATATGGCGGTGTGACACGCCCCGATATAGCCATTGTGGAAAGTGTGGATAACCAAGACTGTATAATCATCGCATTACCATTTGGTAGAGACGGAGAAAACCCATACTTTTGTCGCCCCTGCAAACACGATGGGAGTGGGGACACAGGGTTGAGCCAGTGGTTTTACCCTGTTTTTTTCGGTGTTCTTTGACAACGGGAAGCAAACGAACCCCCAAGGAGGAAACTCCGAGGGAGGTCCAGACAAGCGGTTAGTCTTACGTAAGTGAGGCTGGCAGAAGCTACTGGACTATAAGAGGTAAGAATTTCGGTGGCGGTGATTAGGAGCAATTCTGATTATTGACTGCTGTTAAACTTCCTCCGTCAAAACAACGATGAGAGAAATCCGAGATCGAAAACAACAAAAACGTCGGAAGGTGGCTTTTAGGAGTCGCTGGACGGCACGCGAAGTGATGCCTTCGGGCATCGCCAGCAGCTGAAGCCGCAAGGTGTAGGCAACAAACAAGAAGCTAAGACAAACACTTCTACAACGGAGAGTTTGATCCTGGCTCAGGACGAACGCTGGCGGCATGCTTAACACATGCAAGTCAAGGGCTCGCAAGAGCACTGGCGCACGGGTG
>JBKJNB010000068.1:0-2698 GCA_046595995.1 Candidatus Kapaibacteriota bacterium
TGAACTTCTATCTCGCCACCGTGGATGCCCAAATCAAGGCACCGGACGACAATCCCACGATCGGCCTTCTGCTTTGCAAAACCGAGAACCGCCTCGTCGCCGAATATGCGCTCTCCGGAATCGGCAAGCCTATCGGCGTGGAGGAATACCAACTCGTGCGCGCATTGCCCGACCCGCTAGACACCAATCTCCCCAGCATTGAGCAGATCGAGGCGGAACTCAGCTGCGAGGAGAATGAACGATGAATCAACGTACGACGACGATGGGCGAGCACCGGGAACTGCCGCAAGTTATTCGCAAGCACGATCGTGTGTTTCGGCGAAAGTGCGACGCCGGTGCCAAATCGAAGGCGCTGCGCACGGAACGCGATGTTCATCATCACTGAGTTTCGTTCGGCTTTGGGTTTATCGAGGTAGTACGACAATCGCATAAAAAAACCGTCAGTAATTGCGCATGCTGCACCGCGTAGGCGGTGGCAAGACGAAGTTACTGACGGAAGTTTGCTTCGACTGTGGAGAGTCGGAGTGATCCCGCTGGGACTCGAACCCAGGACCCTTTGATTAAAAGTCAAATGCTCTAACCAGCTGAGCTACGGAATCATGTAGCCACAAAGATAGGGCTACCGTAGCACATTTTTCATTACGGCGTCGGAGAGGAAGTCTTTGGCGACTGCTGTGATGCCGTCGGCGTCGAGGAGGAGCTCGTGAAGGAGCTCTTCTTGCGTGCCGTGGTCTACGAAGAGGTCGGGGATTCCGTGGATCTTTAGGTCGGTGGTTCGGGCGTGGTGCTGCGTGAGGTATTCGGCGACGGCAGAGCCAAATCCGCCCTGGACCTGGCCATCTTCGACAGTGATGATGCGGCCGATGCGCGATGCCACGTCGTCGAGCATCATGGTGTCTAGGGGTTTTACGAAGCGGGCGTTGACGACTTCGACGGAAATGCCTTCTTTTTCGAGGCGTTCGGCGGCGGCCATAGACGGACTTACCATGGTGCCAATGGCGACGATGGCCAGGTCGGTTCCGGTGCGCAATGTTTCGCTTTTGCCGAGCTGCAACGATTGCATGGGCTTTATGGGCACTCCTACGGAGTTGCCGCGTGGGTAGCGAATCGAAACCGGACCACTTGTATACGTATGGATGGACGTCCATAACATGTCGCGCAATTCCTGCTCATCCTTCGGCGCCATAACAACCATGCCCTGGATGAGCCGCATGTATGCGAGGTCGAGAACACCGTGGTGTGTCGGACCATCTGCACCTACGAGGCCCGCACGGTCGAGCGCAAACACGACGTGTAAGTGCTGCATAGCAACGTCATGCGTGATGTGGTCGAATGCGCGTTGTAAAAACGTGCTGTAAATGGCAACGACAGGTACGATGCCCTGCGTCGCAAGGCCTGCTGCAAAGGTTACGCCGTGACCCTCTGCAATACCGACATCGTAAACTCTCTTAGGAAATTGCTTCTGCAAAACGTCGAGTCCGGTGCCGTCCGGCATTGCCGCCGTAATTCCCACCACATTCGGATTCACGGAACAGATCTCAACTAATGCATCGCCAAACACCTTCTGGTACGTTGGCGGAAGGGGCTTAGGAGGAGGGGTCGCAAGGGACTTGCCACTAATCTTGTCGACTTTGCCAATAGCGTGCAGGAACTGGTGGTCGCGTTCGGCTGGACCGTATCCTTTGCCCTTTTGTGTGATGGCGTGGAGTAGGACCGGACCCTTGATCTCGCGAATGTTCTTAAGGATTTTTACAAGCTGCGGCATGTTGTGGCCGTTTACCGGACCGAAGTACTGAAAGCCGAGTGCTTCGAACAACATACCAGGCGTAATAAAGGCTTTTACGCCACCTTCTACACGTTGCGCGAGGTTGCGGATGCGATCGCCAACAACATCCATGCGGTCGGTTACATCAATAATGCTTTCTCGCAGTTTGCGTCCAGCAGGCGACGCAAACAATTCAGAGAAGTAGTTCGACAGCGCCCACACATTTGGTGCGATAGACATGTTGTTGTCGTTCAGCACAACAAGAATGTCGGTTTTGAGTATGCCGCAGTTATTCATTGCCTCGTACGCCAAGCCCCCTGTCATAGCCCCGTCACCAATAACCGCAACAACTTTGTAGTTCTCTTTGAGTTGATCGCGAGCAGCAGCCATTCCGAGCGCAGCGGAGATAGACGTAGAGGCGTGCCCAGCGCCGAAGTCGTCGTATTCGCTTTCACCACGCTTGAGAAAGCCCGAGAGGCCTTCTTTCTGGCGGATGGTATGCAGTTGACCTTTACGTCCGGTAAGGATTTTGTGCGGATACCCCTGATGACCCGTATCGAATACGATTTTGTCTTGCGGAGTATTGAAGACGTAGTGCAACGCAACCGTTAGTTCAACAGCACCAAGGCCGGCACCGAAGTGGCCACCAACATTGGTAATCGTATCGATGAGGTACTCGCGCACCTCGTCGGCTGCCACACGAAGATCAGCTTCTGAAAGCTTACGCAAATCAATGGGCGAATCGATGTGCGGCAGGTGTTTATGCATGTGTTGCTTGTGCTGTTACTTGTGCTGTTGACAGTGTTCTGTTCCCTTATCGCAGTGGAGTCTCGACGATGATTTGTACGGTGCGCGAGAGTTGACGTCCGATAGGGGAATCGTTGTTGAAGATGGCAGAAGACTCACCCACGCCATTCGCAGTGTATGTCGCGT
>JBKJNB010000110.1:0-3550 GCA_046595995.1 Candidatus Kapaibacteriota bacterium
CTTTGCTGTGTAATAAAATAATTGGATGACAAGGCAAGGCTCCAGGCCATTTAGAATGGTGCTGACCCATGGGTCGACCACGGCCGAGAAGACCAGAAAACAGATCTAAAGTTACAATTGCTTTCGTTTATACGAACTGATTATTTGCGTTTTCCGAGTCGCGGCGTTTTGCTGTTTCCGCCACCCTTTTTGGGGCTTTGGGGCGGACGATTTCCGGCCTGGGTACCGTTGCCACTTGGACGCGACCCACCAGTGCCACCGGCGCGCTGGTCGGCCATGGCCTGCGCGTCGGCCATGCGTTTCTGTAGCCAAGACTCTTTCTTCGGCATTTTACGCAAGTCGTCTAGTGTCGGCTTGTTACGACTGAACTTCGTCATGTACACTTGCTGGCCAATACCCAAAATGTTGAATATGAGGTAGTACAAATTGAGTCCGGACGGAAGCGTCGAGAACATCAGCGTAAGCATCACAGGCATGATGTATACCATGGCCTTTTGTCGCGGATCCTGTATGGTCTGCTTCTGCTGAATAAACAGCGTCGCGCCCATTACAAGTGCCAGGCCTGAGAATTTGTCAATGTTGAACAGCGGAAGCTTAAACGGCAGACTTAGGATTACGTCCGGTACGCTCAAGTCGGTAATCCAGAACGGCAGGAACGCCGCCTGACGTAATTCGACATTCAGGTTGAGTACGGCATAAAGGGCGTACAGAAATGGCATCTGCAACAACAGCGGCAAGCAGCCCCCTGCCGGATTTATTCCGTATTCGGAATAGATCTTCATGGTCTCCTGCTGCTGCGTCTTCATGTCGTCTTTGTATTTCTCTCGCATCTCGCCGATGATAGGTGCAACGAGTTGCATCTTCTGCGCCGACTTCATCTGCTGAATCGAAAGTGGGTACAACAAGATCTTCATGAGAATTGCAAACAGGATGATTGCAATGCCGTAGTTGGGAATGCCCGCGTGGATTAGCCGCAGAGTGGGTAGCATGAAGTACTCACCAATTGGCTTCACGATCCACTTCCAACCGAAGTTCATAACACCCGTAAGACCGTACGATGCAAGTGTATCGTACTGCATGGGTCCGGCATACAGCGTCATGTCATACGTCTGACGTCCACCTTTGTATGGCAGCTTGTACGTCATCCCGAACTCTTCGATGGTGCCCCCTTCCGGAGCCCCATACTTGAATGCTGTGGTGTAGACGGTTCCGCTGAAGCCAGGTGGTGGTATCATCGCTACGACGAAGTATTTGCTTCGTGTTGCGGCATAATCGATGCTTCCTGAAATCATTTCAGACTTCGGCTGGTTGAAGTCACCAGCATCCATCTCACGTACTTCACCATTCGTCGATACGATGGCTACGGCGTTATTCGACTCATCGACAGTCGAACTCTCCTGATACCGTATGCCTTTGCTCCATTCGAGATTGATGTAACGATTGGTCTGCGGAATTACGGACTCCATCCGGTCGAGCGTAAGGCTTGTACGGACGTCGTACTTGCTGCCCGCAAACGTAAATGCTCGTTCGATCGATCCGCCATCAGCAGTGCGTGCTACAGCACGAACCGTTGCGGTTTGTGTACCCGTTAGGCGAATGGTGTCCGACAGTGCATCCCACACAAAGTCAATCGATTTCCCATCCACACGCGGTCCGTTTGTCGAACGAAACCAGAACGAATACTCCTGCATGTACGGCTGCACAAGGTCGACGAATGCCAGCGAATCGAATGCACTGTACCATGGTCTAAAATTCTTTAATGTCCACGATTTTATCGTTCCGCCCTTCGAGCTCAAGCGCACGCGTAGCAGATCGGTTTCAATCGTAAGCATACGTTCCGACTTGTTCGAGTCGGCTAGAGCAATCCCTGGTGAAGGGACAGAAGGGGCTGCGCTTCGCGCAGAATCGCCTTGCGCACCGCCAACAGCGGCACCATTACCCGAAGCGGCTTTTGCAGAGTCTTGTTTCTCAAGTAGTTCAGCAGTCTTCTCGGGCGTTACATCCCGCGTGGTAACCGAACCCTGATAGAACACCCATGCGCCAATGACGACAGCAATGAGAACGATGCCGATAAGTGATCTGCGATCCATGTCTAATTCTAATGGTGTTTTGTAGCGGGTGGCACATTATCAATACCACCGGCGTGGAGGGGATGACACTTTGAAATCCGGCGCACGCCAAGCCACGAGCCACGTAGCAAACCGTGAACACGAATTGCTTCGAGCGTGTAGGTCGAACAGGTCGGAGAGAATCTGCAGGACGCAGGAAAGAGGGGCGAGATGGCGGTCTGATAAATACGTATCAGACCAATTGCAACCCAGGCAAACGGAGAAGGGGCTGTGGGGTCGGTGGAGGGCCTCATGATTCTTTTGCGCCCGGCATAGGAGGACATGCATCGAGTGCGCGTTTTAACACGGCGTCGACCGTGGGATAAACATCACGTAGGCGGATTAGCGCGGCGCTCGGCGGCGCCGAACGCCAAATAGCAACGATGGCGTTCACACCGCGCATGCGGCATCGAACGTCATGTTCTTGAACGGTCTGATTTATAGCCACGCGTAAGAGCCGCTTAATCCGGTTGCGAATAACAGCCGAGGAAACATTGCGACGAGGTACCGACACGCCCACGTTGATGGTGTCGGTTTCAACCGACCCAACCCCAAGCGTTAGTGACAGCGTCCCGCTCGATGTGCGGCGTCCGGTCTTGAGAATCCGTTCAAAGGATCCGTGACCCTTTAACGGCTGCAAGAGCATGACGTTCGTTGTCTTAACGTTCAGAAGAGACAGAGAGACGAGCGCGGCCCTTAGCCCGGCGGCGAGCAAGTACCTTGCGACCGTTCTTCGTGGCCATGCGAGCACGGAAGCCGTGCACGTTCACGCGCTTGCGCTTGCTCGGCTGGTAGGTGCGTTTCATGGAATAGTCCTAGGATTTGACGTTCTGGAATAGAACAGCAAAGATACGCAAGACTAGTTGATGTTGGCTAGTCCGGGTGGGAACGGCGGCTGCTGGTGGTCTACAGCGACTTCGCCGTATTGAGCTTCGTACTTGCCAATGTTGTCTGCAAGTGCGTTAAGCAGGAGTTTGGCGTGCTGGGGGGTCATCACGATACGGGCATGCACACGGGCCTTTGGGACGCCGGGAAGAATACGCGTGAAGTCGATGACAAATTCTGCGGGAGAATGTGAGATGATGGCAAGGTTCGAGTAGATGCCTTCAGCTTCTTTTTCACCTAGTTCAATCGTCATCTGCTGTTGCGGTGGATCGTTCTGATTGTTCTGGTTGTTAGCCATTGTCGTTCCTTACTTGAGAGATGCGCCCTTTGCTTGGGCGTCCTGCATTTTGTCGAGCATTTTGCTGCGACCGTATAGACCCGTCATAATCCTGTAGTATTCTTTGCTTGCGCGATACTGCTCCTCAAGGGCCTCGAGTTCCTGAATGATGGCTCTGAGTTTCGCAGAATCCTGTCGCACTTCGTACACATTCGCAAGCTGCTCCATGACGACGAGGTCGTCACGGTATTTGACTGTTTGTCTCAAGCGCTCAAAATAC
>JBKJNB010000088.1:0-13623 GCA_046595995.1 Candidatus Kapaibacteriota bacterium
TACATCACGATGACGTGTGTAGAATTTACCAGCGATTGTCGTGCGTTACGGTTTGCACGCGCAGGTCATACCCCGACACTCCTACGCAGGGGTACTGAGACCTCGGTGATTATACCGGGCGGTGTTGCTATTGGCATTGTTCCACCAGCAGTATTCGATGCGTCGCTCGAGGAAATCGTGATTACGGTGGAGGCAGGGGACATATGCCTGCTCACGACTGACGGCGTTACGGAGCGCCGCGATGCGACCATGACGGAGATTGGCTTGGCTGCCATCATGGCAATGTTAGATGCCCACACGCCCACGACAGCAAAAGACGTTGTGCGAAACACGCTGCAATTATTGGAAGCCCATGCGGGCGACGAAGATTCGCATGACGACATTACTATCGTGGCGCTTATCGTGCGCGGAGACAATACATGAACAAGAATTTTGATGTGACATCGGAGACACAACCTAACGGATGTTGCGTGGTGCGACTGAACGGTTACCTCGACGCACATACCGCTACACGACTAGAGGAAACAATGCACGGTGTGATTGCCGGAGGCTGTAATCGCATTGTTGTAGACTTTGCCGAACTAGAGTACATCAGCAGTGCAGGACTTGGCGTATTCATGGTTTTCATCGAAGGTGTTCGTGCCTCTGGTGGTGACATCAAACTCGCGGCGATGAAACCAAAAGTGTTTACTGTCTTTGATCTTCTCGGATTTCCAGTTCTGTTTGAAATTCACTTATCGGTTGAAATCGCGCTCGACACCTTTCCACAAGACGAATGACGATTGCTGAGCACCATATCGAGCCCCTTACCATTCCTGCGTCGACGAAGCACCTTCAGTCTGTACGCGTGTACATACAGCAACACATCGGCACACTCGGCTTCACAGAGTTCGAAGAAAATGGAATCGTGCTAGCCGTCGATGAGGCGGTGTCGAATCTTATCAGGCATGCATACCGCGGCGATGCCACGAAGAGCATATCCGTTGTGGTACACATCGACAAATCTGAAGTACGCGTGCACATCACCGATACCGCAGACGCCTTCGACCCTGCTACAGCAGAACTACCCGATATGCGTAGATATTTCATGGATCATCGGCGAGGGGGCTTGGGCATTCTCCTTATGACCCGCGTGATGGATGACATCGCCTACGATCCTGCCCCGGGTGGCAATGGTGCAAACACCCTTACGCTAACCAAGCACCGCAGGCGGTAACGTCCTCCTAAACGTCATTAGCCGTAACTTTGTCGTCTATGAAGTCTGTCCTAATGCTCGGAGCAGCCCTGCTCGGAGTCCTACTTGGGTTCCTACCGTCCATTCGCATACGCAAGCCCCTCTGGTGGCGCGTGCTCGTAATCGTATGTGTGACGTCGACCGTGGTTCTTGCTCTGTTGCCTCCCATTGGTGGTTCGCTGGCCGACGTCATCATAGCCACACGAGCAGACACCGCGAAGACGGTGCCGTTCTATTGTAGTCCGCAAGCAGGCACCAGCGAGACGTTGGTATCACTTGTAGACACACGTAATCGTCACCTACATGCGTCGTGTATCACAACACCGGGATCTGCGGCAGTACTCCGTCAGCACATCGGACGCAACATCATTCTCAACGTTCGGCGCGGACCATCGGACACTGTCGTGCGTGCTGGTGATGGGAGCTTGGTGGCTGTCGATCCCTTCATTACGTTGCCTTACATTATCGGACTCGAAGAGCGTGCGCGGATTATCTTTTTCCATGTGCCGATGGCATGGGTGGCGTTCATTGCTTATCTCGTTGCAATGGTGTTTGGCATCAAGTATTTGAAATCGCGGTCTCTCGAAGACGATGCAATGTCTGCGTCTGCGGCAAGTGTAGGTACACTGTTCACCATTCTAGCAACGCTCACCGGTGCTGTTTGGGCGAAGTTCAACTGGGGTGAGTACTGGAACTGGGATCCACGTCAGACAACCATTTTCTTGTTGTTGCTTGTCTATGCGGCTTACTTCGTGTTGCGTGCATCTATTGACGACGAGCAAGTGCGCGCGCGCCTTAGCAGCGTATACTCAATCATTGCCTTTGTAACCGTACCGTTCCTGATTTTCATCCTTCCACGTCTCGCGCCAGGACTTCACCCTGGCAGCTCGGATGACACAAACATCGGTCCGTTGCTTAGTGCCAAGTCCGACGCCATCAACCTCACGAAGCAGCTCGTTTTCCTTCTCTCGCTATTCTCTTTTACGCTTGTGTACTTCTGGCTGATGAACATTCGATACAGGGCACTGACGCTTGAACGCTCTGTAACAAAGGAGAAATCATGAATGAATTGCTGACAAATGAACCCCTATACGTCGTACTGACTGCAGCCCTGATTATCTGGGCAGGCATTGCCGTGTACCTTGCACGAGTTGATGCACGTCTAGCACGACTAGAACGACGGATGAAAAACCTGACCTGAGGCACATATGCAAAAACGTTATGTCATCGCCGGAATCGTAATTGTTGTGCTTGGAGTCGTGGCTTGGTTCGCGCTGGGCGATAGCTCGATTGAGTACGCTGACGTCGCACGCGCTGAAAAGCTCGGCAAGACCGTTCAAGTGGTGGGCACGTGGGTAAAGGAAGAGGGCTCTAAGTACGACGAACATGGCAACCTCTTTACGTTCTACATGAACGACGAAAAGGGCAAGCGTGTTTTTGTAGAGTTGACCGGTGCGAAACCTAACAACTTCGAGATTGCAACCAGTATTGTCGTGCGCGGACGCATGGACGGTTCGACCTTTAAGGCAACAAATGTGTTAACGAAGTGCCCGTCGAAGTACGATGGTCAGCCCGCATCTACAAAAGTCACATCCTGATGCTTCGCGCAATTGTAATCGGCTTAATCATCATCCTTGTGCCACTCGGCACCTACTTCGCACTTCAGTATGGTATTCCGGCAGAGCTGACGTTTGCAGAAGCCGTATCAAAGGCGATGACAACGGCGGAAGGGGACATGGCACCGAAGGTTGTCGTTATCTCAACTATTACGCGTGTAGAACCCGCTCGGTTATTCTGTCTTGATAAAGAGCAGAAAGAATTTCAGGTGGAATACACCGGTGCTGCGCCGGATTTCGCCCTGGCACCGAACACAACCGTCAAGTTTGTTGGACATGTGCATGGTGGCTCTGTTCAATACTTCCACGCAACACAGGCATACAAACCATGATCGGTCAGTTACTCATCCATGCGCTATTTGGAACAGCCGTAGGTCTTACGATAACCGCGTTTATGGCGATGCGTCGTAACGAGCAGGGCATTGCTGTGCCTCGCGTGCTGATGATGGCCCTAACGCTGGGCCTTGTTGCAGCAGCCTCATGGCTGGTTACACTAATCATCCAGCATCGATTCGACTATACGTACGTCTGGAACTACTCGTCGCGCGAACTTCCGCTGCACTTGCTCATTGCAACGTTTTATTCTGGTCAGGAAGGATCATTCCTACTCTGGACCCTTCTCGTAGCCGTGTTCGGTACAGCGTTGATGTCCTATTCACGTCGACACCAGTACGAAGCGCCAACGCTGTTCTTCTTCGGACTGATTCTAACCTTTCTTACGTTACTACTCGTCGCAAAAAACCCGTTCGCATACTACTACGAATCGTTTGCGGCGCAGGGTATAACAGCAGCCGATGTACCCGCGAACGGTAAGGGGCTTAATCCGCTCCTTCACAATGGATGGATTACCATCCATCCACCCATTCTCTTTACCGGGTTTGCAGCGATGTCTGTGAGCTTTGTTTTTGCAATGGTCGGACTCGTGCGTCGCGATTATCACCGATGGATTTCGATTGCGCTCCCCTGGACGCTACTCGCAACGGCTGTGCTTGGGTTCGGCATTATGCTTGGTGGCTTCTGGGCGTATGAAACCTTAGGATGGGGCGGCTTCTGGGGTTGGGATCCCGTAGAAAACTCATCGCTCATACCATGGCTTGTTTCCGTAGCCCTTGTGCACACCATGATGGTGCAGAAACGCACACACGGCCTTGTAAAGACGAACATGGTGCTCGCCGTGACGGCTTTCATCATGGTACTGTACTCGACGTTCCTTACGCGAAGCGGTATTCTCGGCGACACATCTGTTCACTCATTCGTAGACCCTGGGAAATTCGCGTTCTGGATTCTGCTACTGTTCATGCTCACGTTCGCCGTGATTGGTGCTGTGATGATTCTCAAGCGCCGCTCGGACATGAATATCAATCGCGAGAACTTCAAACCCGATTCGCGTGAGTTCCTACTTGGCATCGGCGCAGCTCTGATTATGGCGAGTGCCCTTATGGTTACTCTGGGCACTTCATGGCCAGTTATTATGGAGCTTCTGGCTCAGCCGAAGATTGCTCTGGCAACCGACTTCTACAATCGCCTGCATATCATACTTGTACCTGCGATTCTCATTGTCAATGCACTGTCACTTACGATGCAGTGGCGACACACGCCACGTAAGTTATTCATTAGACGCATTAGCATCGCAGCCTTCATCAGCATCCCACTCGCAGCCTTGTTACTTATCCCTGGCAACTACACCACTTGGTCTGTTGTTCTTTCTGCGGCAGCATTTTTCTCGCTTGTTGTGAACGTAATGATGGGATGGACTCTCGTGCGTCGCTCTTCATCAATGGCAGGTGCATACATTTCGCATACGGGTATTGCATTGCTGATGTTTGGCATTATTGCAACTGCGAACTACTCAGAACAGCATCATGTTGTGCTTACACAGGGCGTACCGACATCGGTTGAAGGCTCGACGTTAACCTACACTGGTAGTGAACAGGTAGAACGTCACTTTGCAGATCGTGAGAAGTACAAGTTTCACATCAAGATTGTACGTGGTGGTTCAGAGACAACAGTCTCACCGGTGATGTACTGGAGCGATTACAATCAACGTCAGTCGCCGTTTATGGAGCCCGGCATTCGTTGGGGCCTGGTGAATGACCTGTACGTAGCACCAAATTCTGCCGGCGTCGAAGACGTATTCCATGCAACGACGGTTCAGCGCAGTGGTACAATTCCCACTCCGCTCGATACCAGTATTCGTGTTACCCTGGTGCGCTTCACCATGCCAATGGAGGAGGGGCCAGCCGCAGACGGAAGAATGCGCATGGGCGCCATCTTAAAAACCAACGACACAACAGAGTTTAAAATCGTAACGCAAATCAGCCAAGGTGCTTCGAACATGTCCTTCGACCCGATATGGGATACAATTCCCGGCACAACCATCGGTATAGGACTCTCGAACATTCGACGCAACAATGACGACCCGACGCAATCCACTGGCGAGTTCATCTTTAGAGACATTACAAAGCCGATGCCCGTGCCGCGTGAGCAGATAACCATTGACTTCGGAATTAAGCCGTGGATATCGCTGGTGTGGTTTGGCGTTATTACGATGGTACTTGGTTTTGTCTTCTCCATCGTACGTCACGCACGTTTAGCGAAACAGCAACCCGCGCTCTCTGACGTCCAGCTCGCGCCAGGAGCCGACACGCAATTCACCCAGAGCAAACTCACCGACGCGAGTGCGAAGCAGTCGTAACGCCGGATGGCCGACAGCAGCGAGCATGCGTCGCACCTGCCTGTTCTTACCCTCAGTAAGCTCAAGTTCCACCCATGATGTTGGAATCGTACGCCGCACACGAATCGGTGGTACACGTTGCGGAACGGCTGGAGTTTCGATACGCTTAGCCACACATGGTAAAGTATTATACAAAGCAGTGTTGCCGGCCTTCAGCCGAATGTTCACGCCGCATTGAAGTGCGTTGAGCGCCTCGTCCGTAACCAAGCCTTCCACCTGCGCCAGATATGTCCGTTTATGTCCCGCATCTGGATCCAGCAGCGCCGTATTCAGCCCCTTCTCATCACTTAGCAATAACAGTCCTTCGCTGTCAGCGTCGAGGCGTCCAAGAGCGTAGACGTTCGGCGGAAATGCAAACGAGGAAAGTGTGTCCGCACCGCTGCCTGGTTCGGGCGTGAACTGCGAAAGGACGCGAAAGGGTTTGTTGAACGCAAGGATCACGGACGTACAAAGAGGGGCTCGTAAGGGGCCGAAGCAAGGGGCAGGGGAGTTGTACAGTTTGCAGGAACCACGTATCGCTGAACGAGCCGTCCGCTCGTGTCGAAGATATCGACGGTAGACGACAGGGCGCTCGGTTGCGAGCTTGTGAGAAAGGCGTTGCCTCTGTCGTCGTATATGATAGCGTTGTGGATCGCTTGCTGCACGAGCTTCGCCAGCGGATCGAATAGGCGAGTCCCACCGTCGAGACAAATGCCATCCGTCGATATATGGCCGTTTCGGACAGCGGTAATGATGTTCACTGTATCGCCATTTGCACTATACCATTTAGCGTTCGTCAAAAGGATGCTGTCGGCGTCATCCGTACCCAGTGCGTGATATCCGGCAATCGTCATCAGCGTATCGCCCACTCGAAGCGAATCGAACGCAAAAGTCTTCGACGCCGTAGCAGCAACCCCCGCAAGGAGTAAACCTCCTGAGTTGCGAGGAACAAACATGCTCGCGTTCCATGATAGGTCGACGTCGACACGGTTTGCACCGTACGCAGCAAACGATGCTGTATTGCTAATGCTATCAATCGTTACAATCATAGTGTCAAGTTTACCGGGCGCTGCTTGCATGGTATGTACGCGAAGTACAACGGTTGGCTGGAACAGCCGTTGAAACGACATGCCGCCGGTGTAACCGTACGACTCCTGTGGACCGAATCCGTAGATGTATATGCCAAATGCGGAGTCGCATGCCGCTCTGTGTGTGCCAGCACTTACGGAAGCATGAACAAACCCCAAGGAGGTGCCGGCGATTGGTGTTAGTGGGGCAGATGAAGCGCCATCTAGTCGCAACGTGGTCTCGGCTGAGAGTGGTGCGATAAGAGTTATCCAATGCTCAGTAAAGTATGGGTTGCCGGGCCGTGGTTCGACATTGACTATCGTGTACGAATATTGAAACTGCTCAGGGGGCGGTACGACTAGCAGGAACGGGTCACCCGAGTACTTAACCTGGTTGTTCCGATTAGCGCTGCGGGCAAGGATTGCGCATAGAACAGGGTTGGAGGCGTCAACCAAGAGTGTCTCCGTGAGGGGCACGTCTACGAATTCTCCGGCACGCAGCGTTCGAAACGTTCCGTTTGTATTTACGACAGTGTTGTTGGAACTCGCGAGAATTCGGCACAACGGAAAATCCCATGTTCCGTAAAGCTGTTCGTCTGCGGGTGGCATGTATGGAACGATCACACATTGTTTACCCCAGGTGTCGACACTAGGCATCTGTTCTGCGAGAAAGTCTCGCGATGATTGTTGATCGCCACCGCTTGGTACTTGTGCTCTGCAATGGCCTGAGGTAACGACAACGGGCTTGGAGGCACGAATACGGGTTCCAGTAAGATCGTCGGTCCGTCTAGCAGGTGTAATAGATGCCTGCACAAGGTATACTTGGCCTTTCTGCAGTGTAATGGTACGAGTCGCCGAGTTGCTAACAGAAGATCGGCCAGTGGAGAGATCAATGTCCACTCTGGTGTCGTCTGTAGTCGCAATAATTACAAACTGGCTGGGAAGGCCTTTGGTGAGCGTGTTAAAAAAATTTACAAAGGCAACGGATGGATAAGACATCACTCTATACTCCGTGCCTAAGGCATCTGTCGGAAGCACTAGCCATGCATCAGTCGTTTGCGTCTCGCGTGTTACTGCGTAGACGGACAATTCGGCCTGCCCAGTGATGTGTACCGTTGTGCCAAGAACCATTTCTGCATCACCGGTCGTGCTACTTCCGTAATCGCCACCAGCCAATTCATGCTCACTCGCAAGGAGCTGTAGCGTTACCAATGCGTTCGGTTGTGCAATGGTAAACGGAATCAATCGCACCGTGCCGTTCCGTCGTACGGCGCTTACGACGCCTGAGGTTGCAGTCTCAGCCGTGATACTGATGTGCAGCGATGCACTTGAATTGCTCGTGGAGCGATCATTCGGCATAAACGCGAGCCAGAAGTCAGTACCTCTAGAGTCGCGCAGAATCTGCGCAGGGGAAGGGGCCGACGCAAGGGTCAGCAGCACAAAGAGGAGTGATATCGGTCTTAGTGTTTCCATTGTTCGACGACTCGTCTACAAAGGTCGATCATTTCACGCGCACTGCGTTCCCACGTGAATGTAGAAGCCCACCGGAGAGCGCCTTCACTTAGACGTTCGCGCTCATGGTCATCTACGAGTATTCGCTGCATCAACTTTGCCAAGGTGTCGACGTCGCCGTACTCATAAAGCAGTCCTGACATCCCATCACGCACTGAATCTCGAAGTCCGGGAACGTTTGCACTGATGACTGGAGTACCACACGCATTCGCTTCGATGTTGCTGATGCCCCAGCCTTCTTTCACAGAAGAATTCACAACAACGTGCGCCACACTTAACCATGCGGTTTTTTCGATTTCCGTTACAAAGCCGTGGAAGGTGACATTCTCTGTAAGGCCCAGGTCGCCTGCTAGTGTGCGCAGAGCGTCGAGTTGATCGCCCGTTCCGAGAATCTCTATGCGAAGGGTTGGTAGCACAATGCGAACGCGAGCAGCAGCGCGTAGTAGGTGGTCTACTGATTTGTATTTCTTGAGGCGCCCTACGAATACTACCGTAGGGTGATTGGCTTTCTTAGTGATTGCCATCGGGAACTGACGATGATCGATGGCATTGTGAATGATGCTGATTGCACCTGACTTGAATCCAATCTCTTCACACTCTTGACGTGTGCTTTCGGATACGACGCAGAGTGGCGTCTTGCGATATACCCAGGCGATGCGACGCTCGAAGAAGCGAACGTACAGACCCGCAAGCAGTCCCGCCTCGGCGAAAATCGTTTTACCAAATAAATGGTGAATGACGGCTAGAATCGGACGCTTGACGAAGAGCGGGGTCAGGAACGGAATCTTGTTGATGTCATCGACGACGATGTCGGGCTTCATACGTACGCCCTGACGTTTCCACCACCACGCAACCGTGTAGTTGAATGTCGATCGACGTCCAATTCGGATAACCTCGATTCCATCGAGGAATTCGTGATCGGGTGCGCCCGCATGAGCGCAGCAGAGCAACGTTACATGATGCCCCGCTGCTGCTATACGACCGAATATTTCATGCAGATGAACTTCGGCGCCACCCGAAAGTGGATGAGTTCTGTCCTGCCAATTCACGACGAGAATGTGCATCAGCGCAGTGGCGTGTCTACAAATACTTCAACAGTGCGCGAATAAAACCGCGCTTCGGGTGTGGCATTGTCATACAACTGGAATCGTTCTCCCATACCGAAAGCATTCGCCTCGGGCACACCTAGTTCACGCGACACAGCACGCGCACGCTGTTCGGAGAGCTTCTGGTTATAGTCGTCGCTGCCTATGCGGTCGGTATAGCCCATAACACGAACCGTAGAGGTTGGTTGCAGTTTTCTCTTCACATCAGCAACTAGCGATGCGTTGGCAGCATTCAAATCTGATTGATCGAAACCGAAGAGAATAAGCGAGTATCGGTCAATCGTTTTGTCAGTTCCGCCAGTCGCTCGTTTGTCCTGTATGAGCACTTGGCTTAGCTGAATCGACTGCGTGGACGAAGGAATAACGAGTCCGGTCGAATCACGAACCACAAGCAAGTACTTGAGTTCACGCGCCTCGCGCGGAATGAAACGCGACTGCTCTTCTACGCGCCAGTCGAGCGATGCAGGTATTGGATCACCGTTATGAAACGTTTTAACAATGCGGTCACCCTCGGTTACAAACAATGTGTACGATGCAATAGGCACGCGTGGGTCAATCGTTGGTAAGAAGCGAATACCTGCAGGGTCGAACGTTCGCATCGTATCGTTCGATGTTACTGGCGCGAGTATGGATGACGTAGTGGTTGCAATTTCAACACGCCGATTCTCCGCACGTCCGTCTGCCTCTGAACTATTCGAAGGGGCTTCGGGTAACGCACGTGTCACGACAGTAATACGTGAAGCCGCAATGCTCCATGTATCCGTCAGGTAATTCTTCACGGCTTCGGCCCGCTGCTGCGCAAGCAGCGACCCTTGCCCAACAGTTTCTTCGGTATCTGTGCAGCCGGTAAGCGTTACGCTTGAGGCTGGGTCGTCAGTGAGGCGCCTACCAACAATGTTGAGTATGTGGTAATAGGTGACGAGAGCATCGAGGTTGTAGAAGTTCTTTTCGGAGAAACCATCGCGCTGTTCGCTAGATAACATGCGGTATCGCCCAGGAATCTTCGAAGCACTCCTCTCAAAGAACACGTATGGAAGCAATGGTCGTACACGTGTCGATGCAAACTCTTCGATACGAATTGGCGATGTCAGTGGCGCAAGACGCCCGTCTTCCTTCAATCCAGTGGAGGTAACAGAAGCAGTGAACGGCACGCCGCCGCCAGCACGTGTTGGGGGCGCAATCGTGCGGGCAACCTCGAGAAGTTCTACATCGGTGAGTGTGTCTTCGATCTCCGGCGGAATGAAGCTGATGGCAAGTCCGGCACGGATGTGCTGTACAGACCATGACACATCCTTAGCAACACCAAGAGGAGAAACTGTAAACAGAACTTCAGGTGAAATGAATAGTGTGCGGTCTGCATTGAGCGCAAGGTCGTACGACACGCCCAGCGTGAGGCCAAGAGCAATACTTGACTTACCGGGTATATCGCCGTTCACTGCGTTCCGTGTCTTCGAACCGCCAACGAATGTTGCTTCGGAAGGCGACTCGAGCGTTTCCTTCTGGTCGAACGTGCCGTTCAGAACGTAACCGGCTGTGATACCGCCAAGCAGACTTAGCGACTGCGTAGCATGGTAAGCAACGAGTGGTTCAATGCTGATCTGCGAGAAGTCAGCATTGAGGTTATGCCGAATTGTTGCAGTAGCTGGCTGATCACCAATAAGGATTGGTTTCGTTTCAGTAGATGTGAAGTCGACGCCATACATGCCATAGTGTGCACGTAACACGAGGGAGAAGTCATTGCTTAACGTGCTTTGATACAACGCTCCAAAAAACAAACCCGTTCCGCCTGTGCTGCTAAATTCTGGACAGCAGTTCGAGACGTCTGGTAGTTTGCTAAATGAAGCCGTGTGCATGCCGTATGCATAATTGCCGAACAGACCAATGCGGGTACGTGCGTCTGAATCGGTTCTTGTTTGTGCTCCTGCATTCACAGCCGCGGCAAGCAGCAGGATCGATGCGAAGATGGTCATCGTCGGTCGTGGCATACTTGTCATTTCAAAATGTCGAGTCTGTGAGCAAATCGTTGTGTCGGCGTCGTGAGTAAAAGGAAGTACGTGCCGCTCTCGATCGCTGATGCATCGATTGCAACGGAAAACGAGCCAGGGCTAAACGTTCGATTGAAGAGATCTTGAACGACGCGTCCGTTGATGTCGGTGAGCACGAGCGATGTAATTCCTTGCTCCTTAAGCACCACAGTAACCGTGCCTTCTGTGTTCATGGGCTGTGGCGCCGATACAACAGAAGAGGTTTGCGATGTAATGGCAACGAGCCGCGCGCCACCTTCCCTGCAGATGTCCGTAAACACAACACGTCCGTCAACCGTGCGCACCAATAACGTGTCTGCAATTGAAAGCGAATCAATACGAATGAACGCTGCGGTGTCGTTACCCCAGAAAGTTTTGAATTGAAGTTGCGTGCTTAGAGAATCTGTTTCCGGTATTGGAAGTGTAATGGTAAACCGTCGCACAGAACCTGATTCTATCGTGCCGAGTGGAGTCGCACCTGTGGGTAAGAGGAGGCTGGCATTTGTAGAAATCGTTGCAGTGACCGAACGCACTTGTGTGCGATCGAAGTTCACTCGGTTGGTGATGTAGACGGGCACCGAAATGTCGACACCCGTAAGGGCGGCAATCGAATCGATGCGTATGGTAAAGCCAACGTATGTCTTTACCGTCGCGCTCAAGTTGAGATCGATGGTCCGATTGCACACAGAGTCGACGAAGCGATATGTGTCGTTATAAGTCTGTCCCGGTGTCCCGCCCGCGAAACGAATCACGACCTCGGCTTGCGCCCCAGGAGCAATGACGTCGGGCGAGATAGATTCAATGCGGAACGACCCGATGTCGATTGGGCCTTTGGGCCAGCGTAGCGTAACTGTACCTGTATTTATTAGTAGAATACGTTCGATGGCCGCTTCGCCCTCGGGCACGTTGCTGAATTGCACGTTTACACGTGATAGCTCGTACGCAACTGTATCCTTGCGTGCGACGATGGTAATGATGGTAGCGCCGAATGGAGCGTTTACTGCGTTTGTCGTTAGAACTAATCGCGCTTGCTTCGAACCCGAACTCGTTGGGTTGAAGCGGACGGTAATCGTGCGTGAGCCATTGGCTGGAATGTCAGCTGGCAGTGTGCCGCCTGCATCAACAATGAATTCATCGGCGTTCGCACCTACGACTGCGATGGCGTAGATCGATAACGTAGAATTGCCGCCATTGGTGATTGTTATTGGCGCAGACGTTTCTGTCGTCGATCCGCAGATTGCCGTTTGAATGTTCAGCGATTGTGCGGCCAGGATCGACGCATCGCCAGTACCCTCGCCATACAAGCGCATTAGGAATGTGCGTCCTCCGGCAATGTCGAACGTAATGGTGGCAGGGAAGCGACCAAGATCCGTGGGTTCGAAGTGGACTACGATTGCGTGCGACTGACCCGGAGCAATTGTAAACGAACCACCACCGCTAACGATACGATACTCCGAAGCATCGGGTCCGCCAAGTACAACGTTACTAATTGTTACTGGTGACGTCGTGCTTTGTGGAATACGGATAACAATCGTTGTGTCGATCGACTGTTGGTTCGCAATCAGGCGTCCGAAATCAACAATACTTGGTGCGTCTACTGCAGGTGAGATGCCAGTGCCTGTAACAGTCGAACGTACAATTCCCGAACCCGTCATGAACTCTACAACGGCAGCGCGTGTGCCTGTTTGTGTGGGCGTGAATGCAACCTCAAGGCGCAGATCGCCGCCCGGAATCACCACTGCTTGCGATGGAGGTGCGATGAGGTCAAAGTCGCCGACGTTTCCCGACGAAATGCGAACACCATTAATAAGCAGCGTATCATTCGCAGTGTTGCGAAGCAACAGCACCCTAGCATCAACCCCTTCACCAACCACTACCGAACCGAGATCTGCAATGGCCGAGGTTCCGAGTCCGCCCTTTGTTGTAAACGCCGCATCACTGATGTCCTCCGCCTGACGTAAGCCTTGGATGTCCCACACGCGAGCGGTGAAGTCAGTGCTCGCCGTTGTTACGAAGCGGTCTGTAGGATCGTAGCGCGCCGAATAGACGAGTCCTTTATGGCCCGAGAGTGTGCCCACGAGACGGAGGTCGGTGGAATTGTAAAATTTCGCAGTGCCATCGCCACCACCGGTGAGAATGCGACTGCCAGTTTTGTTATATCTGACAGAGAGGATCGATCCGGTAGCAGGACGCGTCATCGCCAACTGTGATCCGGCAGCGACGTTCCATAGTCGCACCGTTAGGTCAGACCCGCCCGTGACAAGCGTGCCCTTATCTGGTGATAGCGAAGCGCTGTACACGTTGCCTGCATGGCCACGGAAGGTATTTGCAATCACTAATGTCGATGCGTC
>JBKJNB010000034.1:0-80377 GCA_046595995.1 Candidatus Kapaibacteriota bacterium
TGTGGAGGACGAGGATCCTGTTGCGGGCGAGCCTCGCGTGGTGGACGAGCATCCTGTTGCGGGCGGGCGTCGCGTGGTGGACGAGGATCCTGTTGCGGGCGGGCGTCCTGTTGCGGGCGAGCCTCACGTGGGGGACGAGCAGCCTGCGGCTGGCCATCCTCTGGACGTGAAGCATCGGGTGCGGCGGCATCACCGCCTGATTTCTTTTTCTTGCGCCGACGTTTCTTTTTACGTGCAGGGTCGCCTTCGGCAGTCCCCCCGACGGCTTCGCTGTCGGAGCCCCCTTGGGCATCATTGTGGTCGCGGGCATCGTTGCGGTGGGCCTCATCGCCACCGTCGTCACCGTCATCTACTTCGGTAGCGTCGTTGTCGTCGGCATGCTCAGCCCCCTGCGTCTGCGCAGCCCCATCACTGGGTCCGCGCTTTTTGCCGCGTCTACGGCGACGTTTTTTCTTGGCTGCGCCGTCTCCTGTGGGTTCTCCGCCAGGTTCTGCTGTCGATTCGTTGGGTTGTTCGTTCTGGTCCATGTGTTGCAAATATACTAGGGTCTGCTGGGCCTTCACTCAAGTACGTACACTCCGAGCAACACGCGCGTACGTGGAAGCCTCGAAATGACGACTTGGTTGCCGACGACTGGTATGGGAAAGGGTTTACAGAGATAGAAGCCATCGATGGTGTTTACGTACGTGAAGATTGTAAGGAGCTTCGAGCCGGACGTCGATCCCGTCTTACCTACGAGTCGTCGGTCGCTTGTTACTACATCTCGAATTGTGCGTACTTCGTTCAGAGTTTGTCCGCGAGTAATGTCGCGAATAATATTCCAGGGCCGTCGCAGGAGAAGTAATGCACCGATGAGTGGGATTGCCATCTGAACAATTCTGTATGTATCGGTGAACAGGGGGTGTGAAAGTAGCGAAGGATCGATAGTATAAGCAACGACGATGCCTATGACAGGAAGCCCGGCAATGAGTCCGACAAGTATGAGTCGCCCTGCTATCGACTTTACAAACAACCACCAAGCTAGTCGTCGAGTTTCGTCATCCATCGGTTCGAGGACATCACGTCCATCAACGTCATTCGTTGCGAGGGAATCATCAAGCTTCCGAATTTCGAGCACCGCATTACCCGATCGTGTAGTTGTTAGTACAATGGTTTCACCAACATTGATCTTCTTGAACGTATCGCCATCAACGGTGCATTCGGAATTATCAAGTATAACTACAAACTGAGCAAGAGAGTCGGCGTTCTTTCGTCGCGATGCGCGTATTTCCTTTGCGGTAACCACACCAGTGCAAACCATTTTTGACGCTCTAACTGCGTCAAGTACACGTACTCCAACAATAAACAATGTTATCAAAGTGAAGAACGCCATGAAGCCGAGCTTGATAATTCCGAAATCGTCGTCGAGACCGCTGCCGGCAAACACGAAGAGCATGAAATACGCAACGGTCAGGATGAAGCCAGCTATGCAGACAACAAAAAAAGCCGAGAGTCGCGTTTTGCGTCTCTCGGCTGTAGTCATCGGCTCAAATCGCTTCTCCATCCGCTTGCTTGTTAGCGGGCGTAGGATCTGTTATTTGCGAACGGATGATCCTTTACACGAGTAATCGTGCGGCGAATCAGGCGTTCGATAGCGCGGATATCGTTTTGTTCATCTGGTGAACAGAGTGTTACGGCAGTACCAGTAAGGCCAGCACGTCCGGTACGACCAATGCGGTGTACATACGTCTCTGGTGTTTCTGGAACGTCGTAATTCACGACAAACGGAAGGTGCTCGATATCGATACCACGTGACGCAATATCTGTTGCAACGAGCACGCGAGTGCGGCGTTGCTTGAAGTTATTGAGCGCACGCTGACGAGCCATTTGCGTCTTGTCGCCATGCAATGCTTCTGCACGAACTCCGATACCATCGAGATCTTTTGCAACACGGTCTGCACCACGCTTTGTGCGCGTGAATACAAGCACTGAGCCTTCCATCTTTTCTTCGAGAAGGTGCGAGAGAAGTCCACGTTTCTGATCGCGGCCAACAACATAAAGTTGTTGATCAACGGTTTCAACCGCGCTGGACACAGGCGTAACTGCGATGTGAACAGGGTTGTTAAGAATCGTGTTTGCAAGATCCTTGATTTCGCGTGGCAACGTTGCACTGAAGAACAAGGTTTGGCGGCTTTCTGGAATGATCGAGACGATCTGACGGATCGGCTCAATAAATCCCATGTCGAGCATACGGTCGGCTTCATCGAGAACAAGTGTTTCGACCTTGTCTAGACGAACAACGCGCTGCTGAATAAGGTCAAGCAAACGTCCAGGTGTTGCGACAATAATGTCGACACCACGACGAACGGCTTCGATCTGTGGACGCATGCTCACACCACCGTATACAAGTACCTGACGGAACTTGACGTAACGGCCGTATGTGGCAAAACTCTCAGAGATCTGAACTGCAAGTTCACGTGTTGGCGCTAGAACCAGGACGCGGGGTCCTTTCGAAGCGCTTTCTTCGAGACGATGTAGGATAGGAAGAGCGAACGCAGCAGTCTTGCCCGTTCCGGTCTGTGCGCATCCGAAGACGTCGCGACCGGAAAGGACCACTGGAATGGCCTGCTCTTGAATTGGTGTGGGTGTGTCATATCCTTCGGCCTTGATGGCTTTTTGAATACGGTCACACAGGGGCATTTCGGAAAAGGTCATGTACCTTAGCCTAATAAAGTGGAGATATGTTGATCACGACGAACTCCCTAGGCAACCAACGATGGGTTGCGTTCTGCTACCGTGATCTATCCACTCTAAAGGAAGGGTACGAAAGCTGGGAAACTGGACGTGAAGTCAGTTAGACGGACAAATATACGAATAATTGGGACGATTTTCATGAACAAACAGTCATAAGGCATAGACAAGTATGAACATTACGGAAACGACGTGGACTGGAGCATGGGAGTTTGATGCCTCGGCACAAGGCTTTACGTTTCACCTTGACGGTCAGGAAAACGCGGAAATTAAGCGCACCGGACCTGGTCCAAAGATCATTCTGCTGAACTCACTCAGCGCCTGTTCCGGTATCGATGTCGTCGCGACGCTCAAGAAAATGCGGGTTGACTTAAAGTCACTCAATATCAAGGCTACGGGCTCACTTTCAGAGGAACACCCCAAGGTGTACACGATGATTCATCTCGTATTTGAAGCAGGTGTCGACGCTGCGGACGTAGTGAAAGTCGAGCGTGCAGTTCAGCTGTCGTTAACCACCTATTGTGGCGTTGCTGCCATGCTCGGAAAGACAGCAACAATTACTTCGGAAGTAGTTGTTGTGTGATGTCACACATTGGCTCTAAGCCGGCACGTCGTCGGTATGAAACATCACACCCTCAAAGAATCAGTGCTTGCATATGTGCCAAATAGTTCTAACTTTGTTAGAACATTAAACGAGGCATTCATGCGTACAACTATTCGTAAAGTCGGCAATTCGCGCGGAATCATCATTCCGGCTGCGTTTATTGCCACCTGTGGCTTCGGAGACGAAGTCGAACTCTCTGTCGATGGCGCTAAACTCGTCATCGAAGCGGCACAAGCTCACCGCCGCGGATGGTTGCATGGCTACAACCACAACAACGATGTTGAGGTTCTCGCAGCGTTACCGTTAGACGATCTGGAAGAGGATTGGTCATGGTAACCACCTCAGATTTTCTACGGGGAGATGTATACTGGGTATGCCTCGATCCAACGGTCGGTACCGAGATTAAGAAAACTCGTCCGGCCTTAATAATTTCGCCTGATGACATGAACGCGGTGTTACCTCGCGTCATTGTTGCGCCGATGACAAGTAAGGGGCAACCACTCGGCTGTAGACCGAAGGTAGTTATCGACGGTCGCAGCGGACTCCTCCTACTCGATCAGCTACGAAGTGTCGATAAGAATCGACTCGTGCGTCGAGTGGGAACGATCGATCTCGCGATCTGGCACCCGATCCTTCTCGAAATGTTTGCCTAGCTGCCGGTTTCGCCTAACTACCTGTTTGCCTAACTGCCTGTTTCGCCTAACTACCTCTGGTGACGAGCGCCAACCTAAACACCGAATTGCCGCAAATGGTGTTCAATGTGCTTTGTCTGCAGCTTATCCCATTCATCTTTCTCCAGCGCGCCGAAGAGCGGATGAGGTTGCTCTGTTAAAATTGCTGATCCTTGCTGTGCAAACGCTCTGAGTAGTTTGACGAGTTCGTCACGTTCGTGCTCGAAGACTCGGATGTCTTTCACGAGGAATGAAGGCGCCGTGAGCATGTGCTTCTTAAAAGGTTCATTGGCCAACACCTTTTTCTTTGCAATTGAACCGAACAGCTTTCCCAACAATCCTCGTTTCAATTTCCATTCGCCGGTAGCAACCCGCATGGGCGCCTGGCTGTGCGCGAGCATCTGATCCACAGACATTTTTCCCCATAACGCCGCCGTATCTGGCTTGAGATTATAGATGCGCTCAATGAATAGTTCGACGTCGTGTGTGTTGAAGATGCTTGGCATGGGAACAAGTCGCAGGTATAAATGATTACGGACGCTACGAAAATATGGAGACCGAAGGCATGATTGTCGTGATCACGAATAAAGGGGCTGGGACAGGGGGCGACGAAGACAAGTCGAAGAAAATTCGTGAAGCGTTTGCCGCCCATGGTGCCACAGTGGATGTAATCGAAGTCAAAGGGGACGAACTCACCAAGGCTGCATCGGATGCAGTAGCTAGAGGTGCTAGCATTGTTGTCGCCGCAGGCGGAGATGGTACTGTTAATACCGTTGCAGCAGCGGTGGTCGGGTCAAAAATCCCGTTGGGTGTACTGCCAATGGGGACGCTAAACCACTTCGCAAAAGATGCGAAAATTCCGCTAGATCTGGTTGAAGCTGCTAGTCTAATTCTTACAGGATCGGCGCGTAGCGTGGATGTTGTCTCAGTCAACGATCGCATATTTATAAACAACTCATCAATCGGATTGTATCCATTGATGGTTCGCGATCGTGATAGACAGCGATCGAAACTAAAACGCAGCAAGTGGTGGGCTATGGTCAAAGCATGTGCTGCAATTTTCAAGCGCTTTCCGACCTTCGGTGTCCGGATGACGATTGATGGTGCGACAAAGCAGTATCACACACCCGCTGTGTTCGTTGGTAACAACGTCTATAAGCTCGAGCTGTTTAATCTAGGCACGAGGGACGCTTTAGACGCGGGTTTGCTTTCGGTGTACTCGGTTCGCACGTTAACGCGTTGGCGCACTGTTGCGTTAGTGTTCAGTATGGTCTTTTCGCGACTCGAAGAACATGCGCTATTTGACACCGCTCAGGTAGCAGAGATGTGGTTGGATACGAAGCGGGCTACGCTTGATGTGTCGCTTGATGGGGAAGTCGTGCGAATGCACACCCCGTTGCACTACAAAATCATGAAACATTCATTGAATGTTATCCTACTACCCAACGCGTGACAACGATTGTACATATCTCCGACTTTCACTTCGGCACAGAGATCACCGCGATCGCCGAGGCCCTAGTACCCGACGTAGTAGCGCAGCAACCAACGCTGGTTGCTTTTAGTGGAGATCAAACGCAGCGTGCTCTAGACGGACAGTACCGCGCGGCACAGACATATATGAACCGCATGCCCAAGCCATGGGTGTCCATTCCTGGCAATCACGACTTCCCGCTGTACAATCCCTTGGCCAGAGCATTCGCACCACTCCGTGGGTACCGCACATTTATCAACGAGAATACAGAGCCTTCGTACATCGATGACAAGATTGCATTGGTCTCGATAGACACATCAAGGCATTACTTCTGGAAGGACGGAACTGTCTCTAAGTCACAACTCAAGCGCATGAAGGACACCTTTGCCGGTGTGCCACCGTCCGCTTGCCGAATCGTAATGATGCACCACCCCTGTTTCGTACCGCCTGAATTTCCCGTGCATAATCAGGTGGGTAATGCGGATGCCGCTTTAGCAGCAATGAGTCAGTCACACGTCGAACTCGTTCTAGCCGGACACATGCATGATGCCTTCGTACGCATCACCGATCCTGAGCCCCCTCACCGCCCCGTACACCTGATTCTTTCGCAAGCGGGGACAGCAATCTCCTCGCGACGACGCAGTCAGCCAAACAGCTACAACGTCGTGCATGTCGACGGCGCAGAAATTTCGATTGTGGTACGGATGTGGAACGGTACAGCTTTCGCCGACGGGGAAACCCGTAGATTCACGCGCCATTGGACGAGTCCACCAACACCTGCACCATGAAAGCAGTATGAGCTCTGTAGATAAAGCCACGGAAACGCAACTGAAGAATATTCAGACAAAGACTGGAAAGTCTTTGACGGAGTTGTTTGCAATACTTACTAAATCGAAACTCACAAAACACGGCGAGTTGCGTTCGTACGGTGAGGAATCCCTTGCCCTTGGCCACGACGATGCAAATCTTCTGGCAGCGTTGTATCTAAAGTCGCTCATTGATGCTGACGCTGCCGATGCCGCGGCAGGAGATGCTGAGGTACGATGATATCGATAAACCTACACGCAGCCGGAGACCTCGTACATGTTCAGGCGCAGATTGTAAGTACTCGAGGTAGGGCAGTCGATGCCGGCTCGTGTATTGTAACACTGCGCTACTTGCATGACGATCCAAGAACGTATCCATATAGAGGTCCGCTAAACGCGCGTTTTGAGCTAGGCGTTGCTTCGGCACTGCGTGGTCAGACAGGGTCTATTGTGCTGTCGAGTGATCTACAAGGCGAACCAGCGAACGTGCGAGTCGAGTGGAAGTGTGGTGACACGATCTTGCTAAGCCACACCTATAGACTTGAGGGAGATGGTGTGGCAGTTATTCAAGATGAATTCGAATACGTATGACATAACCGAGACACTACGAACGACCTGGATACCACGACCGTATGAGCAAACAGAAAGTCAGAGTACGCAAAGGGCAAGGCGACGTCAAACTCACACGTCTCGAGTTTAACCGACGCTTAAACGATCGCTTCGCCGATCCACTGTTCGATTTAGTACGAACGGAAATAAAGAAGGTGATGGATACTGCATGGACCTCATATCACGAATACCACAAAAGTCCCATAACACGAAAAGCCGGTGAAGGATTCGCAGATCCAGCATTCGAGCTACCTGTTGAATGGCTCGCAACGCGCGATGCGATTGCGATAGCACAGAAGAAACAAAGCAAGAAGACGAGTAAGTCCCGCATTCTCCTCGTCTGCTCTGCAGCTCGTCATGATCAAACATGCCCGGGAGAAATGTCAAAAACGTTCCGACTTACAGAGATCGCGAGAGAGGCAATCGAGGCGAACAGGCAATTTGAATGTGATGTGCTGGATCTCAGTATGATTACAGCACAATACGGACGCCACATACATCCCTGCAAGGCCTGTGTGTCGACTGCCATGCCGTTGTGTCATTGGCCATGTTCGTGCTACCCCAATCACGCAATGGGTCAGGTGAACGATTGGATGAATGAAATTTATCCACGATGGGTAGCTGCACATGGCATCATGATTGTGACACCAGTGTACTGGTATCAGGCACCCAGCGTACTAAAGCTAATGATGGACAGACTTGTGTGCGCAGATGGTGGAAATTCCGATCCGACCAGCACGCATGGTAAGAATCCGCAGGAAGCGAAAGATCTCGAGTTGAAGGGCTGGGACTATCCACAGCATCTGGCCGGTAGGTTGTTTTCAGTGATCGTTCACGGCGATACTGTTGGAGCAGAAACGTTGCGTCGTTCACTTGTGGACTGGTTACAAGACATGGCTTTGGTACAAGCACATCCGTCCGCATCAATCGATCGATACATCGGGTACTATGAGCCGTACGCCACCAGCCACAATGCTCTCGACGCTGACGCTCCATTGAAGACTGAGGTGAATAATGCAGCACTCGTGTTGATGAATGCCATAACACTTGCGCGTGTTTCGAAGCTCGGAGAACCTGCGAACGGCATAGACAGTCCACGGCCCAAATAAAATGCTACCAGCACGATGTTTTAATGACAGCACTTCGTGAGCCTGTACGAGTCGGTACTAGGCAACGATTGGGCTACGCTTGACCCATCTGTACGCTCGTTCCTCACCGCGTCGGATAGTTGCTCTACTTCGTCGCTTACAATTAGCAATGGCAACTGGGGACCCTCACGTTTTGCTGCGCGCATGTTTGGGTTACCGCGGCCTGGTAAAAATCTCCATGTCGACGTGCTCAGATATTGTAAGGACGGCCGAGATATGTGGGAGAGACGCTTTCCAGATGTGACTATCGTAAGCGAACAATGGGCGGAGGACGGACTCATCGCCGAAAAGATGGGAATTGTGGTGTGCAGATTCCAATTGCGGGTTGCCAGTGGTGCGTTGATGTTGCAGCATCACTCCACCTTTATCTCAATTCTTGGCTGGCGCCTTTGGTTGCCTCGAGCCCTTTCTCCGATCATTCAAGCCTACGTCGAACCATCACCAGAGCCATTGGCGAGTTTCGTTCATGTATCGCTGTGGCTACCGCTGGTGCGCATTGTGCTTGCATACACGGGAACCGTAAAGTTGCATACACAGGCATGGTAAAGCAGGCTTAACTCTGTGTCACAACATCCAGTTCGTGCAGTCTCCCGATATTTGCGTTCTGCTTTCCAAAAGATGTCGCACACAACTATAAAAGGATGATGCAATGAAGATTCGAATGATACTTGCCGCACTCGCACTCGTGGTAGCAACCTCGATGTCAGCGCAGGAACTGAAACTGCCATCGTTAAGCCCGGGTGCAACGATTACGCAGGACTTTTCGACATCGAAGATCGAAATCGTGTATAGCCGTCCGTCGGCGCGTGGACGTAAGGTCTTCGGTGATCTCGTACCGTTCGGTGAAGTATGGCGCACGGGTGCAAACGCAGCGACGAAGGTGACCTTTGGCGAAGATGTCTGGGTGGGCGGAAAAGAAGTCAAGGCTGGTTCATACTCAATGTATACCAAGCCAACAGCAGGCGAATGGGAAGTGATTATCAACAAGAACACGGGCAATTGGGGTGCGTTTGGGTATGCTGTAACGGATGACGTTGCACGGTTCAATGTGCGTCCAACGATGGGCCACGGACACGACATGGTAGAAACGTTTACGATTTCAATTGCTGATATCACGTACTCCACGTGCAACATCGAATTGGCATGGGAAGCCACGAAAGTGGTTATCCCGGTAAAGTCAAACAACAGCGAACGCTTGATGACTTCAATCGACAAGGCAATCAACACTCCAAACATTCCGTATCAGAGCGCAGCGACCTACTATTACGAGACGAACCAAAATCTCGACAAGGCACTGATGTACGCAGACAAGGCTATCGAGCAAAACCCGAAAGCGTTCTGGATGTATCATCTGAAGGCGAAGATTGCAGCGAAGATGGGCAAGAAGGACGTTGCAATTGCGGCGGCCAACAAGTCGATCGAAGTTGCGAAGGGTGGTCCGGCTGAAGCCGAATACACACGCAATAATCAGAAGCTAATCGACTCGCTGAAGTAATACTGATGGAGGCGATGGTTTTCTGATTAATAGAAAAGTTTATGACTGGTCGCCAGATTGCAACGATTGCGCTAATGCTTACTGCGTACGTCGTCGCAACGCACGCTCAACAATTACGTCCCGTACCCGCTGCAGTAATCTATGGAGAGCTGCAGCGGTTGCGTTCTCTGACGTCAGTACTCTACGTAGCAGCGCATCCCGACGATGAAAACACGCGGTTGTTGGCGTGGCTTGTAAACGGACGTTATATCCGGACGGGTTATTTGTCGGTAACGCGTGGAGACGGCGGACAAAACATCCTCGGTAGCGAACAGGGCGCAGCTCTCGGTCTCATTCGCACGCATGAATTACTCGCCGCGCGCGCACTCGATGGTGCAACACAACATTTTACGCGTGCCATCGATTTCGGGTTTTCGAAGAACCCCGAAGAAACGTTTGAACATTGGGACGAGCAGGCATTACTCCATGACGTCGTATGGGCGTATCGAACATTACGTCCGGACGTCGTTATCTGCCGCTTCCCAAAAGACAGCATGGCCGGGCACGGCCATCACTCTGCATCGGCGATCCTTGCCGAGAAGGCGTACGCGTTAAGCGGCGATCCGACCGCATTCCCCGAGCAGCTAACCAAAACCACTGTCTGGAAGCCAACTCGGTTGCTGTTCAACGCATTCCGCTTTGGAAATCGAAGTACAGTGCGCGAAGGCATGTTCAAACTTGACGTTGGGCAGTACGACCCGCTCATCGGTATGGGCTTCGGCGAACTTGCTGGCATAAGTCGCTCTATCCATCGCAGTCAAGGTGCTGGCACGCCAAGCGTGCCAGGGGTCCAGAGTGAATTTTTTGCCCTGCTTGCAGGGCAGCCCCTTACCACAAGCTTGTTTGAGGGCATCGATACGACATGGGCGCGTGTCGGACGTGCAGACATCGGTCGCGACGTCGATGCCGTGGCTACCAGCTTTGACATGCTACACCCCGAGAGAAGCTTGCCTGCTTTGTTTGCAGTGCGCAAAAAAATCACCACCGTAGACGATGCGTACTGGCGCGTTCAGAAACTCGGTGAAGTCGAGAAGCTAATCCTGCATTGCATGGGGCTCGTAGCCGAAGCAGTCACGAACAAGCCCATAGCCATTGCTGATGCGTTCCTGCCTGTGACCGTTCGTGCCACTGCGCGCGCTGGTAGAAACGTTAGGGTGTCGAACATCCAGTACATGGGTGTCTATACTCGCACGGGGGGCCTCGTGCTCGAACACGACTCATTGCGTTTTGTAGACGATACGGTACGCATACCGTTAGGAACCGCCATAACTCAGCCGTATTGGTTAACGACAGATGCATCGGCGGGAAGCTTTAGCATTCCTTCGATGGATGTTCTCGGGTTGCCTGCATCACCGAATCCTTTAAATGTTTTGATGAAGCTGAACTACGAAGGTGATACGATTAGCGTGAGCCTTCCGCTCAGTTACAAGAAACTCGACCCGCTGAAAGGCGATGTTGTGGAATTGCTGCGCATTGTGCCTCCGGTATCGTTAGAGCCTGAGACACCAATTGTACTGGCGAATGGTGATGGCAGTGCAAATGTGCCCTTACGTGTGCGAGCCTACGCACCAATTGCAAACGCGTCTGTGAACTATGTCGACGGCAGTGGTAAAGCACAGAGCATTGCAGGCATAAACATTCGTGGTAATACCGACACGCTGATAAACGTTCGCGTGCCGGCGACTTCGCGCATGGGCGACTACACCCTTGCGTTGGAGTTGCGAACAGACAATGGCGTGTATTCGAGAAGCATCGAGACTATTCAGTACGATCACCTGCCGACACTGCAGTACACGCAACCTGCGCGCGTGCGTGTAGTGCGTGCGGACTGGCAAGTACGAGCTCGTAAAGTGGCCTTCATTGAAGGCGCGGGTGACTACATGCCCGACTTTCTGCGCCTTGCCGGGCTTCAGGTTGATGTAATTGGCGATGCTGAAATTCTCAACACAGAACAGTTACTGAAGTACGATGCTGTTATCACCGGTGTGCGCATTGTCAACACAAAGAAATCGATGCAGTATCTGATGCCTGCACTACTTCGCTATGTGAAAGAGGGTGGTACACTCATCATGCAATACAACACACTGCAGGATATGTCTACGCGCGACCTCGGTCCGTACCCGTTCAAACTCTCATCCAAGCGCGTTACAGAAGAGGACGCGGAAGTTCGTGTACTGGCACCCAATCACGTATTGCTAACATCACCGAACAAGATTGGCGCAGCGGACTTCGCAGGATGGGTACAGGAACGCGCATTGTATTTCCCAGATGCGCTCGATCCACAATACGAGACAGTGGTTAGCATGAACGACGCAGGTGAACAGCCGCTTAACAGTGCCATCATTCATGCGAAGTACGGCAAGGGACACTATATCTATTCTTCGCTGTCGCTCTTTCGACAACTACCAGCAGGTGTGCGCGGTCCGATGCGTCTGCTCATGAACATGCTTTCTGCCGGAAAATGAGTCAGCACACACCACGCTACTGGCGACGCTGGTACTTTGCCGTGCTGTTGTTCCTCGTGATTCAGATTGTAGCGTACGCACTCTTCACTGAGTATTGGAAATGAGTGTTGCCGACTGGATTGTGATGGCAACAACGCTCGTAGGCATTATTGCGTATGGCGTGTATCGCGGACGTGGCAAGCAAAGTGCCGATTCGTATTTACGCGCGGGACGTCAGCTGCCTTGGCCCGTTGTCCTGATTGGTATCATGGCTACCCAGGCAAGTGCGATTACTTTTCTTTCGGCACCTGGGCAGGCATTCACCGATGGGATGCGCTTCGTGCAGTATTACTTTGGTCTGCCCATCGCAATGGTGGTGATCTGCGTCACCTTCATTCCGATTTTCCGACGTCAGAACGTATACACCGCATATGAATACCTCGAGAACCGCTTCGATCGAAAGACGCGACTTGTTGCATCGTTTCTCTTTCTGCTCTCGCGCGGACTTTCAACCGGCATCAGCATTTACGCACCGAGCATCATTCTGTCGTCCATCTTCGACTGGAACATCTACCTAACGAACGTTCTGGTAGGGGGCTTGCTGATTATCTACATGTATGGGAGCGGTGCAAAAGCCATAGCATACACGCAGACGCTACAGTTCTCCATCATCCTTGGCTCGATGGCAATAGCAGGCATCATGATTGTTACGAAGCTGCCGGGGCATCTCGACCTAGGCGATGCACTGTATATCGCAGGACAAAGTGGAAAGCTAAACGTCATTACTACCGATTTCAACCTCAAGGACAAGTACAATCTGTTCAGCGGAATTATCGGTGGCTTCTTTCTTGCGCTCTCGTACTTCGGCACCGACCAGAGTCAGGTCGGACGCTACATAACGGGCAAAGACGAAGGGGAAAGTCGTCTCGGACTACTAATGAATGGCCTTGTGAAAATCCCAATGCAGTTTGCCATCCTGCTTATTGGTGCGCTATTGTTCGCATTGTATTCTCTCGTACCGTCACCGATGTTTTTTAACCAGCGTGTTGTCACCGATGTCCGCGAGCAAGCACCGCTAGAAATGGCATCGATGGATCGTCGCTGGCAAACAGCTAATGACAGCCTTACAGCTGCATCGACAGCGCTTGTAGACGCGCGCCAGCAAGGGGCTGACGCCGCTCCGTTCGTGCAGCGTCATGCAAACGCTCGAGCACAATCCGACGCGCTGCGAAAAGAATTCAAGGTACTTGCGGCGGCGCAAGGCTCTTCCGAGACAAACGATACAAATTATATACTACTTTATTATGTCCGTTCGGCCTTGCCTGCAGGTATGGTAGGCCTGTTGTTTGCCGTTGTGTTTCTTGCCTCATGGGGTTCGATTTCCGCCGCCTTCCACTCGCTTGCGTCATCAAGCCTCGTAGACCTCGATCTACTCATTCGTAAAAAGCCCCTTACCGACTCAAAAAAAGTTGCACTCGCACGGATACACTCGTTGTTGTGGGGTCTCTTGTGCATAGGCGTTGCAATGTTCGCCTCGAGGCTTGGCTCACTCATCGAAGCTGTGAACATACTGGGGTCGTTGTTCTACGGCACCATTCTTGGCATCTTCCTAGTCGCATTTTACCTGAAGCGTGCGGGTGGAACAGCGGTGTTTTATGCGGCCATCATAACAGAAACTATCATCGTCGCTGTTTGGTACTTCGACATTGTTTCGTTCCTATGGCTGAATGTTATTGGGGCAGTGTCAGTGGTGGCCATAGCTGCAGTGTGGCCGAGGACTATTGATTCTGACGGTGTTAAGGCAGGGTAAGGCGACACGTTGAAACTAAGGCATTCGCGAGTGCGAGAGAGAGCGGAAGCGCCTCCAATGGTAAGGGTCTTCGAAAGGGGCTGTCGCCTCGACAGGAATCGAACCTGTGGCCTGCACGTTAGGAATGTGCTGCTCTATCCAACTGAGCTACGAGGCGAGTTGTTCGACACTGAAATCGTACACTAGTTTATAGAGTCGGTCCCACCGAGGAGGATGCGATTGCCCGAGATCGACCAAGGCTGCTGATGCATTACGTATGCGGCAATAAGTGCCTTGATTTCGCCAGCACCCACGGGAACTTCCGAACCCATGAGCACGGCGCGCTCAAGAAGTTGTTCGACGTCCTCATTCGTTAGAAAGCCAAGGTCGCGGTATGAAAGTAGTAGGCCCCATGCTTCTGGCTGAACCATGTCCGATTCAATACCATGCAGGATGCGGAAAGATCCGGGTTCCGAGGCTTCGATGTTTGCATCGAGCTCTGGAGGAACCTGACGCTCAAGGATCCAAGAAAGAGCAGCAGAGATTTCACTCTCGGTATAGCCCCTTCTTTGAAGCTCATCCATGTCTACATTGCCCAGCGGCGTACCCATACGCTGCTCGCTAATAACAAAGGCAATGATTTCCATGATGCGTTCGACGATGTAACGATGATTCATAGGCTTGTAATGTACTTGTCCTCTAATCTGTGCATTGCTTGAGCATCTGCTTCTGTGCTGTCGTCGTAACCAACCAAATGCAAGGTGCCGTGAACCGCAAGACGCGAGAGTTCGTTGATTACGCCAACGCCGTATTCGGCTGCCTGACGTCTCGCTGTTTCCAATGATATGTAAATCTCGCCGTACAACGGATCTTTCTCGAGCGGAAACGTTATGACGTCGGTTGTTCTGTTGTGTTTGAGGAATCGACTATTCAACTTCTTCATCTCCTTGTCGTCAACCAGCACCACATCCACTCGCGCCATCTTCACACCCTCGCGTTTCAGCGTTTTTTCTATGCTTGCAACGATGTCCGCCTGACCGCGGTATCGAGAAGACGATGCATTTGTAAGGGTAACGCGAACGGGCATTGTGTGACGTGAACTCTGAATTTCTCGTTTAAGGAAGTGTCTCGATCAACGACTCTGCCAATTGTAACTGCATGGCAGCCATCAATGCGGCGGGATCTATCTCCGTTAGGTCTCCTTTTAACAGGCTCGTACGTATGTTCGCGAACTGCGAGCACGTACACGAAGCACCAACAACGAGACATGAAAACGTTTCGTCGCTTTTTGTAATAAACATCACCTCGTCGGGCTCTATTACCAAGTAGCCGGTTACGTCATGCAGTTCGATGTAGCCCTGCTGTGTCTGTGTAGAAACAATTGTGGTGGTCGAGCCATTGCCTAGATCGACACCCGTAGAGATGTTAATCGCTAAAACCGCCTTCGTAGACGTGTTCCGAAGGTTCCAGAACCAGCAACTGGTATCCTCGGATTCCGGTTTGCCAAGAATACCTTTAATAACCTCGATGTCGGGTGCGGAAATGAGCATCTGGAAAATTACGAAACCTCCAATAGGTATCTTCTATATCCGTTAGCTCCCCCTTATGTCCGTACCAGCCACCCACATGCTCCGATTTGTCCTTGCCGCCGCCGTTTTCGTCGGCGTTCTCGTTGGTGCACCCGTGTTAGCTCGTGCCCAAAAGGTTCTTATTCCGATGGACCTAACTCAGACGAACCACCTCAAGGCATACGGCATAGCGTTCTTGGAGCTCACCAAAGACCGTCCTGTAGAATGGCTTCTGAATTATCGAGGGGGCTCGTTCTTAATGGACCAAGCCCAGGACCTCGTAGCTGAATGTCGTATTCGAGGCGTGGCCTTCGACATCGTCGACGGCGCTACCGCCGCCCAGATCTACAGCGAAGTTCAGAGCGAGAAGACGAACATGGACGTCGTGCGTCTCGAAAAGGCGCCGCGGATTGCAGTCTACGTGCCCCCTGGCTTCAGACCCTGGGATGATGCCGTAACACTTGCCATGGAATACGCAGAGGTGAAGTACGAGAAGCTCTGGGACGAAGAGGTAATTGCAGGCAAGCTGGGCGAATACGATTGGCTGCACCTTCACCACGAGGACTTCACAGGTCAATACGGAAAGTTCTACGCGTCTGCAGCAACGCAGCCGTGGTATGTGCAGCAGGTTGCTCTGCTAGAGAAAACTGCAAGCAAGCTTGGCTTTAAGAAGGTTAGCGAACTTAAGAAGGCAGTTGTAGAAAAAATTCATGACTTCGTCTCCAATGGCGGCTTCATGTTTGCGATGTGCAGTGCTACCGATACGTATGACATTGCACTCGCAGCGGCGAATACAGACATCGTAGAGGAAGTGTTTGATGGCGACCCTGCAGACCCGAATTGCAACAAGCTGCTCGACTTCAACCGCACGTTTGCGTTTCACAATTTCAACGTCATTACGAATCCAGTCGAATACGAATACTCGAACATCGACATCGATGCAAACACACTACTTGCAAATGAAGACAGCGACTACTTTACACTATTCGACTTCTCAGCGAAGTATGATCCTGTACCAACGATGCTTACGCAGTGCCATGTGAATGTCCTGAAAGGTTTCCTCGGACAAACCACGGCATACCACAGAGAACTCGTCAAGAAGTCAGTAACGGTGCTCGCCGAGCGCGATGGCACCGATCAGGTCCGTTACATTCATGGCAACGTAGGGCGCGGTACGTTTACTTGGTACGGCGGACATGACCCCGAGGATTATCGTCACAATGTGGGCGATCAGCCAACCGATCTTTCGCTGCATCCCACATCTCCGGGCTATCGTCTCATCCTCAACAACATTCTGTTTCCTGCAGCAAAAAAAAAGAAACAGAAGACTTAGTGCCGGGCGCGAAAGCTGGGTACTAATTATTCTCTCGGACCACTACCCTGTGGTAGATCGTGTTCCTGCATCTCTGGTGTTGTGCCAAACGAATAGGCAACGTCGAGCCCCACGTATCGGGTCTGCCAACGTCCTGTAGACTCTGTTCGGAACTCCGGTGAGTCAAAGGAACGCTGCCAGCTCTGCGCGTTAAACGGGTCGTTCACATTTAACGAAATCGAGAGTTTTTCTTCGAAAAGTTTCTGGCGCAATGAGGTACGAAGGGACATGTATGCGCCGTTCTGCGATGCACCGATTGTAGGCGGCATGTAGTATTCGTAACTGACTCTCCACGACAAACTCTTGTTTATGTCGGCGGTGCTCGCACTGTTTATGGTAAACCCGGTTCCTCCGCGCAGCGAGATGTTGCCATCCTGGTCCACAAACACGGCGGGGAGCTGTCCGAGCAGTTCGTTCACATTATTTGCCGAATACGCGCCGCTTTGCTCTACGGCGTAGACCGTCTTGTCGGCCATCACGACGACGTCCGGACGTTTCTCCGTAACAACTACATCGCCCGTCGTTATAGAGTCCGGTCGCAGCATAATCTCGCCGAGGTCCAGCTCTTCAGTCGATCCGTCCATCTGCACCACTCTACCCGAATCGGCCTTGTAGCCAATGTGGGCGACCTTTAGGATGTAGGCACGTCCGACCACGGCCCCTTCGATGTCAAAATCGCCGTCTCCATCGCACATAGCGCCAATCACCTTCGGCTTACCCCCAGTGAGCGTCCTTCCTTCTGAGCTTTGATCGATGCGCTCGGTGAGGGATGCTGTCGCTGATGCAAGGGGCTTTCGCGTCTGCGCGTCACGCACCCGGCCCTTCACCACGCCCAACGTCTGGGCGTAGGAGATGGGTCCGCTCATCGACAGGCTAAACAGCCACAGGCTAAGCAGGACGGTCAGTCGGAGTAGTGCGAGTGCCTTCGTAAACGTCTTTGACCGAGTCAGAAATCCCCCTTAAAAAAATTCCCTTGTACAACGGCGACGTCAAGAGGTACGGGTCGTCGAAAGAGGTTACGATCATCGCAATTTATTGCCGACTGGCTCCATTCCGGGAATCATTGTCTCCCGGAATCAGGTTTACATAACGTCGATGCCGGGAGACAATGATTCCCGGAATGAACACGAAGGGGTGGTCGACCACCGTCTTCGTAGATTCGCACATGCGTAACAGACTCCGACAACTATGAATACCAGTTCATTGGAAGTGTGGAGTTTTTTGCGCAGTTTGGCCCCGATCAAGATGAAGTGTTCTTTGAAAATCGGACTTGCAATTAGCCTATGTTTTGTCATTTCGTGTGGCGGCCGCGTGCCGTCACCAGTAGAGAGAACAGATACGTTCTGCTACAACGAACCTGACGGTATAAGCAGTCTCGACCCCGCCGTGGCAGTCAACCGCGGTGCGACCTGGGCGACCAGCCAGATCTTTAACGGTCTGGTGACGCTCGATTCCACGCAGACCGTAGCCCCTTGCCTAGCAAGGACTTGGTCGGTGGACCCCCAAGGAATTGAATGGACATTCACACTCCGCACGGACGTGTGGTTCCACCAGAATCCCTGTTTTGGGGCCAGGATGACTAGGCGCGTCACCGCAGAGGATGTTCGGTACTCTATCGAACGCATCTGTGATGCACGCACGAAGTCTACGGGGTTATGGGCATTCCGGACGAAGATCGAGGGAGCCGATGAGTTTCATCAGGCCACCCGAAAAGGTCAATCCGGACATGTTCGAGGCTTAATCGTCGAAAACGATTCAACCATTCGTATTCGACTTACCAAACCATTTGCTCCTTTTCTGGCTGTCCTTACGATGCCTTATGCATTCGTCATCCCCAAGGAGGGAGTCGAAGCTTACGGTACCGAATTCGGACGACATCCCGTTGGTACGGGCCCGTTCGTGTTCGTAAGGTGGACACCGGATGTGGAGCTGTTGTTGGAGAGCAATTCGCAATACTTTAAGACCGATGACAACGGTCGACGACTCCCTTACTTGAAGACAGTACGAGTTTCGTTTTTGCGTGATCCAAAAAATGAGTTTCTCGAGTTTACTCGAGGCTCATTCGACTTTGTATCAAGTGTCGATGGATCTTTTGCGCCAACAATCTTCGAGGCAGACGGTCGACTGAGACCACCTTTTGATCGCTTTCGAGTGATCCGTATGGCGGCTCAGTCGGTGGAATACTACGGTATCCTTATGGACACCACGTTCCCATCAGCACGAGCTGTACCTCTCGCCCAATCCCGTCTTCTACGTCAGGCGTTGAATTACGCCATCGACCGGCACCGCATTGTTGCGTACCTCCTCCACGGACGTGGAATCCCAGCACGGTATGGAGTCCTTCCTCCCACCATGCCAGGTTTCTCAGAAAGCGTCCGAGGTTTCACGTACGACCCCGACCATGCACGTCGCTTGTTGGCTCAAGCAGGTTTTCCAAACGGCAAAGGCGTTCCTCCACTGCTACTGCAGTTGGGGAATAGCCAGCGCACCGCTTCCGTGGCTGAAGCAATCCAGCAGATGTGGAAAGAGATCGGTATAAACGTCGAACTCCGACAAGTGGATTTCCCACAACATCTGTCAATGGTACGAGCAGGCGATTTAGCCCTGTGGCGTACGAGCTGGATCGGTGACTATCCCGATCCAGAGAACTTCCTCGCGTTGTTCGTCTCTTCAAACATTGCGCCGAACGGGCCCAACACAACCCGTATCAACCGGCGCGATCTGGATTCGCTTTATGCAGAGGCACTCCTGCCTTCGCATTCCCCCGCAGAACGAGCCATCCTTTATCAGAAGATGGAGCGCATCATCCTCGAAGAAGCCCCCTGGGTCTTCCTCTATTATGACGCAATCCTTCGACTGACCCAACCCAACCTCCACGGATTTCACGTGGACGGATCGGACCGCCTCGAACTCGAAAGAGTTTTTAAGTCGAACCGGTAAAGGGTCTTTCCCCGCGCAGCGCGGGGATCCTTAAGGGGCCCCAAACAAAGTTTGGGGAGTCCCCGCCCCCTCCAGAAGAGGCTCCACTTTCTTAAGTGGAGATTATTCCGAGCGTACATTTTTCATGAATCGAGGAGAGCGCCTATATGCGCAAACACCCCGGCATGTCAACCCTGTGCGTCGTGCTTTTGACGTTCTTTACGCTTGCTACGCTATCTCCGACTCCAGTCGAAGCCCGTGTCAAGCAAAAGACCTTCAAGAAGGTTTCAAACAAGAACAACAAATCACGTCGCAATCGTGGCAGCAAATGTTCAGTTGCTGCTCGAGCCGAGGGCAAACGCCAAGCCATGGAACTCGTTCGTACGCAGAGCACAGAGCTCTGCAGACTTGTCGGCATCGAACCTTCGACCGACACGAACGCCCTGGCCTTAGCACAGAGCCTCATTAAAATCGATGGAGAGTTAGAAGCAACAGCAGTGCATCCAAGTTTACTCGACGAAGGTGAAGACCTCGCCGAACTAGAGCAAGAAGATGATGTTACTGTGGATGTTGATGCTTTCCGCTCACTCTGGCTGCGATACGTCGCTGATAACGACGCTGACGCAGATCTAACAGATGCCGGTATCGAAAAGCAGAAGTTCATCGACGTGGTGATGGACTGGCTAGGTACTAGGTACGACTTCGGCGGTACTGTTCGCTCTGGCATCGACTGCTCTGCCTTCACACGGCAGGTGTATTCAACGGTTGCCAATCTCGAACTACCCCGCACAGCAGCACTGCAAAGTGCAATCGGCGCCTCAGTAAAACGTGCAGATCTCCGCTTCGGTGATCTCGTGTTTTTTAACACTCGCGGACACGCTCGCGTGTCACATGTTGGTGTTTACCTGGGTGACAACCTGTTCGCTCACTCATCATCGCGCTACGGCGTGACGATCTCATCCCTCGAATCGACGTTCTACTCCAAGCGCCTACTCGGAGGACGTCGCATTACCGCACCCGATATGGCACGGTTAGCTTCGACAGTTGACACTGCGACAGCCAACTAGTTCCTGCAAGTCCGATTTTCTTTTGCACATGTCTATTAAACGTGCCGCATCATTCACACGAGTGATGCGGCATTGTCGTTAAAGCTGCATGCTTTCCAAACAAGTCCGTCAAAAACAATTCCATCAAAGTCAAGTTCTTCTGAAACCAGTTCTTCTGAAACAAGTTCTCCGAATCCTGTCTGTGTTGCTCCTGCTTTGCGCATGGGCACCAGTTGCTGGTGCTCACGAAGTGCGCGGAGTACTCGTTGACAGCGCTACGCAAAAGCCCCTTGCCGGAGCAAGAATTCTCTTAACGCAGGTGGGAACGGAACAGAAAGGTGACATAACGTCGCGCGATGGCGCGTTCGTGGTTAAGAACATCGATAACGGCTCGTGGCAGATGCAAATCACGTACATCGGATACGACACGCTGCGTAAGGGGCTAAGCATTCAGGGGGCTGATCTAGATTTGGGTGCCGTGCTGTTGAAGGAATCGTTTGTGTCGAGTAAAGATGTGATCGTCGATGCAGCCGCACTCGGCTCCGTGCAAAAAGGTGACACGGTCGAGATGAATGCAAAAGCATTCAAGACCGCAAAGGATGCCTCAGCGGAAGACCTCGTACAGAAGATGCCGGGCATTACGATGCAAGACGGGAAGGTCCATGCGCAAGGCGAACAGGTGAGGCAGGTATTGGTTGATGGACGTCAATTTTTTGGTGACGACCCGAATACTGCGTTGAAGAATCTGCCAGCAGAAATGATCGATAAGGTCCAGGTATTCGACCAAGGCAGCGAACAGTCACGCTTCACAGGGTCTACCGACCCTAACGGAAGCAAAACACTAAACATTGTCACGAAGCGCAACATGCGCAATGGCAGCTTCGGCAGAGTGTATGGCGGATACGGAGATCAATCACGCTACAAACTCGGCACTACAACAAACTTGTTTAATGACGATCAGCGCATTACGATACTCGGACAAAGCAATAACATCAACGAACAGAACTTCGCAGTAGAAGATCTCGTCGGTACAATGGGCGGTGGAGGAGGCGGAAACTTCCGCATGCCGGGTGGTGGGGGCGGTCAACCGGGTCGTGGTGGTAGTCACGCAGGAGGCTCCAGCGGAGCTGGAGGATTTCGCGGCGGAGGGGGAAATAGTGACTTCCAGGTCGACCAGCGCAACGGCATTACCACGACACACGCTGCCGGACTGAACTATTCTGCAAAGTGGGGCGGCAACGTCGACGCACAGGCGAGCTACTTCTTCAACTACAGCGAGAACGAAGCAGAGCAAACATTGCTACGTCAGTTTGTACTTCCCAATGCGGTAGGCCAGGCGTACGACCAGAACACGCTTAACGCATCCACAAATACAAACCATCGTGTACGCGGACGCTTTGAGTTTCGGCTCGATTCCCTGAATTCGTTTGTCCTTACTCCGCGAGCAACGGCGCAATTCAACAATGGCAGCAGCCTGGTCGATGGTTTTAACCGACAGAACGACACCACACTCAGCACAACGAACAACACACTAAGCACAAACCTTAACGGATACTCAATCAACAACGACTTGTTGTTTCGGCACGCCTTTGCTACGCCCGGACGTACTTTCTCGACGAACGTTGGCGTGAATATTTCAGGCAACGATGGCACGTCCGGACTCCGCTCAGTAACAAACTCCGCGCTCGACACAACATTTGCCGACAGCCTCGACCAATCGTCAGTACTAGACAAGTATACATTATCGATTTCACCGAATATCACCTATGCAGAGCCCCTTACTCCAAACTCTGCATTGGTATTCGCAGCCGAAGCAACGCTCACGCATAAAGAATCGGATAGGCAGACAAGCGCAATCGACCGCACAACCGGTGTTTCACGTCTAGACACAGCTCTTACGAGCACGTTCAACAGCACGTACAACCAATACGCATTCACACCTTCGTACCGATGGGCAGACACAGGTAAGGTATGGGGCTTGGAGGCAGGGGTCGCCGTTCAGAGGGCAGAGTTATCGAGCGATCAGACCTTCCCAACACGGTATGCACTAAGCAGAACATTCTTTAATGTGCTTCCGAACGCGTCGATTCGTTGGTCTCCGACGCAAAGCAACAACCTTCGCATGAACTATCGCGCGCGAACAAGTCCGCCATCCGTCGAGCAACTGCAAGACGTAATCAACAACTCCAACCCGCTGCAGCTAAGTATTGGTAACTCCGCGTTAGAGCAAGACGAGTCGCACTCCGTGTTTGCACGGTACTCTGCGAACGACGCAATCGCGGCGACGTCGTTCTTTGTATTTGCGAATGCAACGATGACGAATAACTACGTTGCGAACTCCGTTACTGTCGCAGCAGTCGATACTGTTATCGCTCCTGGTGTCGTCCTGCCTCGCGGTGGGCAATTCACGAAGCCAGTAAACATCGATGGACAGTACAGCGTCCGCTCGTTCGCCATGTACGGCTTTCCACTTCCGTTCATCTCATGCAACCTGAACATCAACGGGGGACTGCAGTACACCAGTACACCCGGACTCATTAACGGCGTCGAGAACCGTTCGAACAATCCCACGGCAAATGTTGGTCTGTCAATAAGCAGCAACATCAGCGAGGAGATAGACTTTACGATTTCTTCAAACCTTGCGCAGAACAGCGTGCGCAACACTGTTCAAGCAGAGCGCAATGCAGATTACACCACAGTAACATCGCGCCTTCGTTGGAACTGGAAAGTCATCGGAGGTCTCGTGTGGTCGGGCGACCTCGCAAGTAACCTCACATCTGGCTACTCCGCTGGCTACAATCAAAACGTGGTGCTGCTCAACACATCGCTTGCATACAAGTTCATGGAAAACGATCGCGCCGAGGTTCGCCTTTTAATAAGCGACGCGCTTGCACAAAACACGAACATCCAGCGCACGGTGTATGACACGTACGTCGATGACATACGCAGCAATCTTCTGCAGCGTTATGCTTTGCTAACGTTCACGTACAACTTCCGCAATTTTGCAGAGAGGGGTACTTAAGCAGTAGTCACGATGTAAACGAGAGTAAACACGAAGGGGAATGCAACCCCTTCTGTCCAAATTCATCTATACGCAGATTGCGTATATTTGAATGGAGCTTGTATTCATAGAACTGGCTCCATTCGAACGAGTCTGAACGAAATACCTCGACGACGAGGAGTACCTGCGTTTGCAGCTCGAGCTGATAAAAAATCCTCGTCTGGGTTCACCGATCCCAGGATCGGGTGGTGCACGAAAGCTTCGAGTGGCAGATCCACGGCGCGGGAAAGGAAAACGTGGTGGACTCAGGGTGATCTATTACCTCATCGAAGCTAAATCGCAGATCTTGTTCGGAATGATTTATCATAAGAGCGAAACAAGTGGACTGGCACCGAACCAGCTTGCTGCATTACGAAAATTCTTGGATCCATTATCGTAAGAGGTGCATCATGGAGAAGCGAAGTATGTTCGATGAATTGATGGAGGGCCTTCAATCGTACAAGGATCATCAAGAAGGTAAGATCACTCTGAAAACTTGGACCTTAAAACTGGAACCAACTGCTAAAGTCACCTCGGAGGAGCTCACAGACCTTCGCGAGCGACTCAATGTCTCTCGTGCTGTTTTTGCTGCATGTCTCCGAACGAACGTCCGCACACTCGAAAACTGGGAGCAGGGACGTGCCAAGCCAAATGCTCAGGCGGCGCTGCTCATCAGACTTGTTGCCAAACACAACGACATGTTGCAACGATTGCAGGATGTTTGAGTCAGGGTAAGTGAAATGGTGACGCTATAGCTAATATTGCGTCATGAAGCATTCACTAGCAATCGCAACAATAACTTGTGTTCTTGTCTGCTCAGCATGCAGCTCAAGTGTTCTTTACGATCCAACGCTCAGAATGCCTGCGCGGCAGTTGCAGACATCAGAAGTCCAGGGCACGACGGGATGGGGGATGTTGCCTGAAGTACGTCCGGATGCAGTAGGTGGCAGACGTCAGGACCATGCATTCTTGCTCGACGCACGCGCCGGACTCAGCAAACGCATTACGTTGCAGGCACGCACATGGCTTGGTGTGCCCGCTGATGATGGTAATAAGCGATGGGGCATAGGGGGCTCGATTCTGTATGCAATCGACACCGGATCAGTAGGATGGCGACAGTCGTTGCTGCTAAGTGGTGCACTCGGCATCAACGAGAAAACCATTCAGGGTCAGGGAGGCGCGCTGAATTACATTCTCTACACACCACAGTGGATTGGCCTGCAGCCATACTTCAGCATAGGTGGCATTATCGGTGCGTCGAACGAGGACTTTAGCGACTGGGGGATGGCGCCACTTCTGCATGCGGGTATGAGTTGGCAATTCACGGCAAATGCCGGACTCAATGCGGAAGTAACGTCCATCTTTCAGTTCAACTTCGCTGAAGAGGTGTACCATACCATCATCACGCCGTCGTTGAGCTTCTACCTGCAGTTATAACGTTTCGCGGGCAAACGTTCGGTCCTCTTTGGAAAAGACGATGTCACAGAGGTGACACATTTAGGCACAGTAGGGGACATCAATCCTATGTCCACTACTATACGCAGTCTGCGTATATTGCCGTGCAAGCTGTCTTTGTTAAATTCGCACCATTCCAGCATCAGCGCAAAAAGTATTTGAGTGATGATACCTACGCTCTTCTTCAGGAGTTACTGTCGAATGATCCCAAGTCAGGAGATGTCATGGTGGGCAACTTTTGGTGGGAGCACGGAAAGCAAATATGGTTCATGACAATCTACTCTAAGCACGAAGCAAGTGACCTAACAGATCAACAAAAGTCGGTGTACATGAAACTTCTGATTGACCATCTACGCAGACTCCAATGAAACGCAATCTATTCGATGAGCTCGTCGAAGGACTTCAATCCCACGCTGATCACCTCGCGGGCAAGATCACGTTGAATACGTACGTGGTCGAGATACCCGATCCACCCACGCTCACCGCGCGTCAATTACTCGCGTTACGTAACAAGCTGAACGTCTCGCGTGCTGTGTTTGCTTCGTACTTGCGGACGAACGTACGGACGTTGGAGAACTGGGAACAGGGACGTGCCAAGCCGAATGCGCAAGCGACAGTGCTGATTCAACTCATCGCAAAGCATAAGGATATGCTGAAGCGCCTGCAGGATTTGTAACCGCTGCGCAAACGTATGCAGCACGCCACTCGGATCAAGAATCGCAAACTCGCGCGAACCCCACGGCTTCTCCTGAAGCGGTCCATTCGGGTGCACCATGCCTTTCGCTGTGCATAGTGCATACAACACATTGATATCACCGACCTCAATGCGGCAGGATGACCACTCGGCCAATTTCTTATCATCCGATAGGAAGAAATGAATCTTCGCGCCACCGATACGGAGCAGTCCGTAGGTGCCTTCGTGGACACTCGACGTAAAGTCTGAACCGAGGTCATTAAAAAAGCTTAGCGTCTCCTGAATGTTGCGCGACGGCAACACTGGCACAGCGCGCTGTGCCGCCCCATTAGACCCTAGTGGAGTCGATGCGTTGTTGCCCACCACGGTCGCCCAGGGCTTTACCATCCATTTGACCACCAGTCCATTAAGCACGTAAGGGTCGGCGGCTGCAAAGTCTGCTGCTGCCTTGGGCGAGTCGCCTTGCCAGAGCATTGCAGCGCCTTCCACGGGTTCGCCTATGGCGCCGCCAAGGAGGAGTTCGCCGCGGCGCACTGCTTCCCAAGTCTGGCGTAGGTGTTCATCGCGAAACAACGGACGCCGCTCCATGTAGTCGGGCGCGCCTTCGTAGATAAGGAAGTAGTGCATATGCGAATATATTCTCGTGCCGGTAACTAGTCGGTTGTTGTACGGTTGTGCAGGTACCATTTCACAGAGGGAAGTAGTGAGCAAACGATTTTCATTGATGATTCTGGGTGCGCTTGCTGGACTCTTCGCAGCTAACACCTGGGCGGGGGAGATTCCAAAGGCTAACTGGAAGCCGGGGTACTATCAGTTGCCGAGTATAGTCAGGTTTTCAAGCGACGGCCGCTTCCTCACAATGATTGGCCAGAGGCAGACAGTTGTACTAGACTGTAAACTGAGAGTATGTCCATTGGTAATCGACTATATGCTGCAGGCTGGTCCCAGGCCCGAGTTCCAATTGCCTCCACGCTATACTGCTGTGTCAGAGTCAGGCAATGAGTTAGTAACTGTCGATACTGCGGGATTGGTCTCCTGGTACCACGTAGGAGAATCTGAGCCGTGGATCGAACAGCACATCGGTCGCGAACTAGATCAGACCATTTATATGCTATCGGATACGTCCTTCATGGCAGTGCTTGACGATACTGCATTTTTCATGACACCAGGTACTCAACGACGCATTGAGGGACGCCGTGCGCCGCACTGGAGGTATCTGATGACAAATCCGCTGCAGGATTCTATCGTCATTCTCACATTGGACACCCTTACTGCTATCGTTCACGCAACTTCTGGCGACACCTTAGGCCGGATCTTGGGGAAGATACTTGGCCTCGGTCCAGACAATACACTCATCGTGCACCACGGTGGGGATATCGATGCGTACGACACGCAGACATGGACGTTTATCCGGACGTTGTACACCGATGTGTACGTGGCGGGTACCGACAATTCGCATTACATTCCAACAGTTATGCGGCGCCGCTTTCTGAATATCGCACAGGGCGTACTGGACCTTTCGAATCAGGCACTTCTGCAGTCGCCGGGCCAGATGCATGACGTCTTGCACGACAAGACTTGTGTGCAACTGGCGTATAGCAATACGCAGATTCGCATTTGGCACGAAGACTCGCTTGCCGACAGTATCGACATCCTCGACGGCCCCATCGTATGCATCGTTCAACACCCTCGTGATTCAGTCATTGTTGGTGCGACAGCAGGAGCATTCAATCCAATCAGTTATGGTCCGGTAGGCCATATGGTTGCCCTTAAAGACAGTGCGATAGCCATCTTCACAAAGACACATTCGTTTGTGAACACGCTACGCCCGTTCCGCCGCATTAACGATACATTAGTAACCGAGTTTATTGGTGGCACTTACGATAGATTCTATGGCTACATGAATTTCGAATCGTGGGATCGATCGCGTAATTACACACGTGCCCTGCAGCATATCTCAAACCACAGTGCGACCGAAGAAAAATCTTTCTTTTGCTTTTCGGAACGAGGTGACACTCTCTCTACACGAAACGATAGTCTTCGTGTAGGGGCATGTACACAGCGCGCGCTGAAATCTTTGAGCGCTTTTACGACAAGCTTCGTGCCTGGCACAGAAGATTATGTTGCTGCAAATGTCAAATTCAACGTTAATAACTGTACAATTGCAGACACCTTGCCGTACACGGTACTATCAATATCACCGCTGCAAGATCGGGTTGCAGCGCGTGTGGGCGATACCGTATTTACATCGTCTACCTCCTCACCACAACAACGATTTGCCTCGGTAATCTCACTATTTGGCCCTTCTGGCTGGTGGTCCGATTCCGGCTTCACGTATCGGTTTAGTGAGAATCGAAAAAATATTGTGTCGCTGTATGCTAACGGTCGCATCGAGCGGATATCACTGCCCGCACTGTTCACCACCAATCGGGCTCAGTGGTCGATATCCAACGATGGACGAGTTCTGACGAGCAGGTTTGCTGATACCATAGTTTCGATTGACATGCGCACACAAACCATACTGCGAGAGTATAATGGCGCCCCATGGCTGAAGGAAAAAAGTTTTGAATGGCGAATACGGTGCAACGTTGCAAATATCGACGGCAGCCTCGTTGTTTCTTTACCCGGTGGTTGTGTTTCGGTTTTTCCTGGCGTCGAAGTACCAACTACCTCCACGGTCAATCATCAACAACGATCGTCACCAACAAAGTCAGATGGTGTTATCAAAGGTGCTACTCCGCACTCGCCTGTAAGCGTATACACCGTGAATGGCAACTTAATTGGTACATATCCAGCGAACGATCTTGGGTACTGGACTGCGACGTCGCTCGATCTAACGCTAGGGGCCTATATTCTGGTATGGGAAAGCGAACAAGGATTTCAATCAAACCTGGTCTTGTGGACGAATGAATAACTCACACATCGACCGCGTCCGGGAGCGGTGTCTCGCACTTCCCGATACATCAGAGAAGCTTTCGCATGGCGCGCCGACGTTCTTCGTGAAGAAGAAGGTGTTTGTGATGTTTGCGAATAACCATCATAACGACGGACATATTGCGATATGGATACCGGCAGAAGCCGGTGTGCAAGAGGCACTCATCGGTGCCAACCCGAAGGCATTCTTTCGTCCGCCCTACGTTGGCGTGAAAGGCTGGGTAGGCATTGAGCTTAGCGAAGTAAGTGATAAGGCGCTCAATGAGCATATCAGCGAAGCGTGGAATATTATTCGGGAGAATCGAAAATAATTACATTCCCACATGTCTGACACACTACAAGCAATCTCGCCGGCACAGGAGCTTCATGCGCAAGTAATGGCGATGGCACCGTTGCGCTATGAGAATCCGATTAGGCTTATCCACGATCTGCCGAAGCTGATGCAGCGGGCAAAGCGGATGAAGAACCGTAACACCGTTTGCCTTTGCAATTTCTTTCTGGGTGTGGCTAGGTCTGCTGTGGGAGACGTGGATGGGGCTAAGGCCAACCTGCGACTGGCGATCGAGGAATGGAATGAACGGTGTGACCCGACAATTCTTACGGCAGCACGTAGCACGCTTGCAACGTTGTTATTGAAAGAAGAGAACGATGAGGAATTCGAGGAGCAGATGGCTGCCGCGTTGGTGATCTGTGTTACGATGGGCGACTGGAATAGGGCTGCTCGAACGTTGGTCGTGGGTGCAGAAGCGCTGGTAAAGGAGAATCGCGAAGGTCGTGCGTCGTTCTATCTACAAGAAGCTGAGCGGCTCATTGATATACATGGACTCGAGCGAACAGAGCAATTCTATGTATCTCGGGCCAACATTGCGCAAGCACAGGGCTTTACGGACGAAGCGCTGAAGGATCTGCATCGCATTTTGGCACTCTATGGTGATGACCCGTCGGCGAACCTTAGTGGCACCATCAACAACATCGCCATCGTCTACGCATCACGGCGCGAGTATGCGAACGCACTCGAATATTTCGAACGGGCTCTTGCGTCATGCGGCGAGAGCGAGCCACTATACAATCGTATGAACATGGTGGGGAATAAGTCTCATGCGTTGTTCCACCTGGTAATGTATGATGATGCGATCGAAGGCTTCGAGAAAGCGATTGCTATGGCAATCGAAATCGACGATCCCGGATCGGAAATCAACTGGCGCATCGGCCAGGTCGAAGCATTGTGGCATAGTGGTGCCGAGATGGAAGCTCGGCGGCAGATGGCCGTAGTGTCGAAAAAGGTACGAACGGTATCAGAACCGACGGTGCTGCTGAGTGTGGCGTATATGGAAGCATCGTATGATCAAGGTTCGTTAGATCGATGTGTCGACCTGTTAGAGGCTATGCCGCGGTTAGGGACGATACCACAGTTAATATCATCACTTCAGGCTATGCTCGCTGAGCGGGGCCGTCATGACCTTGCATATCGCGTTGCTTCGTGGCACCTCGACCGCCTACATCATCAACGTCAGCTTACACGCGAGCCCGTCCCTACACAAAGTATCGAGACGCACCTACGCCGGATCGAGGCGAATGAGAGTGTCTGGCTCAGCGAGCTCGTAAGCACACAACGCGAGGAGCTTTCGCAACTCATGGCAGAGCGTATGCACGCACAGACGCGATACGAAGATCTGCTTAACGATCTTTCACATATGGCCGATGCAAGTGTCCGCGAACTTGTTGAACGCCATCGCGGTGCTCCCTCTACAAATTCCTGGGAGAGCTTCGACAGATCGTTTGTTGCCGCGCACCCGTGGTTCTACATGTACGTTACACGGAGATTCTCCGATATCACACCGCATGAGTTGCGCATCTGTGCATTCGTACTTATGAAGAAGACCACTGCGGAAATCGCGTCAATGCTTAACGTCACTCCGAATGCCGTGGAGAAAATGCGCGTGAAAATTCGCAAGCGTCTAGATATCGAGCATGGGGTGGATCTGGTAACTGCCTTGCGAGAGATCGATGCTTTCGCACAACAGGGAAGGTAGAAGGGAAGCCCCTTTTCCCTAAGCCCCTTGCTATGTTCGTCGCAGTTATGCTTCGTTCATCATACGAGATTGTCATGCACAGTACTACTGTACTTCGGTCGCTCCTTCTTTTCTGCGTTGCTCTTGCGTTCCCGTACAAGGCAACGTCGGGTGTTGATAACGCCGACTACACGGTGATTACCGGAATCGATAACATCTCCGTGAAGGTGAACTATCCGTATCAAGTTTGGGGCAACCACACCACATTCGAATACGGCACAACCTCAGCACTCGGCAGCACGCTCACGACGTACACCGAGACACTGGAATACTTCTACGAATTGGTGAGTCAGGTGAATCATACGTATGTGATCAGAAATCTGGACCCCGGAACCACGATGTGGTTCAGAATCAGAGTCATCGACAACGTATTTCCTCAAAATTCATCAGTCAATTTCGTGCTTGGGCCAATGCCTGCAACAACGGTACCCAAGTTTATCGCGTATGGCGGTGGCCTTGCTTCAGATCCGTCTGGTGGTGTTAGTATGACGCCCAACGTGTTGGGTCCGACGTCATGGACGTCTGACAACGTGTTGCTTCTCGATGTACAGCGTTGGACACAAACGTTTCGGATAACAGGAACGTCGGCCATGAAGCTGTCGATTGTTGTTGCCTTTGACGCCGTCACCAGTGGTTCCACACAGTTCGACACCTCCGACCTCGTGGTTCTGCACCGGGGCGAGTCGCTCCCTCCCGAGACATTTAAGCGTGTGTGGGCTGCAACGCGCCGCGGAAAAAGCAACTCGTATGTGGAGTTTGAGATCCCTGCGGGCGCTATCACAGACGGCCAGATTACAATCGGACGGTCTGAATACTGGAAGGTTGTTCGCGTGCCCGAGGATGCAAGTACACTTGCAGCAGCGTGCGCTCGTGGCGAGAATACGGCTATCATCCTCAAACAAGGGGTCTACAATGAGCGTGTGGTGGTAAACACGAACACTCTTATCGGTACTAATTTTTCGTTAACCGGCAACGTCGCCGATCGTGGTGGCGTGATTATCGATGCATCGGGTGGTGACGGAGGTCAGGCCATTACCACGTCGGCCTATGGGCGTTTAACGCTCCAGGATCTGTACATCCAGAAGAGCTCAGGGTATGGTGGTGGTGCTGTTGGCATTAACAGCGCCTTCAACAACACCGGTCTCACGATTGATCGGTGTACGTTCATCGACTGTAACGCAGTCGCATCCGGCGGAGCAATTGTGGTAGCGTCGGGTGCTCTGTCGATCACAAACTCTACATTCGATAATTGTTCGGTACGCGGTGATCTCGATGCCAATAATACCTCTGACACCTATGGCGGAGCCGTCTTTGCCAATGCATTATCTAGTGTCAAGATCGACAATTGCTCGTTCTTCAATTGCTCTGCCCACGGAGGCGGAGTTCCAGTCTATATCCCAAATGAAGATGTGTATCGCGGCGCTCAGGGAAACGGTGGCGCTGTTGATGTGTCTAATACCAATGCGGTTACTATCAGCAATTCGGTCTTCTCCAACGACACTGCAACAGGCTATGGCGGAGCGATCAATGCTGATGGCGGCGTAGGTTCGTTTGAGTCGCTGAACAATACCTTCATCAGCTGTGTAGGGCTGAACAAGAGCGTTGTTGCTTCACTAGTTGCTCCAATTAGTAAGCCGGGTGAGGCGGTGCAGGAGGCAGATACGGTCACAACCATAGGCCCGGCCGGAGGTGCCATCTATATCGGTGGTAGCATACAGCCGCTCCTGATTCATAACTCGGTGTTGGTTGAAGACAGTACGCAGGCTGTAGTCATTGCCACGACGATACCGGCCCGGATCATCGGTTCTATCCTGTGGACGGAGAGCCCTGCTACCACGCCCGTCCTCATCAATCGGTCAGCATCGCTCGTTTATATTGCATGGTCAAACCTTGCCACTCATAGCTCGCCAAATATATCACACGCTTCTATCTCCGCTTCGCCGCAGTGGGACAAAGACTCGTCACAACATCTCGTGCTTCGAGCCACGTCGCCGTGCAAGAACACAGGCACTCCCGACCCTAACGGAAACGGAGCCACATACGAAACAGATCTGGATGACCGCGAGCCCGATGGCACGCGCTACGACATGGGAGCCTTACCGTTCAGCATGAAGTACTCGCCACGGCGGATAACAACGTGGATCGACGAAATCCTGGTTGCAGAATCTAATCGCATGAGTGTTTCGCCAATGCCTGTGCGTACCAGCGCGCGCATCGCATGCGGAGACCGATTTGCAACAACCACCGTCGATGTAGAGATTGTAGACACACGCGGCGTAACTGTGTTCTCTGAACGCAATCAGCAAACCGATGCTACTGGTGCCATCACACTCACACTTCCCAATTCGCTCCATAGCGGAGTCTACGCCGCACGGGTTACCGCACAGAGCGGTCGCACCGCCACGGGCATGTTCGTGCGCGACTAGGCTCAGGGCACTTCAATGAATCTTTCTATCGCTGCTCCAACAGTCGTGCATACGACACTCTCACAAAGCGAAGCATTCGTAATTCGTGGTAAGGGGCTCGCACTTCGTGCGAATGGGTCGGAGCGATAACAGTCGTATGCACGCCGAAGAAAACGATACCTGCGCTCTGGTCGTCGTCTACAGAGGTTACGTACCGCAGACCCACGTAGACAATCATGCGTGGGCCGTTGCACGGTGCCGGTCGCATCGGACGTATTCTGAATGTGTTGTATCTCGTCAGAGAAGAGTTGCTGAATATCCCAGTCGCATACATGAGCAAGTACATCATGAATACCAAGTCGACATATTTTCGCACAAACCACAAGTTCTATAGTCTAGTCAGGATCTTGTCAACAGCCTGTTCGCCTACCCGTACACCAAAATCACTTTCATTGAGTGCGATTTAGGAGTTTCGCGCGGTACGGCCACGAAGTACCTGGAAGCCTTGGCGGACGATGAAATACTGCAGCGCCAAAAGGTCGGCCGCAACAGCTACTACGTCAATAAAGCGCTCTACAGAATCCTTACAGGCGAAGACGCTGGGGCTTCTTAAGTTGCTACCACTATGGCAAATGAACGACTTGAGGAACGATTGGCACAGCTCTCATCTGAGGTCCTAGCGGAGCTGTTAGTACGTCATGCGACCGGCAACAAACCGCTAAGGCGAGAACTGATTACGGCCACGTCGGATGTTAAGTCATTAGTGGCTTTTGTGAGGGGTGCGATCAATAAGCTGTCTCCTACTTACCCGAGTGACGATTACGTCTATGCAAGTAAAGTTCGTACCCGGCTAGACATAATTCTCGAGCGGATAGAGGCCGTTGCCAGCGCCGTACCAAGCAGAGCCTTCGAGTTGGTATGCGAGTTATATGCTAATGAGTCATACATAACAAAGAATGTCGATGACGTTGATGAAACCATTGTTGAGGTATTCTGCGTTTGTATGCCCAAGCTTGCCGCCGAGATTGCTGAGTCGTACTCCGATGAGAAACACACGACGAAATGGTTGTTGAAGGCCCTCGAGGTAGACTCTTCACGTTCGGGAAGTTACTTGGTCGATGCGCTCGCATCTGTTATTCCGGAGTCAGTGTTGAGAACACTTCTTGCCGACACAGCGCATCGCGTTGAGCAAAATCCTCGCACGGAATTTGAAAATCGAGATCATGCATTTGTGCTGCGTCGGCTACTTGTTGCTGTGGGCGACACCACTGGCTTTATTGAAGTGTGCACACATAATGGTTCGATGATTGAGACGGATGTACTTACACTCGTGCAGATGTATATCGACCACGGAGCATACGACGTCGCAGAACAGTGGCTGCACACACTTCAATGGAACGCAGACGCGATTCCTACTTCAGTTCAAACACTGCAATACGACATCGACAGAGGATTAAAACGTCCTAAGTCGGTTCACGTAGACGTCATGAACGACTTCCTGAAAAGACCTTATTATTTGACGTATAATGCATTAAAGGAAAAGCTGTCGTCAGACGCCCTAGCCAAATTGTTTTCCGATGTGATGCATTCGACGGCGGACCCCGACTTCAAATCAATGCATGTTGTGTGGTTTCTTGTTTCGGAGGATGCGGCTAAGGCAGAACGCATCTTCGCTTCGTTCAAGAAAATCGAACGAGTAGATTTCGACATGTGGGTACACATCCTTGAAGCATTTGAATCAACGAGAAGACCCCTAGGAGCTACGATTGCCCTTCGTGTACTCCTCGATGACATCCTCGACAATAAACGAACTGAGCAATACGGCCACGCCACTCGATACTACGCGAGACTATGGTTCCATGCCCAGAACATCACCAAATGGAGTGGCATCCCGAACAACGACACCTACATGGCCGCATTCCAGAGAGCTCATGCCTTCGACTCACTATTCTGGTACACGGCTGTGCGACAGCCGAAGCCCGTAGAGGTCCCGTGGTATGAGCAGTAGTAGGGCAACTACGTACCTCTTTCAGGGCATTTTATCCTCAACGCTCTGGTATCATGTTTTTAAGGCAGTGTGGTTGTTAAGTTGTGGCCATGTCGAACACTTTCTTCGCCGACCCGATTCTCAATTCGCCGTACGAGTACCCCAAGGCACACTGGGAGCTTGATGACGATGGTCAACCAACGCATGAGGTTGTCGCAACCCGGCGCAGGGCGCGCTTCATCACGCCGATACCAGCTCCAAGAAAAAGGAAAGCCAAAGAGGTACAGGTAGAGGCCGAGTTCAACGAAGGTCCATCTACCGCAGACCAGCAGTACAAGTCGTCAGAGACAATCAATGCAGTGCGCGAGATGGTGGACAAATGGCGTGCGATACCGAATTCGAATGACTGGCATGTTACACCAGTAACAGCGACGCTGCTGCGGTATTGGCGGACGCATGAGTTTAACGGACCCAAACCATTTTTCTGTCAGCTCGAAGCCGTAGAGACTGCCATCTGGCTAACAGAAGTGGCCCCTAAAATGGGCAAGCAGACGCAGTCCATTCTTAAGTCGCTCGAAGATTCCAACCTCGATGCAAACCCCGAACTCTCTCGCCTTTCACTGAAACTCGCAACGGGCGCAGGCAAGACAACGGTGATGGCTATGCTTATTGCATGGCAGACTGTTAACGCCGCACGCACACCGAATAGCAAGAAATTCACAAGAGGCTTCTTAATCGTTACGCCAGGCATCACCATTCGCGATCGTCTGCGTGTTCTGCAACCGAACGATCCTGAGAGTTATTACGAGTCGCGCGAGTTGGTGCCCAGGGACATGTTACCAGAAATGTTCAAGGCGAAGATTGTGATCACCAATTATCATGCATTCAAGCTGCGCGAACGATTGGAGATTTCGAAAGGCGGACGTCTACTGCTGCAAGGACGTGGTGGCGCACCGATCGAGACCATAGAGTCAGAAGGACAATTGATACAGCGCGTGATGCCAGAGCTCATGAGCATGCGCGATGTGCTTGTTATTAACGACGAAGCGCATCACTGCTACCGCGAAAAGCCCCTTCCCCCAGATGCAGAAGTATTAAAGGGAGACGAGCGCGAAGAAGCAGAAGAGAACAACGAAGCTGCGCGACTCTGGATTAGCGGAATCGAAATGGTGAAACGGAAGCTCGGTATACAGCGAGTGCTGGACCTTTCTGCGACACCGTTTTTTCTGCGCGGATCTGGATATGCCGAAGGCACGATCTTCCCATGGACGATGAGCGACTTCTCGCTAATGGATGCAATCGAGTGTGGCATCGTGAAGCTACCGCGCGTTCCGATTTCGGAAAATATCCCCGGAAACGAAATGCCCGTATTTCGAAACCTGTGGGAGCATATCAGTGCTGACATGCCAAAGAAGGGGCGGAAGTGGGCTGGTGAACTCGACCCATTAAAGATTCCTGTGAAGCTGCAAACTGCGCTCGAAGCGCTATACGGTATCTATAGAAAAACGTTCGACACGTGGCAAGCAGCGAACATGGCTTCGCCACCATGCTTCATTATCGTGTGCCAGAACACATCCATTTCAGATCTCGTGTTTAAATATGTGTCAGGGTTCTTTAGAACGCTCGACGACGGTACTAAACAATTTGAGAATGGCAAACTAAAGCTGTTCTCTAATTTCAACGACGATGGCACACCGCTGTCACGTCCGAACACACTCCTTATCGACAGTCAACAACTCGAAGCCGGCGATGCCCTCGACGATGTATTTCTTAACGCGGCTTCTGCAGAACTCGATGTGTTCCGCAGCGAAGTTGCAACAAGAGCTGGCGACATGCGGGCAGGCGAGAACCTCACAGATGCACAGATCCTTCGCGAGGTAATGAACACCGTCGGAAAGGAAGGAAAACTTGGTGCCTCTATCCGTTGTGTGGTATCGGTCTCGATGCTTACAGAAGGATGGGATGCGAACACCGTAACACATGTGCTAGGGGTTCGTGCGTTTGGAACGCAGTTGTTATGCGAGCAGGTGATTGGACGTGCCTTGCGACGCCAGTCGTATGAGTTGAACCCTGATACAGGACGCTTCAATGTCGAATACGCCGATGTGTTAGGCATACCGTTCGACTTTACATCAGAGCCAGTGGTTGTTGGGCCGCAACCACCACGCGAAACCGTCGAGGTCCGCGCAGTACGTCCAGAACGCGACCATCTCGCAATCTCGTTCCCTCGTGTCGTCGGCTACCGCACCGAGTTACCGAACGAGCGTCTCGTTGCAACATTCACCGCCGACTCTGTTCTCGAACTCACACCCGACCTGGTGGGTCCGACCATTACGCACAACGCGGGCATTATTGGCGAAGGCATCACGCTCGACCTCGATCACCTCGACGAGGTGCGTCGGTCAACGCTGTGTTACCACTTAACGAAGCACCTCGTAACCAACACATTCCGCGAACCTGGTGAAGCTCCGAAGCTGCACTTGTTCGGTCAGCTCAAGAGCATAGCGGCACAATGGCTCGACCAATGCCTCGTTTGCCGTGGTAACACCTTCGAAGCACAACTCGTGTACCTCCAGCTTGCCGACATGGCATGCGAGCGTATTGCGGCTGCGATCAGCAAGACAAACGAGGGAGTGAATGCCATGCAAGCACTCATCGACCCATTCAATCCGACTGGCTCTTCGAACCACGTCCGTTTTCTTACGTCGAAGAAAAGTCGCTGGCTAACCGACGCGAACAAGTGCCAAATCAATTGGGTTGTACTTGATAGCGATTGGGAAGCCGAATTCTGTCGCATTGCAGAGCACCATTCGTCAGTCGTCGCCTACGTAAAGAATCACGGACTCCATTTCGAGATTCCGTATCGCAGTGGCGCGGAGCAGCGCACGTACATTCCAGACTTCATTGTGCTAGTCGACGATGGTCGCGGCACGGATGACCTCTTACATCTGATTGTCGAAATTAAAGGCTTCCGCAACGAGAATGCGAAAGACAAAAAACTTGCCGTCGAGAATTACTGGATCCCGGGCATCAACAACGCCAAGACCTACGGACGCTGGGCTTTTCTCGAACTGACGAGCGTTTGGGACATGAACGACGAGTTCGGGAAGAGCCTCACCCAAGTGGCTGCAATAGTCGAAAATGCATCGTGAGCTGTACTAGGTTGTAAGGTAAGTCTGCAGAACTAAAATTGTAATACATGTTAATGAGTTGGGTGCGCCACGGAGACACCAAGAAAATGACAACAACATCCTTTCAAACGAATCCGATTTCACTTGAATCATTATTGCAACAATGCAGCGCAGGGAAAATTCAGTTACCCGATTTTCAGCGTAGTTGGGTTTGGTCTATAGACCGGATACTTGGTCTGATAGCTTCTGTTTCTAGCGCCTTTCCCATCGGTGCACTCATGACACTAGAATCCAAATCAGGGAACACACTGTTTGCTCGTCGCCCTATCCAAGGAGCAGATGAGGGAGCATTACGCGCAACACCGGCTGAGCTTCTTCTGGATGGGCAACAGCGTTTGACTGCGTTGTATCAAGCATGTTATAGACATAACATCGTTGAGAATACCACACTCAAGAAGGGGGCTTGGTTTTACTTCGACATCGCAAAGTCGCTGGATCCAAAGTGTGATCGTGAAGATGCCATATTCTCCATTCGCAGTGATCGCCATATCGTCGACTTCTTCGGCAAAGACATCAGGCTTGATCTTTCTTCGCCTGAGCTAGAGTACGAGCATATGATGTTTCCCGTCAATCGGGCATTCGATTGGGACCAGTGGCAAGACGGTTTTGTCGATTACTGGAAGGATGATGCAAAAAGGGCAATGTTCAGGGAATTCAAGAACAGCGTTCTACAGAACTTCAAATCGTACAGCGTCCCTGTAATCAAGCTAGATGAAAGCACATCCTCTGAAGCAGTCTGTCTTGTGTTCGAAAAAGTCAACACAGGTGGCAAAGCATTGGATGCATTCGAACTCCTCACTGCGATGTATGCTGCCAAGGGCTTTCGGCTTCGCGACGACTGGCTAGGCACTGCTAGCTCGAAAGGATTACATACCACACTGATGGAGTGCGGCCACGCGGCCGAACAAAAGGTAGGAGTATTGGCCAAGGTTTCTAGTACGGATTTTCTACAAGCGATTGCACTCCGCCATACCAAAGAGGTTCGTAATAATAGTATGTTGGCTGGGATCAGTGAAAGCTCATTACCGGCCGTCAGGGCTTCCCGCCAGTCATTGTTAGATCTGCCTCTCACAGCCTACATCAAGTATCGGGATGAAGTAGAGATGGGATTCAAGATGGTCGCAAAATTTTTGCGTCAACAGAACATACACAAAGCCATAGACGTGCCCTATCAAACGCAGTTAGTACCATTGGCTGCAATCTTTTCTGAGTTTGGTGACAGGGCCGAACACAGTACAAACATGAACAAGATCGCACATTGGTTCTGGTGCGGAATCTTTGGCGAGCTGTACAGTAGTGCCGTTGAGAGCCGTTTCGCAAAGGATATTGTGGACGTCCCGTTGTGGCTCGATGGTGGACCAGAACCCAGCACCGTGATCGATGGCGTGTTCCGGTCAGAGCGATTGATAAAAATTCGTACTCGATTGTCGGCTGCCTACAAAGGCATTCATGCGCTCCTGATGCGTGAGGGTGCAAAAGACTTTCGAAGCGGGCAAGGTTACGACGTGACAGTATTTTTTGACGAAGCAGTGGACATACATCATATTTTTCCGCAAAAGTGGTGCGAATCCCACCATATAGCTCCGGATGTATATGATACCGTTATCAATAAGACGCCATTAAGCTATCGGACGAATCGAATCATCGGGGGTGTTGCGCCATCCAAATATCTTTCTCGATTGGAAGAAGGGAAAATCAACCCCCAGGGCAAAGTCGTGGAGCCCGCGTTGGATCGCGCTCTACTGGACTCGTATTTAGCATCTCATTGTATAGACCCAACACTACTGCGTACAGATGACTTCTCTGTATTCATGGATGAACGTAGAAAAGCCCTGTTGAACCTTATAAGTAAGGCTACAGGACATCCAGTGATCGAGCCACTTTCCGGCTCCGACCCAGATGACGAACAGGAAGAACCCATGCCAATGGATTATGAAAACTTGGAGGGCGTCAGCTAAAAGTATGGCGAAGAAGACTCCAGTACCGAAGACCGTCGAGGCACTTACTCACTCCGACGCATCGCGCACTAATATTCCTACGGCAGAACACCAGACCATGATGGTAGATGCAGAGGCGAAACCAACGCAGGTCTCATATATAAGGGGAGTGAAGGGGCTCGAAGACGAAAAGGAAAAGCGCAATCGCGATCTCGACCCACAACTCGTGTGGCGCGGCAAGGACTCACAAGACTGGAGCGATCTCGTTGTAGCTGCACCACCCCTGTACATCCAGGAAAAGGTCCACCCGAAAGTCCTCATCGACGACTTACGACGTCAGACCGAAGCCGACAACAAACGCGACACGCCCACCCTCGACCTCTTCGGCGACTTCAACGGTCTTCCCCATGGCGCAGACAAAACCGAATTCTATCAGCACGATCAGAATTGGTCGAACCGCATGATCCTCGGCGACTCGCTGCAAGTAATGGCGAGCTTAGCCGAACGCGAAGGCCTCCGTGGCAAGGTGCAATGCATCTACTTCGACCCCCCTTACGGAATCAAGTTCAATAGCAACTTCCAGTGGTCCACCACCAGCCGCGACGTCAAGGACGGCAACACAGCCCACATAACACGCGAACCCGAACAAGTAAAAGCCTTTCGCGACACATGGCGCGATGGTATACATAGTTACCTAACCTATCTGCGTGACCGGCTCACCGTGGCGCGAGATCTTCTTACGGACTCAGGTTCGATCTTCTTGCAGATTGGTGATGAGAATGTGCATCGCGTCCGCGCGCTCATTGATGAGGTGTTTGGGGAAACGAACCACGTGATCGAGATTAAATTCCGAACAACTAGCAATCGTACGGCTGACTTTCTGCCCTCAATATTCGACACGATCGTCGTTTACGCCAAGGACAAGTCGCAATGCAAGTTCCGCCGTCCGTACAAATCGAAAGAATATGCTGATGTTTCACAGGATTCCTATGGCTGCATTGAAATCGATAGGTTTGAATGGCGTCGCTTAACTAAGTCGGAAAAGGAAGCCCCCAAAGATGCCGAGAAGATTGGGCATCTCTTCGGCTTAGGAGACCTAACGTCATCGCACGAGTATATCCGAGACACCTTCGAATGGCAGGGAGGCAAGTTCGACCCGAAGAAGCGATACTGGTCCACGTCGCTTGCTGGCCTTCGTAGTTTGGGACGCGCCAATCGGCTTTGCGACGTCAACGGCACTCTTCGTTACAAGCGGATATTTAATGACACCCCTGCGTCACCACTGACAAACATTTGGGATGACACAGGAAGCGGTTCTCAAACGGAAGAGCGCACATACGTTGTTCAAACGGTGTCCAAAGCTATAGAGCGCTGTCTCTTGATGGCGACCGACCCAGGCGACCTCGTGCTCGACCCTACATGTGGTTCGGGGACAACTGCCACAGTCGCCGAACAATGGGGACGTCGCTGGATTACCATTGATACCTCGCGTGTTGCTCTTGCTCTGGCGCGAGCTCGTGTCATGGGTGCACGCTATCCATTCTACCATCTGGCCGACTCAGTGGAAGGTCAGAAGAAGGAATCGGAAGTAACAAAGACTCCGATCAACGCAAAACCAGTTGCTGGTATAGTGAGCAAGGGCTTCGTGTACGAGCGCGTGCCGCACATCACGCTGAAGTCGATTGCCAACAATGCTGAGATTGACGTCATTCATGCGAAGTACGAGCAAGAACTCTCACAGGAACTCAACAACCTAAGTAGACAGCTTAAGGCATTAGCAAGCAGACGGCAACACGCACTTGGTACGGGTGAGAACATAGTCATACATGCCGTGCCGTTGCCTTTGGAGGAATGGACGGTGCCGAGGCAAGTGCCATATCAACTCTCAGACGAAGATGCAAAGCTCGTGCAGGATGTGTACGAGAATGAGTTGAAGCCAAAGACCTATGTCGAGTACGACGACCCATTCGACATGCTCGACAATATGACTTATCCGGAATTGCCCCCTTACATTACTTTCGCGGTGTACTTGCGTATGTACTGGGATAAACGGATAGCTCGGCAGAAGGAAATTGATGCATCGATTGCAGCAAGAGCCGAGTACGAGTACTTGTATGACAAGCCGTACGAAGACAAGAAGAAGGTTCGTGTTGCCGGGCCGTTCACAGTAGAGAGTTTGAGCCCGCACCGCATCCTCTCAATGGACGAAAACGACGAATTCGTGCAAGGCGTAGCAGAATCTAAACTCGGTTACGGTCGCGAGCGGGACTTTGTTGAGATTATTCTCGACAACCTAAAGGTTGCTGGCGTACAGCAGTCGCACAAAGCCGATAAGATTGTATTCTCTTCATTGGCACCATGGCCCGGAGACTCGATTTGTGCGGACGGTCGATACATGGAGGGTGATGTCGAGAGGCGTGCTGCAGTTTTCATTGGTCCGGAGTTCGGTACCGTTACACGTCCGGACCTCGTCGCTGCCGCAAGAGAATCTGCCGAGGCTGGCTTTGACACGTTGATCTCGTGCGCCTTCGCATACGAAGCACATGTGTCTGATCTAAGTAAGATGGGCAGCATGCCCATCCTCAAAGCGCGGATGAACGCCGACTTGCACATGGCTGAGGACTTGAAAACAACGGACAAAGGAAATCTTTTTGTTGTGTTCGGAGAGCCCGACCTGGAAATTCTTGATGCGGGTGGAAATCAGATCAAGGTCAAAATCAACGGTGTTGATGTATTTCATCCAAACTCGGGCGAGGTCCGTAGCGACAGCATCGACGGTATCGCGTGTTGGTTCATCGACACCGACTACAACGAAGAAAGCTTCTTTGTGCGTCAGGCGTACTTCCTCGGTGCGAACGACCCGTACTCGGCACTAAAGACAACCTTAAAGGCAGAGATAAACGAGGAAGCGTGGGAGTCGCTACATAGCGACGTGTCACGTCCGTTTGACAAGCCTACAACGGGAAGAATTGCCGTGAAGGTGATCAATCATTTGGGGGATGAGGTGATGAAGGTGTTTAGAGTGAACTGATGGATCGTAGTCAACAGCACGAAGCACTGATCTCCGATTTACAGATCATTAATGCTCTGATCGCCACCATTATCATAACCGAACCGTTAGTGTTTCCGAAGTTGCCTCCGATCAACTACGCTCCTGGGATGTCCTGGAGCATGAACGGAGAAACGCGAGCACTGCACACTCAGACGTTCAAACTTGCCCTATTAAAATCTGGTGTAATGGCAATGCGTACCCTGTCCAATTTGCTTGGATTAGGTGTGACCAAGAAGCAACCTTACAAGTTGGTCGACAAGCCCGCTCCAAGTTCATCAAGTGACGATTTGCACGTCAGTCATATCACAGGTGCTCGTGGTTTGACAGTTTTGGATGTCATGGAATTTTCGCGTACTGGTCACCCACTACTTGACGAGCATGGAGTACAAGTGCCTTTCGACGAGGTTTACCTGCGCGTTCTCAAGGTCGTGGATAAATCGGTTGCTCATCTAACGCATGATAGCGAATGGAGTAGTTACTATTCTGGTGCTATTGTCGGCGTGGGAACGTTCGTAACGGTGGCGATACAGATCGCTGTGCTTAGAACTTCGTGGAATGATGCATTCGATGAGCTCGTATTCTCGAATACAAAACAGCTACTGCCAACTGCACACCATAACGAATACATGAAGATGATCGCAGACTACCATGCTGATATGCAACTCGTGTTAGCCTGACATTTACTTGTCACACATTGATGTAACAATGTGCGACCTGTTGCAGCACTGCGGTAGTTCAGCAACAATTAAACTGCACTTAGTGAAAACTCTACCACCGATAGAGCCGCATACAGAAGCAAAACATAAGCTCCTAAGCCAATACATTGAGTCTTGGTTTGGTGTCATGTCGAACCGTAGAGACAGCCCTACACTCCTATTCGTCGACGGATTTTGTGGTCCCGATAAGTACGAGGGGGGTGAATCCGGATCACCTACGATTGCACTTCGGTGCGCTGCAAAATTGATCAAGCCGCCACAAAGGGTGGAGTTTGTTTTTATCGATCGCGATGAAAAAACTCTCGAAGCACTTGAACAGAACATCGCGAGGTTTCGAAAGTTGAGCCATTTTAAGATCACCGTCAAGAAAGGCGACTTCTCAGAAATCATCGCTGAGGTTGTGGATGCCAAACTCCTCCTAGGACTACAGAGCACTCCAGCGTTCATGTTCGTAGATCCGTTTGGATGGAGCCAAGCTGGACTTCCGACGATGGCAAAAATCTTTGAATTGAAAAGTGTTGAGGTGCTTTTCAATCTAATGACTGATCATATCAATCGCTTTGCGACAAACCACCCAGATCCAGATGTTCAGGCTCAATTTGGCAGGCTACTTGGAGATGATGGTGTGAAACGCGTTTCGGATTCGCTGAACAGAGCTGAAGAGATCAGGACGGTCTTTGTTCAAAACATGCAGCGTATGGCTAGATATGTGTTACCCTTTACGATGGTTGTACGCGGTCGCAAGCACAACGATTTGATCTGGTCTGGGAATCACGTGCGCGGCAACGCCATAATGAAGAAAGTGATGTATAAGGTGTCTGATGATGTTGATTTCTTTCATAATAACCAGTCTTTCACAGGTCGGTTAGCGCTTGATTCCGATGTTCTCGCTTCTGCGGTTTGGAGAGATGTACTTCTTCCGCACCTTGATAAGGCTGGTACTGAAGTTGCAGTAAGTGAGTTGTACACGATGGTCGAGGAGGGACCTAGGTATCTTGAGGCGCATGCAAGACGTGCTTTGATTGTAGCAGAGCAGCAGGGTGAGATAGCAGTCAATCCCATTAAGGCAGACGGAACGAGAAGGATTAGCGGGAGCTTCCCACCGACCACACTTGTTCAAATTCGGAAGTAAGAAGAAATGGCACAATCACGCATAGAATGGACCGAAGCCACATGGAACCCTTCCGTGGGTTGCAAGAAGGTTTCGTCTGGTTGCGCTAACTGTTATGCAGAGGTGATGGCGCGTCGTTTACAGGCGATGCGTGCACCAGGGTATGAGCAGGGCTTCGAGTTTCGAACATTACCGGAACGATTGGATGCACCACGACGAATTAAGAAGCCTACAAAGTTCTTTGTGAATTCGATGAGCGATCTGTTTCATAAAGACATGCCATTCGATTTCCTGGACGCTGTGTTCAAAACGATTGTCGAGACGCCACATCACACATACCAGATTCTCACGAAGCGCGATAAAATAATGGTCGAGTACTTTCTTACGCGTAATGTGCCACACAACGTGTGGTTAGGCGTGAGTGTCGAGAATAGGAAGGTATTGAACCGCATCGACTCTCTTCGTCGTGTAAATGCAAGCATTCGTTTTCTGTCAGTCGAGCCACTTCTGGAAGACCTTGGGCATGTCGATTTCAGTGGTATACACTGGGTGATTGTAGGAGGAGAGAGTGGAGTTGGTGCCCGTCCGATGAAGAGGGAGTGGGCCCTAAACGTTCAGCGTCAGTGTGACGAGCAGGACGTCGCCTTTTTCTTCAAACAATGGGGTGCCTGGGGCGAGGACGGGGTGAAGCGCAGCAAGAAAGCCAACGGACGTCTCCTTGATGATAGAGAATGGAATGCCGAACCTCACATCGCAAGGGTGGCAGTATAACCGTCAGCCCCCTTCCCCGACCCCTACACAATTGCCCAGTGAGTGCGGCGTAATAAATTGCGCGGATTCTTTCTCCACTCAGCAATGACGGAATTCAATGAGCACGGCAAATGAACGACTTTCGCAACGCCTAAGAGAATTACCATCGGATGTACTTGCCGATGTGCTGTTAAAGCTGACGAAGGGCAACCCGGCGCTGAAACGTGAGCTGGTTGCGCTGACCTCCGATTCGAAGGAGAAGGTCGGAGCGGTGAAGCGCGCGATTGCAGGAATGCGTCGGTCGAAGACGTTCTACGATAACCACCAGGCTCGAAAACTTCGTGACAAACTCGATGTGATGCTATGGCAGATCGACACCATTGCAAAAACGGCACCAAGTAACGCCTTCGAACTGTTGTGCGAGCTGCATGCAAGCGAAGAGCACATAGACGAGAATGTCGATGATAGCATGGACGTAATAGGACAAATCTTTCGAATCTTTATACCCAAACTAGCAGCTTCGATTACTGCGCGCTATCGCGATGACGCGCACATGACGAAGTGGCTTAACGTTGCGCTCCAGGAAGACCCCTTCAATTCAGGATGTTATCTCGTTGATGCCATTGCAACCACCGTTCCAGAAGCCGTCCTCAAGACACTTGCCGACAACATCACCATACGCGTCGACCAACTCCCTCGTATGGAATTCGAAAACAGAAATCTCGCATTCGTACAACGTCGGCTTCTCGTTGCGCTGGGCGACACAGAGCAGTTCATTGCATGTTGCACGTATAAAGGGAGTATGTCAGAACCAGATGTTGAGACACTCATTCAGATGTACCTCGACCACGAGCAAAACGTAAATGCTCAATTCTTGATCGACATGCTAGCGAAGAATCGATCTGCTAGGCTTGAGCTCAGTCGAGGTCCGGCAGTAATAAACAAATTGAATTCAAACAATACGAACGGTACATCTCTGTAGACCGCGACGAGTAGCGCGGAGTTCGTCAGTGCATACTATCGCGACCGATTTCTTGCAAAGCCGAGTGAACAGTCCTTGAAGGCGCTTTGTCGCAATCTTCGCGAAGAAGAAGTAGAGGTGATTCTAGACGAACTCCTAGACGAGATGCAGGAGCTTAGCGCACACAACATGGGCAGACTCCGGTAAAACTTATCGGCTCACACGCAATCGAGCTGTCATCGTCTCAATTCATGACAACGGCCGTGTAGACTCCACCGCAGTTCCAGTAAACCTCCAAACGTCCTTGGCACGGTGGTCGTGGTCGCACAGCGGACGCGTACTAACGATAGTCAGCGGTGACACGCTCGTATCAATCGATGTCGTGACAGGCAGCCGATTACGAGAGTACTACGGTGCACCTTGGCACAAGAAGCTTAGCCCCTCCGTCGAAATCCAATGTCTCGTAGCACACGTCGATGGAAGGCTCGTTGGTTCTCTACCGGGTGGTTGTGTCACAACATTCCCTGGTGTTACGCCGCCTCTAGTGTCATCCATTGCAGATCCTTCACGATCCCTTCGTCCATTACAAATTCAGGGCTCCCGCATCGCCGATGCAATTCCGCAATCACGCGTAGCAGTGCACTCTCTCTTAGGCGCTGTTGTCATGGAAGGTGTTATTGATGAAAGCGGCGCATGGGGACTTTGATGGTAAGGGGCTGCCGCATGGGGCTTATGTCGTGGTGTACTCGACGATCCACGGCGTGCAAAGTGGCCGCTTGCTTAGATAAGAATTTGTATAGGTCCGTAGTACCGCACGTACCGGTATCTTGCTCTCGATGACAACATTGAATATTGTCTACGGAGTATCCCTTGCAGTCGCTTAAGTGTTCGAACATCATAGCGCTATTGATCGCCTTCACACTTACCATGATGTGCGCGCGCGCGACGGAGTGGCCGACCTTGCGTTATTGGCCCGGGAGTTTCGCACCGCCAGACGCAGTGCGTTTGTCGAGCGATGGCAAGTACATCACGCTCACGTCACCTTACCATGTCGTGGTGATTGATGTGGAGTCGAAGTTCTGTGTGTTCACGATGGAGTTTGCCCTAATTGATGGAGTGAACTTCCAGCCGAATTGGCCGAGGCGCATTGCATCAGTGTCGGAATCGGGCGATGAGTTTGTGGTTGTAGATACAGCCGGACGCGTTGCATGGTACCATGTAGGGAATACACTGCCGTGGAAATCTCATACCATAGGTATTAACCTTTTTGAGCATGTGCGGATGATCGACGACACCACCGTCATTGTTGGTAGTCAATACGAAGTGGTTGTGTGCAGAGCAACTGCTGCTCAACCACAGATCGTCAAAACGCAGATTCCCGCCGAGCAATGGCTGAGAGACTCGCTTGCCTATGTAAAGTATGCAGTACGCGATAGTATAGGTTTTTTCAATCCGTTTGACTCTACATTCCTCTGGGCTACGAAGGGTGAAGTGTTCGGAGTGGATGAACAGGGTCGCGTAATTGTGTACGTAGACGAATCTGTTTACGCGCACGATGCTAAGTCCGGATTGCGCACGCTGATCATCGACTCGCTTCGTTTTCCTAGGCGTCAATTAATTCGCAGAAGATTTCTTCCTATCCATAGAGAAGTCGTCGACTTGCGCGATAACAGCAGAATGCCGAATGTGTGGGAGGTAAGGGATGTGCTCGCGAATGGTATGATGATTACGAGCGACAATAACATTCCAACCATCTTTATTGATCGTCTCGGTGGTGAAGCCGACACTATCCCGGTGCTAATAGGTCAGCTGTATTCGCACACGCAGGATCCGCTCGACTCGACGATTTATGCTTTTGTCGGAGGCGGGTATGCCAATGGTTTCGGACAGATTGGAAACTATGCTTCGATAAAACCGAATGCCATTTGGACCCCCGATGCTGGTGGTTACGTAACCACGCTCAGCCCCTTTCGCATGATTCGCGACACGGCAGTCGTGTTGTTTACGGTTTCACCGGAAGGCACCAACGGACCCCGCAGCGAAGGATACATGACCTTCGAAGACTTTCACTCCAAAGGTCCAACCGCCAAGGTCGCTATTGAACCGCAGACATACAGCAATCTGCGCGAGCACTTCTTTCGGTTTTCACAAGATGGTGACACGCTATCTCTCGCGAGTGACCGCGTAGACGCAAAAGGCTGCATGCACACTACAACCAATCAGTACCCCATAAACTCGACCGCAACGGGCTTCGTGCCCGGTACGAGGTACTATGTCTTTGCCTCGAAAAGATTTCACCTATACGACTGCTCAGATGTCATAGCACTGCCATTCAACGTCATCTCGCTCTCACTACATCAAGACCGCGTCGTCGGGCGTGCCGATGGTAGTGTCGTCATGGCATCCGTGTCCGCTCCCACGCACCATTACGCAACCGTTGCCTCATCACAACCAAGGCATCACACGTGGTCTCAGGCAGGCACAACCTTTCGTTTCACCACAGATATGCGGAGCGTCATCTCGATGTATTCGACTGGCCAAGTGAGGGAGCTGCAACTCCCCGCATCATTTCCTTCTGACTCTGCTTCTGCATGGTGGTGGTCACATGATGGCAGTGTGGTAACGATCCACTCCATGGATACGATCGTTTCCATCGACGTCGAGACTGGCGATGTCCTCCGAGATTACGTCAACATTCCGTGGCGAGCGGGAAATCAGAAATTCTATCAAGTTGTCTATCGAGTGTCAGAACTCGACGCTCGCATCCTCGTCTCAATGCCCAGCGGCAGCCTTGCCATGGTCCCAGGTCTTGCAATCAACGGCCGCACTTCGGTGCACGAGGAACGGTCGTACGCTGCACACGAACTGAGTCAGGCCCTGACCATCAACAACGCTCTCGGCAACAGCGAGGTGCGGATCTACTCCGTTCACGGCATCGAGGTGCAGCGTGCAGTTACCGACGCTAATGGTCACATCACGCTCGCTGATAAGGGTCTGCCGCATGGGGCTTACGTGGTGGTGTACGAGACAATGCGCAGAGTAATTAGCAGAATGCTACTGCGTTAGAAATCAGCGGACCACAAACACAGCATGGTAAAAAAGGTGAACGTTCAAGACGTCGTCGATGGGATTCGGGTAGACAACCACACCGTTGAGAACGTCTGGCGATGCAGGATTGTGTTCGCCTTCGTTGCCTGCGTCACCATCGGCGATGTCGGTCGTTTCTTGCATGAGAGTGCGGAATGCATCAAACGTCGTTGAATCCATGAGCCTTGAGTTTAGCTGATGTGCGAGAGACATCACACCCACTGTTGCATAGCCGCCATTATCACTAATGACGACTGAGGATCCGCTTTCACCAGGAATGCCGAGGTTGTCGGAGGAGTAGAAGTATTTCGCACCTAGCAGGGTACGTGAGAGTGATTAGGTATTCTTTTGCGGGGCTCATGCGAAGGGTCTTGCCCTTCATCAAACTATCGTGTGGTAGTTGCGTCGGAAGTTCATCGCGTCCGGGCAATGTCCATCGATTCCACGACGTCGACCCCTGTTTCCATACAATACTTTCAACAACCGGAACAGAATCCGTGACATTCAGCACGTAGTCGTGCATATACAGGTATCGCTGCCCACAGGATGTATTGGTTAACGCATTCTGATTCCGTCACGCTCGCATGCATACGGCACACGGTATTGGATAACCTCATGAGGAGCTTTCGCTGATCACGACGCGCGACTTGATATTAGCGGTCCCGTACACACGATGATCTCGACACTCATCCGCGTTGAAATTTTTGCTGGTTAAGTTGCGCGTATGACCCGTCGCCTTACCTATAGCAGACTACTAATGAGCACAGAGGGAGAACGACTTTCGCAGAGACTACGCGAACTGCCCAGCGATGTGCTGGCAGAGGTCTTGGTCCGTCAGACGAAGGGCAATCCCCGGCTGAGACAAAAGCTGGTGGATTTAACTTCCAGCGAACAAGAAAAGGCGAGTGGTGTGGTGCGGACTCTTGCCGGTATCCGTCGTGCCAAGCCGGTTCGAGATGAGCTTGAGATTTCGAAGCTCGTAGGTAAACTCATTGGAGTGCTTGACGCGATTCGTTCTGTGGCTGATACATCGGCCCCAAGGGCCTTCGAGTTGATATGCGAGTTTATCGCACTTGATACCATCATCTTCAGCAGTGTTGGCAATACGGCGCACATGCTTGAGTACAGTTTTAATGAAGATGCACCACGTCTTGCAGCACATATAGCATTGGGATACAACGACAGCGACCACACGTGCATGTGCCTGATGCCCCTTCTAGAAGAAGACCCGATCGGTGCACGCTGCTCCCTCATTCAACACTTACATTTAGCGGTTCCCGAATCGGTGATGCGTGCAGCACTCGACTTTGTTGATGAACGCTTGCAGATGCGGTCGGCAAGCACTAGCTTGGATAGAGCTGACCTGTTTTACGTAAAGCGGGTAATACTCATCGGACTTTGCGACACCGACGGATTTATTGCATGGTGCACGCATGCGGGTGTTCTCGATGCTACCGACACGCTTGCTCTGGTGCAGATGTACGTCGACCGTAAAGAGTACGATCTCGCGCAGCGTTGGCTAAGTACGTTGAAAGCCAACATGAACCTTTTTTCGGAGCGCCATCGGCTGCAGGTTGCAATTAATACCGGTTGCGGACGCGAAACGCCCATCAGCTCGTATTACAGCGAGCGTTTCCTCGCTCAACCGAACGCCATGACGTATGCACCACTTGCAAGACACCTGAGTGCTACCGAGCTCGAAGGCATCCACGACGATTTACAGATGCAAGTCGCGAATGCTCCAAAACTTCTGGCAAGTTCGCTCAAGGTGCTCATTATTGCTGGACGTGGCAAGGCAGCGGAGGACATGGTTGCAAAGCGCAATACGATGAACGACGCAGACTGTCGGTGGCCCCTCATTGCGAAGTCGTTCGAGGATGCAAACCTTCCTTTCGGTGCGTGTGTGGCATACCGACTAGCCCTCGACAACATCCTGGAGCGCCGGAACAAAGCGCAGTATTACAATGCAGCAACGTACTACGCGAGTATGTGGGAGCTAGCACTCAAAGTCACCGACTGGCGCGGCCTGTCCGATCACTCGGCGTACATCGCAGATATCTTCGAGCGCTACGCGGACAGGAAAAATTTTTGGCTCTCGGCAGAGTACACGCTCACACCTCCAACAGTCTCCCGCTTCACCTTACCGTTGAAGCAACGTCATAAATTTCGCTAGTATGAGCAAGGCCACCGACAAGCTGTTTCAACGTCTGCGCAATCTTCCGAGCGATGTGCTTGCAGATATACTCCTGGACCTAACGCACGACAAGCCTTTGCTGAAAAACGAGTTGGTAATCCTGACTTCCGACAGCACCGAAATAACGAGTACCATAAAGCGTTCGATTGCGGGACTCAAACGGTCGACTGCGTTTCACGACTACAGCAAGGCTAAAAAGTACAAGAACAAACTCGAAGACATCCTCAAACAGATTGCATCGGTTTCCGAATCATCGCCCGCAAAAGCCTTCGAGCTTGTCTGCGAGTTCATGACCATCGACGGCGTGACACTTGACAATGTCGACGACAGCTCGGGCTATGTTGGCGATGTGTTTCGCGTCGCTGCCCCAGCACTTGCAGCAAAGATTGCAATGCGCAACACCGATGACGTCCACATGGCCAAGTGGCTATGCACAGCTCTGAATGAAGACCCCTTCAATGCGCGGTGTTACTTCGTCGACGCATTGGCAACTGCTGTTCCGGAGTCCGTCATGCAAGCGGCGCACGACTACGTCACCCCGCGTGTCGAAAGCACACCACGCAACGACCTCTACGAAGACCGTCAGCTTGCATTCGTACTGCGCTCCATCATTGTCGCCCTGGGCAACATCGAACGCTACCTAGACTTCTGTACACACAATGGTGAGATCTCTTCAACGGACATCCTTGCCGTGGTACAAATGCACATCGATCACGAACAGTTCGAAGCCGCAGACAAGTGGCTCGACAGGCTTACCATCGACCGCAATGCAGACCACGGACGCATCTTTCAACTGCACATGATTATCGACAAAGCGCTGGGCCGCACAGCACGCGTAAAAGAACACGTCCGCAACCGATTCCTCGCCCAACCCTCGCAGCAGTCGTTCATCCAAGCCTCTGAACACCTCTCCGAAGCAGAAACACAAAGAATGCTCGACGCCCTCATGTTACAGGTTCAAATCACAAAGCCCCTTCACCTTTCAGCGTTGTTACACCTCATCACCATTGGTAAGGGGGCTGAGCTCGAGGGGCTTGTAGCGAACTACAAGTCTGATGACCATTACGACTTCTACGCATGGTCGAACATCGCCAGAGCGTTCGAGAAAGCGCACCTTCCCCTCAGCGCCTCTGTTGTTTTTCGCACGTTGCTCGATGACATTCTGAGTCACGCGCGTTCCAACGCTTATCACATCGCGGTTTACTATTATGGTACGTTGTGGACACTTTCCTCCCACGTTCATGATTGGCGCGGTCTTCCCGACAACGATACGTACATGGCCACCGTTGCGAACGCACACTCCGCCAAATCAAGCTTCTGGATGCTAGCCGAAGGCACCCCGAAACCTCCACGTGTTTCAAAGTTCAAACTGTAGTTGCTAGTCGGTCAAGTCGCGGTACAGCTAATGGTAATCCTACAATGAAAAGTACGACTTCACGCGGAGCTTCACACGAACAGATGCAGCCACCGTAGAGGACTAGGCTACCCTCGCCCTCTCCTCGGCTTGCCAGTCTTCGGCGGACCCATCTTCGTTGGCTTCTTTGCGGCGGCTTTCTTTCCGGCTGGACGTGCATGGGGTTGCGCAATGTGAGCAGAAGTTGCTTTTGCTGGTGCTTCAACACTACCACCGCCACTGCGGCTGCTGTCGCCACTGCGGCTGCTGTCACCACCGCCACCGCTGCTGCTGTCACCACCGCGGCTGCCCTTCACCTTTGCATGCGTGCCGCTGCTTGAGCGCTTGGCACTCGGCCTGTCACGTCCGTCTCGACGTGGTGCATTTTCTTTCTTGTCGTCTTCGGTGGCGACGACCGGACTCAGTGCGACGTCGATCGTGCGTTTTTCGACGTTCGCTTTTACGATGCGCACTTGGACGATCGTGCCGAATTGGAAGACGCGGTGCGAGCGGCGTCCGACGAGACGGTAGCGTTTGTCGTCGAAGAAGTAGTAGTCGTCTGTGAGGTCGCGGATGTGGAGGAGGCCTTCGATCATCAACGCCTTTATCGTAACGAACACTCCAAAGGAGGTTATGCCAGAGACGATGCCTTCGAAGTCTTCGCCGATGTGCTCGCGGGCGAGCATGGTTTGTGCGAGCTTGGTTGATGCGCGCTCGGCGTCGACGCTGGCGCGTTCGGTTATTGAGGTCTGGTCGGAAAGACGAGATGCCTGCGCAAGCAAATCGCTCCATCTGCGTTGCACCGGCAGCCCCTTACTGTACTCTTTTAAGACGCGGTGTACGAAGAGGTCGGGGTAGCGACGTATGGGCGAGGTAAAGTGCGTGTAGTCGCTGAAGCCGAGGCCGTAGTGACCTACACTGTGCTCAGCATATACGGCCTTTGCCATGGAACGCAAGAGGAGTTGGTTGATCACGGGCTTCTCTGGTCTGTCATGCGCCTGGTGGATGATGGCGTTGAGCTGCATGGGCGTGAGCTTGCCACTGGGCACATCGTATCCGAGTGCGCGAATAACGGCAACTGCGTCTGCAAGACGGTCGGGTTCGGGGTCGTCGTGAATGCGATAGATAAAAGGCGGTAGCTGCTTTGTCTTCCACTCCTTCTTGAGCGTGTGTAAGTGCTCTGCAACCGTGCGGTTTGCAGCAAGCATGCATTCTTCGACGAGTGACGTTGCGTCGGTGCGCGTTTTAACCGTTGCACCGACAATCATCTTGTTTGCGTCGAGGATGAACTTTACTTCTTGCGATTCGAAGTCGATGCCACCAGCAAGCATGCGGTTGCTGTAGAGAATGCGTCCCAGTTTGTAGAGCCCAAGCACGAGCTCTGCTTGGTCGCCCTCGCCTGATTCAATGATTTTTTGCGCTTCGTCGTAGGTGAATCGACGTTTGCTTTCGATGACTGATTCTGCGATGCGATACTTCAGGCGCTCGCCGTTCGGTGCGAATTCCATAAAGACGCTGTAGGCGAAGCGGGGCTGGTTGGGGACGAGTGAACAGAGGTTGTTCGAGAGACGCTCCGGAAGCATTGGTACAACACCGTCTACGAGGTAGGTACTGTTGCCGCGACGTTGTGCCTCTTCGTCGATGAGCGAGCCTTCTTTTACGTAATGCGTTACGTCTGCAATGTGGACTCCGAGCTCGATGTTGCCATTCTTTAGTGTCTTTAACGAAAGCGCATCATCGAAATCTTTAGCATCATCGGGGTCGATGGTTATAATAATCTCTTTGCGTAAATCAAGTCTGTCTTTAGGAATCTTCGAAGGGGGTGGCTCGCATGCTGCCGCTTCGGCTTCGATGTCTGCCGCAAATTCAAGGGGGAGGCCGAACTCTTTCTTGATGGCGTCGAATTCGACAGACGCTTTACCCGACTGACCGAGCACTTCGCGCACCGCGGCTTCGGGAGAAGCGTTGGCATGTTCCCATCGAAGGAACAACGCAATGACTTTGTCGCCTGGCTTTGCGCCATGCAGATTTTTCTCGGAGATAAGAAAGTCTACATAGTACTTCGCGTCATCAGGGATGAGGTAATGGAAGCTGCCATCGTATTCGATCGTGCCACTAATCGGATGTGCAGTGCGTTCGATTACAGCGATCACTTCGCCGCGCAGTTTTTTTCCGTCACGTGCGGCGTGTGGTTGTACGAGTACAGTGTCGCCGTCGAGAGCGGTGAGAAGGTGCTGACGTTTTACATGTACGACAGGATGTTCTTTGTTGTCGGTTGCAACGGTTGCGTTGTCGTGGTAGAGTGTGATAACACCCGTGAAACCGTTGGTGTCCTGACGTTTCATAGCGTACCGGCGTCTGGTGTGACGCTGGATCTGACCTTCCTCGCTCATCTTCGTGAGCACGATGCGCAAGTCTTCGTATTCGTCCGAGTCCGAACGAATGCGCAGTTGTTTAGAGAGATCTAGGAGTTGGACTGGTGCCGGAGCGGTTTTCAGAAGATCGATGACTTCTTCACGCAGGTTGCGGACTTCTCGAATTCGTTTCATAAGTCAAAAGTATGGTTTGCCGAGGACGTTGCTCTGATGAGAGATGGGCGGAGCGTCCTAGCGCTGTACAAAAATATTGTCGGCCATCAGGCGCTCAAGGCGGAGCAAGTGGCCGTCGTGACGGACGCTTACATGTCCGTTGGGTTCCTCGCGGCTGACGATGACGAGTTCGGCGTTCAGGCCGATGCCGTGTTTGGTTAGAAATCGGAGCATTGTTTTGTTGTCGTCGCTTACTCGTCGTATGATTACTGTCTCGTCGACATTGGCGTCTGACAGACGCTCGTGTACCGTTGGCGGGATGCGTCCGTCCTTCGTGGGTATGGGTGAGCCATGCGGATCATACTGTGGATCGCCTAATGCCTTTGAGATTCGGTCTTCGAAGTCTTCACTGATGTGATGCTCGAGGTTCTCTGCTTCATCGTGCACTTCGTCCCACCTGTACCCAAGAGCTTGCGCCAGATACAACTCCACAAGTCTGTGATGTCGAATAATCTCTAGCGCAACGTTCCTTCCCGCGTGTGTTAGGGTCACACCCTTGTACGACTCATACCGAACGAGCTTCATCTCGTCGAGCTTCTTAAGCATGTTCGTTACAGATGCTGGACTCACCTTCAAGTGCTGCGAGATGTCTGTAGTGGACGCAGCCCCCTCAACAGCAATCTGAAAGATGGCCTTGATGTAGTCCTGTACGCTTCGCGAAAGTGTGCGCATGCACGATTGTCCGATTGATGGGATGCGAGAAAAACGTTTATGTCTACGACGTGAAAATTGTTCAGGAATTCGGTGGAACGATAAAGACCGGTACGCCGGCGCGATGTCGAACGCGGTCGATGGTCGCACCGCGGAGGAAATCCTGAATTGAGCGGTGACCATGTGCAGCCATGACGAGTAGGTCGGCCTGTTCGTCTTTCACTACCGCGACGATCTCCGTAGCAGGTGATCCGTGCTGCAAATGAATCACCACGGTGCGTCCTGCCTTACGTAAGTGTGCTGCGTACTCCTCGAGTCGTGCGCGGTCGGCAGATGTTTCGGCGTCGGCCGTGGCCGGACCAAATACGCGAGCAGTCGGTGTTTCAACAACATGAATGAGCACAAGAGTTGCAGTGGTATTAAAGCCCGCCGCAGTCTGCATTGCCTGAACATCGGCCTCGCTAAAATCTACGGCAACAGCAATGCGTGTGTATGTGTGATGCACATGAAGGTCGGGTAATGTGAGTGGCTCATGTACATCGGCCACGGCAAGGGGCGCGCGGCGCAAGGGGACAAAGGTCATGTAGAGCAACAAACCCACAAGTGCAAGTGAAAAGCCAGCAACGATTGCGACGACAAAGCCAGAGATAACACCAAGATCAATCCATCCGTTTACCTGTCTGTAGATGAGCCATACATTAAGACTCACAATCGTTAGTGCCATAACCCACGCTGTAATGCGGGTTTTTATGCCAATGGTAAACGTGCCCATGGTCTGCTTATCGCTCACGAGACGAATTAGCGGAATTACTGCAAAACCAAGCTGAAGACTCAGAATAACCTGCGAGAGAATAAGCATCTCACCGGTAGCTCCTTCACCAAACATTGATATCACGATGATGGCCGGTGTGATGGCAAGCGAGCGTGTGAGGAGTCGGCGTATCCACGGACGTAGCCGTAAACCGAGGTAACCTTCCATCACGACTTGTCCGGCGAGTGTGCCTGTTATCGTCGAGCTCTGACCCGATGCAACAAGAGCAACAGCAAACAGAATCGGTGCGAGTGCAGTACCTAAAATTGGCGCGAGCAATCGGTGAGCGTCTTTAAGCTCGGTTACTTCATACAACGCATTGCTATGAAACGCCGCTGCAGCAAGTATGAGAATAGCTGCATTCACAAACAACGCAAGGCTTAGCGCAATTGTCGAATCGAAAAAATTGTACTTGATGGCACGCTTCAAACTCTTCTCGTCGGTACCAATGTTGCGCGTCTGCACAAGTGCCGAGTGCAAGTAGAGATTATGCGGCATCACCGTTGCGCCAATAATACCGATTGCAATGTAGAGAGCTTGTGTGTCAGGAATGCGAGGAATGAGTCCGTTTACCAACAAGCCCACATCCGGCTTCGCAAGAAACAGCTGCACAACAAACGCACCACCAATCAACACGACAAGACACAGAATAACCGATTCAATTCTGCGAACGCCTTTGCCAATAAGCCAGAACAGCAGCACTGTATCGAGAAGTGTGATAATCATGCCATGCATGAGTGGCAATCCGAACAACAGTTGAAGTCCGATGGCCATACCGAGCACCTCAGCAAGATCCGTTGCCGCAATGGCAATCTCGGCGAGTCCGTACAGCATGTAATTCACGGGCTTCGCAAACGCCATGCGTGACGCTTGTGCGAGATCGGCGCGACGGACGATTCCGAGGCGAGCGCAGAGCCCCTGAAGGAGCATAGCGGTAATAGCCGACAGCACGAGAATCCAGATTAGCTGGTATCCGTAGCGGCTGCCACCAGCGATATCAGTGGCCCAGTTGCCTGGATCCATGTAGCCGACTGCAACGAGATACGCCGGACCCATAAAGGCGAACAAACGCCTCAAAGGCCGCTTGTGCACCGTTGTGTCGATACTGCCGTGGATCTCTTCGAGTGATTTTGAAGGCTTCGTCATACTCTTGATTCCGGGAATCATTATCTCCCGGCATGTTTTAATGATTTAGTCAAGGCTAAATATATGTATTATCTCTAAATCCTCGTAGCTTCGATCATGATTCAACGAAGCGGCGCAACGCCATGATAATTGGCGTTCTAAAGGAAACCGGAGCAGGGGAGCGTCGCGTGGGTCTTGTACCCGTTGCAGCTACCGCGTTATCCGCACTCGGACACACATTGATGCTTGAGCAAGGGGCTGGCGAAGGGGCTGGCTTCGACGATGCAGCCTACACGGCAACTGGCTTTACGGTGGCCGATCGAGCAGCGGTCATTGCGCAAAGCGCAAGCATCATCGGCGTAGGTGTGCCTTCGTCATCTGACGTCGCATCACTTCGCAGCTCGCAAACGTTAGTCTCCTACATCTATCCACGTCGCAACACCGCGTTGTTATCGCAGCTTGCATCTGCGGGTGTTAATACGTTTGCAATGGATGCCATGCCGCGCATTACGCGTGCGCAAACAATGGATGTGCTGAGCTCGCAGAACAACCTAGCTGGATACAAGGCAGTGGTTGTTGGTGCCGAAACACTGGGTAAAATCTTTCCGTTGTTAATGACTGCCGCTGGCACCGTCACGCCTTCACGCGTGCTCATATACGGCGCAGGCGTTGCTGGCTTGCAAGCCATTGCAACAGCACGTCGCCTTGGCGCCGTCGTCGAAGTAACCGATATACGTCCGGAAACCAAAGAACAAGTCGAATCGCTCGGCGCGAAATTCATCAGCGTCGAAGGACTCGATCAGGTAAAGATTGAAGGGGGCTACGTTGCTGGTGTGAGCGACGAGCTCCTGGCACGTCAGACCGAAGCGGTGAATAAGTCGCTGTTCAATGCCGACCTCGTCATCCTCACAGCCCTTGTACAGGGCGGCTCAGCGCCAATTCTCATTACAGAAGAGCAAGTCTCGCGCATGAAGCGTGGCGCTGTAATCGTAGACATGGCTACGGAAGCCGGCGGCAATTGCGCACTTAGCAAACACGCACAAACGGTTCTGCACAACGGCGTGCGCATCATGGGATGTGGCAACCTCGCTGCTACCGTACCGCAGCATGCAAGCGAACTGTACAGCAAGAACATCGTGAACTTTATAAAGAGTGTTGCTACAACGGAAGGCTTCCTCTTTGACACATCAGATGAAGTGGTAGCATCGACGCTGGTTGTACATAACGGAAGTGTGAGGTCATAATGGATGCTGAAACGCTGCAGATGATTTATCTCGTTGTGCTCATGGTGTTCCTGGGCATCGAGCTCATCGGACATGTACCGAGCGTGCTGCACACGCCATTAATGAGCGGTGCAAATGCCATTCACGGTGTTGTTGTAATCGGTTCCATCATCGTAATGGGTCAGGCCGAATCGACCTTCGCTCTTATCCTTGGCTTCCTCGCAGTAATCCTCGGCACACTCAACGTCGTTGGTGGCTTCGTTGTCACGAACCGCATGTTGGAAATGTTTAAGAAACGCTCGTAGTCGATCCGAATACGCGCATGAACGAACGAGCACAACGCACATGATGCCAGACGTACTACCGATTATTTATCTGCTTGCTTCCATCTCCTTCATTCTCGGACTGAAGATGTTGGGCTCGCCTGCGACTGCGCGTAAGGGCAACCTGTACGCTGCGGCCGGGATGTTCGTGGCCATCATAGGCACGATAACGTTGTACAGGACAGCCGACGGCAGCCCCCTTCACAACTTGCCCCTTATCATCACCGCACTCATCGTCGGAACTACCATTGGCTGGGCGATGGCGGTGCGCGTGCAAATGACGTCGATGCCTGAGATGGTTTCGTTCTTTAATGGTATGGGCGGGGCTTGCGCTGCGCTGATATCGGTGATAGAGTACTCGCATATGCAGGGAACACCCACGCACGGACATCTTTTTGCAGTAGTGGGTGGTCTCGTCATTGGTTCTATATCGTTCAGCGGTTCGATAATTGCATTTGGCAAGCTGAAAGAAAAAATCAAGGACGTCAGGTTCACGGGACAGCACTTCGTGAACATGTTCATGATGCTTGTAATCCTTGGCGTTTCTGTGATGCTGATAACAGGCATGTGGTCGGGAACAGAAGCAATGCTCGCGCTTACTGCAATCGCATTAGTCTATGGTGTGATGTTCGTACTGCCCATTGGCGGGGCGGATATGCCGGTTGTGATCTCGTTACTAAACTCCTTTACTGGTGTAGCAGCGGCGTTTGGTGGTTTCCTCTACGGCAACATGGTCATGCTCATCGGTGGCATTCTTGTTGGCTCGGCGGGTACGCTCCTTACGATCGTGATGTGCAAGGCCATGAACCGTTCGCTCATGAATGTGTTGCTCGGGTCGTTTGGCGCAACAGCAACCCCGACGGCCGGTAGTACGACATTCCCGGGCACCGTCCGCGCAATTAGCGCTGGTGATGCAGGCGTGTTACTCGCATACGCTAAGCAGGTTGTAATTGTACCTGGTTACGGACTAGCTGTGGCGCAGGCACAACATGTGTGTCATCAGCTCGAGCATGAGCTCGAGGGACGCGGCGTTGATGTGAAGTACGCAATCCATCCTGTTGCTGGGCGCATGCCCGGACACATGAACGTCTTGCTTGCCGAAGCCGATGTGCCGTACGAACAACTCGTCGAAATGGAAGAAATCAACCCCGAGTTCGAACGCACCGACGTTGTACTCGTTATCGGAGCAAACGACGTAGTGAATCCCGCAGCAAAGACCGACCCTTCCTCGCCCATCTACGGTATGCCCATCCTCGACGTCGAAAACGCACGTCAGGTTATCGTCCTTAAACGCTCCATGAAATCCGGCTACGCCGGCATCGAGAACGAACTCTTCTATCGTCCGAACACCACCATGCTCTTCGGCGACGCAAAGGCATCGATCACAGCGCTCATTGCGGAAGTCAAGGCGCAGTAGTTTGGCGACACGCATGGATCAACATACTTTCTAGTCCGATCCGGCTGCTGTCGTTTCACCAAAGAGAATGTCGAGCGTCACGTTGAGCGCTTCCAATGCACGGAGGTCCTTTAAAGGGATTTAATTCGTGGATTTACCGCACGTACAGACATTGTACCACAGTGAGCATGATCGGCGTGTCGAGTTGATTAAATCAACGATGTCGCAAGTGCCTGTGATGGCTATCCTCGTTACGGGGGCCATAGTTCTAATGGATGGGGGCAGAGCCCAATTTTCGTACGTACTCGGTCTAGTGAGTTATGCGCTCTTCGTCTTTATACTCGGATCTATGGTGGCGCAACTCATTTTCCTAAAGCGAGCATTTAACGATTTCTTGCAAGGCTTTGCATATTCATACCTTCCTTTGCTCCAATTTCAAGTTGACCGCCACCGTGCAATCGAAAGTGCGGTGACGAATTACTATGCCGGTATGGATACGTCAAAGTGGTCGCCTGGAGACCTAGGCGCACACATTGAACATGACACGAGCGACCAGTTTCGTGAATATTTGATTGCGCTATATACTCGCAGCACTCACTTGAATCAGATAACAAACGACCGCCGGAGCGCTTATCTTTATTCCAGCAGAAAGTGCCTCGTGGTCATTACCATTGCATTGTCAAATCTTGCGATCGTAAATTTGTTGCCAAGCATAACAAAACAAACCTTTTTCCCGGAGGAAACAGCTATGTCAAAGCAGCAAGACGCGACACCGAAACCAGCAAGTCCCATTCGCATTCCGCCAGCACCACCCGCGCCACCTCCCACGCCCGAGCAACTTCCACGATTAATTAAGGAAGGCGAGATACCAAAGGTTAAAAATTAGGACTTCAGTGCGCGCCCCTTCGTTAGGAAGCATAAAATGATGCCGCCCTGACGGAGAACATCAGGGCGGCATGGATTATGATCGTTGAGTGACGTCGTCACGCCACACAAGTACTAGCGAGGGTTTGGCTTCTACCGACTTGGCCGCGTCGGCTCGTTAGGAGGCGTGTCAGGATTTCGGTTCAGCACTACCGCCGGTCTACGCTCCCATACACGGTTAACACCAGACCAACCTTCGGGGGAGTTCGGATTCTTACCTGTTGGTCTTAATTCGGCACGGAACGTATACCACTGAGCACCAACCAATGCGCGAGCTGCAATGGTAACGCTTTCACCAGGACCGCAAGAAGTAGTAACAGAGGTTACACTAACGGGACCCGACATGTTGCTGGCCCTTGCCTCAGCGCGCACGATTTGGCGAACGTGACGCTCAACATTTGAACTTCTCTCTTGGCAATCAGTAGTCCACGTCCTTCGTGATCTATTGATTTTACGCCGCGCTTCGTACTCTTCTTTAGACTCGTAGTAGTGGATATGATCGTCGTCGTCGTCACGGTCGTGACGGTGTCCGACCTCGACTTTATGCTTCTTGCCTTTTTTGTTCTTGTTTTTGAACTCTTTGTCGTGAACCGGATCTGCGCTAAGACTCATAGTGACGAGTACTAAGCACAATGTGATTAACTGAGGAAGCCTGCGCATTTCAACTCCGAATGGGTGGTGGAACAAAACATTCTAAAGAAAAGGACCTTTACCGATAGACTAAACTTGTTTAACTAAGTGAATCGGCCTTTTTCAACACTGCGTTAATGCTTATGCCTTTCTTAAGCACTGCACCGAAAATGTCGCCGATGTTGTCGAGCCGATCGAAGATAGACGTAATCGTGAACTGCGATGGCGAGAGCCCCTTTTTCACTTCATCCCAATGAAGTGGAGTTGAAACTGTAGCACCGGGCTTCGGACGTAGCGAGTAGACACATGCAAGGGTTTGCGACTCGCGGTTCTGTAAGTAGTCGAGATAAACCTTGCGACGACGTTTTGCTGGGCTGCGCTCGAGACTCGTGAATGAAGGGATCTCGCTATGAACGAGTGTTACAATTAGGTGAGCGAGCGCCTTCGATTGCTCGTAACTGTACTTTGATCCCAATGGAACGTAGATGTGCAGTCCCGTAGCGCCCGATGTCTTTGGATAGCCTTGAATACCAAGGCTCGCGAGCACCTTGTTCACAACAATTGCAGTGGCAACGACCTTGTCGAAGCCGATTTCGTGCGGGTCTAGGTCAATCACGCAGTAGTCGGGGTTGTCGGGCTTCTTGGCGCGTGAATGCCAAGGGTTCATCTCGATGCAGCCCAGGTTCGCCATGTACAACAGGCTGTCTTTGCCAGTACACACCATGTAATTGATGGTCTCGTTATTCGATTCGCTGAAGCTCGGGTGCAGCGTTATCCAGTCCGGCACTTTGCCCGTCATGTCCTTCTGGTAGAAGTTCATCCCTGCTGCACCATCGGGAGTGCGGTTCAGCGATTGCGGCCTGTCCTTCAGGTACGGCAACATGTATGGCGCAATTGCATCGTAGTACGCAATCACGTCGCCCTTTGTAATCTTTTCTTTCTTCCAGTACAGCTTATCGAGATTCGTTAGCACAGCTTTTACGGCCGTAGTGGTTTGCTTGCTACTCGAGCTCTTTGCGACCGTAGTGGTTTGCTTGCTACGCGAGCGCTTTGCGACAGCCATTTTAGCTCTAACCGGCATTACTTTCTCCTTCGTTACTTCTTTGGGCGACTTGTCGTCGCGCAGGCCGATGAAGACAGGCTGACGCATGAGGCCGTCTGCTGTCCATTCCTGAAACTTGATTTCTGCAATGAGCTTCGGCTTTACCCATGTTGCTGGCTGATTCGTCTTAGGCACTTCTGCGAAGGGGCTCTTCGTTACGCGAAGGGGCTGAAGCTGTTTATGAATGTCGTCGAGTATTTCGCTATTGAAGCCCGTGCCGGTATGACCGATGTATACAAGGTTGCCATCATTGTACATTCCAAGAATGAGCGCACCAAAGTGCGAACGACTTCCGCGAGCCTCAGTATAGCCTGCGATTACAGCCTCCTGACGTTTGTGGGTTTTGATCTTCAGCCAGTTCTTACTGCGGAAGCCCATTGCGTACGTGCTATCCGCACGCTTGGCCATTATGCCCTCGAGTTGTTGTGCTTCTGCCGCTTCGAAGAGTGCAACGCCTTGTGCTTCGATGTGGTCGCTGTACCGCACTATGTCGTCCTCCGGCAGGAGATCCTTGAGCAGCGCCTTGCGCTCTAAGAGGGTCTGCGCGGTTACATCCACGCCGTCAATCCACAGCACATCGAATACATAGTAAACAATTTCACCAACGGGGTTCTTAACGTACGACTGAAGCATCTGGAAACTAGGACGCCCCTTGTCGTCGAGCACGACAACTTCACCATCGAGCACAACGTTATGCTTTAGCGATTTGAGCGCCTCAGCAACGGCTGCAAACTTCTTGTTGAACGATAAGTTGTTGCGCGACTCGAGGTGGACCTTGCCATCCTGTACCGTAGCAATGACGCGGTAGCCGTCCCACTTCAGCTCATACACCCACTCGCTCGAATCGAACGCTGCGTCAGTAAGCGTTGCAAGCATCGGTTTGATGTTCTTAGGCACTAGACTTTTTTTTTAACGACGCTGTGCTTGGCAGACATCTGCTCGATGGTGAGCTTCGACACCACAGACTTCGTCTTCGTTGTAACGTCGGCATCTGATGCGTACTTGTCTTCCTTCTTGATGAGTAGCCATGCATTTTCCTGCTTGGCAGACTTCATCTTAACCAAGGCAAAAGCCCCTTTGAGCTTCTTGCCCCTTAACACGACTTTGAGGTCGCCTTTGTGAAGCATGGACATCAACTGCTTCTCGTGTGCTTCTTTTGTGGTGCCAATGGGCTCTAGAGGTTCATACGTGCCTTCGTCCCAAACGATGACCGTGCCGCCGCCGTAGTTGCCTTCGGGTATGATGCCTTCGAATGTTCGGTAGTCGAAAGGGTGGTCTTCGACCATCATAGCGAGGCGCTTGTCGGCGGGGTTGAGCGACGGACCCTTTGGCACTGCCCAACTCTTAAGTGCGCCACGGATTTCGAGACGAAAGTCATAGTGCAAATGCGAGGCAGCATGTTTTTGCACGACGAAACGTAATGGCGCATTCGTATTGACTTCCTTGCCCTCGGGCTCAGTCGTTTCGTTGAAGCGTCGCTTCTTGTTGTATTTCGTAAGACTCATTGCAAAAGGCTCTTGTTGTTCGATTGTGCGGGACTGTTATGCGGCCTTCTTGCGCCCAGACGAAAGACTTTCTTTGAGCTCAGCCATGAGGTCTTTGGCAGGGGTCTTCACGAGTTTTAGCGCTGGTGTAACAGTCTTCTTGCCTGCTGCCTTTGCCTTAATAACTTTTTTGAGCTTTTCGATATACGTGTCCTTGAAGGCCTTCGCATCGAACGTATCTGTAAGCTGAGCAATGAGTTTATTCGCTAGCTCCATTTCCTTAGCGGATATCTTCACACCTTCGGCGTCGTGTTCGGGTGGAGTTAGGACTTCGGTTTCGTAGCGGAGCTGGCTTATCATTAGGACCTTGCCTTGTGGACGTATTGCGGAGATATGCATGCGATTGCGCATCATGAACTCTGCAATGCCAACGGTTTTAGTTTTCTCCAACGCTTTGAGTAGTAATTGGTAGGGCTTTTCTGCGCCTTTGCCGGGCAGCAGGTAGTAGGGTTTGTCGTAGTAGATGCTGTTGATTTCTTCGGACTTAACGAACTGCACGATGTCAATGGCTTTGGACTTTTCCGGACTCGCTGCTTGAAAGTCTTCGGTCGTTACAACGACGTATTTGCCCTTGGTGTACTCGAAGCCCTTTACAATGTCTTTGTATTCAATCTCTTTGCCCGTTGATGTTGCAATGCGTGCATAACGTATAGGCGAAAGATCTTTCTTCGAAAGCATGTCGAAGTCTAGCTCATGATCTTTCACCGCCGTTACGAGCTTTACTGGAATGTTCACAAGCCCAAAGCTGATCGATCCAGACCAAATTGCTCGCATACATCCCCCATGAAATTTATTCGCATAGCCGAGTGTCCAACAGTTAAGGTCTTGCGATCCCTATCACGTCTCTAAAAAATGAAAGTTCCTCGTTAGACAGACACTAGGGTGGAATCTCCTGCGCATGCAGCAGGGCAAGCACTGTTTCGATCGTGTCTGCATCTTCGGCATTCCTGTCGAAGTGTCGCGAAAGAATTCGAGGGGAGCTCACTACAATGCCGCTCTTGTGACGCGTTGAACGCTCAATACCTTCGAAACTCAGTTCGAAGACTAGCTCGGGTTTAACGGTTCGAACCGGACCAAATTTTTCAAGCGTGTTCTTGCGAATGTATGCGTCGACCTCTTGCTTGGCTTCGCTTGTTAGGCCTGTGAATGTTTTGGCAATGGGTATAAGCTCATCGTCGTTCCACACTGCGAATGTATAGTCGATGTAGCCCGGAAGGGTCGAAGCGGTGCCAGTGTCTGACTGAGCATAGACGAGTACGGCAACAATCGTGTGCGGATCGACCTTCCAGTTCCACCAATCTCCGCGTTTACGTCCAGGGGTGTATGGCGAGTCGAGGCGCTTCAGCACTAGGCCGTCCGCATACACGGTACGGGCTCTGGCACGAATTGCAGCAAGGTCGTTCCACGTCGTTGCATGCACAATCGGACTCACCACGAAACGGGCGTCCGCCTTTGCACTATTGCCATGACTGCCGGCGTTGGCATGCGGAATGAGCATTTCAAGTAAGGCGCGCCGGCTGGCAAGGGGCTGCGTGCGCATATCCACACCGTCGTGCTCGAGTATGTCGTGGCCCATGATGGCTACCGGTACATCACGAATGATAGACCTGCTCACGACCTTGCGTGTGATGCGGCGCTGCAACTCTGCGAATGGCAAGACCACGCCATTCTTGTACGCCACAATTACCCCGTCGAGGACAAGACCATCGTGAAGAACATTACTATTAGTAATAATGTCTACAATGCCATGCAGGTCAGGATATCGATCGGTTACAAGCTCATCATCCCTAGTCCAGATGAACAACTCACCATTGCGCAGGATAATCTGAACGCGAATTCCATTCCACTTCCATTCAGCTTGCCACCGTGTTATGTCTCCGAGTGCCGATGGTACTACATCGAGTGGTGAGGCTAGGCAGAATGGGTACGGACTCGCATCGATAAGCAAAGCATCGTCAGGCGCGGTAAGATGTTCGTATCGAAGAGTGTGCGGATTCCATTCGCCCTGCAATCTGTGCGCAAGCGCTGCAGGGTCGACCCCAAGTGCTTCGCCTAAAGCGCGAAGCACGAGCCCCTTTGCGACCCTTATGCGCAGTCTACCCGACAGAATTTTGTTAAAGACAATGGAATCATCTGGTGACATCGTACGCCAATGTGACGTAACCCACGCATGTTGCTCGTCGGGTCGCATCGCTGCCAGCTCGTCCATGAATTGCATGAAATCACAAAGTGGCTCCTCGGCATACGTATCATCGCCATGCACAACAAGTGAAATCGTTTCTACGATGTCACCAACAATCGCGTGACTATCAGCAAACAACCACTCTGGAATTCCACTCTCTTGAATTGCCCACAAACGCATCCGTGCGGTAGTCAGCACCCTGCGGATGCCCTTGCCAAGTACAAATGCAAGCAACCACGGCAGATCCTCGCGTGAAGACGACTCAAAAGCAGAACGTAGCACCGCAACCACAACATTCGCATCCTCTGTTGTATCGCCAGCACTGTTCGTAGCTTCTAAACATGTGTATAATCGCGTAACCGACTTCATAGAGCGTGGCGCAGTTCTTGTGCATCATAACCTTGTTCACAAAGCCAGCGGACGAAGATTGCGCTGTAACCATGCGTGACGAGGATGCGTTTTGCGCCGGTTTCTCGCACTGTGCGTACCAAGTCGGGCCAGTCACCATGATCGCTCATTGCGAAGCCCCATTTGGCTGAACGCCGGAGGCGATTACTGCGAACCGACATCCAACCGGAAGCGACAGCCGTGGTGTAGGGTTCTGCTTGACGGAGCCAGGGTGAGCTATCGGTCTGACCTGGTGCGATTATCAGAGAGCTCCCCATCATTCGTGCGTTCGAAAGCAGATGCGATGTAGGTAGGGAAATACCAGCTGAACGGAAAACAGCGTTTACGTTCTCGATTGAGCTGTGTGTAATGATGGGTCCGATGGTTGCATCAACCGAACCCATCACGCGTTGCGCCTTACCAAGTGAGTACGCGAAGATGACGCTTGCAACACCACGTGCAGCGTTTGCTCGCCACCACGTATTCATTGCATCGCTTATGTGTTCGTTCGATTGCCAACGATAGATGGGCAACGCGAACGTGCTTTCCGTAATAAACACGTCGCATGGCACCACCTCGAACGGAGCAGCATAGGGATCTGGTTGACGCTTGTAGTCGCCGCTTACGACCCAGACCTCGCCGTCGACTTCGACACGCACCTGTGCTGAACCAATGACATGTCCTGCAGGATGCAGCGACACTGTCGCGTCCTTAATACGAATGGCTTCACCGTATGCAAGTGGCCTTGCGTTAACACTCTCGAACATGCGCAGTCGAAGAACCGAGATGGTTAATGGATGCGCCGTATACCTACCCATGCCCGGACGTGCATGATCGCTATGCGCGTGGGTGATAACGGCATGTTCAACGCTACGAGAAGGGTCGATGTAAAAATCCCCAGCGGGACAATACAGACCATGAGGCGTATTGCAGAGTACTTGACGTGAAGTCATTGGCCCAACATAGCACTAGGACGGCAGTTCGTTCAAAAGGCCTATTCTTGAAGCATGAAAACTCTACTACTCATACTACTCGTTGCAGTTAGCACCCATACCATACTACTCGCACAGCAACCTGCGCTCAAGACGCGCATTGTTGCATCTGACTTGCGTGTGCCCTGGGAATTGGTGTGGGGTCCGGACAACAAAATCTGGATGACAGAACAAGTCGGCCGCATTTCCACAATCGACCCAACGACCGGTGAGCAGACGATCCTGCTTGCAGTCATTCCCGATCTGATAAATGTCATTGAGTCAGGATTACTCGGTATGGTGCTCCATCCGTTGTTTGCGGAGAACCCTTACGTGTACATTGGCTACACCTATGCCGTTAGTCAGTCAATTAGGCTGAAGGTTGTACGATACCGTTATGATGGGGCTGTGTTAATCGAGCCAACTGTCTTGCTTGGAAACATCAAGGGTGGTACGATACACAATGGATGCCGACTTGCATTTGGTCCGGACGCCATGTTGTACGTCACCGCGGGTGAAGGAGGCAATCCAGAAGACGCGCAGAAGCTTGACTTCAACAATGGTAAGGTGCTACGCATCAATCCGAACGGTGGCATACCTGCCGACAATCCACTGCCTGGGTCGCCCATATGGTCGTGGGGACATCGCAACGCACAAGGCCTCGCATTCGGTCCGAACGGCATATTGTACAGTTCCGAACACGGTGCCAACACCAACGACGAAGTAAACATTATTATGAAAGGCCGAAACTACGGTTGGCCGCGCGTCGAAGGATTATGCGATATGCCGAACGAGCTTGTTTTCTGTGCAGACTCAAACGTCGTAGAGCCAATCGGCACCCCTTGGACGCCAACGCTTGCCGTTGCAGCAATTGTATACTACCAAAATGATCTAATCCCAGAATGGAAAGATCACCTGCTGATGTGTGCGATGAAGGCACAGACGCTGGTCGTGATGACGCTGTCCGAAGACCGTACGAAGTTCATCAAAGACGAACGCTTCTTTAGAAATACGTTCGGACGACTGCGCAGTATATGTGTATCACCCGACGGACGCATCTTCATCGGCAGCACGAATCAGGATTTCTATGGCAGTCCTGCACAGTTCCCTGGCAGCGACTGGATTATCGAAATCACACCACAAACTAGCGACGTCAAAGACGAAGGCGCAATTCGCGATGGCTCCTATAACAGTCGCACTCAACACGCCATCTTCAAACTCAGTGGCACGCTGCTCACGGCATTTGCGTTGAGCAGCGACGCAACGCTCATCATCTCCGACATCGTTGGACGCACGATCAGTGAGCATCACGATGGGGGAGGGGGCTTTCATGTTGACGTAGAAAGTCTGGTGGCAGGAGTCTATACCGCAATTGTACACACATCGCAAGGTGCACAGCCATTTACGTTCATACGATAGGTTGGTATCTTTTGTCATGAAGCATCTCGTTGTTGCCTTGGTCATGTTCGCTGCAGCACTCACCATGCTTGCGCAGCGTTCGCCGGACGTCGATGTTAGCCGAGTAAGTGCGGAATTCATCAGCAACCCCGAAAAGCCTCAGTTCGCGGTCATAGGAATTGTTGTTCACGGCGATGTAGACACAATGAGTGTCGTCGTTCATCCATCTGCAATTCAATCCACGGATGGTAAGTACCGCTATAAGCCGAAGGTGGTGAGCATCACACGCAAAGACTCACATGCGATTCTCGTGATCGAACTTTCAGGCAAGGGCATTCCGCTGCCCGACGATAGTGTGAGGGGCTCAGCGCGCCTTAGCGTTCGCGGTGCAGGCAACTTCCGTGGCTCGCGCGTACGGTTCGAGAGCAAGCGCTTTGATGTATTCGTCGCGAACGCGCCCCTTCCGAATGCAATGATTATTTCGAATGACGTACAGGTCGACCCGATTTTCGATAACACCACGGGAATCTTTCGCGTGCGTGGTGTGTTCCTTCGATGGTCGAGCCGCGATGACATCCTCGGCCTTGCGGACATTCGCACGATTACCATAGACTCCGTGTATGCGCATGTCATAGGTGTGGAGTTAGGGGAAGTCGGGGGTGCCAATCGCTACAGCGACCTCCTTAGCATCAGTCCAGCCAAACTGCTGCCGGGATCAATCCCAGAGTACGAATTCACCTTCCGCGTAGCCGGTGGCAAGTTCCCATTGCGGAAGGGTCTTCTGAAGGGGTCTGCAGAGCTCGAACTAGGGGTTGTGTATAGTCACGGCGGAATAACGAAACGACGCGTGAAGCGGCAGTCGATAGCGATTACGAATTAACTGCGGGGCAGTCGATAGCAATATCGAATTAACTTCGTGGATATGAGGAACCTTACGACGCTACTTCGTGACATTCGCGAGCACAGGCACAATCCACTCGACACATTTATTCTCATCGTCATCGTGTTCTCGGCCGTACTTATTGGCCTAGAGACAAACGTGGATTTGCACCGCGAGTATCTGAGCACGTTTCATCTGCTGGACATGCTCATTCTCTGGATCTTCGTATGTGAAGTTGTGATTAAGATCTATGCAGAGGGGAGTAAGCCGTGGCGCTACTTCCAGAGTGGATGGAATCTTTTCGACTTCTTTATTGTGCTTGCGGGCTTTGCGCCTATCATCATCCATGCAATAACGCATTCTAGTTCTGAAGGCGACTTTCATGTGCTTGCGGCAGCCCGTGTCATTCGCCTAGCTCGAGCATTACGGGTTGTACGCGTATTCCGACTCATCACGCATCTGCGACCGTTGCAGATTCTGGTCGAGACTCTTCTGCGCAGCATTCCCTCGATGCTGTACGTCGCGTTACTAATGATGATGCTGTTCTACGTCTATGCCATCATTGGCGTCTCGCTCTTTGCAGCGAACGATCCTGGCCATTTCGGTAGCATTAACCACGCAGCGCTCACGCTCTTTCAATGCATGACAGGTGACTCGTGGTCTGACATTATGAAGATTCAGATGATGGCTCCGGTGCCTGGTAGCGCTACCGAAGACCACTCCGTAATTGCGCCCATCTACTTCGTGACGTTCATGATATTCGCGAGCTTCATCATTCTGAACCTCGTTATCGGCATTATCGTGTCGGCTATGGAAGAGGCCCGCACGATTCACGTCCGTGAAGAGCTCGCGGCCATCAAGGCCGAAGAGCAAGCGCAGTCCCAAGATCTAGATGAGGTGCGGGAGGACATTGCGAGGATTCTGAAAAAGCTCGACGACTTCAAGCGCTGATCTCATCAAGGGGTCACTCGTCTGCGACGCACTTCGCTACGCTCCCCAGGAGTGCTCGCCGTATTTTGCTCATTGTGCAAACGCAGAAAACCTGCGGAAGTATTCCTGCGTTCGCCCTCATTGTTATGACCATCGCCCACATTGCTGTGACCATCGCCATCAGTGTTGTGCAGCCACCAAGATGCTTGGTTCATTGCATTTGGATGTACCTCTGAATGAGCGTAGCTACTGAGAGTCTTCATAGCTCGTCTCCAATAAGAAAGGTATCGCGATATGCTCCTCCCCCTGAGGAGCAGCCGCCCACGTCGCATGTGACGGTGCTTTCGGAACGACGAGACAATAGTACGTAATTATACGTACAGATCAAATTCATTCCGGGAATCATTCTCTCCCGGCAACAACGACGTAAGTCGTTAGGAATATAAAAATCCCCTACGCCGCCCCCAACATCACATCCAGGTCGTTCAGGATGTCTTCGATGTGCTCCAGACCCACGGAAACACGCACCGATCCGGGATAAATACCCGTCGCCGTGCGGATCTCTTCGGGCACGCGTGCATGCGTTGTAGAGGCTGGATGCGTGATAATCGTACGGGTGTCCCCCAGGTTGGCTGAAAGACTCGCCATCTGGCGTGCATCAAGAAAGCGACGTCCAGCGTCGAGGCCACCCTTCAATACAAACGCTACGAGGCCGCCGCCCTGACGCATTTGCCTTAGAGCAACCGCGTGTTGTGGATGCGACGGCAGATGCGGATACCTTACGTAATCGACCTTCGGATGCGACTCGAGGAAGTTCGCAACAGCAATGGCGTTGCTGCAATGGCGATCCATGCGGACAGCGAGCGTTTCTAAACTTTTTGATAAAATCCAGGCATTGAACGGTGACATCGACGGACCGCTGTTCCTGCAGAACAAATAGATCTGACGCACTAACTCTTTGTTGCCAAGTACCACGCCACCTAACACGCGGCCTTGTCCATCAATGTATTTCGTCGCCGAATGTGTCACGATGTCAGCACCCAATGCGATAGGGGTCTGCAGATAAGGGGTCGCAAAGCAATTGTCGACGTTCACAAGAATGTTGTACTCGCGCGCAATCGTTGCAATGGCGGCGATATCAAGAATGTCGAGTCCGGGATTCGATGGCGTCTCGACAATAAACATCTTCGTCGATCCGCCGCGGATTGCTTCTCGCCAGGCGTTCAGATCGGTGCCATCAACTAACGTGGCAGTGATGCCCCACCGCGGCAGGTAAGTGCTGAGAAGCGTGTGCGTCGACCCAAACAATGCACGCGATGCAACGATGTGGTCACCACTTGACAGCAATCCCATAATCGAGGCAAACACTGCAGCCATACCCGTAGCAGTGGCGACCCCTGCCTCAGCCCCCTCCAGCAAGCACATCTTGTCGACGAATTCTGTTGTGTTTGGGTTTGTGAAGCGAGAGTAGATAAGGCCGTCTTCCTCGTCAGCGAAGAGGGCTCGCATGTGCTCTGCATCGTCGAATAGAAAGCTGCTCGTGAGGTACAGTGGCGTTGAGTGCTCGTGCTGCGCCGTCTGCTCGATTTGGGTTCGGATTGCGTCGGTTTCGAAGTGTGCCATGGACGAAATTACTAACACGCCACACGTACTACGACGCTACAGGTATTAAGACCTTCAGGCAAATCATGTGATAAAAGCCCCTTCAACCATTTCTTGACCGACCCGTCAGTCATTTCTTCTCTAAAGTGTGTAGATTTGACGAAATGACTATTGTGATGTCTCACCAACAAACCAACATCCATATGCAAGACGTAAAAGTCGCTTCGCACACAATCTTCCCACCGGCAGGTACATGGGACACTACGGCAGAGAAGTCGCACTCGATTTTTCCACCAGCAGGTACATGGGACAATGCGACTGAAAAGTCACATTCGATTTTCCCGCCAGCAGGTTCGTGGGACAACGTCGATAACGTGGTACCAGTAGAAAATGCGACGGCAGAAGGATCTTGGGATGCAGCGACAGAGAAGTCACACTCGATCTTTCCACCTGCAGGTACGTGGTGATTTGACGTTTATCTGACCCGAGTCTGGGTGAGGTATGCTTGATGCTTAGCATTGAAAATGCGTTGAGCATGGCATTGAAAATGCGTTGAGAAGTCCGGATTGTGTGGACACATCCGGACTTCGTCGTATACGGACACTCGCACGTGGTATACGGACACTCGCACGTGATATACGCACCCTCGCACATACGAGGACACTCGCACATAGAATTCCGGAATAGCACCATGCTAACACGACGCGACGCAATAAAACTTAAATGCGACATCCTTGTTAACGGTATCCGAGTGGCGGATCTCCGCAAGGACTTACAGCGCGACCAAGGTTGGGATGAGGCTCGTGCACAAGCGTTTCTGCCTGCAGAGATGCGTCTTCCACACGAAGTCTATTGTCAGGTGCGCGAACACTCCGAAGCAAATTTCCGCTTGCGCATCGTTGATGGGGAACTCGTCATCCAAGATCGTGCAAACGCTCTTGTTTGCAAGTGCACATTCGTAAGCCTTCCGGAATTCGCGCATTCTGTCGCAGCCGATGGTACGTTGTTTCAGAACATCGTGGTATACAACGGAACGTGTAATCTCAATTTCACGTGGAATTACTACTGCGACTATTTCCGCACGAAGCAGGAATGCCGATTCTGCAATCTCACGCCCGCACAAGACTTCTACCCCGATGAAAACATTTCGAACGCACGGAAAACAGCAGACCAGATTGGCGATGTAATCGAGGTAGCGCGCGCCGCACATCCGAATCCAAAGTCAATTATGACGCGTGGCACACCACATGACAAACATGGCCACGGTGGTACGATTCAAATGCTTGACATGCTTAGCGCACGTTTCCCGTACACAAACGATCGCGAGCGCACGAAGGTATTGATGACAGTGACGCCTACGAAGAACATTGCTGATGTTAAATTACTTTATGATGCGGGACTGCATTCTGTTTCGTTCAATTTCGAAGTCTTCGATCGCGGATACTGGAAGGCAATCGTTCCGGGCAAAGACTCGTATATCGGCCGTGATTTGTGGGAGGCATCACTCGTTGAGGCAGTGAAGCACTTCGGGCCGGGTCGTGTGTTCTCCGCGTTAATCGCCGGACTCGAGCCACGGAAGACATTGCTCGAAGGCGTGCATTGGTGTTGCGATCGAGGAATAATCCCAATCATCGTTCCATTCAGTCCAGAAACCGGCAGTCAATTCGAAGGCTTCCGTCCTCCTACACTCCAGTGGATGATGGCTACGCATCTCGAGGCAGCCGCAATCATTGCGGAGAAACTTCCATTTATAGCAACGGCTGAGTACTGGGAACTCGACGCACCGATTTGCGCAGAGTGTTTTACCGGTGGAATCCTGTTCGATGTCATTAAAACGAATGCGGGAATTGCCTCCGACCATGGCGGCTGTGGCATGGTTCATGCGACAGCAAAAGTGAGGCCTGCGCAAGAGCAGGAGCCTGTTGGTGTTGAATTCTCTAACTAAGCTTTCATTGATGCCTACTATGACTTTCCGATGCCTACTATGACTTTCGATCAGACTGTTCGACTGAAGACGGAACTGCTGCTTGATGGGATGACAGTTTCCGATCGGGCGATGGACACTGTCGGTGATGGTGGACTAGAAAAAGTGTTCTGGGTGTTTGAGATGACGCCATCGACACACGTTGGTACGGGCGATGGCACACGTCCGCTGCCGAACGATATGCTCCTCCCGTGGGACACCTATGTCGACGTTCGATACAGTCCACATTCGCCATTTCTCGTCGACTACGCCGACGGAGCACTTGTCCTGCGCAAGCATGGCATGGACATTTGCGAAGTCAGTTGGCCAACACGTCCGGCTTATTACGACCACCTTACGCGCAGCGGCAAGCCGATGAAGAAGGTCGCTTCAATGCGTGGGAGTTGCGGCTTGCGCGTGTGTCACGACAATTCCTGCCACTATTTCAAGAATGGCGAGCAATGTAAGTTTTGCAACATTGTTCCAGCCCGCCAGCGCAATCGCGACCATGTCGTAACGCACAAAGGGGCGGAGGATGTGTACGATGCCGTCCGTGATGCAATGTTTGACAACCCGGTCTGCGATCACCTTGCGTTCACCGCTGGTGCATATGCAGATGATGGGTTAGGGGGCTTGCCTGCAATCATGGACAGGCTGCAGCCGTTGTTGGCTATAAAGAAGTTTCCAATCGTTGCCGCCATCACTGCAACGCGCGATAAAGCCGAAACTGAATTACTGTGTAGCATGAACATCAGTTCAGTTGCTTTCAATATTGAAATCTGGGACGAGACAATATTTAATCGTATCTGTTCAGGTAAGGCTCGGCGCATCGGACGTGAGCGCTGGATAACGGCATTGAAAGAAGCACGCGACTTGCTACAACCAGCTCGTGCATTAACATCGTTTGTTGTTGGCCTCGAACCGATGGATACGTTCCTCGAAGGTGTCGAATACTTTTCTTCGAACGGCATCTTCCCAATCATGAGTCCGTTCGTCCCCATGGTCGGAACCGCCTACGAAGGCACACAACCTCCGACCGCAGACTGGGTGTGGGAGGCGCACGAGCGCGCGACGGAAATCATTCATCGCAACCTTCCTGAAGCGTTCAATGACGAGATCTGGGCCGGCGACATCGGAATTTGTCCATCGTGTACAACCTCCAAGCTGTTCTTCGATTTCATGCGCCGCCTTGTCCCGCGTGATGTACCGCATCCTCGCACGGCCGCTATCGCGTCATAAACGCACTTGCGTTGCAGGAGCGTTAGCGTCCCTATTTTACCGCATGATCGAACTTCGCTCCATCACGAAGTCCTATGCTTCGAGCGCACCCGCCGTCAGCGATGTCTCACTCGTCATGGAAACGGGCGAAACAGTTGCACTCGTGGGCACAAGCGGCTCAGGCAAGACAACTTTGCTGAAGACCATTAACCGGCTCATCGAACCAACGAGTGGCACCGTATTCCTCGATGGCGTCGATGTGCGAACAATAAAACCATCGACGTTGCGCCGAGGCATGGGCTTTGTGTTGCAGAACTTCGGACTGTTTCCGCACTACACGGTCGAGCAGAATCTGGCCATCGTGCCGGAGTTGTTGCAATGGACACGCGATCGTGCGGATACACGCGGACGTGAACTTCTTACGAAGCTGCATATGCAGCCGAGTGAGTTCTTGCATCGCTATCCGAGTGAGCTGAGTGGCGGAGAACAACAGCGTGTGGCATTGTGTCGCGCATTGATGGCCGATCCGCCAGTTCTGCTAATGGACGAACCTTTCGGCGCTTTAGACCCCATTACCCGCTATGACGTACGCGATGGCTTCATGCACCTCGATGAATGGCGCACCAAGACCGTTGTGCTCGTTACGCATGACATCGAAGAAGCCTTCATGCTCGCCGATCGTGTGGTGCTGCTCGACAAAGGTGTAGTACAGCAGATTGGAACACCGCGTGAATTGCTGACGCAGCCAGCAACGGAATTTGTGCGACGCTTTCTCGCCGTTGCGCCAGGCGCGCGTTTGTACGTCGAGGGGCGCGCATGAGCGAGCTCATCGAATTCTTTGCTACGCAAGGTGATGCGGTGTTTGAGCAGACGCTTCGACATTTGGCGCTTACGTTTATCTCCGTTGCAATTGCGGTTGCCATAGGTGTACCTCTCGGAATTTTCATCGCCCGGAAAGCGCGCACAGCGGGCGTCGTGCTGAGTGCTGTTGGTGTGTTGCAGACTATACCCAGCATTGCGCTGCTTGGCTTCATGATTCCGTTGTTTGGCATTGGCATCGTGCCCGCAATCATTGCGCTGATGCTCTACGCGCTCCTGCCACTCGTACGTAACACGTATACAGGCTTGCGAGGTGTTGATGGTACGGTGGTCGAGGCTGCACGGGCACTGGGTATGACAGAGAATCAAATCCTCGCAAAAGTCGAGTTGCCCCTCGCCATGCCGGTAATACTTGCCGGCGTTCGTACCGCAACCGTTATTACCGTAGGTGTAGCAACGCTTGCAGCATACATCGGCGCTGGCGGTCTCGGCGAGTTCATCTTTGGCGGCATTGCGCTGAACAACACGGCAATGATTCTGGGCGGTGCGATACCGTCTGCAATGCTTGCAATTGGACTAGATCTGCTTCTCGGACTGTTGCAGCGAGCGTCCACACAACAACGCCTACAACGCATACCTACCCGACAGATCAAACGAATTCTGGTCGTTGGCGGAATACTGCTGCTCGCCATCCCTATTGGGTACTATGCGTTTTCGGCACAAATAAAAACAACGCAACTGCGCACAGGCTTCACGCAGGAATTCATGGGACGCCACGATGGATACCTCGGACTACAAGAGGTGTACGGCTTCGACATGCCCGTCGTCGTGATGAGCGATGCCGTCATGTACAAAGCGTTGGCAGAGAACGAGCTCGACGTCATTAGTGGCTACACAACAGACGGACGTATCGCTAGTTATGACCTCGTTGCGCTTGCCGACGACAAGAACATCTTTCCGCCATACTATGCTGCGCCCCTTGTGCGCAAGCAGACCCTTGACGAACATCCAGAATTGCGCCGTGTCTTCAACATGCTTGCAGGCAAGATCAACGACTCCGTGATGATTGCGCTCAACTATCAAGTCGATTTTCTGAAACGCTCTCCCGAAGATGTCGCTAAAGAATTTCTTGAGAGTAAGGGGCTGTTACGCTCCGCGCAACAAGGCGCTGATCGCTCCGAGCAGCAGGGTACCACGAGTAAGCAAACCTCAGGAACAGTTGTACTTGGCTCGAAGATATTTACCGAGCAGTACACGCTCATTTACATGTACCGTATGCTCGTAGAAGCGCACACGAACCTTGAAGTAGACTTAAAGACCGGACTTGGCGGAACACAGATCTGCTTTGGTGCGCTTACAAATGGCGCAATAGACATGTATCCGGAATACACGGGCACCGGACTGCTTGTAATGCTGCACGCAGAAGGTAAACTTCTAGATAGTCTGCTGAGTACAAAGCAGCGTTCTACACATGAATCGTCCGTGGACTCATCGAAGGCGAACGATCGCGTATTGAAACACGTTCGTGCAGAGTTTGCACACCAATACAATCTTGAATGGCTCGAGCCCCTGGGCTTCAACAATGCCTACGCGCTGATGATGCGAAGGCAACATGCAAAGGAACTGGGCATTGTTACGATCTCCGATCTCGTAAAACACATCGCGCGCTGAATGTCCAACCTTCGCTGATGCCTACTGCTTCGCCATTCTGACTTACTGCTTCACCATTCTAGTAGTTAAACCATCGACTGCAACGGTGTATGTGCCTGCGGGTAGCGACGAAACGTCGAGAGGAGTATCGAATACTCCATTAACGCTTATGCTGTATACCCGTGTGCCGCGGGCGTCGTAAATCGAGATCTCGTGCATTGCAACTGATGATACAACCGAGCAGCTCGTAAGAACGGGGTTGGGGGCAATCGATATCGACGTGGCAGCGCCAGTATGCGGACCGTTATCGATTGCCCCCAACCCCGTTCTTACGATCTGCTCGGTTGTATCATCAGTTGCAATGCACGAG
>JBKJNB010000037.1:0-158136 GCA_046595995.1 Candidatus Kapaibacteriota bacterium
AACTGTTGGTACAGCCGTGAACGTGTAGGTCGGGCCTTCGCAGTAGTTAGCTGAAGCAGGTCCGATTACTTGCACCGTTGGCTGCGGGTCTACAACGACCTGCGACATCGGCAGAGCCGTCTGTGCCTGGTAGCAGTTCGCGTATTCTACAATTGCATAGAAATTATAGGTGCCCGGCGTGTTCATGTTGCCGCCCGTAAGCGTCGGCGGCGAACCGGCAATCTCAGCACTTGCGTATGTCTCGCCACCTTGAGCAGCACCATTCAGATCGTATGTTTCGCGGATACCGTCACCATCGTCTAGAACGAGGCGGGCACTATATGCCTGAACAGCGCCGGCAACAGGTGTAAACGTCCATGATGTTTGCTCGCGTCCGTTACCGTTACCAGCGATACCCGCGTTAGCCCAGTTTGTTTGGTTATGAGCACCAGGACCGGCTGCACCTGCGTTAGAAGCTACCGTACCGCAAGCGTTTTCTACACCAATGGTGTGTGCATTTGGAATGTAGATAGGATCTGGCCAGTCTGTTAGGTTGACGTCGATGCGGCCCGGATTTGCACTACCGTCACGCCACAGAACAACTTCGACCGTAACCGGTTGGTATGGATATGCCGCTGGGTTGTTGACGTTGAATTGCGAAACAGCAGTGAATTGGAGAACGAACCGATCATCAACGCCAGCACCATCCTGTATTTCCCATTCGATTTCCCCAACACCACCTTGTGGGAAGAGGTCAATATTCAGGAAGTAGATGGCGTCGTTTGGTCCGCCGACGTTTGGAATGTTCTGAGCATTAATTCCAAACTCGTTGGCTTCGATGTTGTTGGTTGGATTGAAGTCCTCAAAACGAAGGAAGCCGTTCGACCCAATGTAAATACCTTCCTGCGAAAGATTGTGCGTCCTACCGAAGTAGGTGAACAGGAAAGCATTGCCCCCGTCCTGAGCATCAATGTCGGCGCCGGGCAGATGGTACACCGTTTCATCACCAAAGTTGGCAGTGATGTCGATGTTCGCAGCACCATTTACAGCGTATGCCGGGTTGGCTACGTTGTAGGTAATGGTGGCTGGCGAGTTTGCCGTGAGATCGAATGTGGGGGCGTTCCCAGCACATATAACAGCTGATGCGGCTTGCGTCGCCAGGGTTGGGGCTTGTGCCCAGCCTGTAGACGTGCCCACGGTCAGGAGCACCAGGAGTGTAGCTAGTAAACCATAAACGGTTTGTAGCCGCGTCCCGCTCCCCTGACGTTGTAACGTCGGGGAATCAAAAAGGTGCATACGGTCCTCCGAATGAGTAGTGATTTGGTTGATAATTGTGTTCAATGATTGATTGGCTGTTTGCGGCATCCGTCCGTCCACAAACTGCGATAGGCGCTCAAGGCGCCTTAAAGGTTGGTGCGGGTTTATAGCCTCCCGCGGGCTTTTTGAATCGTCGTAGCGAATTAAACTCATGCGCCTCGTGATCCGTTAAGGTGTGTGCAACGTGACTCCACACTCCGACCGCGGAGTGGGGACCCGTCAACGAGGCGAAAATATCCTGTAAGCTGCTTACAGCCAAACCCTTTTTTACCACAGGCATCCGTGGCACCAAAGGATTTATCAGGAATTGGTCTTTTCTCGTCAATCATGCTTGCGCCAATCTACGTGATATTACGTACACACTTGTGTCAAGGACTCTGCACAAATCACAAGAGAAGAGCAGCAGGAAGTCCGTAAAAGACCTCCCTACACACCCTCCTTTGCGGCAGCGCAATACTGTCAACATGTATGCCAACTTTATTGCCTTCCACCCGAAACGTGCTTCCACATGGCCTCAACCAAGGCTGGGAGCCCTTCGTGCGTGACTCCACTAATGAACATTGGCTTGTTTTTCTTGGTAAAGGGGCTCTTTGCGTAGGCCGCTCTCTCGTCCTCGGTGAGTGTGTCGACACGGCTTACAACGACCAGGCGTTGCTTCTCGAGCATGGCCGGTTCGTATGAACCAAGTTCGTTCAAAAGAATTTTTAAATCGGCCTGTGGGTGCTCACTCTGTGCGTCGATAAGGAATAGTAACACTGTTGTGCGTTCCACATGACGCAAAAATTGGTGTCCGAGCCCCTTGCCCGCATGAGCCCCTTCGATTAGACCAGGAATATCGGCAACGGTAAACGAGCGAAACTCACCTGCTTTTACGAGGCCGAGGTTGGGTACGAGCGTTGTGAAGTGGTAGTCGGCGATTTTTGGACGTGCCGCAGAGATGTTGGCGATGAGGGTGCTTTTGCCAACGTTAGGCAAACCCACGAGACCGACGTCGGCGAGAAGTTTGAGTTCTAGTTCGAGGTCTGCTTCTTCGCCCTCTGTGCCGGGCTCGGCGTGACGCGGAGTCTGGTTTGTCGAGGTTGCGAAGTGCTGATTGCCACGTCCGCCCTTGCCCCCCGCGGCCACAATTACTTGCTGGCCGTCGGTGTCCATGTCGGCGATTTCGATACCCGTTCCGCGCTGACGCACAATGGTACCAGCAGGCACGCGAATAACGGTGTCTTTGCCACTCTTACCGGTGCAACGGGCTATGCCACCTGGCTGACCGTCCTGCGCCGCATACTTGCGGTTGTACGTAAGGTCGAGTAGGGTGCCCAACTGCCGGTCTGCAATGATGATAACGTCGCCGCCATCGCCGCCATCGCCGCCGTCCGGACCGCCCTTGGGCACATATTTCTCGCGCCGGAAGGAGATGTGTCCTTTGCCTCCGTCGCCCGACTTAATGTGAATGGTCGCAGTGTCTATAAAGTTCATGGTGTAAGAAGGAGCAGTAGGGCCACTGTTAAAGGAAGGAGCGGTGAAGGGCCTGCGCGAATTCCATAGACGTAGAAGCATTGGGCTCTACGCCGTGTTCGGCAAAGCGTCGGTCGAGTATGCCGGCAGCTTCCTTCCACGACGTGCAGCCAAGCACATCGTCGAGGATACGTTGGTATACATCTTCCTGTTTATCAAATAGTTTACGAATGATGCGATCACGCATGGGCGCGTCGATTAACGAGTCGAGTCTGCGTCGCCGTATCGCAGAGGCAACCTCCGTCGGCAAATCGGAAACCTCTGAAGCAACTGGTTGCGCAATGTGCGGTTCGGCTTCAACGACCGCTGGTGCTGTAATAATCGGTTCGGCTTCAACGACTACCTGTGCCATTAAAAATGGTTCGGCTGCTTCCGGTTGGGGTGCCGTTGTTGCTTCGATTTGTACGATTACGTCGTTAATAATGTCGATGAGTTTGGTGCGTGTGAGATAACGAAGCTCGTCACGATAGAGCAGGCGTTCGAGCGCTTGCGAGATAGGAATGGCGCCTTTGTCGTCGAGGAAGATGATAACGGCTTCGGTCGGAACTGTTTCGGGTGGAAGCTCGGGGTTGGCCTCGCCAAAGAATTCGAACAGGGGGTTCATGAGTGCAACGAACTCCTCCTGCGACAAATCGAGTATGGCGTCGTTGTCGATTTTCTCGATGATGCGCTCGAATTCGACGACGGACAGAATTTCGTACGGTGATGACTCGTTCGATCGAGCACCAGCCCAATGTTCGAAGCCCTGCACGAGGTAGGCGTAGTCGTGGAAGTAGCGCAGCCGTAGTAGTATTTCCCGAATCGGCTTTGTTGGCTCTCCACGGAATGCAAACCACTTTAAGGTCGTGCGCGGTCTGCAGAGAAAGTTTAAGCGCGTTTTTGCAGCGGCGTCGATAACTGCCGTGAGTTCTTCGTGATCGAAGCGTGCGTGCGCTACGTATTCGACGTCCATATCGCGAAGCAAAATGCCGAGTTCGGCATCGTTAGTGTCAAATCGTGGATTTGATGTACGGATTACGCGCTCTTCATGAACCCACCACTGCACTTCTGCATGGAAGTATCGGCGGTAGGGTGCGTAAACCTGCTCGTTCGCAAGAATTGCGGACAGAGGAACGTAGGGTTGTGGTGTCGCAAGTGACGTTTTCAGTTGCTTGCGGACGCGATCAAGTTCTTTTTCGAACATTCAGACGCTGCTAATATGCTGCGCCTGCAAGATAACACCTACTGGCCGGGTGGGTATCCGGCAACGGCTCGCGAGGCAGCGTTCACTGCAATTTTTCCGCGCTTTACGACAAGACTCTTTATAGCTGGGCTAGCCTTCTTGATGTCGGGGAGCTGAACGGACGCGGGAGGGCCTGGCAGTGCGGGCAGATTGCTCAACGGTACGTAAGAATTCTTTGTCTGTGCTTCGTTAGAACTACCTACTTGAGCTTCGTTCGTAAGACCCATCCTAGTCCAAGATCCCGTGAACCACGTCACAGACCCAACAGTAGCAAGTAGTAGAACAGACGCCACTGTGGCTTTCCAGCCAATACCAAGCCGACGTGCAGGACGTATGGTTTCGGGTACCGTCGTGCCAGTGGACTTCTGCATCACGTCTGCTTCGAAGCTAGGAGGTGCAAAAGCATAAGGCAACTGCGCAAGCATGCTGCGGGCGAACACGGCCAGTTCGAAACCGTCAGGCGCATTAAGGTTGGGTAAATTACTCACTCAGGCCTCGTCGAGAGAAGGGAATAGTTCGAGATAGAGCTCTTTCAACTCTACCTGCAGTTGTGCGCGACCTCTATTAATACGGCTTTTAACGGTTCCCATTTCGGTATGCGTTACTGCCGAGATCTCCTCGTACGTCATTTGTTGTACGTCGCGAAGAACTACCATTTCCCTATACGTTGGCGATACTTTCATCAACGCTTTTTGCACTTCCTGTGCGATTCTTGTCCGGTCTACCCGTTCGTCTGGCATATAGGTGCTATCAGGTACGTCCCAAGATTGATCGTCCTCGCCCTTCTTAAAGGCTTCACTTAACGAGGTGCCGTAACGACGGCGATAACGCTTCAACTCAGATTTAGCAAGGTTCGAAGCAATGGTGTAGAGCCAGGTTGAAAATTTCACCTCGCCCATAAACGTGTTGCCAAACCGGAAGACACGCACAAACGTTTCTTGTGCGATGTCTACTGCGTCGTCGTAATTACCCAGGAAACGAAAAGTGAAGTTGGTAATAGGGTCTTTGTACCGGCGAACAAGTGCCACAAAAGCACTTTCATCGCCTGCCAAAAAACGTTGCAGCAACTCTTCGTCTGCCGGTATGGTCCGTGTTCCCTGCACTGACAGGGGGGTTGTACGTTCGGAGTCCATGTGTGTTCCCTGTGTTATGTGATCAGTTGTGTTAAATGAACAGTCGTGTTACCCAAACACTTCTGCTAAGTAAACAATGCTGAAAGCACTCTTCCGATTTGCTCAATTCCGACTACTGCGGTTGGGGGGACGTTTGTCAACGAATCGATTGCATTTCTAGGGACGTAAACTCGCTTTAACCCAAGTCGCAAAGCTTCCTGAACTCGGGTCTCGGCATAAGATACATGCCGGACCTCACCCGTCAAACCGATTTCTCCGACAAATGCATGGTCTGGTGGAACCGCCGCATCGCGAGCACTACTTGCTATTGCTACGGCGACTCCCAAATCCAACGCCGGATCCTGAATTGAAATTCCTCCTGCGATATTCACGAAAACATCGCTTTGACGCAAGAGCAAACCCGCTTTTTTTTCAAGAACTGCCAATATCATTTGGAGACGTTTGCTGTCAAACCCGGTACTAACCCGCTGCGGCACGGCGTAGCCAGTGGTACTTACCAGGGCCTGAACCTCAACCAGAAGTGGCCGAGTGCCCTCCATTACCGCTACGATTGCCGTACCAGGCTGGTTCATACTACGGTTAGAAAGCAGGACTTCAGAGGGATTGGTTACTTCGATTAACCCTCGAGACGTCATGTCAAACACGCCTATCTCGTTCGTCGAGCCATATCGGTTCTTTAAGGCGCGCAGTACCCGATAGGAATACATGCCATCCCCTTCGAATTGCAGCACGGTGTCTACCATGTGCTCAAGCACTTTGGGGCCTGCAAGAAACCCGTCCTTCGTTACATGTCCGATAAGAATAACCGGAATGCCACGCGATTTCGCAACCTTCGTAAGAAGCGCAGTGCATTCACGAACCTGCGCGACTGAACCGGCTGACGATTCGAGCATGTCAGTGGTCATGGTTTGCACGGAGTCGACGATAACGATGCCCGGACGCATGGTGTCGATGAGGGCCGCAATGCGTTCGATGGATGTTTCTGAAGCGACTGAAATTCCATCAGTGACAATCCCGAGCCGGTCGGCACGCTGCTTTATCTGGTGCAGCGATTCTTCGCCAGTTACGTAGAGAGCATCACCAACGGCAGCACACACCTGCAGCATAAGCGTACTCTTACCCATACCCGGGTCGCCACCAACAAGTATCACACTGCCCTGCGTTATGCCTCCGCCTGAAACACGATCGAGCTCACCAATACCAGTCTGAATGCGTGGCTGTTCTGACCGGTCAACGTCTGAGATTAGCTGTGCTGTTACGGCGCCAAGTTTCTTGCCATTGACCCCTGCAGAGCCCCTTGCCTTGGCTTGAGGACCGCGCTCCTCGACCTCTTCAATGAGTGAGTCCCACGTGCCACATCCAGGACACTTCCCCATCCATCGTGGCGTGGTGTGCGCGCATGCTGAGCATCGATATTGAGTGCGGAGTTTCATTTATACATAGTAGTAGCGAACGTCGGTAATGTGAAATATGCCGTACTCAAAATCTCCCTGCGGCGTGTTCCACACAAATCGAACCACAGTCGGAATCATTACTCCTTCAACTTCTTTCCACTGATCACAGACCAGGGTGAACGTCTGCTGTTCGTATCCACTTTTATAATCGCGGTATTTATCATTCGTAATAATGCGATCGATTTCACCAACGTTGTTAAAGACGAAGAGCGCAGAGACTTGTGTCTTGCCATCGGTAATAACGGCACGAGCTGTGTTTTGGTCGACGTGTTCCCAACGCAATGTTCGTGTGGGCAACAGCCCAGTCGGTAGCCATACGAGCTCGGAGAGGAATCGAAAGAGCATCGAAGCATCGGTTTCCTCGCCTTCAAACTCCTGCAGACCAATCGAGCCGAACAGCTTAATGTGTCCGGCGCCGCAACCCTCGAAATAACTCAGCACCGCCGTACGGAACCACAGTGGGTGGTTACGCAGCGTGGCGTCCCACACGAACCCCGGCTCCATACCCGAGATGTACTCGGTGGCTTTCACGGTACTCCACGGACTCGTCACGCGATGCCTGAATCGGGCGGTCTGCGCAAGTACTGCATACCGAATGTTGGGCTGTCCTGCTTTAAGTGCGTAGTGCAGATATCGCTGCACAGCTATAGGCAAGGTGCTTACTAAGGGGGCTGAAAAATTCGGCAGCCGTTGTTTACCAATCGAACGCAGTAGCCGACTTATAGAACGCCGAACAAAGACACGAGAGATTAAATAGCTAACAGCCATCATAACGATGATTGTTAGCGTTACTGTTAGTGCTATGAGAGGAAGCTTGCCCATTAATGTTCTCGGCTAGTTAACTCGTCCGTTGGCCTGTGCCAGTTCCCACCGCGCAAGGCGTTCACTCAGCCGCTGCACCAGCGGTACCTGTGCAATAGCAAGCACCATAAGTGGTAGCACTTTGAAAATACCACGGCGAAGAGTCGTATCGACAAGAGCAGATGTAAACACGGTACCCACGAGAACCAGAGCAACAAGGATACACGTTATCCAGACAAGTAGCAGCGGATTACCCAGACGTCGGGTTACGAACAACGACGTAACCATCACCACAACAAACACGATGATGGTGTGGCCCCACAGCCAAGTGTTTGTAATCATGTCGCCAAAGAATTGTGAGGCCACCGAAAAGCCCCTTACCAAATCGAAGCCGGAGAGTTCTGTAGCAGTGTGTGGAGCAACGGGCAAATAGGTAGCGAAGTAGAGCCAGTGCCACAGCCCGAAGGAGATGAGTGATACAACCCCAATCATGGCTGTGTAGACAAGAGCCCGCCGATTGCCGAACGCACGTAACGTCCACGGCAACGACGCCAGCAACACGAATGCTATGATGACAATTGTTTCTGTGCGCGCCCATGCAGCCGCAGCCAGAAATAACGATGCGACGCCGAGCATCGTGGTTTGTCTGGTGCGCAGGCTTTCTATAAAGAACCAGGCACCGGTAGCAAAGAAGATGGCATTTGCCATGTCGGTTTGCAGTAAGAACTGGTAGCCGAACCACTCAGGAGTGATGATTAGAAGCAACCACAACACACACGCAATGAATGGATGGGTGTATGAACGTAGCCATGCAAACATCATCCACGCAAATGCAACACATTGTACACCAAGCCAGACTTGTCCGTATGCAAATCCTATGCTGCGATACACGATCTGCATGAGCATTGCATAAGGCGCGTAGTAGGGCTGATTCGAAAGGAAGCCACGCAGCGAAGGATCGGTGAATATCTGGTTGTTGATATGTCCTTCGAGCATTGCCTGCCGCGCAACGAGGTCGATGCCCGCCATAGCATCGAACGGTGTTACGGGCCAATACCAAGTTGCCCATACCGCTATGTATAACGGACCGGTGCTAATTACCAGCGCAGCGACATCGTACATGCGTAGGGTCCAACGCGGACGTGCTACGAGTCGCATGTATGTGGGCGCAACACGCGGCCACCAGGCGTTGGCGGCAAAGGCCATGATTGCTAGTATCGCCAGCACTGACCCCGTAACGAGGTTTACGTGCATGAGCTCTAGCGCGAACACGCCTACCGTGTGTACATACATACCAAGCAGGAGTGCAGCAGGCAGGAGTACGCTGCGCTTTACGTCTACGCGCGCTAGAGCGAGCACGCCAAGACCAGTAAGCCACTGCAGAAGAATAGTTAAGACGAAGAGTAGAGCGGTGTTATTCACGAGCTGCCTCTTCGTAAACGCGCAGAGGTGTTATTCACGAGCCGCCTCTTCGTACACACGCAGAAGTGAATCGATATTCGTTTCGCCGCCTCTGCGCACAAGAGCAATGCGGCGCGGCGCTAACAGGAGAAAAGCGTTTGCAGATTTTCTACGCGCTGTGTCTGCGTAGGCAACGATTGGAGTGAGCCGTGTCATGTACGTAAAGATGCGCGGATCGGTCCAGAATGCCTCTACTTTAATAAAGGTCTGCGCGTACTGGCGCGGCGGCAGTAGCACGGTGTCGCCAACTCGCATGTTGTTCACAACCCAGACAGGGGTTTCGTAGTTGGCAACGTGTCTGGCAAACATTCTGTCTCGCCACGGACGTATACGATTGAGCGAGTCGAGTCGACGATAATAAACATCGACACGATTCTCATACCAACCGTAGTATGGATTTACGTCACCAAAGTCTACGTTTATCAGCACCACATACCCAAGGCTCAGCAACACGGTAAGTGTTAATGCGCGCAGAGAGAAGAATGATGCTGCTGACGCCACGCTTAGTTATTCGATAGTGCTTCGGCGCCGCCTACAATTTCGAGCATCTCTTTTGTAATGGAAGCTTGGCGTTCGCGATTGTAGACAAGCTGTAATGCGAGAATAAGGTCACGCGCGTTCGTCGTTGCATTGTCCATAGCCATCATCCGCGCTGCCTGCTCTGCAGCATTCGATTCCAGCAGGGTGCGCCATACCTGAATGTTGAGATAGATGGGCAGCAACTGATCGAGAATATCGGCTCGTGAAGGTTCGAAGATGTAATCGACAGAAGATGTCTTCTTCGAGGCTTCAGGAACGATTGATGCAGCAATTGGCAGGAGCTGAAGTGCCTTTACTTGCTGGCGCATAATCGATACGAACTGATTGTAAATAATGTCGATGCGCTGAACACGACCAGCCAAGAACGCGTTAGAAACCAGCTCGGCAATCTCCTGCGCAGTAGTGAAGTCGAGCTTCAAAAAGACGTCTGAGTACTCACGAACGATTTCGTGTACGTTCTTGCGCATTGCCGACACTGCACGGCGTCCGACCGGAATTACATGAATGTTCACGCCCGGGTGACGTGCACGCAAGTCGGCGACGTGTTGCGTCGTCGTTCGAAGAAGGTTTGTGTTGAACGCTCCGGCAAGACCGCGGTCTGAAGACACCACAATGAGCATAATCGTCGTGAGTTCTTTATCCGTTTCGAAGTACGGATGAACAAAGTCACTCTCAGCGGTAGCGAGGTTGCCCAGGATCTTTTGCAACTGATCTGCAAACGGACGTGCAGCACCGATGGCCGATTGGGCGCGACGCAGCTTCGCTGCAGCCACCATCTTCATGGCCTGAGTAATCTTCGATGTGTTACGGACCGATGCAATTCGATTCCGTGTATCACGCAACGTTGCCATTAGGCCCTATTCCGTAAGTAGTTGTTGTACATAGTCAGCAACTGCGTCTTCCAGTCGAGTAAACCGCATGTCTGGTAGATCTCGCTCGAAGGTTGACATGTCAGCTTGTGTGTAATTCTGATACTGCTCTGCGATGTTCTCGGGCGCATCCACATACACGATTCGAGACGGTAGGTTCATCGAAGCATACACCGCAGTAATCAAATCATTCCATGTCCGTGCTGTACCTGTGCCGAGGTTGTAGATGCCGTTAATGTTTTTGCGCTCTAGAAGAGCAAGCACCACACGGCACACATCGTTTACGTAGATGAAGTCGCGAATCTGTCCGCCGTCTACGAATGCTTCGTCTGTGCTCCTAAACAACCGTACTTCACCAGTGTCGCGTATCTGCTGCACAGCTTTGTACACCATGCTCGCCATCGCGCCTTTGTGTTGCTCGTTCGGACCAAACACATTAAAGAACTTTAAACCAACGCAGTGAGTGTCGAGGTGTTCAGCGCGAATCCAGGTGTCGAACAGATGCTTCGAGTAGCCATACATGTTAAGGGGCTTTAAGTCGGTGGTCACATCACGATAGCCACGACTTCCATCACCGTACGTAGCCGCCGAACTCGCATAGATAAACCTAGCCCCTTGCTCAATTGCGAACTGCGCGACCTCTGTGCTATAACGATAGTTGTTGTCGTACAGGTAGTCCGCATCCCTTTCAGTTGTCGAAGAGCAGGCACCCATGTGGATGATTGCTTCAACGCCGCCGTCAACCTCGCCAAGAGCCATTTGCTCGCGAAAGTCTTCCTTGCTGACAATGTCAATGAACGATGTTCCGACAACATTTCGCCATTTGCTGCCTGTACCAAATGCATCAACAACCAGCACATCACTTCGGCCCTCGGCGTTCAGCGCTGCAAGTATGCGGCTACCGATAAAGCCAGCGCCTCCGGTGAGGATGATCATTCGTTATGCCTGCGGCAGCGTAGCTTTAAAACGCTCTGTGAATTGCGCTAGCGCACCATTGAGCTCTGTCTTTGCTTCGTCTGTAATCTCTTTCTTCATCGAGATGGTCTCTAGCACACTCGAATGTGCGGCACGGATGAACTCGATCAGTTCCATTTCGTAGCGTCGCACGTGTTCAAGCGGTAGATCATCCATGTGTCCGTGCGTAGCAGCATAAATCGAAACAACCTGCTCTTCTACCGGAATTGGCGAATACTGCTGCTGCTTCATGATTTCCATGAGTCGAGCACCACGACGCAACTGCTGCTGCGTAGACTTGTCGAGGTCGGAGCCAAACTTCGAGAATGCTTCGAGCGCGCGGAATTGAGCGAGCTCGAGTTTTAACGGACCCGCCACTTTTTTCATGGCCTTGATCTGAGCATTTCCGCCTACGCGTGATACCGAGATACCAACGTTAAGCGCTGGACGTACACCCGCATTAAAGAGACTCGGCTCGAGATAAATCTGTCCGTCTGTAATCGAGATTACGTTTGTAGGGATGTAAGCCGCAACGTCACCAGCCTGCGTTTCGATAATCGGCAGAGCAGTAAGCGAGCCGCCACCCAATTTATCACTTAGTTTAGCAGCGCGCTCAAGTAGGCGGCTGTGCAGATAGAACACATCGCCTGGATATGCTTCGCGTCCGGGCGGACGTCGCAGTAGCAGCGACACCTGACGGTATGCAGCGGCCTGCTTTGACAAATCGTCGTAGATAATGAGTGCATGACGTCCAGAATCGCGGAAGTACTCGCCCATCGACGCACCACAGTACGGTGCAATGAATTGCAGCGGTGCCGGGTCTGAAGCAGATGCCGTTACGATGGTGGTGTAGTCCATGGCGCCATACTTCTGCAGCGTCGAAAGCACGTTGGCGACTGTAGAGCCCTTTTGTCCGATGGCTACGTACACACAAAACACCGGCTTAATACCGCGCGCAGCGGCCTCTGCCGTGTGAGTGTACTTCTGACTGATAATTGTATCGATTGCAACAACGGTCTTGCCGGTCTGGCGGTCGCCAATGATAAGCTCACGTTGTCCGCGGCCGATTGGAATTAGCGCGTCTACTGCCTTGATACCGGTCTGCAATGGTTCGGTAACGGGCTGACGGTCGATAACACCGAGCGCTTTGCGTTCGATGGGGAAGAAGGCCGATTCTTTAATCGGACCCTTTCCATCGAGTGGAACGCCCAGCGGATTAACAACGCGTCCGAGAAGACCTTCACCAACCGGAACAGAGGCAATCTTTCCGGTGCGGCGTACTTGATCACCTTCTTTAACAAGTGAGTCATCGCCAAACAGCACCACACCCACGTTGTCTTCTTCGAGGTTCAGAACCATTCCCACTACGCCATTCGGAAACTCTACGAGTTCCGATGCCATGACCTTCGAAAGGCCGTAGATGCGTGCAACGCCGTCACCGATCTGTAGAACGGTGCCGACTTCGTAGATGTCCGTCTCCTTCTCGAATCCAGAAAGTTGTCGGCGCAGTATCGCGGAAATCTCATCTGGTCTTACATCAGGCATTTGTCAGTCCTTATCAGGTTTCAGTATCAGGTTAACGAGCCTACAGACTTGAAGCATGGTGTTGTGTCGGTCGCAAAGGCACATCAGTCTTTGTTGCAAGATCGACGCGCAGTTGTTCGAGCTGACGCTTCAGTGTGCCGTCATGTACAGTATCACCAATTCGAATCGACACGCCACCGAGAACAGACGGGTCTACAAAGAACGTTCCAATTGCTTCCTTGCTTGTTCGCTTAGAAACAGCGTCGAGTACGCTCTTCTTTTCTTTGTCGTTTAAAGCAACCGCACTGGTAACGTCTACACGCACTAGCCGTTTCTGCGCGTCGTAACGCCTATCAAATGCTTGTACAATCTCTGGCATGTACTCCTCGCGTCCCTTTTGAATCACAAGCTTCAAGAAGTCCATCGTCAGAGGGTCGATAACATCCGACCATATCTCTTCAACAATGCGCTTCTTGTGAAAGGGGCTAACGACGGGGCTACGCAGGATTGCTCGCAGGTCGGCCGACGTTTTGAACGTATCGAGAATCATCTGTAGATCGCGGTCGACATCGGCAGCTTTCCCGACCGACGTGGCGGTGTTCAGGATAGCTGTTGCATATCGTTCGGCGATACGTGTTACTGACATAAGATCAATTCTTGGAGAGGTCGTTCACGTATGATTCTACAAGACGCTTCTGGTCTTCGTCTTGCATTGTTCTGCCCAGGAGTTTTTCCGTTGCATCAATAACCATCGAGGAGACTTCGGCACGAAGAGCAATGATGGCTTCATCCTTTTCTCGTTCGATTTCGCTTAACGCCTCGACAATCTTGTGTTGCTTGACATGTTCGGCCTCGTCCTGCGCCTTGCGGAGCATTGCGTCTGCCTGATTTTTTCCTTCGCGAACGATTGTCATCATCTCAGCTTGCGCCGAAGCAATCTTGGCCTTGCTTTCGTTTAACCGTGCGACTGCTTCTGCGCTTACGCGCTCTGCGTTTTCGATGTTCTCACGAATCGACTCCTCACGCGCCTTCAATCCCGCCATCATTGGCTTCCAAGCGTACTTGGCAATGATGAGGGCGAAGCCGGTGAAGTTGATCAGGGTCCAGAAGATTAGTCCTGGACTCATGTCTAAGAATGACGGCATGGGTACTCCTGGTAAACGTTATCCTGCGTGAGCGCTGTCCTGGGAACGTTATCCTGCGGACTTTACAGCAAGCAGAATGCAGATAACGCCTGCGAGAAGTGCAACACCTTCAATAAGAGCCGCGCCGATGATCATCGTTGTACGGATGTCAGCTGCGTTTTCAGGCTGACGGCTGCTGGCTTCTAGAGCCGCTGCGGCTAGACGACCAATGCCGGTTCCTACGCCGAATACCGTCACGCCGACACCAAGGCCTGCGCCCAACCATGCGAATGCTACCGGATCCATAATGCGTGTCCTCGAGAAAAATGTAAATGAGAATTAATGAGCGTTTGATAGAGTCGAAGTGTCTTTATGACTGTCCTGCGAAGCGTGCTCACCTAATGCAAGGCCAATAAACACCGCCGTTAGCATGGTAAAGATGTATGCCTGTAGAAACGCCACAAGGAGTTCGAGCATGTAAATGAACATCGAGAAGCCAACGCTTATAGGCGTTACAACCCAGCTCTCGAAGAAGAAAATCAGTCCCACCAGCGACAGCAACACAATGTGTCCGGCCGTCATATTGGCGAACAAACGAATCATCAGGGCGAAGGGCTTTGTAAACAACGATACAATTTCAATGGGCACCATAATCATGAACATGTACCAAGGGGCGCCACCCAACAGGTGATGGCCATAGGCACGTATACCAGCATCCTTGATGGCGATGTAATTCACTGTAAAGAACGAAACGAGAGCCAACGCCATCGTAACGCCGAGCGCACCTGTGGCAGCGTGGGCACCAGGCAGAAGGCCTATGAGGTTCAGCGTTAGGATGAAGAAGAAAAACGCTATCAGCAATGGCATCACTCGTTCGGTACGTTTCTCGGTGCCAACGTTCGGACGCACGATTTGATCACGCACGTACAACACAACGCCCTCTAACAAATTCTGCATTCCCGTTGGCGCTGCCTTCGGTGTCTTGATGTAGCGCTTGCGAACAAGACCGAACAGAATGAGTACCAAGCCAATGGCCAGGAACTGATACGCGACAAGATTCGTGATCGACATATCGAATGGCTGCGAAGCCCCTTCGGGGTCCGCCTTGCGGACCGGATGCCCCTTATGCAGCGTGTATGCTCCGGCAGCTTCCATCGAGTGCACGTTCGGGTACACGTGCAATCCACCATCAATCAGAATTATCGGTAGCACATCGAAGTGCCCGAAGAAGATGTTCAGTTCGTGGTGATCACCGAGACTTTCAATTAACGTCTCGAACACGGCACTGCCCTTAGGCGAACCGTGTTGTTGTGCTTGTGTGGTGTCAGTACTCATTCAGCAGACGAAAACGAGGTGCAACGGCAATGCGGTCAAACGTGTACTTCAAATCAATTAGCTTTTTTTTTATACCGTTGAACAAAAGGATCTCTGTCATGAGCGAGACGAAGCTTGCAATTGCAAACGTGATTGAAAACCACAGCATATCCATGCCAACCACGGCAAGCAAGACCCACACCAACCCTATGACAATTGATGCACGGAGCGCAAAACTACCAAAGACGATAGCGAGGAACTCGTTTATGTCTTTATCGAACGCCCAACGAGCAATAGCATAGCCTGCCAGCGTATTGAGAATGTTAATTCCCAATGCCAGGAGTACAGATGCAAGAGGTCCCTTCAAATCCACTTAGATAACTCCTACTCTGACGGTTCTTTCTGACCCCGCATCCACTTGCGAAGCGATCTAAAGAACTGCACAAAGCCTACAACACAGCCTAACACCAGGCCAATCAACAGATAGGTTGGCTCGCTCCCCTGCCATCGGTCTACGAGCCAGCCCACTCCGCCGAGCACGAGCACGGACGCAGCTAACTGCGAACCAAGGTTCATATAGGGCGCCACCTGGCGCAGAATCGTCGCGCGCTTGTCAGGGGGCATAGTGTTGACCAAAAAAAATCGCGCACAAAGTTAGGTTCAGCAGTCTAGAAACCCAATTCGCGCAGCTGCGAAAGTACGGCGTCTGAGTATATACTCACGGTTTCTCCGTACCAAAGATCGACAGGAACGAACCGTACGGCACCGTAGGATGAAGGGTCTAGGGGCCGAATGGGGCTTGTAGCAAGGATTGTAGTCTCTTCCGGGCGGAACTCGTTGTCGACGTCGTACAGGCCGATCGTTAGGCCTAGCTCAGTCAGCGTGCGGTCGTCAACAGGTGCTCGGTCATATCCAATAAGGAGGAACGGTATGCGCACTTTTACCACATAGCCGTCGCCCACCTGCGAGGTAACCACGCGTACTTGCTGAGCTGCCTGCTGTTGCGGAGGCTCTAAGTCGTCGGTGGTACGCACTTTAATCGTCGGACGTTTGTCGGCGAAGTCTCCGATGCTGATAGCGAAATTAAAGAGGCCCGAATCGCTTGCCGTGCGGACAATTAGTTTGTTGCGTTCAATTGATGTTACGGCACGTGAGCCACTCTCGCCCTCGGGAGGTGTTACGTCCCACCAGAGGTCGAGGCGATCCGCCGGACACGTATCGCACCAACCAGTAATGACGTTAGAGTCGCGCACCGCTATGCGCACATACAAATAGTCGTTGTCGTAAACGACGCGAGCGTCGAACGAGGCGTCACTCGGACCGGTCCACCAGTAAGCACCTTCCTGAGCGCTTCGCACGTTGTTCACCGCTACGTCAGAGACAAAGCCTGCGTGAATCTGGCGTCCGCGTCCGTAACACGGTACCGTCAAGTAATCGGTTTTGAATTGTATTTCACCTTTAGCGTTAACAAAGCGCTCGCGCGTTTCAAGAGTGCGATAATTGCGATACGCTTCGTGCGCAAAAACGCCTATGCGGTCGCTAACAAACTCGTCAAGCAGAATAACGCTGCCATCGCGGTATTGGTATCCACGAATTGCCCAACTCTCTGCCCTGCGCTTCTGCGTGATGTAACACGCACCTTCTTTTACAGCAACGCCAACTTCAAGCGGAAGATCGATGTACGACAACGGGTAACGTCCGATGTTGACGAGGAAGCCTTCATTATCGATAAACAAGTACACAATCGATTCTTTTCTACGCGTACCCATAACGTTTATCGACACGGCAACATCGTAGATACCATCGCCCGAAAAATCGCCAACGTCCCAGCCCCATATCCGGTACTGCGCGCCTTGCGGCATTACTTCAGCAATGTCAGCAATCAGTTCATCGGCGAAGTATGGCTGAAGTTTGCGTTGAAATTCCGAGAACTCCATGCCAGACTGCGAGTACGATATCGAGCCAGTCACCATTAGCGTGCATAGAATTACAAGCAGCCGCTGAGTCACAAGAAATGGTAAATGGCGTTGCAATGTTGCGCTAGGCATTAAAGGATTGTTTCCGCTGTTGATAATACAGAGTCGCGCACCTCGAGGTGGTTTTCCTTGAGGCGGGCGCCCATTTGTGCAACGACTAATGAGGCTGCGTACGACGCGAGGCGTCCTGCATGTTCCGCCCGATAGCGGTTCAACACGCCGTAGAAGAACGCTCCGGCATACATATCGCCCGCTCCTGTCGCATCAACTGGCGTTACGGCATAGGCTGGGATGTCTACTCGCTCGCCGTTCCACTGAATGCGAGAGCCCTGTGTACCTAGCGTGACAGCCAGATTCTTGTATGTCGCCCCAAGGGATTCGAATGCGGCGTCACCGGTGTGCTCACCACTCAATGCCATGGCCTCCCCTTCGTTGCAGAACACCATGTCGGCATGCTTCAGCAAGGCGCGAAGCCTATCGCCAAAGACTTCGATAATGAACTGGTCTGAGCAACTTACTGCCACGTGCGTACCGTGCTTCTTCGCCAGAAATGCAGCGTTCTCCACTGCATCAGCACCACCCTCTTCGGTAAGCTTGTATCCCTCGATGTAAATCCACTCCGACGACTTTATTTGATGCTCGTTCAGTTCGTTCCGAGAAAACGCAGTGTTAACGGCAAGCGTAGTGTTCAGCGTACGCTCGGTATCGGGTGTAATCATAACGAGGCACGTACCGGTTACCTCACCCGCGACCTGACGTGCGTGCAGATTGATGCCGAGTTCAGCAAACTCCTGAGCGTAAAAGCCCCCTAGGGCATCCGCCCCCAACAGTGAGTTATACCCGCCCTTGCCGCCGAACTGCGCAAACGCTATAACGCTATTTGCAGCAGAACCACCGCTACTTCGATGGATGGGCCTATCGCCGAGGATGTCAATCATCTCGCGCTGACGCTCTGGTGCTGTTAACGCCATCGTTCCCTTGGTGAGCCCGAACGACAAAAACTCGTCCTCGTCTACCTGCACTTCAAGATCGACGAGCGCATTGCCAATACCAGTTAGTTGAATTGTTTTCATTGATTTCCAGAGAGACGGATGATTTCTTCACAAAGATCGCCAAACTCAATGCCTGCCTGACGTGCAGCCATGGGTACCAAACTTGTTTCGGTGAGGCCAGGCAACGTGTTTACTTCTAAACAGTACGGTACGTTATCCTCTGAAAGGCGGAAGTCAATGCGGCTATAGGCTCGACATCCTAACACAGCATGCGCGGTAATGGCGAGGTTCTGCACGTGGTTTCTTACTTCATCTGTGAGATCGGCAGGACAATGATATTCAGTGCGGCCTTTTGTGTACTTATTCGCGTAATCATAATAGCCGTCTTTGGGTTCAATCTCGATTACCGGCAACGCCTCGCCACCGAGCACAGCAACAGTGAGTTCACGTCCTGCTATATACCGTTCGACAAGAATCGACGACGAGAACTTCGCGGCAAGCCTAACCGCTGCTGCGAGATCGTCTACAACGCCTGTCTCGATAATCGACATACCAACCGTTGAACCTTGATCATTCGGCTTCACCACAATTGGTCCGCGCAGCTCACGCTGAACCTCTGCAAGTACTTCCATGTCGTCTGCTTGCTCAGGCGTTAGCGAAACCCAATGTGGCGTCGGAATGCCAGAGATCTGAAACATCATCTTCGACACTGTTTTGTCCATACACATAGCACTAGCAAGCATTCCACTACCTGTATACGGGATGCCCCGCATGTCAAGCAGTGCCTGCACATAACCATCCTCGCCATAACGTCCGTGCAGTCCCAGGAACACCATTTCAATGCCATTAAAGAGCGGCGAGTGAATGCATTCAATGAGCTGCTCTGGTCGAAATGCCGCAAGCTCAGCGTCGGTAATCTCATTCGCCGTAACCGAAGCCAACTCTGCATCCGTCATCGTTCCGTCTAGGCCCAGTGCGGGGTCTATGGCAACGACGCTATGACCCTTAGCGCGCAATGCATGTGTAGCAGCACGTCCACTAAGCAACGAGATGTTACGCTCCGGAGATATTCCGCCGAGCAGAATGGCAATGTTCATTGTATAAATCTTTACGGTGTTGCGTTACGTGGCATTTTAGAGAACGGTGTTGCGTTACGTAGCATGCGTGAAAAGCGATTTCAGATACTTAACGTCTTCCCACGTGTGCTTCTTCCATTCGGGATTGCGAAGGAGCGCAGCTGGGTGATACGTCACAAGTGTTGGAATGCCATGATAATCGTGGAGGCGTCCGCGTAGCGAAGACATCGATTCTTTGTTCTTAAGGAGTGTGTTCGCCGCCGTAAGTCCGAGCGCAAGAATGTACCGTGGCTCAACCAGCTCGATCTGCCTGCGCAGATATGGTTCACACGTGTCGGTCTCGGCGACAAGGGGCTTTCTGTTGTTCGGTGGTCGGCACTTTAGAATGTTGCAGATGTACACGTCATCGCGTTTAAACTCTACCGCCTCGAGAATCTTCGTCAACAACTGTCCGGCGCGTCCGACAAACGGCAGTCCTTGTTCGTCCTCATCCGCACCAGGCGCTTCACCAATAATCATGAGATCGGCATGTGGATTCCCTGAGCCGAAGACGAAGCTCTTGCGCGTGAAGCCCAACGGACACAACAAACACTCCTTGATGGCATTGTTGAAGTCATCGACCGTTTGCAATGCGAATGCGGAATCAATACTCGTATGCTGCAGGCTTGTAAGGGGCTCCGAAAGTGTGTGCATACTCGTCAGCGGTGCCGCAACGACGCTGTCTGTGTATAGCACATCGCCATACATCTGCCGTTGTTGTTGCAGGTATGCGTGAATATCGGAGTAAATGGTTGCCATGCAGTCCGCAAAAATAGTCCGTAACTTCAACAGTAGTATTCTACATATCTGCATAAAGGACTTCTATGAAAATCGCTCGCGTACAGTTTTTGGGTTTGTTAGCGTTCCTCACGCTCCTTGTTATTGGGTGTACGAAGGATCCGGTTACGCCGGATAATCTGGCAGCCGCAAATCGCTTAACCATCAATGGTAATGGCCTTACGAACAAGAAGTTCACGTTCCCAAACGCTCAGGCTTCCTATATCACAAATTCGGACATGACGGTAGTCGCAATCGGTGATTCTACGATTCCCGACTCGGCCGATGTGCCAGGCACACTCATTTTCTTCGCAGGTAAGACGACGGGGACGTTCACAATCAACGGTACTGACAGCTCTGTTGCTGTATGGGTATTCACCGATTCGACGATGTACGCGATGGCATCAGGAACAGTAACGGTAACGCAGTACAGTCCAATTGGCGGCAAGATTGTCGGAACCTTCTCCGGCACAGGCACAACAGACGTAAACGGCGTACCGGTTTCGGTAACTGTAACGGACGGCGCATTCTCTGCCGTACGTATCGCCGATAACGAGCTCGATCCGGACAGCCTCGATCCTTCAGTGGACTTCACGTTTGTTGTAGACGGCGGCATATTCGATGAGCAGCATGTTGAGCTTAAGCATGCCGACGTTGTTGTAGACTTTGCCACAATCCCTAGCTTCGGCACCTATCGTCGCGTTTCAGCGACGGGCCTTGCTACATTCGGCGGTCAATCCTGGATTGTTTCGGTTACGCTCATGCCTACAACAGGACCATGGGCACCTGGTACGTTCCCGTGGATTGTGAACGCCGCTGGCTTCACTTCCGCAGTAATAACCATGACTCCCGTAGACGATGTCAATGGGGCTATAACAATGTTCGCAAGCGGTACGGCTGGCTCGACCATCATTTCCGAAGTGGCTGGTACTACGGTCAGTGGCACCTTTAGTGGTAACACGTTCGCCGGTGTTACAGGACAACCGTATGTGATTTCGAACGGACAGTTTGTGTTCGACGCAGAATAGTCGAAGGTTGTCGATCGTGTTGCGGTGCCACCTAACACCGCTGCCTTAAAATGATAATGCCCTGTTGCAGCAATGCATCAGGGCATTTTTTTATCCAGTGTGTTTGACTTTCGCTATACTCACTCAGTGTGCTTGAACTTCGTGAGTTACTCTTCGTGGGCTTCCTGCTCTTCTGGTTCTTCTTGAGAGTCCTCGCCCTTCTTCTTGCCCTGCGTGAACACCATCTGTCCGGTCTTCTTGTCGAACCGACCCTTTATATGAGCCCCGTCTACAAAGACCCCTCGCAGCAAATCTTCTGCTAGCGGATCTTCGACGAAGCGTTGTATGGTGCGACGCAACGGCCGCGCACCGAACTTTTCATCGAAACCCTTCTCGGCAATGAAGTCTTTGGCATTCTTCGCCAGCTCTAACGTCATTCCGCGTGCGTCGAGGCGCTTAAGTAAACGCTTTATTTGCAGATCGATGATTCTGTGCATGTGTTCGCGCTTTAGAGGCTTGAAGATCACATACTCGTCGATACGATTCAAGAATTCTGGATTGAACAACCGCTTCATCGTTTCTTCAACGGTTGCCTTCATGTTTTCGTAGTCGTCGGTTGCATCGTTCGTAGAGAACCCAATACGACCGCCGGCCTTTACATCCTTCATGCCCACGTTAGAGGTCATGATGATGATGGTGTTCTTGAAGTCTACTCGACGTCCCAGGCCATCGGTCAGCACGCCATCATCAAACACCTGCAACAGAATGTTGAATACATCTGGGTGAGCCTTTTCGATTTCATCGAGCAGGATGATGCTGTATGGCTTACGACGGACCTTTTCGGTGAGCTGTCCACCTTCTTCGTATCCAACGTATCCCGGAGGGGCTCCGACAAGACGCGATACAGTAAACTTTTCCATGTATTCGCTCATGTCGATGCGGATAAGCGCTTCTTCGGAGTCGAACATATAACGGGCAAGAACTTTTGCGAGCTCGGTCTTGCCAACGCCTGTCGGACCAAGGAACATAAATGAACCGATGGGTCGAGAAGGGTCTTTGAGTCCGGCACGCGCCCGACGAATGGCTTTCGCCAAGTGCTCTACTGCCTCTTCCTGGCCGATGACCTGTGTCTTTAGCTCTTCGGCCATCTTGAGAAGCTTCGCTGTCTCGCCTTCGGCAATGCGGTTTACGGGTATGCCCGTCATCATTGCAATGACATCTGCGATGTCGTTTTCTACAACGTCATAGACATGATCGCTTGCCTTCGTTTCCCAATCTTCTTTCGCCTGTTCGAGTTCGGTGTGATATTTCTTTTCAAGGTCGCGAAGGCGCGCAGCTTCTTCGAAGTTCTGCGATTTCACGACGTTATTCTTCTGCACTCTTACGTCTTCGATCTTTTCTTCGAGTTCGATGACTTCCTTCGGCACCGAGATATGCTCGAGATGAACCCGTGCGCCTGCTTCATCCAAAACATCCAGAGCCTTGTCGGGCAGGAATCTGTCGGTGATGTAACGGTCCGCCATCATCACAGAAGCGCGTACAGCATCGTCGTCATACCGTACACCGTGGTGTTTCTCGTAGCGATCTTTCACATTCATAAGAATCTGAATGGCCTCGTCTGCTGACGGTGGCTCCACAAGAATCTTCTGAAAACGACGGTCGAGAGCACCGTCTTTTTCGATGTACTGTCTGTATTCGTCGAGCGTGGTGGCGCCAATACATTGGATGTCACCGCGTGCGAGGGCTGGCTTAAACATATTCGACGCATCGAGTGAACCCGAGGCGCCGCCTGCTCCAACAATCGTGTGCAACTCGTCGATAAACAGAATTACGTCTTTAGCTTTTTCGAGCTCATTCATCACGGCCTTCATACGCTCTTCGAATTGGCCACGGTACTTCGTGCCCGCTACGAGTGCCGCCAGGTCGAGAGTAACGATGCGCTTATCGAAAAGAACGCGTGATACTTTCCGGTCGATGATTCTAATTGCGAGGCCTTCGACAATTGCTGTTTTGCCGACACCCGGTTCGCCGATGAGCACGGGGTTGTTTTTCTTGCGACGGCTGAGGATCTGCGCCACACGCTGAATTTCTTTATCGCGGCCGATAACAGGGTCGAGTTTGCCTTCTACCGCAAGCTTTGTTAGGTCGCGTCCGAAATTGTCGAGCACCGGTGTCTTTGCACGTTCAGGCGCCGACTTGGTCCGCCCTGCACCCTTATCTCCAGGCTTCGAACCAGAGCTGGGCTTGCCGCTTAGGTATGCATCGAGTTCTTTCCGCACGCTATCGTAGTTAACACTGACCTGCGCTAGAATCTGTGCTGCAATATTGTCTTCGTCACGAAGCAGCGAGAGCAGTAGATGTTCGGTGCCAATCATATCCGACTTATAAAGCTTGGCCTCGAGGTAGGTAATCTTTAAAACCTTCTCGGCCTGCTTTGTAAGAGGGATATTCCCAATCGTGAGCGGTCCGCTCATCGAACGAACTGTATCCTCTACGGCTTTCTTGAGCTTTGCGAGATCGACGCTAAGACTCCTGAGAATCTTGACGCCTATACCTTCGCCTTCACGGATTATTCCGAGCAAGAGGTGCTCGGTGCCGATATAATCATGACCCAACCGAAGAGCTTCTTCTCGGCTCAGTCGGATTACGTCTTGAACTCTATTCGAAAAGTTGCCTTCCATGCCGATGACTCTTTCGGGAATCGTGTTTCGAACTCAAGACGGACGATGTACAAATCTCATCTTCTAATCGAATAGCCTCTTCACTTTACCAACCTTGACCGTAAGTGTTGCATGATGCGTGTGTGAAGCCGTTACTACCGGCGTTACAACTGCGCTCTTCTTTGGGGCCTTCTTCTTCTTGCCTTTTGTTGGTTCTACCACTGCGGGCGCTTGCGTGGCCATTGCTGCAGAAGTGGGTAACGCGGCGATTTCTATCACTAAGCGCTCGTCGCCATTTTTTACGTCTTTTAACTCGTCGCGAAGTGCGCTCATTCGATTCTGCATTAATGCGATGTTCGGATCAGCCGGCACTGCAGTGCGCTGGGGTTCTGCCGGCGGGGTCTGCTTCTTTTTCAGTTTTTTCGTTGCCTTCTTCCATGCATCCATGGCCTTGAGGTACTCGGCTTCGTTCTTAGCCTTCAAAACACTGAGCTGGTCTTCGTCTGGCATTACAACCAAGACAACGCGCATTTGCTGGTTAGCGCGAAGAAGCTCGGTGAGCTCGGCGAGTTTCTTCTTTGCCTCAGACGTTAGTGTCGACGCATTGCGATCAAAGCCCCTTACCGAAAAAATGGGAGCGTTCTCAAGCACAGTAAAAGCAGTGAAGTTGCGCTTGAGAGCCCTGAACTTATCAGTAGCACCAATGTCTACCATCTCCTCTTTGCGATAGACGTTGTAGTCCTGAAGCACGAACTTGTGCGGACCCGCTTCGCTCAGCGTTTGAAGGTATGACCCGTCCTTAGAATTACTGCTTATCGTAATCTTCTTTCCCGATGGCGCGAAGATGTAGATTTTACAACCAACAGGTTTGCCCGTTGCCTCATCCGTAACAAACCCCTCAATCGTCTGTTGCGCTTGCACAGTTTGAGCGCGCGTAGGAACAGCGACAAATGCCAGTATGAGAGCTAGGGCTACGAATGTGTTCTGCTTAAATGGTTGAAACCTCACCAGCGTTATCCTTTGTTTGAGTTCAGAAATCGGGAAATACCCGACTTGCAATCTTCTGTCTGCCTTGCCAGTGCATTCATCGATGCTGCATACGTCAGTGCTGCATCCGATGACATACCATGCAAAGCGCCTAACATTTGCTTTGTTAGTGCCATCGCCGTTCCACTATTGTTGGCTACAGTCGAGGCGAGGGCCATGACGTACGTGTCCAAATTGTCGTCTTCAACTACATCCGAGATGAGTCCGATACGAAATGCTTCATCGGCTGAAATTGTTGCACCACTCAGAACCAATCGTCGCGCCCGAGCATCGCCAACCTTTTGCAATAGATACACAAGCACAATGGCCGGTATGAAGCCAATGCGTACTTCCGTATAGCCAAAAAGTGCCTGCGTTCGGCCTGCCACGACGATATCGCATACAGAGGCAAGTCCGCAACCCCCTGCAATAGCGGGCCCTTGCACGCGTGCGATGACAGGCTTCGGACACGCCACGACGGTCTGAAACATGTGCATGAGGCGTTTCGAATCTGCGAGATTCTCCATTGCCGAGGCGTCAGCAATACGCTGCAAGGAGTCGAGATCGGCCCCTGAGCAGAATGCCGGTCCTTCACCGCGTAAAACAATAACACGAACACTGTCGTTAACGGCGAACGCCTCGAACGACTGCGTAAGATCATCTACCATTTCCGCACTAAGCGCGTTGCGCTTCGTAGGACGGTTCATAGAGATGATGCCAACTGGCCCATCGGTGGTAACGAGTACTGTCTTCATCGGCGGCAAAATACAAACCGTTGTACGGCCGACGTCGTTACACGCACGGCATACATTCCCACAGCAAGGCTGCGGACGTCGAGGTGGATAACGTTATCTCCCTCGGTTACGAACACGTCAGATTCGAGCACCCTACGTCCCTGCATGTCGAATACAGCAACAGACCCACTCGAGGCCTCGACACTCGCAACTGTAAACGACAGAAAGTCGTCTGCAGGATTCGGATATGGCACTGACACCGACATTTGAGCCGGCTGGCGATTGGTTAACCGCGATGCACGCGCAAGTGCAGAGTCGCGACTGAGATCCATCGACCACACCATGCGGAACGATCGAACACCGCCGGGCGGTATGGCCGATGTAAATCGCATACCAATCACAACTGCAATGTCACCTTGCAATGCGAACTGAATACCAGCACCTTGACGCATGAAGCCATCTTTAGCATCGATAGAAATTCCACCGTACGTGATGGCGTTGTTCATGCCAGCACAAATGGGCAGTGCATCGCTATGCGTCGAGGTTGTAAGACAAGCGACATAAGGTCCGCCTGCATTCGTGGACCACGCACCTTGTATACCCAGGTGACGTTGTGTATTGTATTCCACCAACTCTGTGCGATTCTTCACTGGCTGAGTGCCAAGATCCCAGTCGAGGAACCACGCAGCTACAACGTCGTGTAATGTCGAATCGCTAATATTTTTTAATGTAATGTCCGATACATACACACCTGAATCACCCGAGGCAATGCGTACTACCTGTTCAACTTCGATTCCAATACGCAACGAGTCTGGCGCTTTGTCGTCTCGCACAATTCCACGTAGTGGGTCTGGACGTGTGAACTTCTTGATGGGAAGGAAGTGATCGTCGGTGCCACGTCCGGCACGAACAGAACTCACCACGCGGCCGTCAGAGCCAATCATGAGACCACCCTCGTAGAGCTGCCCACACAACGATCTGAACGTTACGCCAGTACCCTGCGCCCTATCAATGTCGACATTTCCAACACGCGTGTTGTCGCCAACAGAGAGCGTAAGTACGTCGTTCTGTAGAATTCTATATCCGGGCGATGGTGTTATGGCCGCCAACACTTGCGTCGTTGCACCAGTGGCCGATTGAAGTTGCAGTCTTATGAACGAACTAGTGTCAGTGTCTTTCGTCACGAACAACGGCACCGATACACTGAATGTGTCGCCCTTTGCCAGTAACCTGCCTTCTGGTGTCTGCGGAATTCCAGCCTGATTCACACCGACTGTCAGTAAGGGTCGGAAAGGGGCCAGGTCTACCAACGCCAATGCGGGCACCCAAGCGGCAAGCACGTTACGCAGCCGAAGTGTCGCATAAAGTGTATCACCAATCGTCCATCGCGTGTCGTCTGATGTCGTTGTAACGACAAGTGTGTCGAGTTCTACTGAAGGCACGCTGTCCGGACTCACACTCACCGCAGCAAGTGCATCGAGTCTGCCACGTGGCAAGAGGGCAGGAGTTTTGTCATCGGGGATTGATGTCCACGGAGTCACCGCTACGGCCTCTCGCGCAATCGCGCAAGCTTCGATAGGCGAGAGCATGGGGTGCCGTGAACGAATGAGTCCGACAACACCACTTACAATCGGCGCAGCACCAGAAGTGCAGCAGAAGCCGCCATACGTACCGTCGTTCGACGTGGTCCATGTGCCCTGACCCGGCGCCATTACGTCTACACCCGGTCCTAATGCAGTCATGCCAATGACACGGTCAAAGTCATCTGTAACACCAACGCCTAAAACACCTTTATACGATGCAGGAAAGAATGGGGCAGCAGTGCCGTGATTCCCTGCCGCTGCAACAACGGCAACACCTCGCGCAATGGCGTATTGCACGACACTTTCGTCGATGCACGAACGGCTCTGACTTCCCCACGAGCAGTTGATGACATCGATGCCGTTCACCGCACAGTAAATCATCGATTCATATCCGTAAACAATTCCACCAATGTTATCTGGCATGGTTTTCATCGGAACGAGCTTGCATTTATTTGCCACACCCGATATGCCAATGCCATTGTTAACGACAGCACCACAAATGCCTGCTACGCCGGTGCCGTGTCCCTCTCGCGGGTTATACGTATTGCCAGGTGCTGTGCTATCGTCTGCAGTGCAGAAGTTGTAACCATTGTAATCGTCGATGTACCCATTCGCATCGTCGTCGACGTTGTTATTTGGGATTTCTCGGTCGTTCACATAGATCGCGTCTTTTAAATCCTCATGCGTCTGCAGAATGCCAGAGTCGCTAATGCCAATCAAGACAGAGTCGCTGCCGTCCTCGACGTCCCAAGCCTCAAAGACTCGAATAAGCGGAAGCATCCTCTGTTCGGTGCGCAGAGGGTCATCAGGTTCGGACGTTTGTTGCGATACGAAGTACGGCTCTGCAACTTCAACATCGCTGCAGCCTGGACGCAACCACGCACTCATCCGTTCGGGTGCAATAGACACATCGGCATACGACACGACAAACGTTCGCAACAGGTCATCCTCGATACGCATCACGTCGGCACGATGCACCGGAGATTCCTGTAGCATGGCATCGCTATCACGTTTCCATCGAAGTGACTGGTGAAGGGGCAGAAGGGGTCTAAGAAGTGTGAGGCCAAGGCGCTTGAGAATGGTTTCCGGCGATGATCCCTGCACGGCAGAAGGAGTAAGTCGGACCTTAAGCGTGCCCGACAACACGGGATTGAGTCTCGTTGGCGGATCTGCAGGAAGTATGCGTTGAGCAATGCAAGGGCTGACAGCGATGAATGCCAGCAGCATGAGAAGGCTTACCGGGAGAAGGCTTACCGGGAGAAGGTTTACAAAGCGTATCCTCATTAGCGCACCACAATGAGTGGCAGTACTGCAACCTTTCCGGCTGCGGACAGGATGCACCTGTATGCTCCCACTACTAGCGATGATGTTTTAATGATCGACGTACTTCCAGCGTCGGCACTGACAGCGTAAACGACGATGCCACAAGCATCGACGAACTGAATGTGTTGTGCACCATCGGGATGATCGACGATTACATAGTCTGAAGCTGGGTTCGGTCGCAAGGTGGCTCGAAGCGTTGGTGTCGGCTTACCTACCGATTGCGGATTTGATAACGTGTTCATCACGTTTTTCGACGCCTCGTTCGCTGTTGCACCAACACCAACGACAACAATAAAGGTCTGTGTTTCGTTCGCCGAAAGCGTACCTGGAAACTTCATTCCGACAACGCCCCAGACATCTCCGGTCTCACTAGTCTGAATCGAGTCACCACTTGTGAGCACCAACACGCGATCTGCATCGGTGAACCCATCGCCGTCACCGACATAGGTAGCCAGCAGGCCAGCTGCTGCCTGCGCCTGGGCTTGGGAGTTGACTGTGTGCACCGCCATGACAACTGCAGCATTAACGTTATCACGCGTAACGACCATTGCCGTACTTGGCTGTGCGGCAAACGCCGTTGGGATGGCTTCTGGTGCAATTCTAATCTGGTTATTTGCTCCGATGGGGCCTATATCAACATCGAGATAATAACCAGCGGCAATATCGTGCAGGTCGCCGCCAGATGTGTTCTTTACTGTCACCGTCCATACAGTCGTTTTAGAGGTGCTAGATGGGAATGTGCATCGTTGGGAAATGAGCACACCAATGCGTCGCAAGGTGTCAACATCTGCATCTGACATTTCGTTGCGCTCGCGTTCGGGGAAAGAGAACTGCTTTGTCGGAGTAAAGTCAGATCGGAACGTGTTGTTAGGGTACGCTCCAAGACCCTTTGTGCCCCCTTCGCATATGAGAAAGCCAGACGGAGACATAAGGGAGAATGAAGGCTTCCAGTTGAACCCAAGGCCACGACGGTCAGTCATTGCATCATCGATTGCAACGAGTCCGTTATCGCCCATAGAATAAATCAGCTCGTCGTTCTCGAACGTTGCCATCGACGATGGCTGCGGCAGATAATGCAGCTGATGGTCGCTATACGCATCTGCTTCAAGATTTAGTCGAAGAATGGCTGGAGCATCATCGATGGCATCTACGACTACGAGAAACGCAGGTGTAGTAGTGGTGGCACCCGAAGCGAGGTCGCCAATAACAACATCATCGGTTAGTACGCGCATCTTCCAACCGCTACCACCCGACACAACAAGATTACACGTGAGTGCACGCACTGGTGCAAGTACGTTTTTGAGATTGAACCTCAGTACAAGCGTGTCGCCAACACCGATGCGCTCTACTGGTAAGCCGTTTGTGTGATGTTCTTCGACAGACTTCACAACAACTGCGGGTACTGAGAACGGATCTCTCGTCATAGCCAACTTAAGATCGATACGTCCGGGAAGAGCGATAGGGAAACCTGCGTTGCGATCGGAAATATTCCTGGTCGATGCTCGCACAAGCGATCGTACCTGTTCGACGTTCAGCGAAGGATACTTCGAGCGAATTAGACCGACCATGCCCGTTACTTGTGGCGCGGCGAATGAAGAGCCTTGAACGCCTTGTGTCGTATAGCCACCACCGGCCGACGTTGTAAGGGCAAAGCGACCAGGCGCAAGCACATCAGCGTTTAGACCAAGGCCAGTTATGGATAAAACGTTGTCTGCTGCATCTGTCTCACCTACGCCTATCACACCGTTATACGCGGCTGGGTAGTTGCGCCAAGCCCATGCAGCACCAGGAAATTGGTCGCCATGGTTGCCAGAAGAGGCAACAACAACAACGTCGTTCTCTTCACAAAAGTCAATTACCGATTGGTCGATTGGCGATGCTGGTTTTACATAACCCCAGGAACAGTTCACGACCTTGAAGCCTCGTGCGACAGAGTATATCAGTCCCTGATAACCATAGGAAAGTCCACCAGTAACAATCGATGATGCCTTGAGTGGAAAAATTCTGCATCGTCGTCCGATACCAGCAATGCCTACGCTGTTGTCAGAGGTTGCACCAGCAAGCCCAGCCACCTTTGTGCCGTGTCCGTCATTACCGTTGTTACGTGTATCCCCCGGCTTGGTGTTGTCATCGCGCCACGCAAGGTTGTAACCATTGTAATCGTCGACGTAGCCGTTGGCATCGTCGTCGATGGCATTAGCTGGTATTTCGTTTGTGTTTATCGCAATGCTCGGAGCCAGGTCTTCATGTTGCTGGTCCATGCCGTTGTCACAAATGCCCATCACAACAGACGTATCGCCTATGCCTGAGTCCCATGCCTCGAATGCATTAATGATACTCAGGTATTGCTGATCGACAACGAACGGGTCGTTTGGTGTGTTGTGCAGTTGGTCGATATACCACGGCTCTGCATACTCAATGGCGTCTGCGTATTTCGTCATAAGCAGGCGTGACGCCAGCATCGGCGACATGCCAGCACTAATCGTTACGACGAATGTCCGTTCCAGTTTTTCGCGCGCGGGGGCCGGCGGACGTAAATTCGGCGCCGATTTTGGGAAAGACTGTCCAGTAGGGGGCAGAAAGGGGCTAACGACGCTGAAGCCCAGGGGCAAGACATTGTCAGCAGCTTCGGTGGTACGAGCGGTGCGGAATCGGACGTGGAGGGCCTTGGCAGCCATTTGTACAGGAACGCCCTGCCAGGTCGACGAGATGACGTCTGGCTGTGCACGCATGCCCGGAATGCAGAACGAGGTCGCCAAAGCCGCCATTGCAAGGCTTCTTATTAGACCTTTTCTGATGTGTTGCCTCATTCGTTACTGTTCGCTTTCCAGCATCTTGCTATTCTTGCAATGATCATGATCGACCAGCAAAGTTTCCTCGTTACAGCGCGAAAGTGGCGGCCCCTCCGATTTGCCGATGTTGTTGGCCAGGAGCACGTAACCACCACGCTGAAGAATGCCATCCGATCTGGACGCATTCATCACGCATATCTTTTCACCGGCCCGCGAGGCGTTGGGAAGACGACGTGCGCCCGCATTCTTGCCAGAGCCGTTAACTGTCAGTTCTCCGTCGACGATGAACCCTGCAACGTGTGTGCCACGTGTAGGGACGTTTTGGACGCCAGAAGCGTAGACGTCATTGAAATCGACGGGGCTTCAAACAATAGTGTAGACGACGTGCGGAAACTACGGGAGAACGCCAAATACGCTCCTATGAGCGGACGGTACCGCATGTACATCATCGATGAAGTACACATGCTTTCGACGGCAGCATTTAATGCACTCCTAAAGACCCTTGAGGAGCCCCCTCCGCATCTGATTTTTGTGTTCGCTACCACCGAAATTCACAAGGTGCCAGCCACGATTCTCAGTCGATGCCAGCGCTTCGATTTCCGTCGAATGGAAATTGACAGCATCGTGAACCATGTAGCGCATATCGCTGCGGCTGAGAGCATTCTAATTGATGACGAATCGTTGGTTTCGGTTGCGAAGAAGGCCGACGGTTCGATGCGTGATGCTCAGTCGATCTTCGATCAGCTCGTTTCGTTCTGCGGTACCGACATCACCTATCAGGACGTGGCCAACGCGCTGCATCTGATCGATCTCGACTTCTTCTTTGCCTTGAGCACCGCCGCACGCACACACGATGTTGCGCGGATGTTCGAGCTGGCACGACAGGTGATTGCCGGCGGACATGATGTGCAGGAGGCTCTCGTCGGCTTGCTGGAACACTATCGTAACATACTAACTGTTATTACAACATCGTCGACAGACCTTATTGAAGCATCGAGTGCGTTTCTCGAGAAGTACACGAACGAGGCATCGCTGAATACGAAAGCCGATGTACTTCGCATTATGACGTTGATATCCGCAGGCGAAGCAGTACTACGCCAGAACCCACCGCAGCCGCGCGTCAGGTTCGAATTCACACTAGTTCAGATTGCTGCAATGGATTCGACGGTGGACCTTGCCCAGCTGCTGTCACGCATATCGGCCACACCATCACCGGGTCCGGTCGGCGGTACATCCATGGCCGTTAAGCTCGGCAACCCGATGCAATTGCGTCCGCTAACAGTCAGAGCAACGAAGGTGAAAGCTGCCTCTTCTGCTGTAAATGCAATGTCCTCGCTCAACCTGGCAGAACGCTGGAATCAGGTGCTCGAGCAACTGCCCGAGCACCTTGCCTTTGTGAAGTCTGCGATTAAGCAACAAATGCTATCCGTCGAGTTCAACGAAGTGTCGATTATTCTGCAGCCTTCGGCTGAAATAATTGCACATCGCATCGAAGACAAGCGCGCCATGCTTCGCGAGCACCTAACGTCTGTATACGGCGCACCTGTTGGAGTGCAGTTGCTACCCACCAAAATTCCGATACGTATAACTGTAGATGCCGGCAACGCTCAGGCGTTGATGTCGGACGAAATTCTGCCCATCGAGCAAACATTGATCGATCTGTTTAAGGCGCGTCGTGTATGATAGACACACATGCACACATCGACGCAGCGGCATTTGACGAGGATCGCGACGTAGTGCTTCAGCGTGCGTGGGACGCGGGCATGGTTGCGATCGTTGTGCCCGATATCAAGCCGACGGATCGTGCCCGCCTCATCGAAATCGTGGACAGCGATCCGCGACTGTATCGCGGGATTGGTATTCATCCGCACGACGTAGGCAATGCCTCGGCGGCCGACCTCGATGAAGTAGAGCGCCATTGCACCAACCCAAAGGTCGTTGCAATTGGTGAAATCGGCCTCGACTACTATTACGACTTCTGTCCGCCGGACATTCAGAAGTCGTATTTTCGTAACCAGATTCGCATCGCTAAACGTAATGGCCTGCCCGTAATCGTGCACAATCGCGAGTCCGATACCGATGTTCTTGACATCCTCGAAGACGAGCAGGACGGCACGCTAAAAGGCGTTCTGCACTGCTTTTCGGGCGATACCAGTGTCCTTGAACGCGCATTGCGCATTGGTATGCACGTATCGTTCACAGGCAATATCACGTTCAAACGTTCGACTCTGGACGATGTCGTTCGAGCGGTACCAGCCGATCGTTTTATGATTGAGACGGATTCTCCTTTCATGACGCCGGTGCCCCATCGGGGGAAACGGAACGAACCGACCTATGTTCGTCTCATTGCACAAAAACTTGCGGAGATCCGAGGAATGACTCTTGACGACATCATCAGCACGACAACCATGACTGCAAAACGGTTCTTTGCCATTGCATCGTTCTTCGTCGTGATCTGCACCGCGGCCGTTGCTCAGCCCAACGTCCCACGCGAAGACGACTTCGAAACCGACGTTGCGTACGATAACGCCATGATAACCTATGAAGCCGATAGCCTTGCATGGGAACGGTGGCTAAAGCCTCGCAAGATTGGTTTTGGCCCCGCCATTGGTACGAATACAATCGTGGAGGGCAAACAGTTCACACAGCGTTTTGAACCTAAGACGCCAGTGAATTCGCCAACACAATGGACGATGTATCCGGACGGAACGGGTCCGAAGGTCACAGAATCGTTCGAAGGCCTCGTGGCATTCGGTGGAACGGCAACGTATGGCTTAACCGATCGCATGATGGTTGAGGGCACCTACTTGTACACGCGAAACGAAACGCCGGCCAAGAACTTTGGTCTCGACCCGATCGTGACGCATATCATTGAAACGGCGCTGCACTACTCGTTGAACCCCTATGGCCGCCTCAATTTTATCGCAACGGGCGGTGGCACCTTGGCTCTTACGAACGACGGCACCTCGACAACGACAAAGCTCGGCGTGAACGTTGGCATGGCATTGGGAGCAAATATTCCGACGTCGTTTGGCCTGTTCTACCCAATGATAACAGTACGATTCAATTTCATGCTTGGCACAGATAAGAATCGCGTCGTTGTCAGATACGCAGACCCAGTGACGGGTCTGCCCATTGAGAATCCGGATGTTCCGGGCCAGTTTTCTGAGTCTCGAGCAGACGTTACCACGTTGTACGCCATCCCCCGATTCACCCTGCTGTTCTACCCTAAGTTCTGATGCAATCGAACCTGACTGTCCTGGCTGGATCGGCATTGATGCATGATCTGGCAATCGTTCGCGATTCGCAAACAGAGATGGCGGCATTCAGGGCAGCAATTAAGCGCATTGGCATCCATCTCGCTGCAGAGGTTTCGAAGTATCTGCCATCGTATGAACTAGAGATAGACACGCCCAACGAGCGGACCCGTGTTTCAAAGCTCGACGGCAATCTTGTCCTTTTACCGGTATTGCGTGCTGGCCTAGGTCTACTCGACCCCTTTCTGACCCTTCTTCCCGAGGCCTCTGTAGGTTACATCGGATTGCGCCGCGACGAAGAGACCCTAGAACCACACACCTATTACAACAACGTTCCTGCGCACGCTGGCACTTGGACTGCGGTTGTTCTAGACCCGATGCTGGCCACCGGCGGTAGTATGGTGGCAGCACTTAACTCCTTTGCTTCAAAGCCCCCTACGCGCATCTTTGCAGCCGCACTTATTGCTGCTCCGGAGGGCGTAGAACGGGTGCAGAAGGCACACCCCAATGTTCACCTTGTGGTTGGGGCCATGGACCGATGCCTCAACGAACGCGGCTTTATCGTGCCAGGGCTCGGTGACGCCGGCGACAGACTCTTCGGCACTTAAGTCGAAATACTATTGCCAATAGCCCGGCTACGATGTATGTTGAGCAAGAGCTGTTTCATCACGTCTTTAGGAGGTTAGCCGTGACAACGATATTTCACTTCGGCCGGCACAACGTGCCATTCACTGATATCCACGATATCAACGTAGAATACAAGTACCACGACAATGAGATCTTCGTCGACCTTGAGTTGAACGGCGGCGCTCAGCTAAGCCTGAACCTGCCAGACTCGGTAACGTTTATGGAGCAATTCATAAAAAAGATTAAGGACGAAAAGGGCGTTTAGCCCTTTCGACGTTTAAACAAGAAGAGGTCTTTTAGACTTCTCGTATTCGCCTATTGCGGAACAGAGCGCTTCGAGGTCATGCATCGAAGTGTGCGCCTGAACGCTGAACCGTAGTATTCCTCGACCCAGCCACGATTGCACCACCACTTCTATGCTGTGCACATCGAGCAACCAGTGCTTTAGATCGTTCGTCGGCCAGTGCGATGGCAATAACACCGCACCCATTTGCAACACGTCATCATCGGTGTCTTGAAGCATGCGTTCGATGCCGGGAACGCACGCTAACATATCCATCGTATCTGCACGCATCTGCCGGCATACTGCTTGCACAGTTTGCCATTCATTTTTGCGCATCCACTCGATGCCATCTGGTACCGTAAGAAATGCCGACACGTCTCGCGTGCCCAAATACTCATGTTCGTCTAAGAAGTCACTCGTGCCGAGCGTGTCGCCCATTGCGCCCCAACTAACTGTAAGCGACGGTATTTGCCGCTGAAGTTCTTTGCGCACGAACAGAAACGCAGATCCCTTCGGCGTACACATCCACTTGTGGCAATTCGCGGTGTAGATGTCAGCATCGATATCTGCGAGGTTCAATGATATCTGACCTGGAGCATGCGAACCGTCGATTACCGTAATGATGCCGCGCTCTCGTGCTCGTAAACACAAGGCCTTCACATCAATTCGAAGCGCTGTTGGCGATGTTATGTGGCTTACAAACAACACACGTGTTTTTTCTGACACCCCCGCCCAGATTAATTCGGTTACGTCACGCATTGGGGGAAGGGGCATAGAAAGGGGCTGACGCACAATGCGCACGCCTTTGCCTTGCAGGTGCTGTTCCCATGCACGATCGCAAGCGCCGTACTCATGGTCGGTGGTTAGCAGTTCGTCGCCCTGCCGCAGTATACTCGACAACCCATAAGCCGCGACGTTCACGCCGTACGTAGAGTTCGTAACGAATACCAGATCGTTCATATCGCAACCAACGAACTCACCTAGTGCGCATCGCGCGTCGGCCATGTAGTTCTTTAAGTCGCGAAAGAATGCAACTGGCTGCAGCTCCATCTTCGCTTGCCATGCGCGTTGCACATCAAGGAGTTCTCTGGGAGTAGCGCCAAACGAACCGTGGTTTAGAAAGACCACATTTGTATCGAGCAAGAAATCTGCTTTCGAGAGCATCAACGAATGCGCGCCAGAACAGAACGTCGTGCCATTCTGCGCATTGGTGAGTCGCCAACCGCTGCCGATGTGCTGTGCGTGTCTGTCGTAACGGCCTTAGATCTCACTCCGAGCAGCGCTATGGCCGCTTGCGCGCGCTTGCGACGCAAGAGCGTGTTGTGTGCTTCAGTGCCTAAGTCATCGGTTTGCGGAACGAGTGTCACACTACGTCCTGCAGCAATGGCTTCACGTACAACGCGCACACCATCATCGTTCGTTGAGGTAAACTCTGCGCCATCGAAGCCGAAGTATCCGAGCACTACAGCGTCTGCTGCGTCAGCGGCCTCGTCTAACGATGTGGTAAGAGTGATGACAGAATCTTTAACACTTCGTACAGTCCCGCGAAGATGAAATGCACGAGCACTGACGACTGATTTGTCATCGTTATCGGTGAGAGACGCACGCACCTGAATAGCTATCAACTCAGTAGTGTCCTTGAGTTCCGACGCAGGAATACGGAACGATCTGAATGCATCCGTACCTGTTAGGATTACGGGAATGGCGTCTATCGATGCCCGTATCTCTTGCGTACACGGACCTGCTTCGCACTCAATGATGTTCACGATGCGCACATCAATGTCCGATCTCGTCTGCGAGCTCGCAAGAACGCTGTCGACATCGACAACCTTGCCAACACCATCGATTTCAATCCTAACAAAACGTTGCTCATCGAGAAGAATCGGATGCTTGGGTTCTGACAATGCGAGTGTTCGCACCTCTACGCGATTCGGATCGAGGCCGAGCTGACGCGTTGTCCACAACACACGTTCGCGCGCCACACCCGGCACTTCGTCTGTTGCGCTCGTGGCAATAATCGTAATGCGCGAATCGGGATGCTCGTTAGCATATGTGCGTATGGCCGAAAGCACGTTCTGTTGTAGCGCAATCGCGGGCGACGATGAGGCCACAGGGACTGTGCTGTTTCTTTCAAAGAACATCACTGGCGCGGCTTGCACAACAGCAACACGGCGTACCACATCGAACAGTGGCACGATTGTAGTATCGTTTACAGATGTAACGCCGGCTGCATCGACGGTTACTGTTAGCTCGCTACGCAACACACGTGAAATGGGAGCAGGTGGCGGCGGAGGTGGCGGCGGAGGGGGTGGCGGAGGAGGAGGAAGTGGTGGTGGCGGCGGAGGAGGAGGAGGGGGAGGTGTTGGACGCGGCAACGCATACTGAAACGACACACCGAACCGCACAGCACTCACAGACCAGTTTGTGTTTCGAACTACATTCGTGAACGCATGCTGATACTGCAGCTCTGGCGTTACTGTAAGCGAGCGACTTGTGTGCAACTCGTATCGTAATCCAACTAGCCCAGCGAGATAGAGTGGCTCAACGTCCGGTAGAGGTCCGGCAACACTTCCGCGCGTACGCGAGCCATTCTCAAAAGTCCATTCGGCTCCTGCTGGTTGTAGCAGAAGTTCGCTTTGCTCGTAACTCTTGCTGAGAGGTATGCCTGCCATGAATCCAACTTTCATACGAAATCCATTAGCGAAAGGGAAACCAAATGCAACGTACGGCTCAATGCCGAGAACGCCATAGTTCGCAGCGATACGATGCTCGGATGTCCCCTTCGACACTTCCTGTTCGCGGATAATATTACCAACGAATTCCGTTTCATGTAAAGCACCGGTCAGCAAACTGTACGAAAGGCTAGCTCCCACACGTATTGGCAAACCTGCTAGCGCATACGACGGGTCGTATTCCATACCCAGCACAAGGGCACCGCCGAAGCCAAGCTGACTGCCATACGTAACGCAGCATTCAGGGACTTCGGGGAGCCGTGCAAACGATGCATTATGAAAGTTTGCGCTTCCATAAATGCCCCCCTGCACGAACAGCTTCGAGGGTTCACGTTCTCCTGTCTCCGTCTGCGACGATAGCTGAGATGCTACGAACGGCAGAAGAATGAATAGGGACAGCACATTCATGAAGTAGCGAGCAAATCCACGTTGGACCAACATCAGCGTACGACGATGAAGGACGCTGCTGCCGTAGCATCGCCAGTTGCAAGGATTACTGTGTACACGCCCGGCGTCAGAGCCGAAACATGTAGTGTGTGCGTCGATGCGATTGGTCCCGACGAAACCAATACATTCTCGAAGACAACAATGCTATTCGCATCTACAATTCGCATAGTTGCAATAGTTGTCTTCTGCGATTGTACCTGCACGTCTACGTAGTCTGCTGCAGGGTTGGGTTGTACCGACGTAATAGCAAGTGATGCTCGGTCGAGAATCTTGCGTCCCGGATTCGGATTCACTATGCGTAGCACACCATCGGTATACGCATTAGAAACGCTTGCACCGAACCATGCCGACGTAGTGTCTAGTACGAGTAATGATGAGTCGGCGCGACCTAAACCAGCCGGACCAACAAGACGCGCAATCTCGTTCGTGTCTCCGAATACGCCTTCGACCGTGAATCGCACAATGCGTGCATTGTTTATGATATCCTGAGAGACGATAGTCGCAGTACCAACCGTTGCCTGAATCTCCTGTGCGAGGAATAGTTGCGGATCGACAGAAAACGAACCTTCCACGCGCCGCATGCCGTTGTAAGGAACCTCTTCACTAAGATCTGCAAGAATGGGAATGGTGGTGTTTGTTCGTGGATCAGCCGAAATAACTGGAATACTGAGCTTTACCGTGCCTCGATAGAGTGAAAGCGGTATGTCCGCAGAAGTAGCGCATGGTTCGTATTGCAGTGCAAGGGCGGCTGGTGCCCCAACACTACCGCCATCGTATCGCACAGTAAGCGTCACCGAATCGCGCGCACCGATAACCAACGGCATCGTACTCAGAAGGCTGAAGGGGGCTCCGGCGGTTATCATGCCCGACGTAATCGTTACGGCATTGTCAGAAGAGTTGTAAATAGTAATCGTACGCAGCGGTGCTTCCGGAATAAACGGCAATGCCGTGTGCGATAGACGCACATCCGCGCCAGCGCCACGTCCCGTTACGCGCCACATACGACGCACTGTGTTTTGGTCTGCATAACGGATTACCACCGAAGCCGTGTCGAATCCTGTACGAGTTGGAGCGAACTCAACTTCTATATCAAGCGTGCCGCCAGGTGGTAACGTCGTGTCAAATACGGCATTCATGACTCTAAACTGCGCTGGCACCTTCACCTGGGTGTTATTGATGCGAACTGAGTCTGCACCCGTGTTGCGAAGCATGGTAAATTTCTTTATCAGCCGCTGTCCAACACATACGTCGCCGAAGTCAGTAAGGTCACCTACGATAGCTAGGCTACGATCGATACGCTGCAACTCGAAGGGAATGCGGAAGACAGTGCCGCATGACACCACGAGCAGCGTATCTGCAAGGCGCCCAGTGTCCGCGATAACTGCGCGAATGCGAAGGTCGAGACACTCACCAACGAGAAGCGTATCCGTAAGAATGCCATCGGGTAGCGTAAACACCTGTCCGCTCTGGAACGAACCGCTGCTCACAACAACCGGTACAGTGCCCGTGTTGCAGATGCGGCCGTTCAGCGTTGTATCGAGCACACTACCAATTAACACAGGAGGTAATGCGACTATAGCGTTTCCTAGTTGCGAGCCGATGATGCCGAAGACACCATCGGATATATCGTCTTCGGGTGTTGTAAACTTCTTGAGAAGCACGTTGTTTGTGGAGTCGAGCGATGTTGAGACGATTGCATTGCCGACCTGACTAAAGTCTAGATCAGACAGTAACCCAATGTGACCCAAAGATCCAGTAAGGGACTGTAGCCGCACGCCTGACTCCACGTCGTACAATTCGAATTGCTCCTGGCCCATGAAGCCAAGACCGAGATAACGTGCTGTCGGACTAAATGCGCATGCAACCTGCGTTATCGCGCCCACGCGATTAATAACCTGACGCGGCATCGACGTTGCTCTGTCGATCATGTACGTAGGATTGCTTGCCGATGCGCGCCCGCCAAGAGCGGCAAGGCCTGTGGTTGATATGTCGATGTTGTCGATTACAGCGTAACTGTCGGCCGCGAAGTTTGTCGGCGTTCGTTCAGCCTCTTGTTTCGTAGACGCATCGTACGTAACGATGCTACCGTCAAGCTGCATGACAGTAACGCGGTTCCTCCGCATTGTTGTAGCCGATGCAGGGGCGTTCAGTATTATAGAAGCTGTTGAGTCGAGTGTCGCGGCCGCATACGTCAGAATACGAGATCCTAGCTGCGGTACAACAAACACTGTGGTTCCTGCACTGTCGGTGCCAACGGCTGACACACGCATGCTACGCGGTAACGCAACGCGTGCAACAGGCGCTGCGATACCCTGGCTAAACTGCTGAAGCTCTGCGGCTGCCCCCGCCGAAGTACGTATCGCCGCCACCAGATTGCTGGTGCCAGGCACATAGGTAATCGATGCGACCATTGCGTTCCCCGCAACATCTGCTACATCGTACGTGCCAATGATCTGAGCTGTGGCGGTAGAGAACTCAACTATTTTACGATTGGTGTACCCGACGGCGAAGCGTGATCCATCTGCCGAAAACGAAACGGTTGTTGTAGGTACACGTTCGCCAACTGCAAAGCGATCGAAGTTTGATTGAAGTCTTTGTGAGACACGTATCCGAGCGCTATCAGACAATGTCGGTGGCACAGTCCACACATACGACGAGTCTATCGTAGAGTCGATACTCCTCCATGACCTGCCATTGTTCGTAGACAGTTCGAGAAACACCGAGTAGCCCCTTTCCATACCCTTCCAACGGACGATGACCTTCTGACATGGCGCGAATTTTTCGCCTCCATTCGGCGAAACCATTTGCAGAATGGGCGCACGCGGATACGGTGCCGGGTTCGCAAGCAGCAGGATGTCTTCGCGGAATCCATTCGAGTAGTATGCCGACAGTATATCAGCAACCGGGGCGTCGGTAAGTGGCTTGAAAATGAGATTTAATCGATAGTCGAACGCAGGTACCATGTCAACCGGCGGTGGTGTCTTGTCGATGATGGCGCCAATCCACTGCGTCGTGAAGTTGCTTGTTCTCGTGCGCACCGAGTCGAGTCTTGTGTTCAGCTCGTTGCCGCGCGCGTCCTTCAGAGACCGTGTGGCGGCAATCTTTAAGCCGAACGTAATGGTTTGTCCTGCCGATACGTGCCCAAAGTCAATCCTGTGGTAGAGCGCACGACTTGTGCTGTCCTTGATTGCGATAACCGTAGAATCATCAGCATTCTTCGCACCTGCAATCAGTCCGGTCTCCCCTTCGCTCACGACATAAATTGTAGCGGCCTCGCTTCTCCTTGGCGGTCTTTTTGACACCCACTCTACTAGAGTGACATTGCCCGGCAAGGAGCTGACCTTGTCGGGAAGCACCATAAGGTTGTTCTCGACAATGAAGACCTTGTCTTTGGTAACCGTTATTGCCGTCGTGCCACGCGTAACCGTAAGCTGTGTACGCGACCTCGGGTAGCCCCTGGCGTCGATCTGCGAGTTGTCTGCGAACGGCACAATTCGTACCGTTAGCTGCGCATTAGCAGCGATAGTGCACACAATCAGACACATTAAAACGACGAAAGAGGGCATGGATATCCGGACTTGGAAGGGGGGCACAGACGTTTGAAACTGAAAAATCGTTACAAGGGGTAGAAGGGGCTAGAGGCCGGAGGGTAAAAAGGGGCTAGAGGCCGGAGGGTAAAAGGGGCTACGGGTTCGGGGCCGTCTAGGAAACGTACCGACGCAAGAACTCCACTACGACTGGGTCGGTGGTGGCGCGAAGTTCGTCTACGTTTCCTTCGAAATGAACTAATCCACCTTCAAGCATCACGACGTGGTCTGCGATGTTGAAGACACTAAAGATGTCGTGAGAGATAACAACAGACGTTGCATCGATGGTGTTGTCGAGCGTTTCAATGAGATCGTCGATCTGTTGCGATGTAATAGGGTCGAGTCCGGTCGTCGGCTCGTCATAGAAGATGTAATCTGGCTTTCCGACAAGCGCACGCGCCACACCAACGCGTTTGCGCATACCACCTGAGAGGTCGCTAGGTTTTTTAAGTTTTAGGTTCGCGTACTCGCCTTCGTATACAGGCGTGCCTGCTCTGGTAAGCGAGGGAAGGAGGCCAACTGCGGAGAGGACACGTCGAGCTTCGCCGTCAAGTAGTACTGCATCGGTTACACCGTGCTCGACGAGTGACATCACAACATTGTCGAAGACATTCATCGAATCGAACAACGCAGCGCCTTGAAAAACGTAGCCGATGTGCGTGCGCATACGGAACAACTGCTCTTGCGTCATCATGCTAATGTCTTGTCCGTCTACAGCCACCGTACCTTCATCTGGTGCAAGAAGCCCAACGATAAGTTTGAGCAGCACGCTCTTGCCGCAACCCGAACGTCCTATAATGCATGTCGTTTCCCCAGCCTTGATGGTTAGGTCTACTCCGCGCAGAACGGTCTTTTCTCCGAAGGATTTCTTGAGGTCTTTGATTTCGATCATGCAGCGACATACCGACGTTTTACGACATCGATCGTTCCGAGCGGGATTGCGTTAATGAGGCGACGTGTGTAGTCGTCTTTCGGGTTGGCATAGATTTCGTTTGCGGTACCAGTCTCCACAATCTTTCCAGCGTTCATTACTGCTATACGATCGCTGATGAACTTCACAACACTCAAGTCGTGGGAGATAAAGATGTACGTAAGCTTGAATTCCTCGCGCAAATCCACGAGCAGATTAAGAACCTGAGCCTGAACGGATACGTCGAGAGCACTAACAGATTCATCACAGATGAGGAGCTTGGGCTCGACGGCAAGGGCGCGTGCGATGCATATACGCTGACGCTGCCCGCCTGAAAATTCATGGGGATAGTTCGAAAAATGACGTCGCAGAAGACCCACCTTGTCTAGCAGGTACATAACGCGTTCGCGGCGCTCCGTGTCGTTCGCGCCAATGCCGTGTACCTGTAGAACTTCCATGATTGCGCTGCCAACGCTCAGGCGTGGATTCAGTGATGAATACGGATCTTGAAAGATGATTTGAAAATCTCTGCGTGTTGCTTTAAGGTCATGTGTGTCGAGTGAGCGGACATCCTTGCCGTCAAAGATTACCGTACCACCTGTTGGCTCGACAAGACGTAGGACGGCACGGCCAGTAGTAGTCTTGCCACAACCCGATTCACCAACAAGACCAAGTGTTTCGCCAGGTTTCACATTAAACGTGATGCCGTCTACAGCCTTTACGTAGCCAGTGACCTTGCCGAAGAGACCAGTCTTGATTGGAAAGTGGACCTCGAGATTCGTGACTTCGAGAAGCGGTTTCTCAGTAGCGAGCGACGCATTGCGTGCGTCGATTTCAGCGGGCGAAAATTCGAGTTCGTGTACTCGGTGCTCAACCGTGTCATGCATACGCTCGACGATTGTACCGTCGGGCATCTCGTCCATGAAGTCACGTACCGTCGGCAGAATGCGAAGCTTCTTATCGAGACGTGGCCGGCAGGCCAGGAGCCCCTTCGTGTAGGGGTGCTGCGGGTCTTCGAAGATTTGCTGTACAGGCCCCTTTTCAACAATCTTGCCACGATACATTACAATTACGTCGTCTGCAATCTCTGCAATAACACCGAGGTCGTGTGTGATGAACATCATGCTCATTCCGCGGTCTTGCTGAAGCTGACGCATGAGGTCGAGGATTGTCGCTTGCACGGTAACGTCGAGCGCAGTGGTGGGCTCGTCGGCAATAAGGAGCTCTGGGTTACAAGACATCGCCATTGCAATCATCACGCGCTGTTTTTGTCCGCCCGAAAGCTGGTGCGGATACGACACCATCATGTTTTCCGGACGTGGCAGTTGCACTTCATTCATTAGGTGGAGCGTACGCTTGGTCGCTTCCGCCGTACTTACTTTCTGATGAAGTTTAATAGCCTCGATAATCTGATCGCCACACGTAAACACCGGATTCAGCGACGTCATGGGCTCCTGAAAGATCATGGCGATGCGATTACCGCGGTAGTCGCGCATTCTGTCTTCGGACACCTTTAGCAGGTCTGTAATCGAGCCATCCGGTTCGTGCAGTAGCACCTGGCCACTCAGGATACGTCCGGGTGGGTCCTGAATGAGCCGCATAACGCTCAGGCTGGTTACGGACTTACCCGAACCCGACTCGCCAACGATGCCAAGGGTGCGGCCTTTGTTCACGGAAAAACTCACGTCGTCTACGGCACGCACGGTGTACGTATCGGAGCGAAACTCGGTAACGAGGTTGGAGACTTCTAGCAACGGTGTCATTAGGCGAATCTAGGCAGACTGTGAGGATTTCAGGGCGCGGACTTCGCGCGTTAGGTAAGCGTTCGCGAGGAGACGTCCGATGCTCATTGCGGCTGCAGCAGCGATTGCCCCCGGCCAAGAGGTAAATGCCACGAGGCATGCCATTACGAAGGCAACCGACACAACTTCTGTTACGGTGGAAAGCGTCACGGCTACATTGCGTCGCGACGTAATGAGAATAGAACGCTGTACCGAATACATAACGGCCACAGTGGGTAGTACAATGAGAAGTTGCGCGGGCAACACAGCAAACGCTGCCAGCTCATCGGTGAGACCATACACATGCTTATATACGAGGTCGATAAGCGGCGTGAACACCAACAAACCCAGCATCACCGTGGTACCACCTGCGATGTACCAGCCAACACGTCGAATCACGGCCTCATTCTCGCGCTTTTCACCCATCAATGCAATTCCAACTTCTTGATAGGAGAAGCCAAAGCTTCTGAATAAAAACACCATAGAGTCGACAACGGGAAGCACAGCGAGAGAAATTATTGGTAGCGGTGCTCGATTCATAAATATGGTTAGCATCGGCATTACGGCAAAACTGATGAACGAGGTCATTGCAAGTGGTAAGTGGAATCTGAAGATTTCCCTTTGTGTAAGGGGCTGCCTCGCCGGAACTCCCTCGGGTGGCTCGTCGGGCAGATTGGCGATAACCTTCTTCGCCATAAACCGGGTAGTAAACGCTTCGGCAACAACACCGCAGCTAAGTCCAAGCGTGCCGATCAGCGCCCCTGGCAACGAATTCGAAAGCACAAGAAGTCCGGCCGAACCCGCCATTACAGTAAAGCGCACAATCGTGCCCATTGCAACCAAACGGGTGTGACCGTGGCGTATAAGGACGCCTTGCATCGACCGCCGAAAACCCACTGCAGCAGGAAACGGAATCATGCCTGTCAGCGCCCAATGCATGGGTACAGCAATGTCCATGGGGAGATTCAGGATGCTTAGCGCCAACAAATCGTAAATCGGAGGCATCACGATTAACACCATGCCCACGGTGACAAGAAGGTTCACCTTGAAAACGTATTTCTTCAGTTCTGCGAGCGAGGCTTTATCCCTAGCCAGGGCAACCGTCATCGTTAACAGGTGGATGACTGGCGACTCAATGAGCATGCCTACGGCAATTGCTACACCGTAGGCGGCAAGGTTGAGTGTGGGGTCTGCAAGGCGGGCAATAATGGCCGTAAGGACAGGTCCTTCGGCGCCCATCATTAACCATGTAGCACAGAGCGGAATCCAGAAACGAAAGACGTCGCGAGTTGACAGCATCTGTGCAATATTGCAGTATGCGTTATGAAGATGTGCAGAAGACCCCACACGGACTGAAGATTCTTCTCGGTGCGGTCCTAGTTATATCGATCGTCATCAACATGGCGGTACTTGTTGCAATCATGCAGGGCAACGATCCGGAGGCGTCCTCAGATCTTGGCTGGCTTCAACCCGGCGCATGGCTGATTATCGCGCCTTTGATTATCATGTTTACATTCTTCATCTTCACCAGTGCAAAAATGTGGGTGTGGGTAGACGACGATGAGATCCGTGTTCGGATGCGTCCATTTCACATTGCGGATAAACACATCCGCTGGTCGGATGTCAAGTCGTTTGAAGTACGTGATGTAAGCCCCTTCGGAGAGTTCGGCGGATGGGGAATCCGCTGGAATCCGTTCAATGGGAAAACGGGCTACATCTGGGGCGGTAAAGATGGCGTCGAGCTCACGCTTAACGACGGAAAGCGCGTCGTGATAACGGTTGCTGATGGCGACGAGCTACGTAACAGCCTAGCAGCAATCCAAAGAGTAACGACACCGTGATGCCTGCCACCAGCCACTACACCTTACGCGTCATTCTCGTTGCAACTGTTCTCGCCGCCACGAACTGCGTTGCTGTTCGTGCAGCAGATACGATTCGTCTGTGCACGTATAATTCGTTGAGGTTTTCGCAGTCGAACGAAGATGGACGTGTTCCGCTGTTTCATCAGATTCTTGACTCACTACGGCCAGACATTATGGTGTGTCAGGAAGTAGAAGATGCTACGCTCGCCGTGCGTTTTATTACGGACGTGCTCACATTCGCACCATTTGCATCGAGTCCGTTCATCGACGGCCCGGATACCGACAATCAACTACTTTACGATCAGAGTAAGTTCACGTTTATCAGCCAACGCCGTATCTCAACTACGCTGCGCGATATCGCCGAGTTTACTGTTGTGACCGTTCCAACGAACGGCGTTCAGCCAGACACAATCGTGTTGTATTCTGTCCATCTCAAAGCCTCTGACGGTAGTAGCGAAGCCGCACAGCGGGCTGCGGAGGTCAATAGGCTCATGTCTTCGGTTACGGCACACCGTTATGCCATTATCTTAGGCGACTTAAACCTGTACACTCCCAATGAAGCTGCTTATAAGTCGATTACTGGGGCGTCGGCCGTTAGACGGTTTGTAGATCCGTTAGGCACGAATTGGGTGCGCGACGTCGCATCGTCTGCAGCCATTTACACCCAATGCACGCGGATGACGAACCTCGGCTCGTGTGGTGGGGGCGTTACAGGCGGACTCGACGATCGCTTCGACTTCATCTTCGTTAGCGAGGCGTTTGCCCCACGAATTGTACCCGGCTCGTACCGTCCGTTTGGCAACGACGGCGTGCCCAGATTAAATGCGAGCATCGACGAGCCCCCTAACACACTTGTCTCTGCTTCGATGGCAGCAGCACTCAAGTGCGCGTCAGACCACTTACCACTTTCGGTAGACATTATTGTTGGCGAAACGCCCGCAGGTATCGACGACATCGAGCAGCCATTCGCTATATCAGCAAACCCATCGTCCGGACGTTTTCAGGTTGCATTTCTTACCCCAGGGTTACCACTACGTGTCTATGATACTCGTGGTAAACTTATTTATGAAGGCGAAGTGCTAAACAACGTTGCAATCATCGATCTTACGAATCGGCCAGTTGGCGTATATCAGCTTCGCCATGCCAACCGCACGCTGCAGTTGTTGATTGCTCGGTAACCACTGTTTGCATTTCGATAGTTGCCATAGTTAGTAGCCGAGAAGCCAAGCGAAGATCAACGGAGCAACAATTGTTGCATCGCTCTCAATGATGTATTTCGGCGTTTCGATGCCGAGCTTGCCCCACGTTATCTTTTCATTGGGCACCGCTCCGCTATACGAACCATACGATGTGGTTGAGTCGGAGATCTGACAGAAGTATGACCAGAATGGTGTGTCTTCGCGCTCGAGATCCTGGTGCAGCATTGGCACGACACAGATTGGGAAGTCGCCTGCAATGCCACCACCGATTTGAAAAAATCCGATGCCCTTTCCACCCGAGTTTGCTGTGTACCAGTCTGCAAGCCACATCATGTACTCGATGCCACTCTTCATTGTTGTTGCTTGCAACTCACCTGTCACGCAATACGAAGCGAAGATGTTGCCCATCGTTGAGTCTTCCCAGCCCGGACAGATGATTGGCAGATTTTTCTCAGCAGCCGCAAGCATCCATGAGTCCTTTGGATCGATCTGATAGTACTGCTCCATCTCACGGCTCAGCAGCATCTTGTACATGAACTCATGGGGCAAGAAGCGCTCGCCCCCTTCTTGAGCCCCTTGCCATTGTTTAAAGATGTGCTTCTGGATGCGTCGGAATGCTTCTTCTTCGGGTATGCACGTGTCTGTGACGCGGTTGAAGCCATCCTGTAACAGATCCCATTCTTCTTGCGGACCCAAGTCGCGGTAGTGTGGCACGCGCTTGTAGTAATCGTGCGCTACGAGGTTCATGATGTCCTCTTCGAGGTTGGCGCCGGTGCACGAAATAATCTGGACCTTGTCCTGACGAATCATTTCGGCCAGGGTTTTGCCGAGCTCGGCAGTACTCATGGCTCCGGCTAGGGTTATCATCATCTTGCCGCCCTCGGCAAGGTGCTTCTCGTAGCCCTTGGCAGCGTCGATGAGAGCCGCTGCGTTAAAGTGTAGATAGTGTGCTTCGATGAAGGTAGAGACTGGACCACGAGCCATTGTTTTGTTCCTTGTTTTATGCTTTTTTTTCGGGTAGCAAAGATAGTTCTGCGCTGCCTTGCGTTTGTATCTTCGCAAATGCAAAGTGCAAATCGAACCATCGTTGTCACGCTCACTATACTCGCAGTCATCGCATCTGGCGTGGTTATTCGCGAGTTACAGAGCATTCTCATACCCTTCGTCCTTGCCGGCTTGCTCTCAGTCGTCTACCGACCCTTGGTCACGAAGATGCGCACATGGAAGATTCCCATGGCGCTCTGCCTCCTTGCAGTGCTTGTTGTTACCGCAGGTGCGTTGTGGGGCATGTACATGATTATCTCGCTTAGTGTCGATGCTGCCATAGCGAAAGCACCGGAGTATCAGACGCGCATTAGCCAGTTGAACATTGAGTTTACTGACTTCATTAAGCGTTTTTCAAAGACGTTGTCTCTTCGCCCAGGCACGATAAAGCCAGAGACTTGGCTAAACGCAGATTCTGTGGCTAGTGCAGCTTCAAGTGTTGCGAATAGCCTTGTTGGGTTTGCTGGTGACAGTGTTCTCATTCTGCTGTTCTTGATTTTCATGATACCTGGCGGCGAGTACTTTGCACGCAAGCTGCGCTTTGCCTTCGATGGTGTAACTACGTTCGACGTCGTTGCTGTTTATCGCGCAGTGAATGAGAAAGTACGTCGGTACCTTGGCATCAAAACGATTCTGAACGCCGTCGTGGCCGTGTTGACGTATGTGGTACTCCTGATTTGGGGCGTGGACTTCGCAGAGCTCATTGCCTTACTCACGTTCCTAATGCACTATTTGCCGAATGTTGGTTCATTCTTGTCTACTGTCATACCCGGTGTAGTTGCACTCGTGCAATTCGGCAGTCTCGGAGAGGCACTACTTATCGTACTGATCCTCATTGTGCTGCAGAACATCATCGGTAACATCATTGAGCCGAAGGTCATGGGAACGAGCCTCGATCTAAGTCCGGTACTCGTTCTCTTCGCCCTGGCGTTCTGGGGCTGGATGTGGGGCGTGGTGGGCATGATTCTATCGGTACCCATCATGTCTGTAACGAAGGTTGTGCTCGAGAACGTTCCGTCAACAAAGCCCTTTGCCATCCTTATGGGCGGCAACCTGAAGCCAACGACGCACAAGGTTGACCCGAAGGTCAGCACCCCAAAGATGCCTCAGGGATTCGAATCAGACAGCCCTAATACTGCCTGAGCCGCTACAGCGAATACACCATGCACATTGAACTTCAAGATGTATCGGTTTCATATGGCGGCATCCCCGCATTGCGCAATGTGTCATTCGCACACACTGGCGGCACCGTTGTATTAACTGGTCCGAGCGGCGCCGGTAAGACCACCTTGCTGCGCGTTATTATGGCTGACATACTTCCCACAACTGGCACGGTGCTCGTAGATGGGTCCGCCACGCAGAAACTGCGTGGCAGGGACATACGCACACTTCGCAAACGCTTAGGCATTGTGCATCAGCACTGTCGCCTTATCAGTGTCTACACCGTGTATCAGAACGTGATCATGCCTCTCGCACTTTCGGGCCTCTCGCGTGCTGATGCAAACAAACTCTGTCTCGAGCAACTCGCAGATCTTGGTATTAGCTATGTGCGCAACAAGCTGCCAGACCAACTTTCTGGTGGTGAGCGTCAGTTGGCAGGTATTGCTCGCGCACTCGTAACGAAGCCAGACGTGCTTATTGCAGATGAGCCAACGGGCACGTTAGACGATGGCACAACAGCAACTGTCATTGACGTTTTGAAGAATGCGGCGGCACAGAATACCGGAGTGATCTTGTCCACGCACAGCACCTTACTAGCCGCGGCGTTTGCCGATGCAACGAAAGTGCAGATTCACGAAGGAAGTGTTGTATGACACGTGTTGTGTTGTTGGGTTATGGTGCGATGGGCCGTGAACTCGAACGACTTGCACCTGCGGCTGGATGTGTTGTAGTTGGAGTGTATGATGAGGCCAGGCCCATTACCGAACAATCGTCGGACGAATACGATGTGGCCATCGACTTCACGTTGCCACATGTCATTGCTACGAACGTGAAGTCCGTATGTGCTCATCGTCGCAACATGGTAATCGGCACAACAGGTTGGTACGATAGAATGTCCGAAGTGATGGCGATGCAGACTGCTACCGGAACCGGCATCGTTTGGGGATCGAACTTCAGCGTTGGCGTTCAGATGTTCTTTAGAGTTGTGCGTGAAGCTTCGCGGCTTGCTAATGCTCTGCCGGAATACAGTGTGGCCATACGTGAGTGGCATCACACGCGAAAGAAAGACAGTCCAAGCGGTACGGCAGTCACGATGCGCAACATCGTGCTCAATGAAATGCCACGGATAACATCCGTCGACATCGAATCGACGCGAGAAGGTGACATCGTTGGCAAACATGTCGCCGCGTTCATGGGCCCGCATGACACAATCGACATCATCCATGACGCAGCCGACAGAGCAGGCTTTGCAATGGGTGCGCTTCAGGCGGCACGCTGGATACACGGACGCACCGGTTGGTACGACTTTACCGACGTCTTTGAACAAGTAGTCGCCGCGCAGCCGTAACCGACACCAACACACCGATGCCCCAGATTCCTATATCATCCTTTTTCCTCGCCTGTGTAGCGTTTGCAATTCTGTCCGGCTGCGCATCTTCGAGTACGACGAACACCACAACCTCGCCGCCGAAGACTGAGACGACCATAGGGACACCGCGTCTGCGATTTAGTCCGCCTGTTCTTGTAACGACCCCCGACTCGCTGGGCTTTGTAACAGCGCGAGTGTACATACACAATGATGGTGGCGGCACACTCACGATGACTGAAGTCAAGGCATCATGCGGTTGCGCCGGGGCGTCGGTGCAGCGGCCCAAGGCAACTGCTACGGACTCAGGAATGATCTATCTCCAGATAAACGCGAAATCATTTACTCAAGACATCAACAATGTCGACTTCTCCGTGAAGAGTAACGCCGACAACTCACCAACAGTCTTTCGCGCAATTATCCATCTCTCTAAGCCTTAACGATGCAGTACTGGTTAGTAAAAACAGAACCCGATTGTTATCACTGGGACGCATTCGTTAAAGACAAGCGCACGATGTGGGATGGAGTGCGCAATTACCAGGCTCGCAATAACATGCAGGCCATGGAAGTGGGTGACACGGTGCTATTCTATCATACGGGCGATGAGAAGCAAGTCGTAGGCACCGCTAAGGTTCTAAAAACTGCTTACCCCGACCCCACAACAGACGAGCCTGCTTGGGTGGTTGTAGACTTAGCCCCGTTAAAGCCCCTTGAGAAACCCGTTACGCTTGCGCAGGTGAAGGGGCAAATGGGTCTTAAAGACATGGCTCTCGTAAAGAACGGTCGCCTGTCTGTGATTCCGGTCACCGAAGGTGAATACGAACTGATAATGTCACTCAGCAAATAGCTGAGCGAGTGACTCATTCGCGGTTCGACCGTTAGACGACTACTTCTGTAGACCCTTCCTCAACTGCTCTACGTCCTGACGGATCTTGCGATCGGTATCGATGTAGTTGAGGATTTGCTGGCAGGAGTGCAATACCGTTGTGTGATCGCGTCCGCCAAAGTGCATACCGATACTCTTAAGCGACATCTGCGTTAACTGCTTCGCAAGGTACATGCACATCTGGCGTGCGAGAACAACCTCATGTTTGCGCGTCTTTGCTGAAAGCAGTGCGATGTCCTGGTTGTAGTACGCGCCGACTTCCTGCTTGATGTCGTCGATAGAAAGAATGCGTGTTGAAGGAGAGTTTGTAACGCCGCGGACAACTTCTTTCGCCAGTTCCAAGGTGAGTTCACGACCGTCAAGAGAGACCTTGGCGAGCAGCGAGATGAGGCAGCCTTCGAGTTCACGTACACTGCTTGACACATGTCTTGCAATGTACTCGAGTGTGTCACCAGGCAGGTCCATGCCTTCTTCCATGCTTTTCTGCTGGAGAATAGCCATCCGTGTTTCGAAATCGGGCGGCTGAATATCAGCTGTAAGCCCCCATTGGAAACGCGAGATCAGTCGTTCGTCGACGTCGGCGAGGTCTTTTGGCTGCTTGTCAGAGGTCAGAATTAGCTGACGTCCGGCCTGATGCAGGGCGTTGAACGTGTGGAAGAACATGTCCTGCGTCTTCTCCTTGCCACCAAGAAACTGAATGTCATCGACGATTAGGACATCAACACCGCGATAGAAATTCGTGAAATCAGCAACGCGATTTGTTTGAATTGCGTTGATGTACTCCATTGTAAACTTTTCCGAATTCGTGTACAACACCTTCGCATTGCGATTGCGTTGCAGAACGCGATTACCAATTGCTTGTACAAGGTGTGTTTTACCGAGACCCGTTGGACCGTAAATCACAAGTGGATTGTAACGTGTCTTGCCTGGGTTATCTGCAACAGCCATACCAGCCGACGTAGCTAACTGATTGTTCTCGCCACGAATGAAATTGTCGAACGTGTAACGCGGATTGAAGTACGTAGGGTAGTGCGCAGATGGTTGCTTGGGTTGCTGTTGTTCACGTGGTGTTTCGCTGAACGGAATGGACGTTTGCCCAGCAGCAGCGCGGAATGCAGGCAGTTTGATTGTGCGCTGCTCTGCTGATGCATCGCCTTCTTCTACAACAACGTTGTATTGCAGACGCGCACGAGCTCCGAGAACTTTTTGAATAGTCTTCTGCAGCAGTGAACTATAGTGTTCTTCTATCCATTCGTAGAAGAATTGGCTTGGTACTTCTACCGTCAGTTGTGATCCGTCCCAGGTCAATGGACGAATTTGATCGAACCACGTTTTGAAGACCTGTTGTGATACGTTGTCGCGGATGATCACCAAGCAACGGTCCCAAAGGGACTCTGCGTCGTTTGATGCGCCGCTGGTAGCGGAGCGCTGCATGGTTGGAGTTGTTGTGAACAAGTTTAGCGTCTCAGATTGTTTCAACCAGAAGTCCCTCATTGTGCGGTATGTCCGCTGGCGTGACCCATATCATCAGGGGGTGCAAATTTGGTCGCTGGAGTCTCATCTCAGCAAGGGAAAAAGGGGTCGATGTGAAAATAATTCACTTGCATTTGTCAGCGTTAACGCAACAGGCAACAATACCAACGAGTTCGACTCCGTATCTTCGCGCCGCATGACAGACACACCACCGAAAGAAGCACGCACCGGATTCGAGATGAGTTTTCTAGGTCATTTGGAGGAACTCAGGTCTCGATTATTCAAAGGAGCAATCGGCCTAGTCGTCGGCTGCATCGTCGCCGCGTACTTCCGAGAATGGATTCTTGACGAAGTCTTATTGCGTCCCGCACTGAACGCAGGGCTCAAACTGCAGAATATTGAGCCGTTCGGACAAGCGTTTCTCTATTTCAAGGTGGTATTTTTTTCTGGACTCGTGCTTTCTTTGCCGTGGTTGCTGTACCAAGTGTGGTCTTTTGTCGCACCAGGGCTGTACAGCCACGAGCGGCGGTGGGCGCGGTGGGTAACGTTCCTCACCACACTCTGCTTTATGTCGGGGCTTGCGTTTTCGTTCTTCCTGTTAATTCCGGGGATGATTGATTACATCGGAAAGATGGCTAACCCACACATCACCGATAACATCACAACGACGTTCTACTTCTCGTTCTACATCAATACGCTCCTCGCTTGCGGATTCGTCTTCGAAATTCCAATGGTTACGTGGGTGCTTGCCAAGATGGGTATTGTGTCATCAGCGGCAATGAGCAAATACCGCCGACACGCCGCGGTAGTGATCCTTATTCTTGCGGCCGTGATAACGCCCTCCCCCGATTTTATTCTGCAGATAATGGTCGCAGCACCGATCTACATACTGTATGAAGCAAGCGTGGTGATTGCCCGTCTCGCGTACAAGAAGCGCGACGAATGAGTAGAGATATCTCCCTAACTGACATTGGCGCGCCGGTAGCTGCAGAGCTCGAGGCATTGAATGGCTATCTGCGTACGCTCATGAAGTCGCGTACGGCCTTGCTAGACACTGTGATACGCTATATCATTCGGCAGCGCGGCAAACGCGTCAGACCAACCCTAGTGTATCTGTCAGCCGGCATGTGTGGCGGCATCTCGCCCCGTTCAGACATCGCGGCAGCGATGGTCGAGCTCCTTCACACGGCGACATTGGTTCATGACGATGTTGTCGACGAAGCTGACCAGCGAAGGGGCGTGGCCTCGATTAACGCCGTATGGAAAAACAAGGTTGCGGTTCTTGTCGGTGACTACCTGCTCTCTCGCGGCCTTCTGGTGGCTGTTCAAAACAAAGAGTTCGATTTTCTGAGCATTACCTCCGAAGCAGTGCGCCGTATGAGCGAAGGCGAACTGTTGCAGATTCAAAAGTCCAGACAAAAGAACATCGACGAAGAGACGTACTTCCGCATCATCTCCGATAAGACTGCGAGCCTGCTGTCAACCTGCTGCGAGATTGGTGCCGTTAGTGCAACGGGCAGCGAAGAGGTTCGCCATGCGCTCAAGTCATACGGTGAACTGGTTGGTCTCGCGTATCAGATACGCGACGATGTGCTCGACTACGAGAGCAGATCGGCCATTCTTGGGAAACCCGTTGGCAAAGACATTAGAGATAGGAAAATCACCCTACCACTCCTGTATGCAAGCCAGGCGGCACCTAAAGGTGAGGGCAAGGCAATCATTGCAATGGTGAAAAGACGTAGTCCAAAACAGAAGGAAGTGACGACCGTCATAGAGTTCGTCCGCAAGTATGACGGCACCGGCAAGGCGCAACTCAAAGCCCTATCTCTCAGTCAGGAAGCCGTTCAACACATTACTTCGTTCCCCGATTCAGTCTACAAAAGTGCCTTGGTTGACTTTGCTAACTTTGTCGTGACGCGGACGAAGTAGAACATTCTCGGAGACTTCACATGGATTCAATCCGCCCTCAAGCATTCGGCGCTGTAGTTGCCGCCGACGATCTTCGTGCCTACGTTCAACGCGTTTATGCGTGGATGGTAGGCGGACTCATCACGACGTCCGTCACGGCCTGGATCGTCTTTCAGTTCCCTGCGCTACAACAACTGATCTTCGGTACACCGCTTATGTGGGTCGTATTGTTCGCCCCCCTCATCATGGTGTTTATTCTGTCGTCACGCATCGATACAATGAAGCCCAGCACCGCCGCTGGTCTATTCATTGCCTACTCGCTCGTGAACGGACTCTCGTTCTCCATGATCTTCATGCTATATGAACTGGGAAGCATCTTTCAGGTCTTCGGCATCGCCGCTGGCATGTATGGTGCGGCTGCGTGCTACGGGTACTTCACGAAGCGTGACCTCACTGGCATCGGCTCGTTCCTCTTCATGGGTCTCATAGGCCTCATCCTTGCTATGGTGGTGAACATTTTCCTCGGCAGCAACGTGATGGAGTTTGCGATAAGTGTTATTGGTGTTCTAATCTTCACTGGTCTCACCGCATACGACATGAACCGCCTTAAGAACCAGGCAATCGTGATGTACGCTGGCGAAGGTGCCGCTGCAAAGCGCTCCATCCTCACTGCTCTCAGCCTTTACCTGAACTTCCTGAACATCTTCCTCTTCCTGCTTCGCTTACTCGGTAGCCGTCGGTGAACTCCTCGCGACTGCATGCTGCGTTTGCCATGGATGCATCAGTTCTCCTCGAGAACGGTGCAGCAAATGATGCCGCATTGCTGTGTGTATCCGGACTCGGCATGTATCCGGATTATTTAGGGGGCTACGTTCTGCTGTCGCGAGCCTACGATGCTCTTGGTCGTCCGCTCGACGCACGCATCATCCTTGAAGAAGCACAACGTCGATTTCCGTCGTTCATCCCAACAGCCACCGTCGAAGCAGCGTTAGTACCGCTGGCACCTCCTGAGCCCCGTCGCGTAGCGCCCCATGCTACGTCTACATCCCCACTAAGGATTATTGACACTGCACAGATTCTTGACGATACGCGCATCATTCGCAGCGCTAGTGTGCGGTTGATACCTGGACTTGAGTTTACGACGCTGAGATTTGAAGGCACGAAGACACGCGGACGTCGCGAGATTCAGACGCTGCTAGATCCTCCACCCTTCCGACGTTTTCATCCTGCACGAAGAGTGTTGCAACCGGTATCGCAGCAGTCACAACCATCGGGCCCAACAGCATCACATCCGAAGCCCGCGACGAAGCCTCTGTCGCTCGAAGAATTGGCAAATCGGCTCGAGCGCGCACGCATGCCACGTTCCGGAGAAGCACTGACACCGATGGCCTCGGCTACACAGACGACGCATGTAGTCGTGCCCACGTCAGCGAGCCTGGGACTGCCGCGACAACAGATGGTAATTACTGAAACCATCGCTCGCATATACATGCAACAAGGTGCGTACGACAAGGCCATCGACGCATTCACCGCGTTAGCCGTCAGCAAGCCCGAGAAGAACGAAGAGTATCAACGCATTATCGCAGAGCTAACGACTAAGCTCAATAGTTGATGCTCATCTGGCGCTACATCCTACGCTCACACGTTGCACCGTTCTTCTTCGGGACGACCACAATCATGGCACTCTTTCTACTGCAGTATCTCATGCGGTGGATTGATCAGCTCGCCAGTAAGGGCATCGACTTTATTACCATCGGCGAATTCGTAGCCTTGAATCTCTCGTGGATACTTGTCCTTGCTGTACCCATTGGCGTCCTCTTCAGCACGCTCATGGCCTTCGGCTCAATGTCTGCTGCACATGAGATAACGGTGCTCAAAGCGAGTGGAATGGGACTCTTTCGCATGATGGTCCCCGTGATTGTTATGGGGCTCTGCGTTACGGGGCTGGTGTTTTACTATACCGACAATGTGCTTCCAGATACGAACCTGCGCCTTAGTACGATGATGCGTGACATCACGCGTACGAAGCCGACGTTTGCCATCGATGCGGGGCAGTTCACGACACAGATGGAAGGCTTTACCATTCTTGCTCGGCGTGTTGACACGACGGGCATGTTATTTGGTGTCACGATCTACGACAACTCGAAGGCAGATAGAACGAATGTTGTTAGTGCGGATACCGGTCGGCTAGGATTTTCGCCATCGCTAACGAAGATGGTGCTGAATCTCGACCATGGTGAGATTCACCAGTTGAACAAACGGAAACCGACAGACTACAGAGTCATTACGTTCGAGCATCATCAGTTAACAATGGACGCAGAACAATTTTTCTATGAGCAGACAGACGCCTCGGGCTCTTCACGCGGCGATCGGGAGATGCGTATATCTGAGATGAAGGCCATCATTCGCCGTTCCGATACCATTGTACATGACGCTAACCGTCAGTTCGATTCTCTACTTAATAAACATGTTCAGTATCTGATGGGAGCAGGCGTGCCGGGCACGACAGATACGGTGTACGCACGTAGTCGGTCGCTTACGGTTGCAAGTTCCGCGCGTGCGAGCATTGAGGGTGCTGCCTTTCGTCGTGGAGCCGAACAGGCTACGATTAATAAGTATGAAGTTGAGATTTACAAGAAGTATGCAATCCCTGCGGCCTGCATTCTGTTTGTCTTCGTAGGATGTCCGCTGGGCATCCTTACCAAAGGCGGCAACTTCGGTTTAAGCGCGGCAATTTCCCTCGGTTTCTACGTGTTATACTGGGTATCGCTCATCGGTGGCGAAAAGCTCGCAGACCGAGGGCTTCTTTCACCGGCAGTAGCGATGTGGCTTGGCAATGGGTTGCTGGCCATTTTCGGAATCATAGTGACGATTAAGGTGAACTATGAAACCACGCCACTAAAGGCGCTGCTGTTCTGGATGCGTTCGCGCGGACGTTCGACGCAGCCTCTACCAAACCAGACTGTCTAACGCCATGCTTGCCTTAGCGAAAGCCAGGTCTATGGTGTCGGCAGTCGCAGTCAAGTGACCCATCTTGCGCCCTATACGCGAGTCTTTCTTGCCATAGAGATGCAGCGATACTTGTGGCACGCGTAATGTTTCGATGACATCGTCTGGTATGCCACTACCTGTACGTTCTCCCAACAGATTGATCATGCACGCAGCACCAACCTGCATCTCAGCAGATCCGAGGGGCATGTTCGTAACAGCGCGTACGAGATTCTCAAACTGTGATGTATAACATGCTTCAATGGTATAGTGCCCACTGTTGTGCGGCCGAGGCGCAATTTCATTGAACAGTATTCTGTCGTCCGTCGTCAGGAACATCTCTACGCCAAACACACCAACGCCATTCACAGATTCGACGCAACGAAGAGCAAGTGCCTGAGCCTTCCGCTGAAGATCTTCTTCGATTGGCGCCGGCGCAAGAACCGTCACGCAAATGTGTCCTTGCTGAATCGTCTGCACACATGGGTACACAGCAGTTTCGCCGCGACGATTGCGCGCCACCATTACTGCAAGCTCCTTCGTAAAGGTTACGAAGGCCTCGGCCATTAACGGACGGGGCTCTTCACCCTCCATAAATCGCCGCCAAACCATGTCGATCTCAGTCGCACGCTTTACTGTTGCATTGCCATAGCCATCATAACCATACTTGCGAGTCTTCACGACGAATGGATATCCATGACTTTTGCCGAAGGCGTGAAGATCGTCTACGGATGTTATCTCTGCGAACGCAGTAGTAGGAACATCGGCACGGACAAAAGTCTGCTTCTGCACGAGCTTGTCCTGCACCAACAGCATTGTATCAGCCGAAGGCCAGACCAGTCTACGTTGCGCAATTTCTTCGAGTATGCTCACATCAATGAACTCGTTCTCTAGTGTTACAACATCACTCGCCTTGATGAAGGCATCGAGCTGAGCCCCGTCTTTCCAGCCCCCTGCAAACTCAAGCTTCGTCATGACACCCGCAGGCGAGTCTTGGCCATGTTCGATGATTGCAACACGCATACCCATGCGATATGCCGCCTGCGCCGTCATCTTGGCAAGCTGTCCGCCTCCTAGAATGCCAAGGGTGAAAGGGGCTTGAGGGTTGTAGATACTAGGTAGCACAGATCAAAGCAGTAAAGTTTGAGAGAACAACATTATGTGTTGCGTTCGAGAACAACTACAGCGATGGCAACGCTTGCAGTGTGTGATAGTGTTACGTGAATGGTGTGAGAGCCATGGCGTTCGAGCATAAGGCCAGCAAGAACGACAACTGGCAGACCAGATGGTTCGTTGCGTATGCTAACGAGTTGAAATGCCATACCGTCGCGCATACCAGTGCCGATAGCTTTGCTGAAGGCTTCCTTCGCCGCGAAACGAGCAGCGTAGTGCAGATGCCGCGTTTCGTCGAAGTGTTCACAGTATGTGCGTTCTGTTTCGGTGAACACCCGTTTAGCGAAACGCTCGCCATACTCTTCGAATGAATGACGAATACGTTCTACGTCAACAATATCGGTGCCTATGCCCACGATAGCACTCATGCGATTTCCGTATCTGCGTTTGTGTTCACGTTAGGATGCATCCTCAAGTAATCTGTGTTCACGTTAGGATGCATCCTCAAGCAACAGGTATGCTTTAATCAGTTCATCGAGGTCGCCATTCATCACGGATTGCACGTCTGTGATTTTTGTCTCCGTGCGATGGTCGTTTACCATCGTGTATGGCTGAAAGACATAGCTGCGAATTTGTGAGCCCCATTCAATGCGCTTCTTGGTGCCTTCGATGACGGCTTTTGCAGCATCTTCTTCTTCACGACGTTTTTGATAGAGGCGACTCTTCAGCATCTTCATCGCACGTTCGCGGTTTAAGAGCTGCGAGCGTTCTTGCTGACATGCAACGACGATGCCACTAGGGATGTGGCGCAATCGAACGGCAGTTTCTACCTTGTTGACGTTCTGTCCACCCTTACCACCCGATCGGAACGTGTCCATTTCGACATCGGCCGGATTCACAACAATCTCAACATCGTCCTCGACCTCAGGATAAACAAATACCGACGCAAACGACGTGTGTCTGCGAGCGTTGGAGTCGTATGGACTGATTCGTACGAGTCTGTGAACACCGTTTTCTGCTTTGAGGAATCCGTATGCAAATCGGCCGCGTATCTCGAGCGTGCCACTCTTGATACCCGCCATATCGCCCTCTTGCTCGTCTGCAAGAAAGACCTGGTAGTTGTTTTTCTCTGCCCACCGCGTGTACATGCGCATGAGCATCTCAGCCCAATCCTGCGCCTCTGTTCCACCAGCACCTGCGTTAATCGTGAGGATGCAATTGCGATCATCGTCAACGCCAGAAAGAATCTTACGCAACTCAAGATCATCGACGCTTTTCTTGCAGCGGCCGAGCTCCAGAATGATGTCGGCTTCCATGCTATCATCTTCGACTTCCGAAGCCAAGTCAATCAGTGCCTGCACATCCTCAACTGCGCGCACTGCGCCTTCCCAGGTGCCAATCCAGTCCTTGCGGTCGGCGATCTCCTGCATAACCTTCTGTGCTGTTTGTTGACTATCCCAGAAGCCGGCGGCCTGGGAGAGCATCTCGCGCTCTGCTATCTCGTCGCGTTTACGATCGATGTCAAAGAAACCTCCGAAGTTGCTCTACACGTTCACGGAGTTCACTCAGTTGCTGTTGTTGGGGGTCAAACATGGTACAAAGATACCAAGCTTGCAGAAAGCTTCTCAAACTGCTTAGACAAAGGTGCGACGAATCCACGCGGCAAGAAATGGGTCTTCCACGTGATAGCCGTCCTGGTCACGGTAGATGAGTTCCTTCTCAAGAAGGGATTCAAGTGCACGACGAACAGTACTTATCGAACCGAGACGGTTGCGTTCGATAAACGATGTGCCCGATGGTTCGGCCACCACACGGTCTTTTGCGACTGCAGACAACACACTCCACTGCTGATCGGTGATCATCGATCGAAAGCCATAGTAAAGGTGTTCCTGTTCACCGAGGACCTCCCCAAACACAGCGTCTGCAGCTTCCACTTCGATCCGCGCCGTACCCTTTGCATACAAGCGGTTGCATAACTGCTGTACATGGAACGTCCGTCTCTCTGCAAGTTCTTGTACGCGCAATGACGCGGCGGACGTGATCCGGCGTCGGCGCTTCGCAAACTGACCGATGATGAAGTCGGAGTACACCTGCGTGTCTATTGGACCGAGCATCATATGCTCTGTGCTTTGATAAAACGGCCGTGCGTGATCGGAGAACATCAGGGTCATTAAATCGCGGTTGCTACCCGCGAATAAAAATCGAGTGTTCTTCATCCGTTGTATGTGCGAACGTAGGAGTTCTTCTACGTTCCCTTCAGCGTATGAGGCCACCTGCTGGAATTCATCAAATGCAACAATTACGCGCTTATCATATGCCTCGAGGTATCGAAATACGTCTGCTAATTGGTCCGCATTCCCACTTACCGCAGAGGATGACGTCGCTTGCAGTTCAACGGAAGGCATTCCATCGGCGCCAATTTTAATTGTGCCACTAACCAAGCGTGCAAAGTCGCGCAGGATATCGGCCATCTTCTTGCCACGCGAATGCAGGTGCCGTGCAACAGCCGATGCAAGAGCGCCCGTCAAGCCCGCTACGTCTGTTGTGGGATGCAGGTCTACGTAGAGACATCCAGCGCGCTTCCGAACCTTGTTAAAAAGATGATGGATGAGCGCAGACTTGCCCATCCTGCGCAATGCTATAAGGGTAACGTTCCAGTCGCCAAGCAATGCACGCTCTAGTCGCGCAAGCTCAGCGTCGCGGTCGCAGAACGTTTCTGGATCATACCCCTGTACGGGAAACGGATTGGTCTCTTGTACTGCCATTCTCGAAGTTACGCAAAATGCGTTGCGCAAAATGCGTAACGCAAAATGCGTAACGCAAAATGCGTTATCGCAGTAACTCAGAGTAATGGGCTCGAAACGGTAATCGACCAGCCGAACGTTCCGCGCGGAGTGGCAACGGGTCCGACGGGCCACAGTGCATCGAAGCGCAGGAAGAGGAAATCGCTGATGAACGTAGGTATTCTGCTAACTGCGAAGCCAGCCTCTGTATACCACCCATGGGTTGAATCGTAGACACGTCCGGGCACAACGGCCTGCGCTCGTTGCACCATATTCAGGGCGCTGAATTTTCCTATGAGATCGATTCCTCTGCCATTGAAAGTCGGAAGGCCAATGGCCCGCCACCACATATCGGAGAAGTTGTGTTCGGCATGCAAGGCCACATACTCGGTACCTGCGTATGCATTCACCGGTACAGTCGCGAGGTCTGTGGTCGATCCCATCAGAAAGAACCGCCTCATCGATGGGAACTGATACTGGCGTGGCGTCGCGTCTACAGCACGCCCCCCTTTCACATCAAGCGCAAGCTCCATGGGATGATACCCCGTGGCAAACGTGGGCAACACTGCACCTAGATGAACCTCGATATTCGAGAAGTTCTGGGAAGTAATTACCTCTTGACCATATAGCATCGATACTGTACCAAAGACGGGCCATGCAGTGCCGAGTATGTTATCGACCAACGTTGGCTGCCCTACACTAATCGAAGCGTGAACCGTGCGATAGGCGCCTGCGTGCGCAGTGACTGGAGTACGATTGATGTCAGTTATCACTGGCATGTTGATATGACGTGCTTCGGCGAATAGTGCGCCGATGTTGAAACGACCAACGGTGAGTCGGGCACCGACGTCAAAGCCATCACGTCGGTAGTAGTCCAAGTTGTCTGCAAACAGCAGGTCGGTGAAGTCGAATGTTTCAAATCGTTTCAGAATCGTTCGAGGGCTCTGCATTGTTGTCATGATTGAGAACACCTTGCCGGTTGCATCAAGCTGCAGACCCGGCTCACGCAAGACCTTAACGTTCATACCTACGCTGCCTGCTCGTGTCAACCGATCGGTAACTGTGTCCTTTCCACCGAGAGACCCCATAACCTTCAAGGTGGCGAACGTGGTGGCTGCGATGAGTTCTCCACCGTACATCACACCAGTAATGGTGGAGCGGTCAATGACAGGCGATAACCCGAAGCCCACATTGCCAATGCTCGGCAGATGAATGAGACCAACAGTTGGAGCAGGGTCGATGCGCTTGCCGGCGGAGTCGTGCGGTGGGCCAATGCTGTCGGCTCGTCTGTATATCTCGCGTTCTTCTTCACTGGGTTCGGCAAACGCGTGTGCTTCCCAGAACTCAGATTTGGCCGAGTCTGCGTCGGGTGCAACAGTAATGCGTTTGCCCTTTATATCAACGCCAAGGCTCACAGAATTATCGGTGATATCGACTGCGCTAGTTGTCTTTGACTTTGAAGGGGTCTTACCGATGGAATCGGGAAGGGGCACGTTGACCTGGACATCGGTAGCGTATGTCTGAACTGCAAAGCGACCTTCGAACTCCATTATGCCCTTGATGATAGCTACGTTCGCGCCAGCCGTCGCGAGCTGAAATGCCGGTACCCAGATACTGTCGTCATACCGTTCGTATCGCTGTTCGAATCGAAGTTCGCGTAGGAATGGGAAAGCCGTTTCGTCCGTGGGTGCGAACGCAGCAGCAATCAGCTGATAGGTGCCTTCGACAATACTAAGTGTGCCTTCGAAGCCGGGGAAGATTCGCGACTTGGGTTCGAAGGACAATTCATAAATAAGTTTATCACCGAGCATTTTCTTGCCGGTAATCGTGTACTTGTACTCATCCAACGCGTCGCGCCCAAGTGGAGTAACGAGTCGTGTCTTGATGAGCGTTATTTCGTCTTCTGTGAAATCGAAGAACTCGTCGAATACTGCAAGGTTCTCGGCAGGCAGAATGTTCTTCGTCTGACGTCGCTGCACGATGACGACTTCTTTTACCGGATTAGGGCGTCGTCGCTCATAGACTTTCGAGAAGGTTTCTGTAATCGAATTCGGTGAAATGTTCTGACCGTCGAGTGCTGTGCCTCCGATATCGACTCTCATCTTGCTATACAGCGTACTAACGAGCGTGTTGATTCGCGCGGCATTGATTTCTTTGCGCACGATTGCAAGGCGAATGAGTTCTTCCGAAGTCATGCCGGCTGTTACGGTTATGGTGGTTGACGTAACGTCGGAGGGCATAAGCGCGATATGCATGGCATCGCTGTTATCGGGGATGTCGAGCGTTCGTTCAGCATACCCGATGCTTCGGACCGTTAGCACCTTGTGTGTGACTTCGATTGGAAGCCGAAACCGACCACTAGTACGGGTATGCGTTCCTCGCTTCGTATTGCGTACGAAGACAGATGCGGCAGATAATGGTTGACCCGTGAGGGAGTCTACGACGACTCCGGAAAGAACTCTGGCCTGTTGCGCGCTCACAGCAGGCACAACACCAAAGAGGGCAACGAACACGAGCGCGCGGAGAAGAAAAACAACGAGTGATTGAGCGGAAGGGGGTCTTGTCATGGGTCCGGTTACGGTATAGTTCTAATCAGGTTGCACGCCTTGCACATTCCATCCAAGAGGTCCGCTTAGTGCATACCTCTGTGAAATACCAATCAACAAAGCAGTCATTCGCTCAAGCGTGCGGCTGAGCTTTAGTCCGCCGACGTACCACGGACGATATCCGAGCGTTCGAATAATGTTTTCAACAGTTAGCGCTGCTTCTTCAAAGTCAGAGGCGACAAAGGTGTCATAATGAATCGACACTTCGCGAGGTAGCAGTAACGCTGATGCACTTATAGTATTCAGCGCTTTTACAACACGCGCATTTGGCAACATGGCCGCAAGGCATTCTGCTGCGCTCTCGTGATGTGGTGTCAACACGTCGTCGAGTGTCGGTGTTAATGGGTTCGTAATGCTGACGACAATTTTCCCAGACAAGGCGGCACGCACATCTGTGTCAAGCGTTTGCTCTGCCTGATAGGGTATGGCAAGGATTACGACGTCGGCATTGCGTACTGCATCTACGACGGACCTGTGAACCGTGACACGTGCCTGTGATTGGGGCCATCGAGCAAACAGTCCCGCAAAGTCATTGTCAACTACGTGCAGAGGCGCTATCGGTGCATCTTGGGGTGTGCAGTCTATAAGCCGCGTCAACAGGCCATTGCCCATTTGTCCAGCAGCTCCTACAACACAGAGTGAAGGGATTAAACTCATAGTATCTGATTGTATCTTAGGGCACCCTCAACTCTACTGGAACGTCATGCGGCTTCGCAACTTCGTCATCCTTTTTGTCGTGGCCGTCGTGGCGAGCGTCGTCTGTGTCGATGCACAGACTCCTACCTGGTCAGACAACGTCGCGCGAATCGTCTACGCAAAATGCACACCGTGTCACAGGCAGGGTGAGATCGCACCATTCGATCTCATTACCTACGCCGATGCAAAGATGAGGGCAAATACCATTAAGGCCGTTACAGAGTCGCGGTACATGCCCCCTTGGAAGCCCCTTCCGGGGCATGCAGACTACTTAGGCGATCGTTCATTGTCGTCCGAAGAGCAGTCCATCATTACTGCATGGATAGACGGTGGAGCGCCCGAAGGCGACCCCTCACGCACACCGACTCCGCCGACGTTTCCATCAGGATCGCAGCTTGGCACGCCCGACCTCGTGCTTGAGATGAGTGCAGAATGGCAGATAGAAGACAATAACACCGATGTGTACAGGTACTTCGTACTTCCGACAAGTCTCTTGAAGGACCAAAACATTCGCGCCCTCGAGTTTCGTCCAGGCAATGCCTCGGTCGTCCACCACGTGTTATACTACCTCGACACAACGGGTACTGCACGAAGAAAAGACGCCGAAGACCTGTTGGCTGGATACAGTGGCTTTGGTGACCCTGGCTTCGAGAGTGCCGCTTCGTATCTAGGTTGGGTGCCCGGTAGTCAGGCCCGATTTTTTCCGCCGAACATCGGTGCCCGCCTGTTAAAAAACTCTGATCTCGTTATTCAAGTGCACTACGCGCCGTCCTCGTTGCCAGCCACAGATCGTTCGCGTGTGAACGTCTTTTTTGATGACGATCCGCAGATACGTGTACTGAATGAGTTTTCTCTTAGTCCGATTAATATGAGTGCTGCTTTTGTGATACCCGCTAATCAGAAAAAGGGTTTTGTTGCAAAGTATACGATTCCCATCGACGTGAGCCTTATGGGGGTCGCGCCGCATATGCACCTTCTCGGTCGTGAATGTCGAGCCTATGCTGTCACTCCAAAAGGTGACACAATACGCCTGGTCGGCGTCAACGATTGGGATTTTAACTGGCAAGGCAGCTACACATTCAAAAACCTTATTCGTGTACCTCGAAACTCTGTGTTGCACTACGAGGCGATGTACGACAACACGACGCAGAATCCACTAAATCCGAATAGCCCGCCAAAGCTTGTTGGTTGGGGCGAAAAGACAACGGATGAAATGATTCTATGCTACTTCTACTGGCTGCCGTATCAGGCTGGTGACGAAGCCATAGAGCTAGAAACGGATCCACCGTTAAGTGTTGTGAGCGACTTACGAACCGAAATGGAGTTCGCGTGTTCGCCGAATCCTGCGACGGAGCAGACTACCATTAGCTTTACGCTAGACAGGCCTCTAACGATTACGGTTGATGTTGTCGATGCAATGGGCCATCGTGTTACGTCACTAAAGAGTAACCGTCCGTTCGAGCCAGGTCAGCACACCATTCCCTACTCCGTTGTGAACCTTGCGAGCGGTGCATACTTCGTTCGCATAGAATCGTCACGCGGGATTGTCAGCCTCCCGCTCGTCGTTGTCAGATAGACCATACGCTTCATCGCCGTCTCCGAAAACGGTATAACGATCGCGACGCAAGATTTCCTCTTGTTTGGCGACGATATTCTTGTCTACACCCAGTCGCGTAAGTAATTCAACGAGCACCTGAATCGAAGCTTCGAATTCTTCGATAATCACGACATCTGCACCGGCTTCTGCAAGATCTTCAGCTTGCAGAGCAAATCGCGACCGAACGATAACGCAGCAGTCTTTGCGAATCGATCGTATGGCATGAACCGTGTCGACCACTGCTGTCTGGTCGTTGATTGCCACAACAACAACTTTTGCCGATAACACACCTAAGCGTGTGAGGTCGTGCGCATCCGTCCCATCGCCCGCAATCATTGGCTCGCCGGCTTCACGTTCGCGTGCAGCGCGCTGTCGGTTAATGTCGAGTACACGATAAGGAATCTTTGTTGCTCGTAGCACATCAGCGACGTTACTTCCAACAACACCAAACCCGATGATTGCAACATCGATTGGGTCGTCGTCCATGACCGCGGCGCCTGGCTCAACTTCATCGAGCGGACGTGACGATTCTGGTAGGGGAACGAAGCTCAAAACGGGGGCGGCTTGCTTCGCAAGCCATGGGGCCATGATAATGATTGTAGGTGTTGCAATCATGGTGGTAACGATGGCGACAAGCAGCGACTGAAAGCCAATGTCCGTCAGAAGTCCGTGCCCACGTCCCAACTCTGCAAGTACAAACGACAGCTCTCCAACTTGCGATAACACCAATCCCGTAATTAAGGCTGTTCGCACGGGCATGCGCAACAGTAGGAGCACGAATGTTACCACCACTGACTTCACTAATAGAATACCCATCGCACCCGCTAGAGCAAACCACAATTGCGGACCATGTAGGTTTAGTAGCAGGCCAACGCTGACAAAGAACACACTTGTAAGCGCATCGCGCATCGGTTCTATGCTGCGTCCGATTCGGTGTCCATGATCTGTACCTGCAATGATTGCCCCTGCTAGGAACGCACCAAGCGCCATCGAGAGTCCGATCTGCGCCGTAACGAACGCGGCGCCGAAGCACACGAAGAGTGCGCCGAGCGTCAGAATTTCAGGTGTACCTGCGCGATCGACGAGTCCAACTAAGCGCGGAAGGATGAAACGGAAAAGCAGAACGAGCAGAACGGTACCAATTGCGAATCCACCAAGCTTCAGAATAATGCTACCCAGTGTTATCGTAGCAGACGGATCAAGCATCGAGATAATGATGACGAGAGGCACAAGCGCCAGATCTTGAAAGATGAGAATGCCCATCGACGCGCGGCCGTGAAGCAACCCAAGCTGTCCTCGCTCCCGCAGCATCTTTACACAGATCGCAGTGCTGCTTACAGAACACACAAGCCCAATGAGAATGGCCGTGCTCACGGGTACACCCATGCCAAACACTTGTAATACTGTGCCGGCTAGAATACTGATTACGAATGCGGTGAGGACGATCTGAAGCGGACCACCCACGAGAACCAATCGCTTCAGACTCTTGAGCTCTTCTAATGAAAACTCGAGCCCAATGGTGAACAGTAACATCACCACGCCCAGCTCAGCAAGAGCCTTGATGACTTCGCCTTGATATACGATGCCGAAACACATCGGACCAAGCAAGATGCCTGTTGCAATCATGCCGATAACGACAGGTATGCGCAGCCTCTGAAAGAGTATGGTTACAAAAACAGCAGCGCCGAAGACAAGCACAAGCTCGTCCAGAAACTCAAATGCATGCACGCCACCTCCTGTAGTTAACGCTCACCGAATACTGCCGATCCGACACGAATAATAGTAGCGCCTTCTGCTATCGCCCATTCAAAATCCGACGACATTCCCATCGACAAATCGTTTGCATCGCTCGTTACCATCCCTTGCTCGACTGCGCGATCACGAATGCTGCGCAGCTTCGAGAAACATGCTCGTACAACTCCTTCGTCTTCGCTCAAAGCGCCTATGGTCATAAAGCCCCTTACGCGAAGCGTGTCGAGCCCCTTCAACAACGACAGCAAACTGTAAACCTCATCGGGATGTTGCCCATGTTTGGTTGCTTCACCTGAGGTGTTTACTTCGACGAAGATGTCGACGGCCCGGCCCTGACGCTGCAACTCTTTGTCAAGTGCCATTGCAAGCGATGAACTGTCGACAGATTCGATACACGTTGCAAACTGTAATGCGTCGCGCACTTTGTTTGACTGCAGATGTCCGATGAAATGCCAGGCAATGGTTAGGTCTCTCAACGCTTCGACCTTCGGAAGCGCTTCTTGCACCCGGTTTTCACCAAAGAGCGATGCGCCTTCTGCAACAGCCTCGCGCAGCACCGTAGGGGGCTGCGACTTCGTTGCAAGGAGCAGGCGTACTGTACTCTCCGAACGTCCGGCTTTCGCACACGCATTGCGAATGCGTGCACGCACAGTCTCGAGATTCTCGCGCAAAGTCATGTACGAAGGTACCGAAGGTATGTGAAGTTATCGAACCACTCGCACGGGAAGGGACACGTGGTTTCTTCCTTGCGCGATTATGAGCGTATAACTTCCACTCGCAACGCGAGTACAGTCGATGTCGATGGTTGTACGCGTGTGTTCAACGCGAGTGTCAACGAATCGATGCTGCAATCGGCCCGATTCGTCTATTAGCGTGAGGGACACAACGCCAGAGGTCCACGGCATAAATGCGACAGATGCACGTTCGCGAACCGGATTGGGTGTAATGGTTGCTGCGTTCGCGAACGCTTCAGGATCTTCTTGCACAAACGTCAACGTACCTGTTATGAAAGACGTGCGGGCTGAATAGACACCCGCGGCATCGTTATCGCGCGACCGCGCTCGCCAGTAATAACGCTTGTTGCTCTCGAGTTCGGAAACACTAACTGTTGTGTCTGTGATGTTTGTGCGTGCTGCTACAGTGACGTTAAATGTGAGGCTTGTAGACATCTGTATGTCATAGGAAATTGCACCCGTAACACGCGACCACACAAGGCGAACCGGATTGCCGGGCACGGCAGTCTCTCCGAGTTTCGGAGAGACCAAGACAGGAGGCACGATTGCGGTCGAGAACATCCGGGTTTCTGATGGCGTGCTACGTCCGCCAGCGCCGTAAGCTATCACACGCCAATAATATGTTGTTGGGCCCTGCACGAGACCTGTGATTCTCTTGGATGTCTCCTTGAGGCCTGCGTATGAACCGTAATTGGTTTGGAAGTCAGCCGACTGCGCAAGCTCTACGGTGTAGAGGAGGCCATCGGAGGACGGATTCCAAGTGAGCGTTGTGTCAGTCAGTACGCCGCGTGTGTCGTCCGGCGGTGATACCAGCGTAGCTGGAGATGTGGCCGGTGGGAGTGACGTAATTCTTCCACTGAACACACCATTGCCATGTGAACCTACGACGATGAGTTTGTCAGATGCACGTGTCAGTACCATGTCGCACGGAACGTTTCCAATGACATTCGATGCAGTGCGACTCCAGATCGTAGAGCCTCCGTTGAGTTGCGTCGTATAGAACATGCCGATGGACGTAGCCGCGACATACACATTCGTTGTTGGGTTGTACGGATAAATGCTCACGCTATTCACAGCCGGACCGTTGCCAGCACCTGTTGGTGAGTCTTCGAGGTTACCAGCTACGGGCTCCCATGACGTACCAGCGTCAGAGGACGCGAAGATGCTAACGACACCATAGTTGCTAAAACAGACCATCAGATGGTCGGTGTCGTTCGGGTCCTCAACAATGCTGTTCAGCATAGCATTCTTGGGCATTGATGCATGCGTAATCTCAACCGGCGCGGGCTGCCCGACATTTGCGCCAGTGAGTTTGAAGAGACGTCCGTTCGTCGTGCCATAATACACGATGCGCTGCGGAGACGCCGAAGACAACACAAACGAAATCTGACCTGTGGTGCGGGTTGTCGGGAGACTATCCCAATTCACGGTAGTCGAATCATCGCTGCCAAGTGGGATCCCCGTCAGATCGTTGTTGCGCCACAGCATAGTACCGGCAGGTAGGTACATGATGCGCTCGTCGCGTTTGTCGAGCGTAAGCGGGTTAATAAACAAGTAGTTTTTCGCACCGATTGGATCAATGCGCGTGCGGCCCGTTTCGTTACCTGCTGCATCGAGTAGTACGCGACGAATCCGTGCACTCTGTGTAGAGACGATTAGTGTACGCCCGGTATCGGCAAAGGCACAGAATGACCCATCGCCACCGTTGCGTCGTACCCATGGGTCTTGCAGTTGGGTGGTGCGGGTGGCCCACGTGCCGTTGTCTTGCATTCCGCACATTATTTGCGGATTGTTTGCCTTGTCAATAATGGCAACCGTGTAGAATTGCGTGGTTAGGTACCCACGATTTAGTTCACGCCATCGAACGGTGTCAGCGAGGGCAGTATCTGCACGCATCACACCACCGTCATTTGCACTCAGGATTACTGACGCCGTCGATGGCAGAAAGAGTGCATCGTGTTGATCGGGGTGGTGGTTGGTTGTCGACGGGAATAGCTCGTTTGGCTTTGGTGTGCCGTAGCCCCCTATCCATGACGTATTGTTCTTCGATGTAAATCCGTCGCGGCTTCGATACAGATTCGTGCCACCAAGCAGCACGTAGTTCGAATCCTCGGGTGATACACGCACAAACATGTCATAACCACCCTGCGAGAAGAAGTCGCCATTACGTCCACCAAACAGTGGAATGTTCGCGCTGCGATTCTGCCAAGTACCCTTTGAACGTTTCCAAAGCGAATGCCATTCTTCACGTGTACCATCACGCAGGATGAACAGAGACTTCGTTCCCTTGCCTGGCGTTTCCGCAATGGCAAACATCTGCGTAGGATCCTGTGCAAATAGGCCGAGCACAATGCGATTAATTGGTGTTGTTACGTCAGATGGTGTGATGTTCGACCACGTCTCGCCTTGATCTGTGCTCATGAATACGCCATAACGGTTTGCAACGCCACCCGTCGTGCCGTCAAAAGAGCTAAGCGTTGCATAGAGTATGCTGTCGCCTGCCACGACTAGGTCACTGAAATAACTGCTGCTTTGTAGAGAACGTGTCCACGTAACACCGCCATCAACAGAGCGAAGTATGCCGCGCTGAACCGATGCCACGAGAATCACCGTTCGCGATGCTGTAGGGTGTACGACGATGCGCCACGAGTATGCAAAGTCGTTGTTGGCTTGTATTGCCGGACTCACCGTTGATGGAAGCGGCTCCCATGTTCGAGCACCATCCACGGACTTCCATATGCCGTTGCCGCTGATCTGCGCAGAATTACCATACGCTTCGCCGGTGCCCATGTACCACTCATTCTTGTGACCTTCGCGTCGATCTTGAACGATACACGTCACACTGTGTAGTTGATCGGGACGCGTCGTTTTTGTCCAAGACTGTCCAGCGTCTTCGGATCTCCAAACTCCACCACTAACACCACCTGCTACCATTATGCGTTCATCGGCACTATCGAAAACAAGGGCACGCGTGCGACCACCGATATTCCACGGACCTCGGCGTTCCCACGTTTCGGCCTGTACCTCTTCGGCGTTTTTCTCGGAGTTGTTCTGTGCAGCCTCTAGAGAACGCGAGAATTCGTGTTCGCGCTGACGGATGTTATCTGGGATACGTCCGGTAGCCGGATCGCGATACTTCAACAGTTCGTACTCTCGACGACCCTGCAATGCCGTTGCAGCATCGCCTCCGTTGTGCGTGGCGCACGAACACATCACGATGATGCATGAGAAGAGTATGGTGATTTGTTTCATCGTTTGATCAAGCCTCGTAGAGTCATCAAGGTCGACATTCCAATAGATCGCGTGGCAAGAAGCAGCGCACAGAACACAGGGATTGCAAGAATACGCGCGGCAATCTGAATGCCGTCCTCATTTGGCAGGGCAAGCACCCCGACGTACACGGCGGCGACGCACAGCATGATGGTTGCGATGCGCCTCCAATCATACTTCATTGGGAACACCTTAGGTAACAACAAGAGCAGCACAATTACGCTGGCTAGATACGCAGCGACCTTGGCCCACGCGGCGCCACTCATACCCAGCTCGGGTACAAGTGCAAACGTTGCAGCAACATTCACAATCGCAGCAATGCCCGTTGCAATCGGAAGTCGAAGCGTACTCTTCGTGATGTTGAAACCGGCTGCGAGGTTAATGGCAATGCCATTAAAGAAATAAGCCACGAGCACGATAGGCACAATCACAAGTCCGTACCAGTATTCCGGATTGATGAAGCGCCCGCCTATGAACGGCGCTTGAACGATGTAGGGCATGAACAGCGACGTAAGCAGGAAGACGAAACCGCAGGCGACTGTAAATAAAGTCAGTACTCTAGCGAATGTCTGCTTTGCGTCGGGATCGTCGCGGTGCTGTAGGTAGAACGGACGCCATGCGTATTCAAACACCTGCACGAACAGCATCATTGGAATTGCTAGGCGGAAGTTCGTCTGATACACACCCACCACCGCCTGTGTAGTGAGCATCAGCATAATCGGACGGTCCGCTACTGCCACCATGATAGAGCTGAAGCTACTCGGTACCGTAGGCAGACCAAATCGCAACATCTCTTTGAACAGCGCCTTGTCGAACACCCGAGTAAGCAAGCGCATAATATCGGGTATGAATGCAAGGACGGTTACGCCGCTCGAAATGACCCCTGCCCAAATGACCCCTTCCATACCCATGCGTAGTTGCAGGACAAAAAAGATGTTCAGTCCTACGTTTACTACAATCGTGAGCAACCGAAGCAAGGCAAAGCGTTTTGCATGACGATGCATGCGCAGGTTAGCAAACGGAATAAGCACAAACGCATCGAACAGTGGGATTGCCGCAGCAATTGCTATCAATCGTGCCTGGTTAGCATCGAACCTGAGGAACTGATTTGTTGCTATTGATTCAGCAAATAGAACCGTCAGCCCAGACATGATTAGGCCTAGACCTGCCACGCTTACGTATGCTACAGTGAATACGCGCTTGGTGCGCTCCAAATTCGTTTTGTCCCAGAAGCGCATAAAAGCAGCTTCCATACCCATCGAGTACGCGATGTTGACTAAGGCAATCATCGCATAGAGACCAGCAATCGCGCCTATTTCCGACTTCGACATGTAGTTCGTATACAACGGCACCAACATAAACGTCATAAACCGTCCCATGACGGTCGAGACGCCGTAGACTAGAGTGTCCGAGGCAAGAGAACGAATTTTTGACTGCATTTGAGTGAGCTACCCCTTGGTGGCGTTGTATTTTAGCCACACCCGCAAAACTACTAAGTGAAGAGCCCAATGACCCACGTGAAGCACCTTCTCGTATTGCTGATCGCAGCCCCCTACCTGTTGCACGCCCAGTTGGCCACTACGCCAGAAGCACTGCGCCTTATGGAGCATGTTAAGGTGCTGACGTCGGATGAGCACAGCGGACGCGGTCCGGGCACGGATGGCATAACTCGCGCTGCCTCGTACATCGAAGACCAGTGGAGACTTGTTGGTCTGCAGCCTGCAGCCAATGGCGTGTTCCAGCAGACGTTTCCGATGACAATTGGCGCAAAGTTGGGTGTAAACAACTCGGTAGTCTTCGACGTAATTGTGGAGCGTCCGGGCATTCCCCTAGACCAAACAAAACCAACAAAAATCAGCTGGAAACTCGGTGTCGATTGGCAGCCGTATGCATTCAGTGAATCGAAGACAGTTACAGGCGGCGTTGTGTTTGTCGGCTACGGCTTATCAGCGCCATCTGCCAAGTACGACGACTATGAAGGCGTGGACGTAAGTGGCAAAGTTGTAATCGTGCTACGAGGTCTTCCGAAGTGGGCAGAAAAGAATGATGCACTGAAGGGGCTAGCGTCACTGCGCACGAAGACGACGACTGCTCGTGACAAAGGGGCTGTTGCCATCTGTTTTGTGAATGAGCGTGGTGACTCAGCCGACGTGCTATCGCCATTCGGTCTAGATCGCTTGGGTAAGAACTCTGGCATCGTGGCACTGCAAGTTCGTCGCACACCATGCGCCCGCATCTTCCCGCCGAAGGGCACCTCGATGTTTGTTGCAGAAACCGCAATAGAAACAAAGCGCAAACCCAATTCTTTTGCGCTAATGAACACAACGGCAACTGTTTCCGTCGAGACCGAACTCGTAGAAGGCTCTTCGACAAATGTCGCGGGGGTTATTCGTGGCTCGGACCCTACGCTTGCTTCGCAATACATTGTTGTAGGTGCGCACTATGACCACCTGGGTATGGGCGACGAAAACTCTCTGCATTCGAAACGCGATCCGATTATCCATCCGGGTGCCGATGACAATGCGTCGGGCACAGCAGGCCTTATCGAATTGGCGCGCCGGCTTCTGGCCAATCCACCTCGACGGAGTGTTCTATTCCTAGCGTTTAGCGGCGAAGAGAAGGGGCTCATTGGTTCGAAGTATTGGACAACGACGCCTACCATTCCGCTAAGTGATGTTGCAGCAATGATAAACATGGATATGATTGGTCGACTGAGGGACAACAAGCTGAACATTCAAGGCACAGGTACATCTGCTATTTGGCCGGCGTTAATCGACCGCACGAAAACCGACCTTCCGCTTGTAGTGAGTTCCACGGCAGATGGTTTTGGGCCTAGCGACCATTCGTCGTTCACGGCGAAAAGTGTTCCTGTGTTGTTTTTCTTCACGGGTCTACATAGCGACTATCACCGCCCGTCGGATACATGGGACAAACTCAATTACGACGGCGAATCAACCGTGCTTACATACATCGAGCGTGTAGTTCGTGACGTTGCCGATTCAACATTGCGTCCAGCGTTCGCGTCTTCGCACGGTCCAAGCACCAACGAGAAGTCTATGAGCACGGGTTTCAGCGTAACGTTTGGCGTAATCCCTGACTATGGTGACGACCCTCAGGGTCTGCGTATTACCGGCGTTAAGTCCGGGGGTCCTGCAGAGCGCGCCGGCCTCAAAGGTGAAGACGTCATTACGAAGTTCGGTGCGACAACAGTCAAAAACATCTACGACCTTACAGCCGCGCTTTCTGAACGCAGGCCTGGCGACGTCGTAGACGTAATCGTACTTCGCGGCGGCAAATCGACAACATTTCAAGTCACGCTAACAGGCAAGTAGTCTTGAGCCTGCGCGTTCTCGAGTTACGCGAGCACCCGAGTTACTGATTTGCGAAGCACCATGACATAACGGCCATGGCGTAGACGCAGTCGTTCATCTCACGAGCGTCGAGTTTATCGGGCGTATCAGCTTCTGTGTGGTGATACCAGAAATATTTAGAGTCATCGACCTTTAGTCCCATGACTGGAACTCCGCGCGCTTCGAGTGGAGAGATGTCCGCGCCCCCTTCACCATCTTCGATTTGTGTGGCATGAACGGGTGCGAGCAAGGTCGCTATGTCTTCGATCTGAGAGCGTGTTGCACCCTTAGCGTTTGTGCTGAAGCCTTGCGGGCTAAACGTGCCCATGTCACTTTCAATAGCGAGCACATGCGTGTCGTTAAGTGTGAGGTCGGAGTATGCTTTTCCGCCACGTATGCCGTTCTCTTCATTCGTCCAGAACACCACCCGTATGGTGCGTTTCGGACGCATTCCGAGATCGCGCATGTGGGCGAGCGCACGCCACGCAACGAAGCAACCACCAGCATCGTCCATTGCACCGGCACCTAGATCCCACGAGTCGATATGACCGCCCATTACGACTACTTCGTTGGGTTTTTCTGTACCCTTGAGTTCAAGCACGATGTTGCGCGACGAGGCATCTTTCTCCCACTTGCATGACATGTTTAGGTTGAGCTCGATGTTCTCACCACGATCTTGCATACGCTGCAGCAGCATGGCATCCTCCATCGTGATGGCTGCGGTGGGAATTTTCTGCAAAGAGTCGTTGTAGCCCATGGCGCCTGTGTGAAGGGTTTGTAGGCCGAACGGACCTACACTGCGAACCAGCGTGCCAACGGCACCGTATCGCGCTGCTTCTGATGCGCCACCAAAACGATATGGGACAGTTTTACCATACGTCGTGAATTCTACATTGTAAACAATGATACGACCAGCGGCTTCGGCTTTTCGCTGACGCAGTTCGTCGTAGGATTTTACGACCAGTACCTTTGCCTTGAGAGTACCGTTAGTGGCCTGGCTGCCTCCGAGCGCCGCAACCAGCAATGAACGATGCATAGGCGATGTCATCACAAGCGATGCTTCGTTGCGTTTCCAGTTGGGAACCGTCACAGGTTGGGTGTAGACATCCCACCCGTCGGACTTCATACGTGCCACGAGCCAATCCAAACCGCGTTCAAGGTTGTCCGAACCGCTCAGGCGCCTGGGATAATGATCGCAGAAATCCTCAAGCACAGGCAGCAAGGCTCTATCTGTTCGCGTGCGTTCCAATAGTCGAGCAGCATCGGCTCTGAATCGTGTTGAGAGTTCACCCGCCGTACCGGCAGTTGTTGATGCAGTTATCACAGTCGCGGCTGCAACTAGAACGAGAACGTAACGCATAAAACCCCTCTTTAGACAATTGCTAACGTAGACAGACCCTTCCCAGACCCTTCCCAGACCCTTCCCAGACCATTCACAGACCCCTCACAAGAACTGTGCTAAGTGCCGCAATTTAAGTCCACCGTTTGGGCTTTCGTATTTTTGTGACTCTCTTACGGAGCCGACCAATGAGCCTGACTGTGCGCGCGCTGGCGCCTGACGACACAATGCCGTTTATCAAGGCGCAGTGGCAGTTCTATAAGGACGACCCGAACTGGGTTGCGCCTATGATCATGGATCGGAAAAAGCTCCTCAACCAGAAGGTTAATCCGTTCTTCAAGCATGCAGAGATGCAGCTATTTCTTGCGGAACGCGACGGTAAAGTCGTCGGCCGCATAGCCGCGATTACAAACGCACTGCACAACGAGGCTCACCACGACAAACTCGGCTTCTTTGGATTCTTTGAATGCCAACACGATCAGGGTGTGGCCACATCGTTGTTCAGCGTTGCAGAGCAATGGCTGCGCGACCGCGGTATGACCCACGTTCGCGGTCCGGTAAATCCTTCCATGAACGACGAGGCGGGCCTGCTTGTCCATGGCTTTGACGGCGCACCTGTCATTCTCATGACCTACAACCCGCCGTACTACGAACAACTCATTCTGGGAGGGGGCTTCAAGGCAGTTAAGGATCTTTACGCCTACCTGCTACAAGGCCCCAAGTGGATGACAGACAAGATGCAGCGCATGCAGAGTATCGTGATTGAACGCAATCAGGTCACGTTCCGCAATGTCGAGCTAAAGAACAAAGCCGGTTTTAAGCGCGACGTCCGTACTCTAAAAGAGATCTACAACGCTGCTTGGGAACCGAATTGGGGTTTCGTGAAGATGACGGACGAGGAATTTGATTTTCTCGCGGCTGACCTCAAACAGATTGCAGACCCCGACTACGTCTTCCTTGTTGAGAGCAAGGGCAAAATTGCTGGCTTCTGCCTGGCACTGCCCGATATCAACCAATCGTTAAAACACAATCGGAGTGGAGGCACACTTACAGGTGTGTTTCACTTACTCACAAAGAAGAAGAAGGTAGATCTCATCCGCATTATTGTTCTCGGACTACTACCTGAGTTTCAGGGCAAAGGCATCGATGCTGCTATCTATCACGAGATTGGTGCACGAGGAGCTGCGAAAGGCATCCACAAAGGTGAGGCATCGTGGATTCTCGAAGACAATGTGATGATGAACCGCGGCCTTCAGACTGTTATGAATGGCGACCGCTACCGAACCTATCGTTTGTACGAAAAGAGACTTTAACACTCGACTGCACGAACTGAGACTATCATGGGAAGAGCATTTGAATTCCGTCGCGCCCGCAAAGAAAAACGGTGGGCTGGCATGGCGAAAACGTTTACGCGTATCGGGCGTGAGATCTCGATAGCCGTGAAAACGAACGGACCCGACCCGGATATCAATCCGAGACTACGTGTTGCAATGCAGAACGCCAAGTCGGCAAACATGCCTAAGGACAATGTCGAAGCCGCAATCAAAAAAGCTTCGAGCAAAGAAACTGCAGACCTCGAAGAAATCAACTATGAGGGCTATGCGCCTCACGGTGTCGCCGTATGGGTCGAGACAGCCACCGATAATCCAACACGTACGGTGGCTAACGTCAGATCCTATTTCAACAAGCTCAACGGCTCACTTGGTACAACCGGCTCGCTTCAGTTCATATTCGATCGCAAAGGCGTGTTTACAATTCCGCTTGCAGGCGTGAATCGCGACGATCTGGAATTGCTCCTCATCGAGAATGGGGTAGATGACATTCAAGAGCTTGAAGACGACGTCATAGCCTACTCATCCTTCGCCGACTTTATCACAGTGCAGCATGCTTTAGACGGTGCTGGGATAACAGTAATAAGTGCAGAGCTTCGCCGAGTGCCGAACAACATTGTATCGCTGTCCGACGAGCAAGCAGAAGACGTCATTAAGTTGATTGACCGCATTGAGGAAGATGATGACGTGCAAAACGTCTTTCACAACATGAACGAGAACGAATAACATGTGCGGAATCGTTGGAGTATTCAACCATCCTCAGGCATCGGTGCTTACGTACTATGCCCTCCACGCACTGCAACATCGGGGGCAGGAAGCGTCGGGCATTGTAACACTGTACTACGACGAAGCAAAGCGTAAACAGCGATTCGGTGTTCACAAAGGCGAAGGACTAGTCCTTGATGTGTTCTCTGAGCACTCGCTGTTCACTTCAAAGCTGCAAGGCACTTCGGCAATCGGGCATAATCGCTACAGCACAACCGGAAGCAATTCGCTGGCGAACATCCAGCCGTTTCACTTCAATTACTCGCAGGGCAACTTTGCGTTGTCCCACAATGGCAATCTCACGAACACACGAGCACTGCGGAACAGGCTTAAGGACGAGGGTTCGATTTTTCAGACCACAACGGACAGTGAAATTTTCCTGCATCTGATTGCTCGGAGCCGTCAGCCCACACAGATACAACAGATTCAGGAAGCAGTTCGCGAAACGCGTGGCGCCTATTCACTCGTGATGTTGTCTGAGCATGGTCTGTACGCGTCGAGAGACCCTCATGGCTTCAGACCCTTATGTATCGGCCGCATAAAACACGATGATGGCTACGCTTATGTGGTAGCATCCGAGTCATGTGCACTTGACATTTTGAGTGCAGAGTACCTGCGCGACGTCGAACACAATGAGATTCTTGTGATGGACGAGAGGACTAAGAAAACTGGCGAGTTTACTTCGCACTTTATCTCTGATTCGATGGAAGAGTCGCGGCACTGCATCTTCGAGTACGTCTACTTCTCACGTCCAGATAGCACCATCTTCGGTCACCCCGTCGACAAAGTGCGTCGCAAGCTCGGCAAGAATCTTGCTGAAGAGAGTCCAGTGGGCGGAGTCGACGAAGACAAAGTAATTGTCATTGCTGTACCTGATTCTGGTAACACTGCCACGCTCGGTTATGCCCGTGTGAATGAGAAACGATTTCCGACGCGATACGAAATCGGCCTCATCCGTTCGCACTATGTAGGACGAACCTTTATTGCGCCGGGGCAGGACAAGCGTGAGTTTAAGGTTAAGACGAAGTTCAACGTTGTACGCGGAGTACTCGAAGGCAAGAAGGTTGTGCTCGTCGATGATTCAATCGTCCGCGGCACTACCTCGCGGTCGCTCGTGAAGCTCATCAGAGAGGCTGCGAAGCCTCGTGAAGTACACATGCGGATAACATCGCCGCCTGTGCGTTTTCCGTGTATGTATGGCATGGACTTCCCTAGTCGCGACGAGCTCATCGCTAATCAGTATCCGAACGAAGATGCAATTGCGGAGACGCTTGGTGTCGACTCACTAAAGTACCTTAGTGTACCGGGCCTCATGGATGCTGTGCCGCATTCGCCAGGTACCGACTATTGCACAGCGTGCTTCACCGGACTGTATCCCGTGCCCGTGGAATACGTTGCTGATACTACCGGTCTGGACGATTGATGGATCCAGAAGCAAGCCAGCTGCCACCGTCGCGCAAGAACTCATGGTTATTCGTTTACGGCATGTTTGCAACGCTCGTCGTTGTGGCATTGGTGTTAACGGTGCTCTACAGACAGACAACAAAGCCTTCGCAGGTCTTGCAGAAGGAACGCATGCGCAATGCTACGCGCACGACGTATGCAATCGTGTTCTCGAAAGTGCCGTCGCCGATTGCTGATACCATCGTCAATTACATCACGCGTGAAGTTGGTGCTGACAGCATGACCACTGATCTCGTCTTGGGCACCACTGTCACCGACCCGTGGTGCGCTACGGTTGGCGAGTATCGCACAATGCTGCACAAAGCCATGCGCGAGACAGGCGACATGCGCATTGGCGACCAGACGCTCATTGTTTCGAAGGTGGCGGGGATACTGCTAAAGAATGAGCATACATCGACAATCTACTTCATTGGTACGCTCACGGGCAACGAATTAGGTCGGGTGGGTCGCAGGACAGAACAATCTGCAAGCGCAATGAAGACGCGGTCACAGTTAATGGGTCCGGTACGCATCGTCTCGATGCTTCAGCCCCCTGACAGCCCCATACACAAGGAGTATCTCGATATCTACCGCAAGGTTGGACTCGAGGTAGTGTCGCAGTAGTCGGCCGATGCGAGTTTCGCGCATTCTACTTCGCGATGATCACAATCTCTGTGCGTCTGTTTAGACCGCGGCCAAATTCTGTGGCGTTGTCTGCGATAGGACGTGTAGGGCCCAGACCAACAGTTTGAATGCGTTTGGGTTCTACTCCGCGTTGCACGATATAAGCCTTAGCGCTTTCGGCACGTGCCAGAGATAAGGCCTTATTGATGCGGATGGACCCGGTATTGTCTGTGTGACCTTCTACGCGGACGACAACTGCTGGACGGCTCTTCATGAAATCGATCAAGACGTCGAGCTCCTCGACTTTGTCGCCCAACAATGCACTGTTCACCTGAAAGAGAAGGTTCTCGATAATGAACTTGCGTCCGATTTCAACAATCGGAATGATCTGTCGAACGAGCTCGCGCTTCTTGTCATCGAGAATGGCAACATTAATTGAATCTCTAATCACCTTCGAATCAGTACTGTACGTTACAGCGTACAGATTCGTGAGTTGTGATGAGTATTGATCAAGGATCGCAGAGAACGGTCGCTTGATATCGAAGATCGCGCCACGCGTAGCATCAGCCATTTGCGAGTATAGTTCAAGTGAACTAGGCACGATGCAGAACAATCTTACTCGGTTCTCACGAAGTTGCTCTATCATCGTTTCAGTAGTCATGTACGATCGACCGTTACCCCGCTCCCCAAACTGATGATAGGGCGCATCGGTAATGATAACGGCTACTCTATTGGCTGCAGGATTCCACTTTGTCTTTGTGGCCTCGCGAATTGCCTCGAGGGCGTTTTCCTTTTCATCGAATCCGCCCGTAGCGTACACCGTATTGAGCCATGACAGAAAGACCTTTACGTCGGACGTGGGCTGGTACACCTTTTCGGTGATGTCGCTGAAAAGTATCAGTCCAAGCCGGTATTCGATACCACGTGCGCTGAGTGCATGAACAAACGTCTCGACGTTGTTCTTCACGCCATTGATGTATTGCTGCATTGTCCCGGTCACGTCCACGATAAAGACGAAGTCTACAGGGATGCGCTCTGAGATTGTAATCTTTTCTACCGACAGAACAGGTTTGGGTACCCCGTTCTCCACTACGGTAAGGGTCTTGGGGTCGATTGTCTCAAACGCACGAGCCGAATCGTCGATCATCTCGACGATTAGCTTGATCTTAGGGAATCGCGTGATGTCTACGTTCTGAATGGTCATCTTCAGACCTGTCGTAGACGATCGTACTCTAGCGTCTTCAGCAGAGCGCTTTGCCTTCGCCAGAGAGTCAGTGTCTTGTTGTGCAACGCAAAGAACGTTTAACAGAAGACACGACAGCAGGACAGCAAAGCGTGTCCTGCCGGCGAAACCAGTCATTGTGAACCTCAGAAGTTGAAGCGTAGGACCGGCGAAATCATAAAGAAATTTCTGATCTCGAACGGATACGCAGCGCGAACAGGAGTAGAGAAACGGCCTTCGATGTACAGCCAATCGCCGACCAGCGGCAGGTACACCCGACTCAGCAATATCTGGTTGGAGTACTGAATGCTAAAACCGAACGGAAACGAGTTCTGATTGCGGTATTCAAGCTTCGCATAGATCCAATCCAACGCCGTTTGTGGGCGCCATGTTCGTAGCTCCTTCACATCCATAGCGAGGAAGGCACGTCCACCTGCTGCAGAGTCTATGAACAACGCCGCTTCACGAGTTTCTGCATAGCTCACACCGACGTCCGCACGGATAAAATTCTCTGGATTTTTCGGATCGAGCCACCAATTATAGAACGCTGTGACTTGACCAGTAGACCGCAGGATTGCTACAGTTGCAATCGGGTCGAACGAGTAGTTGTCTGAGAATAGAATACGGTTTTCGGCTATTTGCAACTGGTGATACGTTTTAGGATCGATGTCAACAGAGTTGCTGATGCGCTGAAGTGGCAACTCCATGTTAATCGAAAGACCTGCCGGAGCATGGAATGGCATGTAGAAATCGAGTCCACCAACGAACTTGCCACCATAACCCGAGTTGAGCTTGCGAGGAGTGATGAAGTCAAGCAGGCGATTCTGTCCTTCGAGTCCACCAGTAATCCTATAACCCACACCAAGGTGTGCGTTAATCAAGTATGGAATGGCGCGACGATACTCTGGGTCGAGGTTTTCATATAGCGGCCGTTGTAGCACAACATTTCCTTCGCCCGATTCCCAATAGGTGTAACCAACGCGATCGGTGCCAAGTGCCGATTTAATCCAGAATCCAGTACTGCCGACTTTCAGCGTCTGCTCAAACGCCGAAAGCGTGAAGGCATGTCGAACGTTTGTTGGCCGGCTGAAATCGATAATGGCATCAATCTGGGGCGATGAAGGGGGCTGCGACGGCGGAATTTCCACGTAGCAGTAGGGGCGCTTTGGATCGGCAATGCGGAAAGAGAGTTTCTTCATGTTGGAAGAAATCTCTGAGGCCACCATACGCTCGCTACCGCACTCGATGAGGATGAGTTCGAACTCAGGATCAATCTCGCCGATCTTTACCGGAGCTGACGTTACGACAATGTTCTTTGCATCAAGGTTTTCTTTTCGAAAACCCATCAGTGCAAACGTTTGGGTAATCTGAACCTGAAGATCTGGTTCGCAAATCTTCCAGCGTGGGAAGTACTGAAGAATTTCAGGGTCGATAGTCTTGAGTGCCGTCAAAACCGAATCTTGGGTTGACTGAGCCGATGCGTGTGTTGTACCTAGAGCTACAACCGTGAGCACGCCGAGGATCAACCGGGTCATTGTAGACATGTCTCGTGTTCCTTAGTGCGTGATCAAAAATTGAAAATGAAACGAAGAGCAGGCATAACAACGGCGTTGTTTTCCCAGATGCGTGCTTCGCGGAAGACCGGCGTGAACACACGCACGTCTGCGCGAACAGCGAAGCTCTCAATAATCGGCACCTGAAGCCACGCCGATCCTAAAATCGTTTCATCGAAGTACGACAGCGAAAATCCGACAGGTGTAGACCAGCCGGTAGTCATGAAGTCTACACGTCCGGAGATGCCACCAATAGTTTCGGTGTCGAGCTTCTTGTATATCGTCTTTGGTTCCTCAGAGGCTGAGTCTGGCACAGTGCCCCACGTTTCCATGTTGTACACGGTACCGCCGAGACGAAGTCTGAACATAAAGTCTTTGTCGATTTTCGTTGCAAACGAATACTGCATCGAACCGTGAAAACGCACCATGTAATCGTGAAAGCGCTGTTTGTCTGGATCGAATGTCGGGTGATCTGATTTAGCTGCATCATCGAACACGTACGAACCGGATACATTGAAGACGCCAGATTCCATGATGATGCGGATTGGGAAATCGAACGAGCCGTTTATACCGAATCCACCATTTGTAAGCTTGCGTGTGTTACCCATGTTCTCCGCAAGTGCGGCCCATCCAGCCGTCGGAAGGATGATGCCCAAGCGCGATGCGCTCCAGATGGCGTTTACCGCAAGGCGCTCGCTCCACAGCGAAGGATAGTTAATCTCATCGAGTCCGTAACGCAGTTCGATACCATACTTCGGCAGGTAATCGTTGGTACCTCTCGCCGAGTCGGGCTCTGTGCCGTCTACAACAGGACGTTCGTAGCGGCGATATGAAATACCGTCAGCCACGCTTACAATGATTTCGTTGTTGCTCTGGTAATCCTGCGGAAGGCCTTCGGATATGCGGATGTACTCTGGAGAATCGTCTTCAGTGATCAACTCGCCTACACCATATTTCTTCTTAACAAACTGAATACCTTCTTCGCCGATACCTTGAGCTTCAGGCGTCACGTTTTCAAAGTTGCCCTGAATGATCTGGTTCTCGAGGTATTCATAAAGAGTTGAAGCTGATGTCTCCATTACTTCTTTACCCTTCTTCGCGACGCCAGCAACAAGCACTTGATCATCAAGGTTCTTGCGTAGTTCGGGGTCTGCAAGGTACACGTCGCTCGGAGGGTCGAGATCCTGACGCAGTCCGTAGTAGCTCTCTGTACTCTTTTGAGTCAATAGACCAATTACTATGAACGGCTCGCCTGGAATACGTCGTGTCGTAACAACGAACGCTTTTTTGAACTGCGCACGTTCCCACGCTTGTCTTTGCGAGTAATAGCGCTCGTACGCTTTACAGCCGGGCAATGCATAGAGCTTCTTTAACTCTTTATCGTCGATGCCTTCGCCACCGGTAAGAACGAGGTTCTCAACATCCTCTTTGTTCTTACAAGCTTTGGCTTCTTCGGAAAGGGCTGGCTCTGCTGGCCCGAGGAGCATGTTCAACTTGGATACTGTTCCGTCGTCTTCGTTGACGCGAAAAACAGAGACCATGCCGTACCGCCAGTTGCGGAATTTATTCAATAGCCCTTTGATCTGCGAGTTCTGCTGGGCTGGAACTTCGGCAATCGCAAACGCTAGGCAAAGGACAGTACAAATGATGTAGCGCAGACGCGTCATACCGGGACCTGGTTGTGAAGAACGTTCATTTGGAAACAATACTGGCGCCTGCGTTGGAGAACACAGGCGCCGGTAGAAATCAGTTCGATATCGATATAGGTTGCAGTTTCTGCCGAGGCTTCGATGTAGCGCCCTGAGCCCGTGCAGTTGCCGAGATCGAGAGCGTAGCGTTACCCTTTACCTGACCTTTAGGTAGCGGCATCTTGCCACCTTGTAATTTCAGCGTGACTTCGTAAGTCTGGCCACCAGTTTTGCGCGGCTTACCAACAACAATCACTTTATAGTTCGTGTTCGATTTAAGATCGCGCACCGAAGATGACTGGACAGTCACGTCGACTTCGCCAATCTCTGCAGATTCATCAGCACCGATTTTTGGAGCACGCACCAAAATGCCGGTTACCTTGAATTCAGCACTCTGGTTGTCAAAGATTGGATCGACCTTCAAGTCGTTCGTGATGATTGTCGGTTTCTTAAGTCCAACTTCACCAGAACCGTTAAAGAGCTCTACCACTTCACCAGACTGTGGATCTTTCCAAGCAACGGAGAGGCTAACCTTGTCGGTGCCAGCAGGAACAATAATGTTATCGCTCGGACCAACGGAAAGCTTACGCAATGGTGCAACTTGAGAACCACCACCCATGCCGAACTGCATAATGAATTCATCGGGCTTAATCGTGCTTCCGGATGCCGTCGTAGCGACGAGTTCGAGAGCATCGCCCCATGATGCTTCTAGCGCACTAATCACTTCTGATTCGTTCGTAAGCTTCGAGTTGTATACGTACACAGAACAAGCTACGGTCTCTGACGTTTTGCCAGGTGTACGTTGCGTGAGCTCGAACACGTAAGGTTCGTCTTGTGGCGAGAGATTTCCGTCGATTGGAATCTCAAGATTCTTACTTACCCACTGCACGCCACCCGACGCAGAGGCAGACGCGCTGCTACCGCTAATCGATGCGTTGCCTGGTTTCTTCGTGAGCTCTGTTGTACCAGTTGCAGGTGAAACCTGGAACGGCAGCGTAAGCTTGGATAGCTTACTAAACACGCGTACGACAGATTTCAAATCTGCGATTTTCGGTTCTGCCGTAGGAATGTTAGGTCGTACAACCTTGACAGGAAAGCCCATCGACGCCCGGTTACCTTCGATTTCCTCGTAGGCTCCAGGTTTCAGAATCATTTGAATGTAGCCATAGAGCTGTGCGGCGCTAGCTTGATCTGATTTGTCTTCAGCCTGCAATGCTTGTACACGCTTCTTTATTGCTTCGCGGTATTCGGCTGGCTTCATACCTGCATTCAGTTTGTCCGTCAGCTCACCAACAACTGGGTCGAGTTCGCGTTCAAGTTCCTTCTGTACATTGCGAAGATCTTTTACCGTTAGCTGCACCGTTCCGATGTTCACTTTTTCGTCGTCAGAGGCTTCAACCGACTGCGAAGAAGCAGCAGGCTTGATACCTAAAATTTTGTTTGTGCGCGAGTAGAAGTGGAGCTTGTACGTACCTTCTATACCAGAAGGTGGTTTGAAGCTTGCAAGGAATATGCGTGCCTTTAACGACTGACCGGCGTTCGTACCCGATCGCATCGTTAGTGCATGGTCGTACACAAACAAGCTGTCGACCTTTGGCCAGAATTGATCGATTGCGCCCACCGATGGCAATGCTTTGTATGGTGGTATCTGATTGGGGTTTCTGAACCATTCCCGGGCTTTGTTTGCATCGTCGGTAGGGATGACGGGTGCCCATGTAGTGTCAAGAACGAGCCCCTTATATCCTTTCAACGTCCAACCCTCGGTGGAAACGAATCCGATACCGCGGTCCGGACGTCTCATGATCTGGTCGATCTCGGCGTCGGAAGGAAACGTAGGTGGCAGATTCTCTTTTTCAGAAATGTACCACACCTGGTAGAACAGTTCACGAACGTTCGATGCCAACGCAAAATCGCGGAGTCGTTTTTCTTTTTGGTCAGGATCGAGGCGATCGTCTTTTACGACCTTGGAGATGTCATTCATGACATCTGTAACGCCAACATCAACCGGGTATTGACGTTCCTCCTTGATGAGATCCATTCCTGGATTGTTTGCCCAACTTGGGTCTTTAAGGACGATCTGGTCCTGTGGACGTGTGCTCAAGCCCTCGGTGCCCGCACCGGTTTGGAGTTGCGCGAGGATCGATTGAACGATCTTCATCGACTCCTTCTGCTTGCGCATCAAATGCTCTTCTGCCTCATCCCGCTCCACGATAATAATCAGGAGCTCGAGGATTACGGCCAGATAGAGCACGAAGTATACTTTTCCGGCTCCGCCCTTAGACATGGCATGCTCCCAGCGTTATGTACTCTACCTACTTCCCTGCCTGCTCGCCCTGGTCAGGACACGAAAGGGAACCCTGTCAGGACAAGATTCCCTTTTCGGTCACATTTACTTCCTACGTCTTACTTGTGCGGTGTGACTGCTTGAACAGATGCCTGAACGACAGGAGCTTCTGTGAAAACTGCTTCTGTTGAAGCCGTCTTCACGTCTTTTGCCTTCGTAGCACAGCACGAGCTGTTTTTTACCTTCTTCACAGACGCTGTCTTTGCTGTCGTAGAACAAGCCTGCTTTTCAGCGGTTGTGCATTCTGTCTTTACTGTCGACGCATTTGACACCTTGGCTGCTTTAGTATCGCAGTGTGAGGAAGTCTTAGTTGTCGATGCCTTCTTGGCATGTTCGTCGCAACGAATGCCAGCGCTTGCTACTGTAGCCGAAACGCCTAGGGCGAGGACGGCAAGTGCGCAATTTTTGAGGAACTTCATGTTTTCTCCTGTTATAATGGTCAGCTAACAAATTAGGTCATCGTGTCCGGTTCTACAAGTAAAAAGCTCACCGCCGTAAGGGCGCGATGATCAGTTCACGGCTGAGAGACTAGACTCTACCGCGGTTATTGTGCCACGGTACTAGTGCGCCCTACGTATCAACGGCGTTGCAATGTTCCCTGGCAGGGACGTAAAGTTTTCTGGCGAACCCTCTGTTCACGAACACCCACTTGTTGCGCCGCAATCGTCGCAGACGGTACAGGAGCCATTGCGGCGGACCCTGAGCGAGCTGCAGTATGAGCATTGCTCGCCGGTGAACCCACTTTCGATGGCAAGCTCCCGTTTGGTGATTGGCTGCGTCATCGAGCCAATGCCGTTGCCCGCGCCGTTAATGTTTCCGTTACTGCCTCCGTTACTGCTTCCGTTACTGCCACTGTTGCCACCAGTTGGTGGTGAACCGAGCACTTCGTCTACAGTGATTGCGGGCTCGTATGTCTCCGGATTAACGGCACGCACGTTTTCTGGAAGGGTCGGCTCCACCAAGGGCCGATTTACAGGTACTTCATCCACAGCTTTTACGTGAACGAAGTCGGTACGATTTAGGTAATCGTAGCCGAGCGTGCGGAAAACATAGTCGAGGATAGACGTTGCGTTCTTGATAGCCTCGTGACCTTCTACAAAACCCGCTGGCTCAAAGCGCGTGAACGTGAAGGTGTCCACGAGTTCGTCCAGCGGAATGCCATACTGCAATGCCTTCGAGGTCAGTACAGCAAAACAATTCATGAGCCCCTTGAAGGAAGCCCCTTCTTTGTACATATCGATGAAGATTTCACCGAGGGTGTTGTCCTCGAACTCTCCAGTGCGCAGATACACTTTGTGTCCGCCAACCGTCGCTTCGCGCACGTAGCCTTTTCTGCGCTTTGGCAGACGGCGCCGTTCGGCGCGATGATAGACGCGTTCGAGAATGCGTTCGTAAACTTCTTTAGGTCCCTTTGTCTCGTCTATCGAATCTTCATCGCCAAGCATTACTACTTCATCATAGTCATCGTTACTTGCGTTAAGGGGCTGCGATAGTTTCGATCCATCACGGTACAAGGCGATGGCCTTGAGCATCAGATTCCACGACTCAAGGTGTACATCACCAACTTGCTTAATGGTTGCTTCTGTGGGCATGTTAATCGTCTTGGAGATGGCGCCGCTAATGAACGGCTGCGCCGCTGCCATCATGTGCACGTGAGCCATATGGGCGATATAACGCTGTCCACGTTTGCCACACTTACTTGCGCAGTCAAACACTGCTAGGTGTTCTGTGCGAATGTGCGGAGCGCCCTCGATCATCATCGTACCACATACGTAGTCATTTGCGGTGTCGACTTCTTCTTTTGTGAAACCAAGACCGCGAAGAAGATCGAACGACGGGTCGTTGAGCTGCGCATCCGTAAAGCCAAGACGATGACAGAGGTCATCGCCGACGGTGTAGCGATTAAAGACAAATCGAATGTCGAAAGCCGTATCGAGTTGCTTCTCGATAGCATCAACAGCTTCATCGGTAAGACCCTTTTCCTTAAGCGAAGCGCGATTGATTACGTTGCAACCGCGGAGCGTTCCGTGGCCCTTGCAGTACTTCTCGATTAACTCAATCTCGTCTTCATTGTAACCTAGTTTGTGAAGTGCCTTGTTCACAGATTGGTTTACAATCTTGAAATATCCTCCCCCTGCCAGCTTCTTGAATTTCACGATTGCAAAGTCCGGCTCGATTCCCGTCGTATCACAATCCATGACGAGGCCGATGGTTCCGGTCGGAGCAATCACTGTCGACTGCGCGTTACGATATCCATGCTTCTCACCCAGCTCTACCGCACGATTCCACGATTCTTGCGCCGCTTGTAGAAGGTCAGAAGAAACGAATTCCTTCTTAATCCCAAGTGGATATATCGTAAGCCCCTCGTATTCTTCCTCTGGTGCGTGATATGCTGCACGCCTATGGTTGCGGATGACGCGTAACATCGCGTCGCGGTTGTGCTTGAACTTCGGAAACGTGCCAACATCGCGTGCCATTTCGGCGGATGTAGCATAAGATTCACCCGTCATTAGAGCGGTAACTGCACCGCACATCGCAAGAGCCTCTGGTGAATCGTACGGTATGCCCATCACCATCAACACTGTACCAAGGTTTGCATACCCCAGACCGAGTGTGCGAAAATCATAACTTTTTTGAGCGACTTCCCTAGACGGAAATTGAGCCATCAGAACAGAAATTTCAAGTACAATCGTCCAGAGCCGAACACCATGCTTGTAGTCGTCAACTTTCAGTGTGCTTGTCTCTTCGTTATAGAAGTGTGCAAGGTTCAGCGAGGCCAGGTTACATGCGGTGTCATCGAGGAACATGTATTCGGAGCATGGATTGGAGCCGTTGATACGGCCGTCTGCTGGACATGTGTGCCATTCGTTGATCGTAGTGTCAAACTGCAGACCGGGGTCAGCGCTCTTCCATGCGCACATGTTGATCTTGTCCCAGAGTGCCCGTGCGCGTACCGTGCGCTTTTTCGTCGAGTCTGTGCGCCAAACGAGATCCCATGTGCCGTCATTCAGCACAGCGTCCATGAATGCATTGGTGACACGAACAGAGTTGTTCGAATTCTGACCAGACACTGTTACGTATGCATCACTTTCGTAATGCGTGTCGTACGTGCTAAAGTTGATTGTACTGTAGCCCTGAGCAACGAGTGCAAGTGCACGGTTGATGATGTTGTACGGCACACCTCGGTGCAACGCGCGGCGTATCATGATGTCGAGCTTGCGGTTATCCTTCGGATCTGCTCCGCCGGTAATTGCTTCGTCCATTATGGACTGCAAGAACGTTGCGTTGATCTTCGAGCCAGCAACTAGCGCCGCTACTTTTTCTTCTTCCTTTGCTTTCCATTCAATGAACTTCTCGATATCAGGGTGATCGACATTCACAATCACCATTTTCGCTGCACGACGCGTAGTGCCACCCGACTTGATGGCGCCAGCAGCACGATCGAAGATCTTGAGGAACGACATGAGACCAGACGACACACCACCGCCGGAGAGCTTTTCCTGCTCACCGCGAAGGTTCGAGAAATTGCTACCGGTTCCTGATCCAAACTTGAAGATTCGAGCCTCGCGCGTAACCAGATCGAAGATGCCCCCTTCATTCACTAGGTCGTCATCGACCGATTGAATGAAACAGGCATGTGGTTGCGGGTGCGTGTATGAATCTGTGGAACGGGTCAGCTTCTTCGTGTCTGGGTCGACGTAGTGGTGGCCCTGCGAACTTCCCGTGATGCCATAGGCATAGTTGAGTCCGGTATTGAACCACTGCGGTGAATTCGGAGCCGCCATCTGCTTTAACAGCATGTAGGCAATCTCATCGTAGAAGGTCTGTGCATCTTCGGCGGTGTCGAAGTAACCGTGCTTCTCACCCCACCAGCGCCAGCATCCCGCTAAGCGATGTACGACCTGCTTTAGAGATCGCTCCGGCCCGAGCACCGGCTGACCGCTCTCGTCCAGCAGAGGCTCGCCATCCTGCATCTGTGGCACACCCGCTTTGCGGAAGTACTTCTGGGCAAGGATGTCGGTGGCGACTTGCGACCACTGTGACGGAACCTCGATGTTTTCCATCTGGAAAACCACAGAGCCATCTTGGTTACGTAGTACTGAGGTTCTTTCGGTGTACGTGAACATCTCGTACGGATCCGATCCCGACGAGGTAAACCGACGCGCAATCTTCATGAAAACCCTCTCTCGTCAATAGAAGCGACGCTACCGCCAGCGGTTAGCGGATAGGCTTCCGTTAAAATTCTTTTGAATTCGTTCTTCGGCTGGAGTTACTGTCTTGCTGTTTGATTAAGGGGTCGTGAATCCTGGCACTCGATTATGCTGCTACGTTCGACAAGACAGTGTAGGGCAAATTTATTCAGCGGCCATAACCTGGCAACCCTACTATCGGTGTATTTGGTTCGTGTGGATAAAAAGAATGTAAGTGTGTGGAAACATTCAGTCGCGTACATTCGCCAAACATTGCTCTGCACGCCTAATGGACGCCTTTCAACAGTTCGACACTGTCCTGTTTTACGTTGTGAATCACGGACTTTCGAACCCCTTCTTCGATTCGATCATGCCCGTGCTCACCAGCACCGAGGTGTGGCGTCCAATATACGCCGTCGCCGTTCTGTGGTTATTGATTTTTGGGAAGGCGCACGGACGCTGGTGTGCACTTGGATTGGTTGTTGCCGTTGCCATCCTCGATCCGTTAAGTACGCATCTTCTAAAAGAGCCCATCGGACGCTTGCGTCCGTACGATGTTCTGCCCGACGTTAACAAACTTGTCGGTAGCGGCAGCGGATCGTTCCCATCGAATCACGCACTGAATAATGCAGCTGCAGCCGTTATCGCATCGGCGTTTTATCCGCACCTTCGTTGGGTATTCTGGTCGCTCGTTGTACTCATCGCTTTCACGCGAGTGTACGTAGGTGTTCACTGGGTAAGTGACGTGGTGGGCGGCGCTGCCATCGGCGCACTTGCCGGTGCAGGCATTCTGTGGGTATTAAGAAAGATTATAAAATCAGTAAATCGACGGCGCGGAGTCCACTCAACGCAGCCCCCTCCAGCGTAGCTGGGAGCCCCGTATCCGTCCAGTCGCCTGCAAGAGCGACGTTTGTCCATGCGGTCGTGGCGGAAGGACGTCGTGCTTCATTGACTGGTGTGATAAGCGGCGTGGCCTGTTTCTCCTTCACAACGATGCCATGTAAAAGCTTCGCGTCTTGCATGGCTGAGAACAGCATTCGTAGCTCTCTATCGCACGCTTCGATAATTGTATCGATGGGTTCGATAGCTAACTCAGATGCAGCACTCACGGTAACGGAAACGTGTCCGGGATAACGTCGCAAAATATCCGGCGACGTGGGCACTAGTAGACGTCGGTTAAACACCCATTGCACAGTCGTGCCTAACGCTGCAACAAACTCATCGGTCATCCACGCAAAGTCGTACCAAAGGAAAACGGAGATGATGGGTGAGAATTCGACCTCTGCGTAAACGTCGTGGGGCCGAGCATTGCCGGTAATCGAAGCTTCGAGCAAACGCAGAACCGAACGTTGTGGAATGGCGCAGATGATGTCGACTACCGTCTCTTCAAAGCCGTTTGAGAGCACAACGCCCTTCACAGCATCTCCATCAAGCAAGAAGCTGTCCACGGTTGTGCTCAAAACAACTGAACCTCCATGGTATTCGAGCCAAGTGGTAAGGGGCTCTGAGAGGGCGCTTAGACCGGTTCGGGGAATGTAGATGCTGCCATCGCTCTTGCTGCCGAAGAAGGCGCGGCGGAGCACTGACACGAGTAGCGATGCTGCTGCGCTGCGCATTGGTGCATTTAGGGTTGCGAGGATGAGGGGCTCCCAAAGGCGTGCGATGGCATCGTCTGTCTGACCCTCACGGCGTAGCAGCTCCAGGCAGGTGAGTCCGGTCGAGTCGAACGTTTGACTCGAAATGCGTCGCGCGAGGCGCAGGGCTTGCAATCGACCGCGCAGACTGATGTGTTTCAGACCCATAATGCCCCAAGCAATACCAAGGCGTCCGGGCAACTTCGATGCGTCCAGCACATCTCGGCGTCCCATCAAGTCGGCGAACACTACCCTCGTCGCCTCTTGCCTACGGAAGACGTTTTCAACGCCCATCGACGTCAACGTCTGCAGAAATGCGTGGTAGCAGCCCATTACGACGTGTTGTCCGTTGTCGATTTCCTCTCCAGTTGTCCGATCGACAAACGATCTCGCCCTACCACCCAAATACGCATGGGCCTCGACTAGCGTTACGCGCCGCCCTCGTCGCGTTGCCTCGACAGCCGCTGCAATTCCGGCCCAACCGCCGCCAATAACAAGAAGATCGTGGTTCATTGTGCAAAGTTGTTGAAGTTCGCTGCCATGATTACCTGGGATGATTTCGAGCGTGTCGAGCTTCGCGTCGGCACGATTGTCAAGGCAGAATTGTTTCCCGAGGCGCGTAAGCCCGCTTTAAAACTTTGGGTCGACCTTGGAGCGGACCTTGGCATTCGTGCGTCGAGCGCACAGATCACGCATTTATACGCGCCTGAGGTGCTCGTTGGCAAACAGGTTTTGTGTGTTACCAATTTTCCACCCCGACAAATCGGTCCATTCCTCAGCGAAGTGCTTGTTTGCGGCATTTACAGGCCAGACGGTGCCGTAGTCCTGGTTGGACCAGACACCCCCGTTATCGATGGTTCAAGACTAGCATAGTATCTTTGAGGTTCTGCGGAAGTGGCGAAATGGCAGACGCACCAGACTTAGGATCTGGCGGGTAATTCCGTGAGAGTTCGAGTCTCTCCTTCCGCACCATATTACTCGGAGTTCGGTTTTGGAACGTAGTGTTAGTACGCTCAATGGTTGTGAGCGCGAAGTAAAGATGCAGCTAAGCGAGCCGGAGCTCCGGCCGCATTATGAACAGGCATACGTCCGTGCACAGTCGGGCATTACCCTCCCGGGCTTTCGCAAGGGCAAAGTACCGCTGCCTGTGATCAAGCAGCGATTCGGACGCGACATCGAGACAGAGGCTCTCGAAACGATTGCGGACGCAGAGTTCCGGACGTTCGTTAAGGACGAAAAGCAGAATGTCGTGGGAAATCCTGCACTAACCGACATTCAGAAGCAACCCGACGGTGTCTCCTTCACAATTCGGTACGAAGTAATGCCAGAAATCGAACTGGCAAACTATCGGGGCCTCGTTGTTGACAGAATGATAAAAAATGTTACGGATGACGACGTGCAAGGAGAGATCAACAAGATTCTTCTACGCGCGGCATCGTTTGAGCCGGCCGATGAAATCACAGACATGATGTACCTGGCAACGGTATCGATGCATGAGCTCGATCGCGAGTCATCTATGCCAATCATAGGTGCGCAGGCGAAAGAAGAACGCGTATTCCTCGACGACGACAATGTTGACATGCACCTACGCAATTCTCTATTGAACACGAAGGTTGGCGATTCGTTTTCGTACATGGCAGAGACAGCCGACGATAATCAGACCCCTCCTAACACACGTGTCACTGTCACTGACATTCAAAAGGTCGTTCCGGCTGAACTCACAAACGAGTTCACGGAGACTATTACGGCCGGCAAGTTCAAAACAACAGAAGAGCTACGTGACGACATTCACAAACAGCTAACTGAATACTTCGAGCAGGCATCTAAGGAAAGTCTCGAGAATCAATTAGTTGACCAGCTCGTTGCATCCCACACGTTTGACGTTCCGCATTCACTGATGCACTCGGTTATCCATCAGTTGTTCGAAGACTTTAAGAAGCGGAATGAGGGTGCACCTGGAATCGAAAAACTCACCGCTCACGATCTAGAGCCGCAATTCAAGCCTATGGCAGAGCGCATCGCTCGCTGGGAATTGATCAGAGGCAAGATAATTGAGGCGGAAGAAGTCACACTTTCGGATGAAGACATCACGAACGCCGCTCAGCGTTACGGTGTCAGCGAAGATCAGATGAGGTTGGTTCTGCGTCAAAATCGGGGTGTAGAAGATCAGCTGCTGGCCGACAAAGCCGTGCAGGTTCTCGTAGACTACGCCATCGTAAATGACGTCAACGTCGACCAAGAGCAACCCGTTCTATAACAACAGGATACGTATCTCATGGTCAACCAGCTCGTCCCCATGGTAGTCGAACAAACAAGTCGCGGCGAACGCGCTTACGACATCTATTCCCGCCTACTAAAAGAGCGGATTATCTTCGTTGGCACGCCGGTTGATGACTATCTCGCAAGTGTCGTCATCGCCCAATTGTTGTTCCTACAGAGTGAAGACCCTAACAAGGACATCTCGCTCTACATCAACTCTCCGGGTGGAAGCGTCACTGCTGGCATGGCCATTTATGACACCATGCAGTTTGTGAAGCCAGACATTTCCACGATCTGCGTGGGAATGGCTGCCTCGATGGCTCAGGTTTTGTTGTGTGCAGGAGCTGCAGGCAAACGGTTTGCTTTGCCGAACTCTCGGATCATGATGCACCAGCCACTTGGCGGTACGCAGGGGCAAGCTTCGGACATTGAAATCTACACGCGGGAAATGTTGCGCGTCCGTGATATGCTCTATCACGTGATCGCAAAACATACAGGCAAGGATTACGAGACGATTAAGACTGACGCCGATCGCGACCGTCACATGTCGGCACAAGAAGCACTCGAATACGGCTTCATCGACAAGATTCTCGAACGACCTATCTGAGTAAGGGGGCGTTATGTCAACGAGTGAGAACACCGGACATCCCGAAGAACTTCACTGCTCTTTCTGCAGCCGTAGTTCACGTGAAGTAACAAGTCTGATTGCTGGCAAAGGCGTATACATCTGCGATATCTGCGTGCAGAATTCCGTAGAGATTCTTCGTAAGAATCAGCCGGCTTCGTCGTTGCGCTCAGATGCTCGTTCGCTTCCGAAACCTTCAGAGCTCAAGAAAAAACTCGATCTCTATGTAATCGGACAGACCAAAGCCAAAGAAATTCTGAGCGTAGCGGTGTACAACCACTACAAACGCATTCAGGCCGAGGACATGGTAAGTCCGTTCGACGATGTCGAAATCGAAAAGAGCAACATCCTCATGCTCGGGCCAACGGGCACCGGAAAGACCCTTCTTGCTCAGACCCTTGCCCGCATTCTCGATGTACCGTTTGCTATAGCCGACGCTACAACGCTAACGGAGGCCGGTTACGTCGGCGATGACGTAGAATCGATAATTGTGAATCTTTTACAAAACGCCGACTACAACGTAGAGCGCGCCGAGCGCGGCATCATCTATGTCGACGAAATAGATAAGATTACACGCAAGAGCGATTCGGCGTCAATTACACGCGACGTCTCAGGTGAGGGTGTTCAGCAAGGTCTGCTGAAGATTCTCGAAGGAACGATTGCCGGTATTCCACCGAAAGGCGGACGCAAGCACCCTGAACAGCCCCTTATCTATGTGAACACTCGAAACATCTTGTTCATCTGTGGTGGAGCGTTCGAAGGTCTCGAGAAACTCATCGCTCGGCGTATGCGACCGTCCACTATCGGTTACACGGCAGGCACCGGACTTAACGACGAACTCGTATCTGTGCTTAAGGATGTCGAACCAGAAGACTTGATGAAGTTTGGCTTCATTCCTGAATTTATCGGACGTCTTCCTGTTGTTGCGTCGCTTGATCCGCTTTCAGACGAGGCTCTTTTGGACATTCTGACGAATCCAAAGAATGCACTCGTAAAACAATACCAGAAGCTGCTACTGCTCGAAGGTGTAAACCTGGAGTTTGAGCCAGGAGCACTTCAGGGAATTGTCAAGCGAGCAAAAGCACGTAAGACCGGAGCGCGTGCATTGCGTGGGGTTCTCGAAGAAATCATGAACCCTATCATGTATTCGCTTCCAGATGAGCGCAACGTGCGAACCTGCATCGTTACCGCCGACGTGGTTGAACGCGGAGCAACACCACTATTCGAACTTTCAGAACAACCATTGCACGCTCGGGGCCGGGCTTAATCGTTTAGCTCGAAACTCACTGGGATGTAAATCCAGCCTGCGTTATCAAGGACTGAATTGTGCCGACCGTTGACCCGCAGATGTACGAAGAGGTTACATCATTTCAACACCACGAACGATTGAGTTCTGCGTTCGTTGCCGATCTTAAACTGTGCTACATAGGTGCCAGACGGAAGACTACTCGTGCTGAACGGTGTATTGTGCAGTCCGGCAGTGAGCTCCTGATTCACAACAGTTGCAACGTGGAACCCGAGGTTGTCGAACACCGACAGCTGCACGTGTTGCGTTGTCTGCAGGGAGTACCGGAACGTTGCATCGCCACGAACAGGGTTCGGCGCTACGGTCGAAATTGTGAACGTGTTGCCGGCAAGAGCATCGTCCTGTACGTCCGTCACACCCTGACGTATTACGCGTACGGTTGAGAAATCTCCGAACAACACTTGGCGGATTACAAGTGGATCTGCTCCGAACCATTGTTCTAATACACTTGCGTACACCTGCCTAAAGTCGAACTGCATCTTCAAGTTGTCGTTGTCGAGGTCACGCAGATTTGGGCTTGTACCAATGATGCCGTCCTGCACGGGCGCCCCAAAAAGGAACATTGGTGCAGCGGTGCCGTGGTCTGTGCCAAGACTGAGGTTGGCGCTTACGCGACGACCAAATTCACTGAACGTCATCGAAACCACGCGCTCGGCTGCTCCGAGTTTTTCAATGTCGCGTTGGAATGCAGTAACAGCAGAGGATACTTGTTCAAGCAGAGTGGCATGGCCACCCTTGGTCGGATCGGTCTGGTCGACTTGTGATGAGTGCGTGTCGAACCCACCGTGTTGCACGAGGTAGACGCGGGTTTTCAAACCACCAGCGATCAGACGTGCGACAATTTTCAACTGGTCACCGAGGCGATTACCTGCTGGGTACGTCTCGATGTTTGTAGCCTTATCTGCTGCTGCTTTGATTACTTCAGAGTATTGTAGCGACTTCATTTGCACTTCGCGTACAAACAATACATTCTCTTTAGCATGTAGTGCTGACGGAAGATCGTCGTCTGTTGCGGTTGTGCCGTTCACCAGGTCGTAGAAAGATTGAGGATCTTGTAACGCAATTCCCATCGACTGCTGCTCTAGGCCGATCAGTGTCATCGTCACCACGGGTGACATCTGGATTGCTATTGGGTCGGGTACAGTTGCGTTCGGATAACCCTCGGGGTAGTTCGGGAAAACCCCATTCAGATATCTTCCAAGCCAGCCAGTCGAGATATTCACGTTTGAGTCAGATGCCGACATAAAGATGTCGGTTGACCTAAAGTGTGACAGGTTTGGATTTGGGTATGTCACGCCTTGGATGATATTAACCTTCTTTTCATTCCAGAGAGTTTGGATTCCAGTCATGGATGGGTGCAGAGCCGCGGCGTCCGATATCTTAAGGGCTTTAGCCTCAGGAATTGCAAGGTTCGGACGAGCTGTTGCGTACAGCGAATACTGGTCTAGGGGTATGACAGTATTCAGACCATCATTGCCACCATTGAGTTGAATCAGCACAAGTACACGATCCGTAGGTACATCGGCACCAAACAGTTGATTTAGTACCGGTCCATCAAATGCCTTCAGCGGCAGTCCGTTCAGAAGAATCGGAAGACTTACAGCGGCCGAAGTGCGAACGAGAAATTGACGACGTTTCATAGCGATTTCCTTTTTCGTTATCACCACACTTGCGTGCGGCTATCAGAACAATTGATACTCTGCCACGCGGAAGAGGTACTTGAAGAACGCGTCAAGCTTCACCTTCAATGCGTTGCGGTTCCCCTGATTCGCAGGGTTATCCGCGAACGCCTGCCACTGTGTTGTCCATTCGTAGTCAGGAGCTGTGCCACCCTGCAGAATCTCTTTTACAAATCGTGCTCGTTGTTCTACGCTGAATGTCAGGGCGAAGAACGTTGCAACGATTTCGTCGACCATTACATAGGGGTCTTCGGCTCCGGGGATTGTGCGCACGTAGTCTACGCTATTCATTATACCGGGTCTACCCTGCCGAACACCATCGATAAGGGCGTCGGAGTACCCATTGCGCACCGGAAGTGTAACTGTTGTCAGCCACGTGCGATAGAAATCTGGCTCCTGATAGTATGCCGCCCAACCCGCCACATTCGGTGGTTCGTTTAGATCCATCTGTTGCTGCGCCAACGCCGTCTGCACGGTATTAAAGAAGTTGTAACGTGCTGTTAGCTCTGTTGGAATGACCAGCGTCTGAAGACTACGCAACGTTCCGACGATAAAATCGGCTGGGCTGCGAAGCTGTGCGCCAATGGTCTCCGCACCAAACATGTGCTCGGACGCGAGTAACGTGCGCAGGATGGGTTCGATCACGAAGCCATTCTCACGAAGGGTCATTGCAAGGGGCTCGATTACTTCTGCCTCAATCGTCGGTGTGATATCGCTATGCACGTACCAACGGAACAGCTTACGCACGATGAACCTCGAGACCTCAGACTGACCAAAGATCATGTCGAGCAGTGCGTTCAATTCATCGAGACCCGCATTAGGTCCGGTACGGCCTTGTATCAGCTTGCTTTGATAGCGCGCCGAGAATTGTTTGCTTGTTGTGTCGTGTTGCTGAGGGTTGAACGTAACGAGACCTGTCTGACGGCTTGGACGCCATCCTGTGAGTACCCTTGCCGCAGCTTGAACGTCCTGCTCTGTGTAAAAGGTGTAGTCGCCTGGTGCTGCTTCCGGACCTTTACCAATGGTGAACAATTCCTGAAGCTCGCGAGCGTAGTTCTCGTTCGGACTACCCTTGGTGTTTGTGTCGCCATTCAGATAGCGCAACATCGCAGCGTCAGTCGTTACAGCACGAGTCATGTTTTTAAAGCTCTTCAGTCCGTTCTCACGCAAGTAGGCTAGCAACGCATAAGACATGCGAGCGTCCTGAACCGCGATCATCTCCGTCGAGAAGTGGTTCATCCAGAACAACGTCAGCTTCTCTCGAATCGATATAGGTCCGGTGACCATGAGGTCAGTCCACCAAGATTTGATGTACCGATAATAGAGGCCGTTGTTCTTCAGAGGATCGATTGGTCCGGTGATGAACGACACGCCTGTATCAGGGTCGATCGGAGGGGCTGGGGCTGGCTGCGCAGCAAACAGTTTTGCGACTGTGCCGCTTAAGCCATCGGTTACGGCCTGCTGAACCTGAGCAGGGGTGGCACCGAAGCATGTTCGCCGCAAAAGGTGAGCGGCCTCACGGCGAGTCCACGGACCGCCATACGTCGTAAGTAAACCCATTGTTGTCTCCTGTCGTACTCGTTAAGCGGCGGCTTCGTGTAGGGAGCTCACTCCCCGGTTTAACGGGCAAAATACTCTTAATTGACAGGGCGTTACAACGATGTTCAAGTTTTTTTACATCGTCACCAAGCAGTAAAGAATCGTCAACACACGCACGGTATGTTTGCCTACATGATACTCGAAGACATCGCAACGCGCTTCGTCGGATTAAGCGAGGCCGAGGTTGCAAAGCGTACATCGGCCGGAGAAACCAATCGCGATCCGAGATCGCGTACGAAGGCTTTGGGTGAGATCGTTGCAGAGAATCTGCTAACAGTGTTTAATGTTATTAATGCGTTAATCATTGGTACACTGGCATGGCTGTTCGTAGCGAACGATGACGTCAGGTTGTTGCTCGACTCGTTGGGCATCTTCGTTGTTATTATCGCCAACACGCTTATCTCGATTGTGCAGGAGTGGCGAGCGCACCGCGCGTTGGAGCGTGCCTTGCTGACGATGACGCCGAGAGCGAACGTTATCCGTGCTGCTCACGTAGTGAGCATAAATAGAGAAGATGTCGTTCGAGACGACTTGCTGGTTATTCGGCGCGGTGATGTTATAGCTGCGGATGGCGAATTGTTGTACACGGATGGTGTGGAGCTAGACGAGTCGCTGCTCACTGGGGAGTCGCATTCAGCTGAACCTGCTGTCGGCCGCATCGTGCATGCAGCAACGTATTGTACTGCTGGCATCGGAGTTGTGCGTGCAATGCACATGGGCGCAGAGTCGATGGCTGCACGCATTACTGCGTTGGCAAAGCGCTACTCGTTTGCGCCCTCGCCAATGCAACGAAGGGTAAATCGGTTGTTCGAAGTCTGGTTTGTATTCGCAGTCGTCATTGCAGCAATAGAAATTGTGCTGAGCGCATCGACAATTCTTCAGGACGTCGAAGAGATTCGACGCATTGCCACCCTGCTTGTGGGCCTGATTCCAGAGGGTCTCGTGTTCTTCGCAACCATCACCGTTACGCTTAGTGTTGTACGCATTAGCAAGAAGGGCGTCGTAGTACAGAAGCTTGCAGCCCTTGAGTCGTTTGCAAGCGCTGATGTCGTCTGTATGGACAAAACGGGAACGCTCACAGAGAACCGTCTGAGTGTTCATGGGGTCGAGCCGCTAAACGAGCTGGATGAACAACGATGTTCCGTTTTGCTTCACGCCTTCGGTGATGCTTCATTGGATGAAGGCCAAACCATTGACGCTATACGAGGTCTCGATGTCGAGGCTCCGCCGCTTACTTCATCGTCACGGATACCATTTTCTTCATCACGAAAATTCTCTGCCTTGTTACTTAGTGGAACAGACAGCGCATACCCCTGGCTCGTGCTCGGAGCTGCCGACGTTGTGCTAACGACGAACCACCCGCAATGGGATGAGATTATGGGGCGCGCTGCAGCAAGGGGCTGGCAGGATATGCGCTTGCTCTTGCTCGCACGTGCGAGCTCTGCATACGGCCCACCATCGCTGGGTGCATACGGCACACCTGTGCTTGGCGCTGAAGCAGTGCCATTGTGCTGGTGTGCGATCGACGATACAGTGCGGCCAGACGCGAATGACGCATTGGACTTGTTCGCTGACATGGGCGTTCGTGTTGTCATACTCACCGGTGATGCGCCAGGCCCCGTTGTCTCTGCGCTACATCAACTCGGACGCATGATCGAGCCCTCAGACATTGTGTTGGGTTCAGAACTTAAGGACCTCGATGAACGTGCCCTAGCAGCACGTGTTTCGCACGGTGCTGTGTTTGCACGACTACTACCTGAACAGAAACGTGATCTTGTAAATGCGCTGCGCAAGAACAACTGTCATACAATTATGATAGGTGACGGTGTTAACGATTTACCTGCTATTAAAGCGGCCAACGTTGGCATTGCGATGGAAAAAGCGGCACCGATAACGAAGGAAATCGCAGACATCGTTCTTGATAAGGCGTCGTTTACATCGCTTCCCGCCATGGTGGGCGAAGGACGTGCCGTGATGCGAACCGTGCTAAATGTTGCAAAGCTGTTCGTGGGAAAAAACACAATCCTCGTACTAATGAGTCTCACTGCAAGCGCAGGTTGGATACCGTTTCCTCTTACTCCGCGTCGTGGTGCATTTCTGAGTATTCTGGGCGTCGGTATTCCTTCGATGCTGCTTGCTGCACAGGGACGTCTTCGCGAACCCGTGCGATCATTCTATGCCGAGCTATCTGTTTTCGTAGCTGTATGTAGTGGATGCGCTATTGGCCTTGCATGGTTGGCACATAGCATTGCCATGTTCTACACGGATATGCTACAGTACCACGCTATGGCGCTTACGTACACGGTAGTGGGCTCTCTCCTCGGGTCATTTGTAGCTGTAGACGCCTATGATGAAACCACCGCACAACACACACGAATCATGGCGGCGACCCTACTCGGTCTCGCTCTTCTTATCGCAGCATGTCCGGCGTGGGTACCTGTACTAAACATCCTTCAGACGTTCTACGAAGTGCAGCCGGTCACAATCTTTCAGACGCTCGTCCTCGCAAGCCTGTCCATTGGAGCACTCGGTATCTCTTCCACAGTGCATAGGCTGGTGCGCTCGTGGATATCTTCGCGCTAGTGACACCAAAGACCATTCGTTTAATCATTGTGCTCGGCGGACTGCTGTTGTTCATTCCTAACCTCGGGAGTGTACATCTGTTCGACTGGGACGAAGTAAACTTCGCAGAATGTGCGCGTGAGATGATCGTAACGGGCGACTACCTGCATGTGACGGTTGACTATGCCCCCTTTCACGAGAAGCCCCCTCTATTCATCTGGCTGCAAGCCCTCTCGATGCTCGCCTTTGGCGTAAACGAGTTTGCAGCGCGCCTGCCCAATGCCCTCGTCGGCGTAGCAACGCTGCTATTGATCTTCAACATCGGCACTCGATTGCACAATGCACGCTTTGGCGTGTTATGGGTTCTAGCGTACGCCGGTTCGCTCTTGCCGCAGTTCTACTTTCGCAGCGCGATTATCGACCCTCTATTCAACTTATTTATATTTCTTGCTATAAACAGCCTATTTCGTAGTCGCGACAACCCACGCTTAGTCTATGTAGCCGGACTCTATTCGGGGCTGGCTGTATTAACGAAGGGCCCGGTGGGATGGGGCCTAATCATCGCAGCATTATGCGTTGCGTGGATCACTGAGCGTAACCGATTTGGATTCCCAATACTAAAGATTGTAATTGTGAGTGGCGTTACTGCGCTAGTTGCCGGGCTATGGCTCGGGGTAGATTATGTGCAAAACGGACCGCAGTTTGTGAGCGAGCATATAGCATATCAGTATCGACTGCTGACTTCAGGCGAGGCGGGACACGAACAGCCGTTCTACTATCATGCGTTAGTCGTGTTGTTTGGATGCTATCCCGCTTCGATTCTCTTTTTTAAGGGTCTCAAGTCCAGCCAAGACGAATCGTTCCAGCAGAACGCATACCGACTATGGATGATTGTCTTGTTAGCTGTTGTAATGATTGTCTTCTCGATTGTGAAAACAAAAATTGTCCATTACTCCTCCCTGACGTATCTGCCGTTAACCTTCCTTGCGGCTGTCGCTATACATCGTTGGATCTCAGACAATACTCGACTTGGCTTGACTACACGAATCGCACTTATTTCTATGTGCGTGATATGGACAGTACTAGCAGCGGCGATACCTCTAGCCTTCATCAATAGCGATTGGCTCTTGTCGCTTCCAACCTTCCGTGATGCCTTCTTGCGTGCAAGCGTGCAGCAAACGGTTGCCTGGACGGGCTTCGAGCCCCTTCTCAGTATCATCTTGCTGGTCGGCGGTATTGTGGCAGTTGTGATAATGCGTGTTGACAGCAAACGCATGCTTGCTATATCAGTATTGTTCGGAAGTGTTCTCGTGTTCGTTACCGCTTTCTTGCCTTTCGTTGCACCTCGCATTGAACGTTATACTCAGGGTGCCGCCGTTGATTTCTACATGTCGCTACAAGGAAAGGACGTGTATGTGAAGCCGCTCACTATGAAGAGTTACGCCCATCTGTTTTATTCGCGCAAACCTTTTGAGCTAAGTGCTACAGCAAAGCATATCGAGTTCGATATGTGGGAACCTTGGCTGCTGAATGGAGACATTGACCATCCTGCTTATTTCGTAAGTAAGGTTAATGATGCAGCACAATGGCGTTCACATCAGAACCTACGCGTGATTGCAGAGCATGGTGGTTTTGTGTTCTTCGAACGGGTCAGCGCACCGGGCGAGCGTCGGTAACACCAAACCCACTGATCGGAATTACCTCGTAGCCAGCGAGCGACGTCCGCAACTCAAGATCCACTCGATACGAGCCTGCCACAGAGGTTGTGAAACGCAAACGGATGGTTTCGGGTTTGCCTTTTGCGAGCGTGACAGGGTTCTGCGATGTCACCACGAGTTTTTCTGTTAGTGGCGCAATCGTCATCTGAACGCCTGCGGATGCGAACGTTGTAATAACAATCTCGCCTTCTACGGAATCACCCACGAAACTCTTGTTAAATGGGACGAAACTCGCACTGAGCTGGATTGGGCGTACCAATTCGGCCTGCAGCCTGACGACATGCAAACTGTCAACAAGCTCGTTCGTGTGGATAGTAAGGGTCTTGGTGAGGGGTCCGTTAGCCACGGGGAAGTTCATCGTTACGTCGATAAACACTTCTTCGTTCGGTGCGATAGAATCACGGTTCAGCGGAGCCGTCACACATCCACAGCTCGGCCGCACGGCTCGAATACGCAAGGTTCGGTCGCCAGTATTTTTCAACGACAGCTTTGTAGACACCCGTTGTTGCTCGCTCGCAGACCCACTGGGAACGATCGTGCCCCAGTTCATTTCGGATTGCACCACTAGCTTAGGCTGTGCGTGCAAAGTGCAACTGAGCAGCAAGGCTATGATGGTTATTGTGATTGCTCGGGATGAAGGCATTGGTCAGTGTTTTAGGATAAAAAAGCGTAGCAATATCGGTAAGTTGAGCGTTCATGGAAAACAACAATTGTCCAGTGTGTGGCAACACGTCTTTATCCGAAGACAAAGTTGGCCGAACCCCAATTCTTCGGTGCACAACGTGTAACGTCGCCGTTACGCCATATGAACTTAGAAGCGTAAACGACTCGCGGTACTACGAAGACGCATACGTAATGACTCCATCGAGTCGCGCTTCAGTGCAGCAGTTCAGGTACTCGCGCTATCCAGAGTACGTTCGGTTGTTGTCTGAGATTAGCACACTTCGTCCACCACCGGCACGATGGTTAGACATTGGATGCGGATCTGGTGAATTTCTTGAAGAATGCAGACACGCAGGATATGAAGTTGAAGGTGTCGAGGTATCGAGTAGATCGGCGAATGAGGCAAAAAGAGCAGGCATAACCATTCATCATGATCTTCACGAAGTGCAGGGTTCGTTGGACGTTGTCTCCATGTGGCATGTGCTCGAGCACCTGCAAGAGCCACGTGAGACGCTGCAATCGGTGCGGTCACTAATACGTCCAGATGGCTTACTCTGCATTCGAGTGCCAAACTTTGCCGGACGTTGGTCGAGGATACTTACAGATCATTGGGTGTGGTTTCAGCCTCATCATCATGTCGTACACTTTGGATCCGATAGCCTACGACGTTTGTTGAGCGATGCTGGATTTTCGGTGATTAAGATGCGATCACAACGACCAAACACCATTCTTGTCCGCCGCGCATACGCATTAGCTGCCTCGGTATTTAATCGCTATGCGAAGACGGAGAAGGAGTCGGCAACTGCTCGGGTAATGCGTCTATTAAAAGACATGACGGCAGAAGAACTTTTTGTCGTTGCAAAGTTGAAACCATGACTGTCGTACACTATCGTTCACGTATTCTTCTAGGTGGTGCCGTTGCGCTGAGTCTGCTGCTCACTGCTTTTGTGATTATGGGTGCCGTACTTCCCAACCCACGACTTGCTAGCACACCGTTGGTGGTACACGCGGTAATTGAACTGCACCAGGACACTACGTTGCCGTTGCAACGCGCAATTCGCAGCGCACGACAGTACGGGGTCGACAGCACGTTCCTTGCACGGCTCATCGCAGCACCAGCAACCATGTATCATCCGCGTGTGCTAAGACTGAACGTCACGAACTTTGCACAGAAGCCAGACTATTCGTTCAACCACAACAAAGCGAGCGTTCGCAAGGTGCGCGCGTTCGTGCGCGACAACGATTCATTGCTTTCAGCTGCTGCGACAGCCTTCAACGTCCCGGCCGAGGTGATTGCGTCCATTCTCTGGGTCGAAACGAAATTCGGCACAGTCATGGGATCCACGCACGTGCCAAGTGTCTACTTAAGCCTCATGCTTAGTACAGACTCGGCGATGGTTGAGCAATACATCGAATCGGTGATGACACAACGTGATCTCGATTCTTCGAAAAGGGACAGTGTGCGCACGGTTGTGACAACGAAGGCGACGAAGAAGACACTATGGGCCGCTGAACAACTCAAAGCACTCGACTCTATCCAACGTGACGGCACACTGGATATCATGTCGCTTCGCGGATCGTGGGCAGGGGCGTTCGGTTTAAGTCAGTTTCTACCATCCTCGTACCGCCGTTGGGCAGTCGACGGAAACAACGATAGAGAAATCAACCTCGATCACCTAAGCGATGCCGTGCATAGTGTTGCCAACTATCTCGCAACAAACGGATGGGGTCCGACTATCAAGCAACGCCGCGCAGCTGTGCATCACTATAACAACAGCCAGGCTTATGTCGACGCGGTTTTCACACTTGCTGGTAAGGTCGTAAACTGAGCTTAGTCGAGCGTCTGAACGCGCAGGCCTTTTATAAAGTCTGCAGAATCACCGTCCACGTACGCGCCGTACGGCACTACGAACGTTCCTTTAACGCCGTCGTCTGACTCAATCGCATACATTACCGTGCTGTCATCCGGATTGGACATGCCCTCGAAACGGTATACTTCCTTCACTTCGAAGTCTTCTGGGTACAGGCGCAGATTCAGTGAGCCGCTTTCCAGGTAAGCTCCACATACGTTGAAGTCTGCGACATAACCACGCGATTTACATCCTTCAATTGCACTAATCAGTGAGTCGTATGTAGGCATCGTGAATCTCCTTGTTTATGCTAGTGCTTCGGCTTGAATAATAAGGCGCTCGATGACGCCGAGTCCAACATTCCAGAACGCCGGGTCGTCGGTATCTATTCCAAACGGACGCAGAAGTTCCGAAGGCCGCATTGATCCGCCCGCACTCAGCATCTTGATGTACATCGGTGTAAACGACTGCGGGTCGCGCTGATAAATCTCGTATAACGCAAGTACCAGCAGCTCGCCAAACGCATACGCGTAGACATACCCAGGGGTGTGCATGAAGTGCGAGATATACGCCCAATACGAGCTGTAACCTTCCGTTAGTTCGACGCTGTTGCCATACTGTTGGCGCTGCGTCTGCATCCACAGTTCTGAGAATCGCTCTGCACGAAGTTCCCCTTCAGCCGCGCGGGTGGTGTGCATAGTGTCTTCGAATCGGTTTAGCGCTATCTGACGGAAAACAGTCGATATGATATCATCAAGCTTTGTTATGAGCATCGTTAGTCGCTGCTTGTCAGTGGTCGCGGAATCCATCAAGTGCTGGAACGTAATAATCTCACCGAATACCGATGCCGTTTCTGCAATCGTAAGTGGCGTGTCCATTAGGAGTATGCCTTGCTGACGCGACAGGTACTGGTGCACACCGTGACCCAGTTCGTGAGCCAACGTCTGCACGTCACGGTTTGTACCTGTGTAGTTCATAAACACGTATGGGTGTACAGATGGTACAGTACCTGCACTGTATGCACCGCCGCTTTTGCCCTTCTTCGTAGGCGCATGTATCCATGGCTTGTCGAAGAATTGTTGCACGATAGCCCCAGTTTCTGGGTGGAAGGCGTGATACGTTTCAAGCACAATCTCGCGTGCTTGATCCCATGTCAACATCACATGGTCATCACCTACTGGTGCATATCGATCGTAATCGTAGAGCACATCGTAGCCAAGAATTCGCTTCTTGAGATTAAAGTGCCGACTCACGAGATCATAACGCCCGACAACAGCGGCCACGAGAGCATCCACCGAAGCATCGGAGACCTCATTATCGAAGTTGCGCGACGAAATCCAACTCTCATACCCACGCAACCGATTGTTCAATGCATGGTCTGCAATAACCGTATTGAAAATGAAGGCCTGTGGTTTCGTCTGCTCCTTCAGACCCGCTGATAGCGCCTCGGCTGCTGCTTTTCTTGTTTCACGGTCCGGTTCGTGCAACAGCTTCAGCATTGTTGTCTCGGTGTACTCCTTACCATTCAACCAGTATACCTGTGCGTTGCTCATTTCATCGTGCAAACGGACCCAAGCAGAACGCGACGTCAGCGATTTCTCACTCAGTACTTGCTCGACTTCTTCCGTCAGAAGATGCGGCTTGTAGTCTGCCAGACGCTCGAACCAATGCTTGTAAGGGGCAAGAAGGGGCGAAGCAATAAGTTGATTGAGTCGTTCTTCTGGTAGTTGGCTAATGGCAACATAAACGAAGACGATATGCCGCGAAGCGCGTGCGGTTGTTTCGCGCGCAGTCTGTAGCATGTTGCCGAATTCTGGGTTCTCGGTGTCAGTGCTCCATTGCAACTGAGCAAACGATCCTATGCGATCCATGTGCTCCGCAACCGTAGCATACTCCTGAACGAATGCCAGAATCTCTTCATCGGATGCATCCTGCAACGCATTGTGCCATCGCGCGTTGAAATCGGCTGCACGAGTAATCATACTAGCCAGATCTGCGGCGAAAGAATCACCGTTCCCGGATTGAAGATCTGAGAGGTCCCAGATTACTTCTTCAGCCCCTGTTGGGGTTGTTAACGTTGCTTCGGTTGTGGGCATGGTTGAGCGTAAAAGAGGGTTGAATGATTTACAGTTATGGTACAATGCGATAAATCATACGTGGAAATGGAATCACTTCGCGGATGTGCTCCGCACCTGTAATCCACTTCACGGTGCGTTCAACGCCGAGTCCAAATCCGCTGTGTGGTACAGAGCCATACTTGCGTAGATCGAGGTACCATTGGAATGCTTCTTGAGGAAGGCCTTCGTGTTGCAGACGCGCAAGAAGTGCGTCATGATCGTCTTCACGTTGCGACCCACCAATGATTTCTCCAGCCCCTTCAGGCGCAAGCATATCCATTGCAAGCGCAACCTTTGGGTTTTCTGGATCGCGCTTCATGTAGAAGGCTTTGACTTCGGAAGGATAGCGATGGATGATGCAGGGCTTCTTGAATTGTGTCATCAGGGCGTCTTCCTGTGGCGCGCCAAAGTCCTCGCCCCAAGGGAAGTCGATTTGTATTTCTGTGCCGTCAGCCTGCTTCTTGTTCAGCTTGACGCCGTTGTTATTGAGCCATTCTACAGCTTCGGAATATGACATGCGATGGAATGGCCGACGCACTTGCTCGAGTATGGCAACGTCGCGACCGAGAACAGCAAGCTCCTTAGCATTTGCCTTAAGGCACATCTGCACGATGTACTCCACGAGGTCTTCTGCTAGATCCATGTCGTCGTTAAGATCGAAGTACGCCATCTCTGGCTCAACCATCCAGAACTCTGTTAGGTGCCGTCGTGTCTTAGACTTCTCAGCGCGGAACGTTGGGCCGAACGTATACACACGGCCGAGTGCCATGGCACTCGCTTCGGCGTAGAGCTGTCCAGATTGCGTGAGATATGCTTTGCCAAGATCGAAGTATTCTGTTTCGAATAATGTCGATGTGCCTTCACATGCGTTCGGTGTGAATATCGGCGAGTCTGCAAGACGAAATCCATTGCCATCAAAAAAGTCGCGAATTGCTTTCACAACGGTGGCACGTATGCGCATGATGGCATGCTGACGAGCACTACGTAACCACAGGTGCCGATTCTCCATTAGAAATTCGACACCGTGCTCCTTTGGAGAAATCGGATAATCCTTTGCGACCTGCCAGATGCGAATCTCCTTCACGTCGAGCTCAACGCCTCCCGGAGCGCGCTGCTCCTCGCGCACGATGCCAATAATCGACACAGATGACTCCTGCGTCAACTCCTGTGCTCGTGCAAAGATCTCGTCGCCGACGTTCGGACGGAACACGACGCACTGAACTGTACCACTACCGTCACGTAGTTTGAGGAAGGCAAGCTTGCCTTTTTCAGTCTTGTCGTACACCCATCCATTCAGGACAACCTCTTGTCCGATGTGCGCGTGCAAGTCTTCGACATAAATAAAACTTTGATAGCGAGATGTCATATTGGAACGTCCACTTTTTAGCAAGACGGTAAATTTACGAAGTGGGCGACTTTACGAAGTAGTCGACAGGGTTCGGCGGACCTATGCTGAACCGTTTGGATTTACATGAGATAAGCGAACTTTGCCCCATGCTCAAGCCCCTTACCCTAAAACGCAGAAATGTGGCGGTCCTTACGAGCGCCTGGAGCGATGGATTCGAATCGGCCATCCTCCTACGCGACTTGCGGGATGCGTGCCCTTGCGCGTTCTGCACCGGCGAAGAAATCATGGGTCAGACCGTGTTTGCGGGCATCAAGACCATGCAGCCCGGAATGAATGAGCTAGAAAGTCTAACACCAATCGGTAATTACGGTGTTCAGGCAGCCTGGAAGGACGGGCACAACACAGGCATCTATACGTGGGACATGCTCCGCTCTTTGTTCGAAGGCAAGAAACTCACCGACGAAGGGCTGGCGTCGATCGACGAAGAGCTCAGGTAGAGTCGTTATAACCATGCGCAGCAATACATCAAATGTGATCAGGCCTTGACGGGGTTTCATAACAAAAAACTGCCACTCATGAGGTCCATGAGTGGCGTTGTTGAGTACTATGGTCTGGGTGCGCGTCTGCCCTACAAGACGCTCACTATCCATGTCATAGTTCGTTGCCTATTGTTGAGGTCGTTGGTTTATTCATATGTAAATATCTCCGGTATAACTGCGACTCCCGGACCACGAAGGATTACTTCGTGAGTGCGCAATATCTCAGCGCCAGACTTCCAAATGATCCTAATGGTTATCTCGCGATGGCCAATTTCTGCTGACAACGAAAGGGCACCTACACGTCCGCGGAGGCTACTCGCCTTTCCTAGATCAATCGGGTGCAAGATGAGTTCGGCCACACCGCCATAGTACACCATCGATCTTGGTGCGTAATGTCGGTACTCGACCGTGATAATGTCTCTAGCAGGAACGTCTGTACCTGTGCCATTTTCGACAAGCTCGGCGTGAAGAGAAACTCGAGCATTATCGCGGAGCAGGGGCACAGACAACATTGTGACTTCAGGATACAGCACGTTCATCCTACTGCGGATAGGGTACACTGTTACCCTGTTGGGATTGTTCAACATAACGTTCAAGGCCTTGCTCCCGTTGGTTATAACTACGGTGCGAAGCTCTCTTTTTTTGCTATGAAGTCCTTGACCAATTATGGGCATTCAGTCGGAAATACCCAATTGTAGGCACGTAGTTCTACGTCAACGCTTTTATTCGTACAAATTGATCTTGTGGGCGAAGTTTACAAGGCCCGCCGTGTTGTGAACACCCAGCTTGAGCATGATGCTTTTACGGTGGCGTTCAATTGTGTGAGTGCTGCGAAAGAGTTTTTCAGCGATTTCACGAGTGGTCAATTCTTCATGTGCGATCATTTTGAGGACGACCATTTCTGTCTTCGTTAGGCCGGGATTCTCGACGGTAAATGGCTCGAACGATCCCGACGACATCATTTCTCCAGGTCCTTGCTCTACCACCGCAATAATATTATCAACTACTTTATCAATGCTTGTTGTTTTTAGCAGGATTCGATCAACTCCTTTACGAACAGCTTTGAACGCAACCTCAGGTATTGAATGCATGGTTAGTAGTAGAACTCGCGGTCTCTCGCCATTACGCTTGAGTACTTCGCACATAGTGGCACCATCCATGCCCGACATCGATTGATCAGTAACAACAACATCAATCTCTCCCCTCTTGGATTGTATCGCAACGAGCGCTTCTTCTGCGGACCTAGCGATGCCAACAACGCGCACCGCGGGGAACAATGCAAATGCAGCCACGAGACCGTCGAGCAGAATTGCGTGATCATCGACAAGAAAAATTCTAACGGGTTTCATAGGATCGTGATTAGGTGAATTTCTGAAGACGCACCGAGACGAAAGCGCCTTTACCTGGTGACGAATCTATGATCAATTCTCCGCCTAATCGTTCAATACGCAGCTTAACATCACGCAAACCCAGACCCACGCGCACCACCTCCGCTTCAAAACCCAAGCCATCGTCAGCAACACTTAAAAAAATGTCATCGTCAGATGCAACTAACTGCAATTCTATACTTCGCGGCTTCCCGTGCTTAAGGCTGTTCTGCATAAATGTCTGCGCGGCACGATACAGGCATTTAGCGCGCGGCATGTCAAGCCATGATAAATCACCAACTACCGAGCATTCGATGTTGAGTGCTGGCTCTGCTGTCTTTACTCCCTTCGCTAGTTCCTGTATTGCAACTCCGAGACCATGGTTTTCTAGCATAACTGCGCCGAGGCTGTGTGTAATTCTTCGCAGGTTAGTACTAATGCTATCAATCTGGGTTCTGACGAATTGCAAATCCGCGCTTAGATGCAGGGCATCCGGGCCATGCAGAATACGATCAAGCGCCAGACCGACAACGGCAATGGATTGTCCGACTTCGTCATGAATGTCGTTAGCAATAGTGCGTGTTGTCTGGTCCGCAGCTTCTAGCATCACGTCCGTTTTCTCCTTCTCGCGCTCCGCCTCAATGGTTCGCAACGAACGTTCATAGGCTATTCGCATGTCAACACTTTTTGTAATCGAAGACGACATTTCTTGAAGCCGATGTTCGAGCACCACTGCTAGTTCCTCGGTAAGACGCTGTTTCAAAACTGCATTGTCTGTCATTGGTGCTAGGTCTAAGTATTCGCGCAGCAGAGTGGATCGCTCATGGTTGAATGAGTTCTCTCGCGCTACTCGCATGGCAGATTCAAACCAAAGCAATGATTCGGCGAATTCGTTTAGCGCGATGTGAATCCTTGAACGCACTGCAAAAACATCAAATGCTGCGATTGGACCACACAAGAGTAGATCGTTATCCGAAATCGTGTCCATCAATGCGATAGCTTCTTGGGTGCGCTTGCATCGCGTCAGCAATTCCGATTTGCCAGCAGCAAGCCTTACGCGACGCTCGGGTAAATCGGCAGCAATGGCGGTCTCCATTGCTAAGTCATAACATCGAAGTGCTTCGTCGATGTTGCCAGTCTCTTTCTCAATGATTGCGAGGTTATGAAGGATTGTTGCTCTTGCGTTGTTCTGCTGTGTAAATGGCGGAAGATGAAGTGCTTCGACATACATCGTGCGCGCAAGCTCGGCGTTCCCGACCCTATGCAGTGCAGACCCGACATTGGCCCGGAGAGTGTTCGCATGGGAGGTGGGAGCTTCGCGCTCTATGACGGGGAAGGCCTGCAACAACGTATCAACAGCGCCAGCAGCATCACCCATTACCATGAGTGAATTACCGATCGACGATTGAGAAAGCGCAGACTCGAGACCAAATCCTAATTCATCGAACATCTGTTTCGCTCTGCTCTGAACCCTGACAGACTCGTGCATGAGACCCTGATGGCCGTACTGGATGCCGAGCCGACTTAGACAGTGAGCTTGCGAATACGAGTCGCCTTCAGGCAACAGTCCTTGAGCTTCCGTTAACCAATGTTCTGCCTCTGGATAATGGTGCTGCATAAATGCAGCCTTGTGCTGAAGGAAAGCCCCAAAAAAACGACACCGAACATCGCTGGACTCGTATAGTGCGACCGTTGGTGACCGGGCCCGATCGAAGTCACGAGCGATTAGATGCTGGGAAACTAGTACAACATCGTGAAGCGACGTCTCGACCAGCTCTCTCCAGTGGTCCGATTTCACTTCGCGATTAAGGTACATTAATGGATGCTGCATTCTTAAATCGATGCCTTATTGTTGTCGTGCGTTCAATCATACACAAACTCAAGAAAGCAAAGATCATGGAAGGTATGGCGCTTCTTTATTATATAGCTCTTACCCCGTTCAATGCATTCCCCGTACAGATGATAAATGGTTATCCGGTTACCATGCCTTTAACTCAAATGCCGGCGGGTACAATTATCGTTGCCGACCCTTCGATTGTTGTTGATGGCACCATTCTACCCAATCGCATCATTTCGTACGCAGTATCAGGCCAGGGCGGCGGACAAGTGCTTCAGGTTGCTGAGACTTCAACGCCTATTTCTGTTGGTGACGGCGATAATTAATCCGCTTTAAGATTTGGTCCCCATGCCTTCAGCCCCTCGACCCCGCATCATACACGCTCCGCGCGGCACCGAACTGCATTGTGCGAATTGGCAGATAGAAGCCGCGTATCGCATGATTCAGAATAATCTCGACCCAGCGAATGCCGAGAAGCCCGACGAACTCATTGTGTATGGTGGACTTGGCAAGGCAGCTCGAAACTGGGAGTCATTCGAAACGATTCTGCGTTGCCTACGTGAGATGAAAGCTGACGAAACCCTGCTCGTGCAGAGCGGCAAACCCGTTGGCGTTGTCACAACACACGAGATGGCGCCACGAGTAATCATTGCGAACTCGAACCTCGTGCCGAAGTGGGCAACGTGGGATGAGTTCCGAAGGCTCGATGCGATGGGCTTAATGATGTACGGACAGATGACGGCTGGCTCTTGGATCTACATAGGCACGCAAGGCATAGTGCAAGGCACCTACGAGACGTTTGCTTCGTGTGCCACACAACACTTTGGTGGCACGCTCCATGGCAGATTCCTGCTTACTGCGGGGCTCGGTGGAATGGGCGGAGCCCAGCCCCTTGCCGCAACGATAGCTGGTGCGGCTGCGCTGTGTATTGAGATCGACGAGGATCGCATTGACAAGCGTATTCGCGATGGGTATTGCGACCGGAAGTCTCACAGTCTAGACGAGGCACTCGCCGTGATACGCGAGTACTGCGACCGTAAAGAACCGATTTCGATTGGTCTTGTAGGTAATGCGGCTGAGATACTTCCAGAGCTTTTGCGGAGGAACATTACCCCTGACGTCGTAACCGACCAAACTTCGGCACATGACCCATTAAACGGATACTACCCGGAAGGACTCTCAAAACGCGATGCCGACGAATTGCGAATAAATGATCCGTCGGCGTATCTCGAGCGTACGTATGTGAGCATCGGGAATCATGTCAGAGCAATGCTCGAATTCATGAAACGCGGTGCAGTGGTCTTTGATTATGGCAACAATATTCGAGGAATTGCGAAGGAAAACGCAGGCGTTTCCAATGCTTTTGACTTCCCCGGCTTTGTGCCAGCCTTCATTCGGCCCCTGTTTTGCGATGGTAAGGGTCCGTTTCGATGGGTGGCCCTTTCCGGAGATCCCGAGGACATTCGTGTAACAGATGAGGCCATTATTGAGTTATTCCCCGAGAACGCGCATTTGCGCATGTGGATTCGGGAAGCACAGGCTCACATTGGTTTTCAAGGGTTGCCGGCTCGAATCTGCTGGCTAGGCTACGGTGAGAGAGCGAAGGCGGGAAAACTGTTCAATGATTTGGTGGCATCGGGAAGGGTTAAAGCACCTATTGTTATCGGGCGCGATCACCTGGATTGTGGAAGCGTCGCTTCCCCGTACCGTGAAACCGAATCGATGCTCGATGGTTCTGATGCTGTCGCCGACTGGGTCTACTTGAATTTTGCACTGAACACCATAGGCGGTGCCACGTGGGTATCCTTTCATCATGGAGGGGGCGTGGGAATGGGGCTTTCGCTCCATGCTGGTATGGTGATTGTAGCCGACGGGACGAAGCTGGCGGAGGAAAAGTTGGCACGAGTGTTGACGTATGATCCTCTCATGGGTATCTTACGTCACGCTGATGCCGGGTATCAAGAAGCTATTCACAACACGCGAAAGTTTGGCATAGAAATACCAATACCTTCTGTATAGTCTGATTCTTCACATTCTTCGGACATAATGGCATAACTGCTACTTCGTTTTTCTAAAATCACTGACATTTCGTCAGTGGACTGACAACACGTAGCAGGAGATGGCATGAGAACTCACGAGTTCCGGCGCAAAACGGGCATTCCGCAAACGCCGACGTGGAGAAGCAGACAACCTTATTCACCCTCAGAAGGTAGGGATTCTATGGATCTCGCGTTGCAAATCGAGCAACTCTTCCGCAACGATCGGAAGAAATATCTCGGGTTTATTCGTCAGCGTGTACGCAACCAAGAGGAAGCGGAAGACATTCTCCAGGATGTGTTCGCTAACGTACTTGCCGCCTCAAAAGACGTTCACAAGCCTATCGACAACCTCGCGTCGTGGGTATTCACATCTGTACGCAATCGGATTATTGACTCGTATCGCAAGAAGCGTACGGACAGTTTTGCCGATCTCGGTACGGCGGAGCAGAAGGAAGAGGGAATGGACCATGTGGAACGTTTCCTTGGCGACTTCTCCTACAACCCCGAAGAAGACCTAGTCCGGAAGACCATCTGGGAATCTGTGATCCAGGGCCTCGACGAACTACCCGTTGAACAAAAGTGGGTGTTCATCAAAAATGAATTCGAAGGTGTATCGTTTAGGGAGATGTCCGAAGAGACAGGCGTGAACATTAACACGCTTCTCGCTCGGAAACGGTATGCAGTTCTGTACCTTCGTAAGAAGCTACAGGAGCTGTACGACTCCATCAACCTAAACTAAAAGCCCCAAGTCGACTATGTCGACATTGCAAACTCCAACAGCCCGCACGATCATCTATGTCTGCTGCATCGGCGGGCTGTTAGTCTTACATAGCATCCTGGTGTTGTTCATCTGGAACACCGCCTTAGCAAGCTTCAACAACGCCCGTACCCTGTCCTTCCTAGAAGGTGCAGGGTTAACGGCGTTTGCGTATGTAATCGTAGTGGCCGTACGATACGGTAGGAAGAACACAGGTCAAAGCGTTTGGCCTTCTGCCCAATGGAAGACGCAGCGTCACAACCGTACTCCTGAACCGGAACCACAACCACAGGCAACCAGCTCGCAACCATGTCAGGGTATGAGTGTCGAAGATCGTGAGCGACTTAAACGCGAGTTAGTTGCCAACTGCGGTTGCGTGGAGAAACAAACTCCGTGAAGAAGAAAGGAACCCCATGAGCATGCTTCGCGACTTTAAAGCTTTCATATCAAACGGCAATGTAGTCGACCTAGCCATTGGCGTAATCTTGGGTGCTGCCTTTGGCGCAATCGTCACTTCGCTTGTTAGTGATATCCTCACCCCACCGATTGGCTACTTCCTGGGCGGTGTGAAGTTTGATGAGCTTGTCACAGTACTCAAAGAGGCCGACGCGAACGGCAAGGGCGCAGTGACGATTAACTGGGGAAGATTTGTTCAGACTATTGTAAACTTTGTTGTTGTCGCCTTCTGTGTCTTTTTCTTCGTGCGTTTTCTCTTTTCACTCAAACGCGCGCAGCCCCCTGGCCCTCCGGCGCCCCCTAGCAAGCAAGAAGAACTCTTAACCGAAATCCGCGACCTGCTTAAACAAAAAGCATGACGCGCTAGCTGTAACGTTAAAGTGGTATTCGCTGACAGTACAGTGTTAAGTGACCTGTTTCTGTGCGCGCAATGACAACGACGCCGAATACATCGCTTTTAGCAAACGAGAGTTTGCGCCGCAATTCTTCGGGCTCACCATTCCACCCTCGCTTTTTGAATTCTGTGCGATTGCTCCAGTCGAGCTCACGCAAGTTCTCTTGAATGCGTTTCTCTGAGACACCACTGTCTACTCGCATTACTTCGAATGCACTAGACCAATCGTGCAGCGCGTAGAGATTTGTCGTTTCGCGTGTGCCGATTGCATAGGCGATTTTCTCGTGTATCGGACGTAGCCCGTGTTCTCGAAAGAATACGCCAACCGCACCACTTGCTATAAGCGCGGGATGTGGCTCTACAAGAATTTCGCCCGTCAAAATCGCATCGTCAATGGCTTTCGCTTCAGTGAATGGCACCTCCGAAGTCGCGTCCCGTGGTGCCCAAAGCATAGAAAGGTCAGGCAAAGAAACTGAGAGCTGTGGTACATCTGCGTTCCTCCACAGGATGCGTTCCCGGCATTCGCCGTTGAAGCCGATAAATTCGCTCGAAAAGGATGCTTGTACGGAAGGTGGAATGTCGTCGCTCGGACCACACTTGATACCGACAATTGCGCTTGGCTGTTTTTCAGATATCGCAGTAAGGGTCTGAAGCAGGGGGCTGTATTCCCTCGTACTTGTCGCGCGGCGTCCGTCGGTGCGTCTACGCGACGGGTCAGCCCACAGGCCGTCAAACGCGGGCAGAATCGTACTTGCGTCGAGAGCCTCGTGGCGAACGTCTACGTTGCTCACGTTTACCGCCCGCAGATTACCTAAAGCCAACGCTGCTGTCACAGCGTCCGATTCGAACGTAGTCACTCGGTGCACCCTGTGCGCGAGTGCGAGCGTGTCCATGCCGACACCCGTACACACTTCCACGACGTGACTACACCCTGCCAAACGACTGGCATGGTGCTCAGCAATCACCGGGTTTGTAGCCTGTTCAGCGCCCTGCAGGGTGTACCGCCATCCTCGGTGGGTTTTACCCAGCCGACGCGCCTTACGCGTGCCTAACACGATGTCTACGAGCACATTAGCCGAAGACAGCAGGTCGTTCGGAAGAATTCGTCGCATCCGCATTATGTCAGCCGGATCTGGGATCGCGCCCACAACAGCATCGATCTCCTGTAGTAGGGCTTCGCGATCCGGACTTGATAACAGTGCAGTCAGGTGGTTGTTCACGGAAGTGGCGTCACTCGTTCGTTATTGTTTCGGATATTTGCGCCTCGATAACATGTCCCAACCTCACGCCGGACCACGATGAGCCTCGCCACAGACGCACTACGTTCACAGCTTCAAGACCAAAGTATTTCAAACGTAGGCGAGATCTACTATAATCTGTCGACACCCGAGTTGTATGAACATGCCGTTATCATGGAAGAGGCATCGATCACTGAACATGGCGCCTTACTTGCAATAACGACTCCGTACACCGGACGTCGCGCAAACGACAAGTTCGTGGTTGAGGAAGCGGATACCAAGGGTGATGTTTGGTGGGGCAAGGTTAACAAGCCGTTTTCAGAAGACAAGTTCAACGCGTTGAAGCAGAGGGTGTTTGCGTATCTGCAGGGACGCGAAGTGTACGTGCGTGACCTTATCACATGCGCCGATGACAAATACACATTACCTGTACGTTTTGTTCATGAACTCGCCTGGCAATCACTCTTCGTAAAAAACATGTTTATCGAAGCCACAGATGAACAACTACAGTCGTTCGCTCCAGGCTTCACCGTCGTTACAGTGCCGAACTTCAGCGCAATCCCCGAAGTCGATGGCACAGCGTCTGAGGTGTTCATTGTGTTGTCGTTTAAACAAAAGTTGGTGCTCATCGGTGGTACGGCATACGCAGGTGAAAACAAGAAGTCCATCTTTACTGTGCTCAACTACCTTCTGCCAAAGCAAAAGGTAATGTCGATGCACTGCTCCGCCAACATCGGCGCTGACGGCGACACAGCATTGTTCTTCGGTTTGTCGGGTACTGGCAAGACCACGCTGTCAACGGACCCCGAGCGTGCGCTTATAGGCGACGATGAACACGGCTGGAGCGATGAAGGGGTCTTCAACTTCGAAGGGGGCTGTTACGCAAAGGTCATTAACCTCTCGGCGGAAGCAGAACCGATTATCTTTAATCTCACACGTACGTTCGGAACGGTGCTCGAGAACGTCGACATGAATGAAGACACGCGAGTGGTTAACCTCGATTCTCAGAAGCTTACAGAAAACACTCGCGCATGTTATTCACGCGAGAACATTCCGAACATCGCGCCAAGCAATCGCGGCGGACATCCAAAGAACGTGGTGTTTCTAACCGCGGATGCCTTCGGTGTAATGCCACCAGTTTCAAAGCTCACGCATGAGCAGGCGATGTTTCACTTCCTTAGTGGTTACACCGCAAAGGTTGCCGGTACAGAGGTCGGCGTAAAGGAACCATCGGCAACGTTCTCAACGTGCTTTGGTGCCCCTTTCATGGTGCACCATCCGAGCGTGTATGCGAATCTGTTGCGGGACAAAATCGATAAGCACGGTTCTCAGGTGTGGCTCGTAAACACTGGCTGGAGTGGGGGGCCGTACGGAACCGGTTCACGCATGAAAATCGCTCACACGCGTGCTATGCTACGCGCAATTCTTAGCGGTGCAATGGATAGTGTCGCATTCGTAAAGGAAGGTTTCTTCAACCTTAGCATTCCTGCGTCGGTAGAGGGTGTACCCGACGAGGTTCTAAATCCGCGCAACACATGGGCGGACAAGGGTGCGTACGACAAGCAAGCAACACATCTTGTGCAGTTGTTCGAAGACAACTTCAAACAGTTTGCTGACAGTGTAGATGAGAAGGTCCGCTCCGCAATGAGGTCTGAAGGAGCCGCTAAACCAGTAAGTGCTGACGCTTAATTAGTGCTGAGGCTTCAAGCGACACTCATGTCAATGAGTGCCTAAAGGCTTAGATACTATCGTCGGCAAGCTCGTCGAGATTTGGCTCATCAAGGTCGACCAAGAAGTCGTTGTCTTCCAACGACCGTGCGTCCATGATCTCTTTTGCCAAGTCCAGGTCATCTTCAAACACCATCACTTTAAAGGCTTCGGTTCCTTCCTGTGTGGTCTTGAAGTCGATCCCGGCTTCTTGTAGTTGCGACTCGAGCAATTGCGCTTCGAGTTCATTCGTGAACGATGCGAGTAGAATCATCGCTGCTTCCCCAACAGATTACAATTGTGACATAAGTGAGACGGCGGCCTTCACAACGACCTTACGGACGTGTGTCGCTGGCGGTTGCGGTGCGTGAGCATCTTCGGGAAAGAGTATGACTGCGGTGCCCGGCAAGACGGCGATACGCGTACTTGCATCGTCATTCATTAGGCAGTAGTCCTTTTCTTCGTCATATGCTTGCCGTTCGCTCATGCACGAAGACAACGGCTTCCATAAAATGTCGAACGCCCCCGCAGTCGCTATCTGAACATCAATATATTTTCTGTGCGCTTCGAGGTACGCTTTGTCCTCGCGAGCCACATCATCGGCAACAATAGCATAAAGTTCATCACCATCAATGTCAACGCGGCCCGCAGGCATTACGCTAAAATCGGATGTGCGCAAGAACTCCTGCACCTTTGGCCACCACGGCAGACTCGCCGACAAATAGTCCGATGTGTGCAGTTGCTCAACAATCATACTATTTACCAATCTGATTGTTTGGCGCCTGGCCCGTCTGTGGTGCTTTTGCCTTCATTGCTCTATCCCACTCATTAGCGTAGAGACTCACCAACTCGAACGACTTTTTCTGATGTGCTTCTTTTGCGAGACTCTTTATGTCCTTGAACGACCAAACCACAAACATGTTCTTCGAAATCAGGTGCTGGTCAATTTGTCCGCCGGCTGGCGCTGGAGTCGTGTCAGCACCATACAACCGTCGCACAATTCGCTGACGCGCGTCAGCAGGCATGTCTACCGGATACTCAACGTACAGAATCGTACCCGGACCCTGCTTGCCCTTTAGGCCCTGAACAACAACACGCGACGGAGCGCCAATCTCAGGAAACAGCGTCGCAAGATTTTGATGCAATTCCTTAACAGGCTTCGATGCTTTGTGCAGCACCGTATCAACTTTATAGCCCTTCTTGATTTCGGTAGGCTGCCAAATGTACGCCTGCATCGGAAGCGGAATCTCGCGGTTGAGCTTCGAGAAGTCGTACGAAGAGTAGCTCGAGGTAACCTTAATCGTTTGTCCAGGCGGAGCCTTAAAAGGCAACGCAGGCATGTCGTCCTGCTTTGGCTTTACTTGGTACGTTTTGGGCTGTGCCTGCGATGGTGTTGCAGCTACAAAAAACGCCGCCACAAGGGGTAGCCACATCATCGATTTGGTCTTGCTTTTCGTCATAAGTACTAGTCTCTAGTGAGTTTACGGTATGAAATGCGGTGCGGCCGGTCGGCTTCGATGCCCAAACGACGTCTACGGTCCTCCTCGTATTGCGAGTAATTCCCGTCGAACCATGCCACATCGCTGTTGCCTTCGAATGCAAGAATATGGGTTGCAATCCTATCTAGAAACCACCGATCGTGACTTATCACTGCAACACATCCTGCGAATGCCTGCAGTGCTTCCTCGAGAGCTCTGAGTGTGTTCACATCAAGATCGTTCGTCGGCTCATCAAGCAACAGAACGTTTGCTTCTTCTTTGAGCATCTTGGCAAGGTGTACGCGGTTGCGTTCACCACCCGATAGTGCCGTTACTTTTTTCTGCTGATCGGAACCGTTGAAATTGAAACGCGACACATACGCACGCGAATTCACTTCCCGTTTACCAAGCTGCACCATGTCGAGTCCGTCTGAGATTTCTTCCCAGATCGTCTTCGTCGGGTCGAGCGGACGGTCCTGGTTTATATAACCGAGTTTAACAGTCTCTCCAACGGAAAACGCACCGGCATCTGGTTGCAGTTCGCCTGTTATCATTTTGAACAGCGTTGTTTTACCTGCACCGTTCGGACCAATAATGCCAATGATTCCACCGGGCGGTAACGAGAACGACAGATTCTCATACAGCAGTTTGTCACCAAACGCTTTTGCAACGCCCGTCGCATCAATCACCTTGTCACCAAGGCGAGGTCCGGGTGGAATAAAAATCTCCATCTGCTCATTGCGCGTCATCGCCTCTTCGCCAAGTAATTTCTCATACGCACTAATGCGCGCCTTGCTCTTCGCGTGACGTCCCTTCGGGTTCATCCGCACCCACTCCAACTCTTCCTTCAACGCCTTCTGCCGTTTCGACTCTTGCTTTTCTTCAAGTGCAAGGCGAGCAGTCTTCTGCTCGAGCCACGACGTGTAGTTGCCTTCGAACGGAATACCTGCGCCATTGTCGAGCTCAAGAATCCACCCCGCTACGTTGTCAAGAAAGTACCGATCGTGCGTCACGGCAATCACAGTCCCTTCATACTTCGCAAGGAACTGCTCGAGCCATGCAACGCTTTCGGCGTCGAGGTGGTTCGTCGGCTCGTCGAGTAGAAGCACGTCCGGACGTTGCAAGAGCAAGCGCACCAAGGCGACCCGACGCTTCTCACCACCAGAGATCACCGACACCAGTGTGTCGGGGGGCGGACAGCGCAATGCATCCATCGCCATCTCCAGCTTCGAGTCGATGTCCCACGCACCCATCGCATCAATCTTCTCTTGCAGCTTCGCTTGTCGCTCAAGAAGTTTATCAAAGTCCGCATCGGGCTCCGAAAACTTCTCGCTAATCGCATTGTAATCGCGAAGCAGCCCCACAGCTTCGACTGCCCCTTCCTCTACAACTTCGCGTACCGTCTTAGTTGGGTCGAGCTCGGGCTCCTGCGACAGGTAACCCATCGTCACATCTTTGTTCTTGCTTATCTGTCCGATGTACTCTTCGTCGAGTCCGGCAATAATCTTCAGCAGCGTCGACTTACCCGAGCCGTTCAGACCCAGCACACCAATCTTCGCCCCATAGAAAAAGCTCAGATAGATGTCGCGCAGCACCTGCCTATTCGGCTTGTGAATCTTGCCAACACCCACCATCGAGAAAATAATCTTCTGCGTTTCTGTTACTGCCATTCGTTCCGTGTCCTTGGTATTAGACTACAAAGATACGAAGGCTCTGGAAGGGGCTAGAAAAGGGGCTGACAGGCTTTTGCAATCTGCTCAATGTGTCGATGATCAGTGCCGCAGCACCCGCCGAAAACATTGAGGGACGTCAATTTTTCCTTTTTTAAAGCGGCGTAGTCTTGTCCCAGTGTGGTTGGGTCACCAGCATCTAGATCGGACGCATCATTCAACTCGGCGTGGCTCATCGAAGATGCGTTTGCGCGAAGTCCTCTGATGCGCTTCGTCCATGACCCATCTCCGTCAATCGCGTTGGTGATGTGCGTGGGATGTGCGCAGTTGATCATGTAGTAGCTAGGATAGCCGGACGTAGCATCATCAACCTGTCGGATCGCATCGCCTAGCGTTTGGCCTGTCGGGAGCTTGCCATCCGTCTCGACTGTGAATGAAATAACGACAGGCAGGGAAGCGTTGTTGGCTGCCCGCGTAATGCCGACAGCTTCTTCTGTGTAGTTCATTGTGATAGCAGTTACCAAGTCCGCAGCAGATAGGGCGAATGTCTCAATCTGTACGGCATGATAGTCCTCGGCTTGCTTCTCCGACATTTTATCGGTCGGCACGTAACCGTCCCCGCGCGGACCTATACACCCACTTATGACAATCGCGGTTTGCGGAGTTTCAAATTCATCTCGAATCTCCTCGAGAAGGCGAACATTATGCAGGTTGGCTTCAGCGAGTGTGTCTCTCGTATAACCAAGCTTGTCACCCCAATCTGCGCTTGCCCTCCACGTGGCTGTTTCGAGCAGCAAGCACGACTGAAATCTCTTGGCTAACGTCGCATAGGTCCGAAAATATTTTCTGAGAGCTCCCTCTCCCTCCTTTGTCTTCGCCAAATCGAAGGCTGCAAAAAGAGGAAGCAGATGTCCTTCAAGAAAAATCAAGGTGGTTTCAATCCCACCATCGGTCAGAAAGAAATCACCCCGGAGTTGTGGCAGCGATTGCCTGTATTTAGCCATTTGTGTTGTCCGTTTTACGTCCTCCAACCCACAACACCCGAAACTAGCACGTTCACTCCCATATCAAGAACGGCGCAAAGGTATAGCACGATTGCAGTCTTGAATGCAAGCCTGCGAAACTTGGCTTCGTCAAGAACGACGACGAGGGCTGTGACACCGATGGAAGCCTTGGATGCCTAAGAAGCTCTTGACGCGGCCCGCTTCGTCAGCAAGAGCTGTTGTGGGCGTGGGTTCCTTCACAGAAGGAGGGGGTCGACGTTTGTTCTGTATTCATAAAGCTTTGATAGTTGCACAACTGTCATGAGTAGCATTCGCTGATCCGTGGGTTGCCGACGCAAGCTTTCGCTGATTGTCCAACTCATCCAGTAAATGGGATTTAAGACCCGCGAGTAAATCTGTCCATTCTCTGACGGTGGTTGCGCCGACTGTTACGCGGCTCCTGTCCTCGTTCCCCGCCATTTGATATTTAGGCGGCGGTGGTTCGCAACACAATCTCGTAGGTAGAGATTTATTAACGTCTGATACGGAATATCAGCCTCGTCTGCCAAACCTTTGAAATAGTCGACTGTCGCAGCGTCCAGGCGAATCGTTACTGGCTTCTTTAAGAGTTTAGCGTAGGGGTTCGGACGCCCGTTTTTAAAGTCATATTTCGCTTTCATGGCTTTCCAGTTTCTTCATATTGTTCACGCTCAGTACGATCTGGGTCATCAATCACGAGACCATGCTCATCACGGAACGCAATCTGTTGGAGTGCGTGCGGTAAATCGGTACAGCGAGAACTTGAGTATCAAGAATCGCTACGGAACTCATCGAAGAATGCCTCATCAACAACGTAAGATTGAATTGGACGCACTCCAACTTCGAGTTGCTCCAATAGCGTTATGAGACCGTGACCGTCAACAAGTTCTATCGGCGGCACGCCATCTCGGACAGCCTCCGCCCGTGCATCGGTCGTAAAGGTGCCTGTCGTCAGAACTAAGCCTTTGTCCGTTCGACCGGACATTGCACCCCGAAAATCCCGAATCTTGTCGGAGCCTACTGACCCCATGTATCGCTTGGACTGAAAGAAAACTTTAAAGCTGACAAAGGGATTAATTCTCAAAACACCTACTCCATCGATTCCACCGTCACCAGAACGACCAGTAACTACGACTTGTTCAAATCCAGATTCACGTAAAAGTCGTTGACACAGGCGCTCGAACCCAGCCGGGGGCAAACTTCTCAGCATGCCGATTACTAGCTCACGATGAGTGGTTGGAGGCATCAAAAGGATGTCACCCTCCTCGCTGACTATCGTTTCACCGGGCTCTGTAGAATCGTCTTCCGAATTTCCTCCCCTATCTGCATTTGCATTCGCGTTTTGGCGCCGCGCACCTCGTACTAACTTCAATACTGCTGCCTCATCAAGTGAGCCTGATGTACGTCCCCTTTCCGTCAAACTCCAAACACCAAACTTAGATCTGTCTATGTATCCAGCCCGGACAAGGTAGAACCTCGCCCACGCGACGTCGTTCTCGAATCGAATAACCCCATTCTTATTCTCAATTGCGCGCTCCTCATCCGACACGTTGAGACTTTGTGCAACCCAGTCTTGCACCTCGGGTGGACGAGCAGATCCTCCCATTGCCGTTAATGCGTCCAGGACCGGGCCTACGTATCGAACAAAGCGACTGGGCATAAGTAAGGTATCTCAAGTTTAACTAAGGTCGTTTTGCTTCAAATTAGCCCCATTCAACACAAACTATTTAACGTGCACCAAGTCGTATTCAAGCGCGATGAGAACCCTCACAAAATTAGGTGCGTACACTCGCTTCAACTTTCAGCAAGGTCACTCCAACAACGCTTTGCTCTTCGCGAAAATTTCACCGATCACTGAGGCAGGAAGTGTTTCGATGAACTTCACGTCTCGACCAATCCAGTCTATTGTTCGCAGCTGATCACACAGCGCAACACCATTCATTCGTTTGTCGATTGTAATCGCGACTTCGAAGGGGTAGTCTTTGATTTTAGAAGTGACCGGCACGACGAGTGCCATGCCGGACTTCCCGTTATAGGATTGTGGAGAGAGCACGACGGCGGGACGACGTCCACGCTGTTCATGTCCTTTGCTCGATGAGAAGTTCTCCCAAATAAGATCACCACGCTTAGGGACGTAGGGTTTTTTCACCAGAACTCCTTGCCGACAGGAGCATCGTCGTCGAACACCAGCTCATGCTGATTTTCAGGCGTAATCAGCGCCACCATTTCTTCAAGTGAAAGTCGTGGTACAACCTTCGTGATGACGAGCTTCTCGTCTTCAATCTTTAACTCAATCATACTATTCTCCTCGAATTTGACCTGCTGGCATACGGCTTTCGGTATGCGAACCGCGAGACTGTTGCCCCATTTCTGGATGCGTGCTTTCATTGTGGTGCCATGTGACTAGTGATTATTCGTATCTACAATGAAGATACAAAATAACCAGTAATTGCGTGTGCAAGTCTGCCATCACGCATGTTCAATGAACCTAGCCTTGCATTTCGGCTAGTATGATACCGGCTATCTGTTTCGCTGTCGGCAGTTTGCCTTTCAATCCTTCGGGCAGATTCGGTCCCAATTCATAGGCAGCAACACCAATAGGATTGCCTTTCGTACGAAGAGCATACTCGATTTCAATGTCGTCCTTTTCCGCGCAGAGGATGATGCCGATTGCGGGATGGTCGTTGGGACCTCGCTCTTTGTCGTTGAGCAAATTCAAATAGAAATCCATTTTACCAGCGTACTCTGGTTCGAATGGACCAACCTTTAAATCGAAAGCAACGAGGGCCTTGAGGAATCGGTGGTAGAAGAGGAGGTCGATGTAATACTCCTTCCTTCCGAGGGTGATTCGGTGTTGACGACCGATAAAACAAAAGCCGTAGCCGAGTTCAAGAAGGAATGCTTGAAGGCGCGAAACGAGACGGTCTTCAAGTTCACGTTCCTTCACTACGCGACGTAGCCCGAGGAAATCAAGACAGTAGGTACTCTTGGGCATTTCATCCGCTTGCTCTGCGAAGTGCTCCGGCATGACGAGATCGAAATTGTGTGTCTTCTTCTCGGTAACAGCACGCTCGTAGGTTTTCGCCTTGATCTGGTTGAGTAGCACGCTACGTGACCAGCCCAGACGCGCGGTTGCGCTTAAGTACCAAATTCGGGCTGTTGGGTCTACAACCTTGTTGAGGATGAGGCAGTGATGTCCCCACGGAATTTCAGCAACAAACGCCTTCAGAATTTCGCCCGGGTTGCCTACTTCCAATTTGGCCACAGCTTGTGGCCAAATTGGAGAGCCCCTTCCTGCTTGAGTCATTTTGGCGGCAGCTTGTCGCCAAATTGCTTCGTCGCTGTAGGCGAGGTAAAGTCGCTTCATGTCTCGCAGATTGCGTGGTGAAAATCCGGTCATTGTAGGGAAGGCTTGTCGTAGTTCGAGCGCAACCATATCCACCACTGATTCGCCCCAACCGAGCAACTTCTGCTTTTCGACAATCTTGCGCCCGATGTCCCAGTAGAGCAGAATCAGTTCTCCGTTGACTCTCCGCGCCACTGCGATGCGTGCAACGGCAATGCGAGACTTCAACTCCTCGACGAATTGTAGGTAGTCGGAGTCAATAGTAAGTGCCTTGCTGACTGGTTTTTGCATCTCTGCATACTGCATGCTTTAAGACTACTACTTCGTGACATCGATGAGGTCTTCCCACCCATCGGCACTGCTAAAAGCGGCTTATTGCTTCCAACACCTATTTTCACGCTATCGAAGTGTGTGGATCCACGAGACCGAATCAAGGACCTATGACCTGGCGTGAACATCTTGCTGAACGAAATGCAACTGCTGTGCTGGTGGTAACCCTCGCAGCGTTGGCCGTTACGCTGTTCTCATACTCGCGCTTCATAGCGGTGATTGAACAACGACAAGGTGTGGTGTTCTTCGACCCGATACTGCACGCCATCACGCCGGTCGACCTTACGTGGCCAATTTTTCTGGTGATCTACTGTGCGATTATTGCGACGGTGTTGCTGCTTTGGACTGATCCGCCACGTCTGTTGCGCCTGTTGCGAGCGTATACGATCCTCATCGGCATACGTGTGGCATGTATGGCATTGTTGCCGCTCGACCCACCAGCTGGGATGATTTCCCTTGCTGATCCGATAGTAACGTTTTTTACGGGCAGCGCTGTTGCGCTGTCGAGAGACTTGTTCTTTAGCGGACATGTCTCGCTGCTGTGCCTTATTGCATTGATGATGCCAACGCGCATGCTACGCTACATCTTCGTTGCCCTTACGGTCTTCGTCGGCATCGCCGTCGTTGTGCAGCACGTGCATTACACGATTGATGTGGTGGTTGCACCATTAGCCGCATGGACGGCGTTCTCACTGGTTGGTGGTAGAGGACCGGACCGAACAGCGGTCAGGCCTACCGCAGGCGCTGTGCAATCCCGGACAAGAGGTGCATAATCATTGTGGCGGCGAGCTTTGAGGTGCGTCCGTCTACATCGTAAACAGGGTTAACTTCTACAACATCGAATGCACGAAGCGTTGGTTCTGCACCAGCCATGCGTAAGCATGTGGCTATTTCATGTGGAACGAAGCCATCAGCCGAAGGGGCGCTAACGCCAGGGGCGTAGGCACTTGCGAATGCATCCATGTCGAGTGACACGTAGAGAGCTTCACCCTTCGATGCACGACGTTGTGCCATGCTCCACGCTTGCGCAACACCCGCTGTGCGGATGTCATCGAGCATCATGAAGTCCATGCCCTTGCTATCGATGTACTCCAGATGCGCAGCAGATACTGCATGCGGTTGAAGTCCGAACTCTACAAATGCGCCATCGGCCAACGTGCTTGCAGGTGCTTCGAGCATCTGACGGAAGGGTGAACCAGAGTGCGCATACGGGGACCCGTCAGTTGTGCCGGAATTAACTGCGTTGGTTCTGCTCTGGTTTGACGGAAGACTTTCCTTCATTGCACGCACATCGGCATGTGCATCGATGTTGATTACACCATACGATGCGCCAATCGTGTTGAGTGCGTCAATCGTTGGCCACGCAACGTCGTGGCCGCCCCCTAGCACTAGCGGCACCATGCCCGATGTCATGCATGCGTGCACGACGGTGCACTGCTGGTCGTGAATTTCTTCGAGTGTCCGGCCTTCGACTTCAATGTCGCCCATGTCAATCACGACGAGCCTGTGGTCCTGCATAACGTCCACGATGGCCGATGTTGCCATTCGATACAATGCATTGCGGATGGCAAGGGGCGCGCCTGCGGCGCCGGGTCTACCGCCGTTACGCTCTACACCGATGTGCTGCGGCACACCGATGATTGCCACTGCAGTCGACGTCTGCTCGCGCAGTGCCGCTGTTGTGGTAAGTAAGTCGCCGAGTCTCGGGTCAGAGGAGTCCATCTAATCCAGTACTGCAAATAGAAACATGAGTCGGGGGGGCCTCATCGCACCACTACGTACAAAGCTGTCGAACGTGTGTTACCTACCGATGCAACGATGGTATATGACCCGGATACAAACTGCGGGAGCGCCATGCCATGCATTGATTCTGGCGTTGCTGTCTGTTCGAACACAAGTGCTCCCAGTGCATCGAACACACGAATGTGTGCAACGCGGTCGAGGATGATTGTTGCGTTGCCGTCGGATGGATTGGGGATCACTTGTAGTTCGGGTCCGGACTGACCTGATGCACCCGCACGCCCGTCTTCGTCGTCAACCGATGTTGAGCCAGCTGCACCTATGAGTTTCACGATTTTCGCTGGTTGACGTTCATCATTAGAATGAATGCGCAACGTGCCGGAGCTCGTGCCTAGCGCGTCACGCAGAAACGCTACGGTCACAGCTATTGTGTCGCCGTGGGCGAGATCGAGTGGCAGCGGACGTGATGTTGAAACGATTGTGAAATATTTCCTGATGTGAAAGACTGAGATGCTATCGATGTGCAATCCCGCAGGATTTGCGGGAGTTATCAGTAGCTGACGTGTTGACTGTTCCAATGTCGGGTAATTGAAAACCAATGTGTCTGTATTCGTTGCTATGGTTGGTTTGTCACCAACGCGGAATTGCATCCATGCTGTGTTGCCGAAATCGGAATTAAACGTTTTGATAGTGTTGTTGAGTGACTTGAACGCGAGACTACCTGTGCCGAGGTCAGCACGCAAGAACCACAGATCGAGTCCGTAACCTTCTACATTATTTAACACGAACTCGTAACACCCGTCATCGAGTGTGTGTTTGTAGTTGTATGTGGTGTTGTCGGCGAGATTCTTACCGGAGTTAATTGTATCGCCACCAATCTTCCGCAACGACCAGTTGTATTGCGCTGCTGCTTGTCTGTTTGTGCGAAGAACGATTTCGAAATCGCGATACAGCATCGGGGGCAATGTGAACTGCTTCTCCTGCTTGTTGTTGTCTGCGTATTCGTCCGTGCCTCCGTTGGGTAAACTTGTCGACACAACAAATGTGTGTTGGGTACCCGTCGAAGGCCAGGTGGGTGCGGGTAGCGTAAGCGTGTCGCGCTCAAGGAATTTTAGAACTCCGTTCCATGTATACGTACGCATCGGGCCCCCTTCGGCCCCATACGTGATGGTACATGTGGTAACGTCCATCGCGCCCGTGTTGCGCAATACAACGATTGGTTCGCCGCAAATGGGATTAATGCGGTGGTAGAATTCCCAGTTCGTCGGAGCAAGAACCTCTTCGATACTCACATCGATTTTATGATTCGGCGCGCCATAGCCAACGAACTGCGTGGTTACGTCCCACACACCTTGCGAGCCATTCCATTGGTCGCCTTCGACGCCATAGTCAACTAGTATAGCATCTTTGTCCCGGGCAAACGGCGTGGCCTCGTGGTCGTAGACGTCGACGGGGGCCCCCGGACACCAACCCGCGCGATCTATGTTCCACGTGCCGCCTTGTGGGTAGACAGGGTTGCTTGCGCATTCATTCCACAACAACCATTCGAAGCGCTTCGTGCCGTCGACGAACAGTTGATGGTTACGCTGACAGAATTCTGCGCAGTTCGAAGGCGCGCCGAAGCGATGTCCCGTTGTCCGTGTCTTTAGTCTATGCGTTACCGACGCAGGTTCGATACTCACGACTTCCGGCTTTAGTAAGCGTCCGGCAACCATCTCCGCATAACTACCATCACGAACGCTGTAAATCTGGTCGAGCTGCGTGACATCACGAGGTGGCGTGCCTTTAATCATCTTGAACGTCACATCAATCAACTCCTGCTGATTTCCTGCAGACAGCGTGACGTTGTCATGCAACAATTGTGCGTAGTCCGACACATCAAACACCCACTTGAAGCCGTTGTTGCCCAGACTCAACCCAATGCCATACGGCGTGATGTATCGACCAATCTCAAAGTTTACAATTCGACTGAAGAAGGTGTGATCGCCGTTCGTCATGGTAAGAATAGGTGGAGTTGCGTTGCGAGGTTTCGTCTGGTAGGTCGCCCCAGAATAACTCAGCAACATTGGATTGCACTCGATAACAAGCAACGTGTCTGTAGGCTGACTCAGCGCAGCAATCGAGTCTTCATGATAGATACGCCGCTGTATTGGTCGGCTGTTGCGCACGATGTCGGTGTATTGCAAGGGCAGCGCCACGCTCCGCATTTTGCGCGACATAGCTCCGGCAGGTCCAAAACAAGTATCCTGGTCGAAGCCGATGTTCGGACGCATTGTAAGGGGCTGGATACCAAGGGGCTGGTCGATAGGGTCGATGGTGGTGAGTGTAGGAAGACCGAACAACCTTGCATCGCGGCCGCCGCCGCTTACATCTGTGAGTACTCTATTGGCACCACCAGGAAAGCCAGCGTAGTACGCCAGCATATTTGTTGAGGTCAGTGGTGAGCCGCTACGCCCCGACGTCATAACCGATCGAATCGCTGCGGAATCCAATGCTTTGTTCACGATCGCCAAGTGCATAAGCGCGCCGGGAAACGATCCTGCGCTACCACTACCGAGACTGAAACGAGCAATGCCGTTCATGCTTTTTGTCGCACCACTGCGTTGCATGAACATCGAACCGTTCAAGTATACTTGCATCGTACCTGTAGTAGCATTCTTTACAAACGCCCAGTGGTTCCAACGACCTTCCCACGATGTTGCCGGAGCGTCCTGTTCCACTCGATCTGATGAACCATCTGCAGGAGTGATGCCAGCGTCCCAATACACACGTCCGTTGTCCCACGGCAGATGCGCATTTAACACGCGACGTCCTTGTGCGTCCCAGGCTTCGAAAACGCTACTTGCGCGTGGCTGTCGTGCAGTGTCGCCTTTGCACCAGAACATCACACTTACTTCGTTAGAAATATTTGTAAACACGCTTGCTGGTACAACGATTTCATCGCCTTCGTCGAAAAGGCCCGGACGTTCTGCGTTTCCCATCATGATCGTACCAGAGCCACCCGCAGTTGCCATGAGTGCGACGCTACCGGACGTAACACTTGCTGCCGAAATATCAACGAGAATGTCAGACTTACCATCCCAAGTAAAGTACGTGTACATGTCAAGCCAGGTCTGCTCCGTCGCCGACAACAACACCGTGTCGTAGCGATACACTTCTTGCCACACTGCAGCATCTGGATTGAGAGTATTGAGGCGCGCTGCGGAGTCCTGACGCATGCGTACAACGAAGTCTTTTCCTGAGAACGGCTGTGTCGATCCTTGCAGAGCGATGCGCGAGATGAAGCCCTTTTTCAGTCCCGCAGCAACCAACTCTTGTGCAGTCCATAGGAACTGAGAGCGAAATCCAGCGGACGCAGTGAACGGCGCTAGCGACAAAGAGCCGCTACCGATGGAGTATTTGTGGGGCGTACTCGTTGGTATGCGTATTGCGGAAAGTGCAGCTGTCACGCGCACAGTATCCGGTTGCAGCGTGGCGGCAGATGCAACATCCGCATACGTAAACGTCGCCGGTGCAATGCGATGCACTTTAAAGAGTGGCGTATTGAGACGTGTTGAGTCCACAGTCCCCGTAGAGTCTGTTAGGAAGATGTACGTTAGGTAATCCCACTCACCACAATCGTATTTGTCGTGTGTTGTGAGAGGGTCGCACTTGAGTGTGTACTCCATCAGGATTTTTTCGTAACGCTGTGCCGGAGGAAAGAGCCATGTGCCGGAGCGTTTTGTGATGTCACCGAACGTAAGCGTTTTTACAGTTACGGTATCGCCGGCGCGCATCGTGGCTACTGCGAGCAGTACAGCGATGCACAACGTGGTACAAATGCGAATCATGCTGACTCCTAATGTCGTGCCACACCACCGTCGACGTTGATGGTCTGACCCGTGATAATTCCCGATGCTGGTAATGCTAGAAAGGCTACCACATTTGCTATGTCTTCGGGTTCATCGGCACGATGAACAGCTTGTGCAGGAATGATGTGTGCAAGTATGGGGCTCATGACGGGGCTTTCCGACGCGTTTTGCGTTGCGGTTAGGCCGACCGAAATGGTATTGATTGTTATGCCGTGTTTGCCGATTTCGGCAGCAAGCGAGCGTGTGAGTCCGATAACGCCCATCTTCGCTGTAACGTAGTGCGTTAGGTACGGTGTACCGAGCCAGACGGTGTCAGACGAGAACGTAATAATGCGTCCGAAGCCAGCGCGCTTCATCGGTGGTAACACTGCGCGGATGGTATGGAAGAGCGTGTTCAGCGTAAGGTTGAGCGTATGCTGCCACTCTTCGAATGTGAGTAACTCGAACGGCTCTTCGCTGTAATGACCTACGTTGTGTACGAGGATGTCGACTCTTCCAAATGCTTTGATGGCAGTGTCGACAACCATCTGAGCATCGGCCCCTTTGGTGAGGTCTGCACGGATCATTACGGCTTCAACGCCAATTTGCTTTACTGCTTCGAGTGTTGCCGACGCGTCGGCAACATCTGCGATGACAAGCTTTGCACCTTCTTCAGCAAGACGTTCGCAAAAGGCACGTCCGTTGCCGATTGCAGCGCCCGTTACAATTGCTACGCGGTCACGAAGTCCGCGTTCGTACTTGTTTATTTGCATTATTTACTAATAACACCGAGTTCGAGTGCAACATCATGGAACACACTTAGCAGCGTATCGAGATGATGGTCCTCGTGTGTTGCCATGTAGCTCGTACGCAACATCGAAAGCGTTGGTGGCACACCAGGCGGAACGAATGCGTTTACAAACACACCCTTGTCGTAGAGTTTGCGCCAGAAGATCATGGTTAAGTCGACTTCGCCAATAACGACGGGGACAATACCCGTGCGTGATTCGATGACGTTAAGACCCATTGCTTTGAAGCCGGCGCGCATCTTATCGGCGTTAGCAATCAGGCGTTCAATGCGCCATGGTTCTTGTTGCAGAATTTCTAGCGAAGTAAGCGCGGCAGCGACAGATGCTGGCGTAGGCGAGGCGCTGAAGATTAGGGCGGGTGAATGGTGTTTGAGGTAGTTCAGAACGCGCTCCGGACCAGCCACGAAGCCCCCTAGCGAGGCAAGCGACTTCGAAAACGTGCCCATGGTGAGGTCCGTTCGCTCCACCAGTCCGAAGTGGCTTGCCGTGCCCCTTCCACCAATTCCTACGACACCGGTTGCATGTGCGTCATCGACCATTACGCGTGCGCCATATTTCTCGGCGGCGTTTAAGAGATTCGGCAGATCGACGAACTCGCCTGAAACGGAGAACACGCCGTCGGTGACGATGAGCTTACCTGCAGCGGCTGGGATTTTTTTAAGAACACGTTCGAGGTCGTCCATGTCGTTGTGCTTGTAACGTACAAACTCTGCGAAGCCACCCTTTGCCAACAGGCAGCCGCCAACGATGCACGCGTGATTCTCTTTGTCGGAGATAACGTAGTCACCTTTACCGACAAGTGCTGATATCACACCTAATGCTGTTTGATAGCCCGTGCTAAACAGCAGCACTGCTTCAGTACCTAGGTACTCAGCGAGGCGATGTTCGAGCTCGATGTGAAGACTAATTGTGCCCGTTAGGTAGCGCGACCCCGAGCAGCCAGTTCCGAACTGATCGATGGCCTTTTTCGCCGCGGCTTTCACACGAGGGTCGGCAGTGAGGCCGAGGTAGTTGTTCGAGCCGGCCATGATGACCTTGCGTCCCTCTATCTGCACGACGGGACCGTCATTCTCCTCGATCGGCCTGAAATACGGGTAGAGTCCCGAAGCCTTTACTTCGTCGGCCCTGGTAAACTCTAAACACTTCTGAAATAGATCCACGATGTTCCTTAACGCATGTTTTCGACTTGTACGGGAAAGCCAAGTTCGGCCGCCTTTACCATGGTGATTGCTGTTTGAAGATCGTCCTTGTCCTTGCCGGTTATGCGCACCTTTTCGTCCATAATCTGTGCGTTCACCTTCAACTTCTTCTCTTTGACCAGCGTGGTAATCTTCTTTGCCTCTTCCTTGGACAGGCCGCTCTTGAGTGTGATGTACTGCCGTACAGCCTTGCCACCCATCAGTTCCGGCTTGCTTTCGGTAAGCGATTCTACGCTGATGCCGCGTTTGATCATCTTTTGGACGATGATTTCCCGCACGGACTCAACAAAGTGCTCTCCGTCCGCCCGCACCTCGATCTTTTTGTCGGCTTTCGTGATTTCAATCGTGAAGTTCGACCCGCGCAGGTCATACCGATGCTCAGCTTCCTTGCGGGCCTGGTTGAGCGCATTGTCAACCTCCTGCATATCCACGTCACACACGAAATCGAAGGAAAAGCTCTGTGCCATAGAGTGTAAAGATAAGGACACATGCCCTTGAACACCCGTCGGTAATTTGGAACCGTCGGGTTGGACCTGTAACCTTGTCACACTAGGTCTTGCTGTGACGCCAGCCCAAAACCGGGCAAAGAGCTTTACCGATGGAGAGCGCACCGCGCAAACAACCTGTTAGCATTTCAATTCCTGAAGGACTGAATGTATGAGCGGACTTTCTTCGGGATACTTCAAATTCTTTAAAGGGTCGGAAGAAGAGTGATAAACTCGTTGATAACCTTATTGACTATTACCTCGCGCAGAAACCTGCGCAGGAGTTCTTTAATCAACTGTATTAGTAGGAGTGTGCGTTGTTAGAATGACGCCTTAGCGCCACTGGTACCAAAATCGAGCAGCGACATTTCGACACCATTGCTCGAGGTGGACTTTACAAGTCCCGAGATCGGAACAGCAGGGTGATAGTAGCCTGTGGATGTAAGCGAGCTTCCAAAGATGTGCATTGTTGTGCTCGCCTTTACTAGACCCTGGAATGTACCCGCAGGCACAGTCATAGCTATGTCCTTGCCCTCGGGTATGGTCTTCATCGTCCAATGTGCAAGCGCGTCCTTGTAGATGCCTTTGGTAAGGGAGAGTACAACGCCATCAATCTCTGACGGTGCGTCGTTGTTGTTCCTGGTGCGAGCAGAGATGATGCTGATGTCATCGGGATTGCGCGAAACCATCGCTTGATCGAGTCCAGCAACTTTTAGCTGCGTCCACGATTCGTTTCCTGCCGTAAGTGAGTACGATTCAAGTACCCACACATCACCATTGTGTCCAATTACGCTGTAAGCAGAAATGGACTTCTGTCCGTCTTTATCCAATACGCCGTACCGAACATGCTGCCCCACTTGTAAATGCATGGGGGTTTCGAACGGTATTACTGGCTCTGGGTACGTCGCCGTCTTAGCATTACCGAACGCCGTTCCTATATCGGATTGATTCTTTGGCTTTGTAGGTGTGCCGCACGAAGCAAGTACAAGTCCGATAGCAAGCACGATTGCAACTGACAGTGTAAGGGGCTTGAGAGAGTTCTTCATGACATTCCTTTAACGTGTGACTAATATTAGGCGAGAGACAAGGCGGCCCTGATGCGTGTTCACGCGGACGGCGTAGAGTCCGGTTGCAAAGGCGCGCATATCAATGGTTACATGGTCTTGCGCAGTTGAGCGAAGGACGCTGCGGCCGCGCAAGTCGAGCACCTCTGAATCAAATTCCGACCCGTCCGATGAACGTATCCAAATCGCATCGTCGTGGTAGGCTATACTAATAGCTCCGCTTAGTGTTTCCGAATGAACCTCGGTTAGAACCACAATAGCGCTTAGGGGAACTTCGTAAACGTCGTCACATCCAGCGGATCGCACCCGCAACGTGTCACGCACAACGCCGAGTGCCATGCTTTGTGATGCCGTAAAAGTAACAGAAGACGTAATTGCTACTCCGCTGTTCAGTCGTTGTCCGTTCTTAAGCGCAGTTGAGAATGGCGCGGAGACGTCAACAGAATCGATAATGACGAACGGAACGCCGCCAGTCGTAGACGTCAGTTGGAATGATTTCGAGATCGGTGCAGATGCATCGTTAAAGACGCCGCCGAACACAATGCTGTCAGGTTTGATTAGAGTAACGGTTTGGCTAATAAAGCGCAACGGTACAATGAACATGCCACTACAGTTTCCGCTTGTGTACGGTACGCGTAACGTATCCACCACTAGGGGCTCTGTAAACGTAGCACGAATACTGCGGCGTATCGTAGTGGTTGAGCGTGCTTGAACAACAACCGGTCCCTCTGGGAGATTGAGTGTTACTGATACGCCGGCATCGTTCGCAATGTTGAATGTGTAGTCGACTGTGTTACTGTCAGCGCATGCAACAAACGGACCAATAACGAGTGGGAGTTGAGATGTGACACGGATACCGTTTCGGCTTCCCTTTAGCACAGTTGTAAACTCTTTCGCGCAGATACCCTCATAAAATTTCAACGTGTCGGTGAACGACCCTGTTGGAAGATTCACGAGATGAACATCGAATGTCTCAGACGCGCCCGGAGCAATCGTAACTGGTAGAGCCTTGTTCATGACGCGTGCGTTCGATTGTGTAATCGTGATTGGCAAACTACCTGTGTTCCTAAACACAACACGTGCCGAAGCAGTGTCTGCGCATGGCGGAATGGGCGGCAATTGCACTTCGGTGGGTGTTATCGTGGCTACATAATCGCGCATGGCCACAAAATGCCTGGCTGTATCCTTACAACCGTATAGGTCCGTTACTATGTACCTGATGTCCAACGAATCGTCTACGACAATCAACACACTATTATCGTCAAGAGACCTGGGCACGTTGTTAACCGTCCATTGCCATGCATACGGAGGCATACCTTGATTCACCGACGTGGTGAGCATAATGATTTCACCACGACAGGCTATCATCAGACCACTGATTGTAGCTTCGGGCTTTCGGTTGACGTATACGAAGGCGGTATCCGATGCCTGACACGTTGCTCGACTATCGTTGAGTACCAATACGACCATGATCGTGTCCGCCACCAACGGTCGAAACGTGAGCGTTGGCTGGTTTGTGCGAACGGTTTGGCCGTCGTACGTCCATGTATACTGGTAAGCACCGACGCCGTTCGAAGGAGTTGCTGTAATGCTAACTAGATCTCCCACACAAGCCACAAGCGTGTTCGGTACAGTTACGACAAGCTGCGGTCCGACAGTGACCTTCACCGTATCCGAATTGATCTTGCCTGCATTGTCCCGTACTTCAAGCACATACGTAATGCTCTTCGCCGGTGTCACGGTTGGCGTAAGTGTGTTTGGATTCGCAATGCCTATGAGTGGAGTCCACGCGTAGGTGTACGGACCTGTTCCTCCGGTTACTGAACCGGACAACACAACACTTGCACCATTACAAATTGACGTATCGGGTCCAGCACGAACTGTCATCGTACCAGGCGCAAGTACACATGAGCGCGCCGCAAGACGCGTTGCCATGTAGTCCGACACACGTGCATGAAACACAAGCTCTGTACCGAACGGCGTTAGGTGACAATAACTCATGATCGTGCCGAGCTTGGCCTTGGTGCCTGTGTAACACGTGCCTTCTGCCGCAACACACGAATCAATAGGCGGATTCCATGCACACGAGTGTGTGTGACGCGCACCCACGTTATGTCCAATCTCATGCGCCACGATGTCTGTATCAAACACATATCCAGCCACTGGATATGTATACGTGTTGTTGGTGGCGCTAACCGCGTACGCTGTATTGGTGCATAGTGCATCGAGGTAGGCTAAGCCGCCTATTCCATTTACTCCGCTAAGAAGACTCACCGCCGCACGATTTACACCGGCACGATTTGCCAGCCAGTATGTGCGCAGTTGCGCTAGAAGGTTTTCGGTTGTTACGCCTGGATACGGATCTGTTGACACCCAGAATCCCATCCACGGCGTATTCACCGCAGCAGAAACATCGCGCTGATAGATGGCGGACACAGAAGCAAGCACGGCCTGTGCATACTCTGCACACTTGTAAACATCACGAGCATGGTCGATGAAGTACTCTTCATCTCCTTCAATGGCTACGCGAATAATCTTCGTCACCGCCTGTGTTTGCTCTTGCCCCTTATCCTTGCCCGTTGCAGGAAAATCGGTATCGAGAGTACTACATTCCCATGGCGTCGGGTGCTGAGCGTATCTATCTTCGTTTACAATGTGTATGCTGTTAGGGGTCTCGGCCAAGGGGCTTAAGAGGTAACGTTTCATTACACCTGCGCGCTCTAGTGTTATGTAGCCGGTGGCCCATGTACGGAAAATTGCAAGCATCACATGCGACGAAGGCGAACTGCGAACGCCGCCTCTTAGTAGCACTGCGCGAGGCATCGGGACCTGCGTCGTCGCACCAACGGAGAGTTCGTAAAGTGGGGTGGTCTCGTCAACAACGTGAAAGCGTTCGACGTCGAGTGTCAGTATGTCGCCTTCGGGCATCGTGAGCGTAATCTCTACGCGTTCTCTATCCGCAAGTCTCAGTTCGGCATCACGCCATGCAGCCACGTTTAACCCAACGAACGATGCAGGGTGCGACACCGATACGTCCGCTGGTTTACCCGTCGTGGGAAATAGAGAATATCGAGTCTGGGCTTGTGCGGCATTAGAGCATTGAACAATGCACAGCGCAACGAGCGTCAGTCGTAGCAAAGGGGTCATGCGGCAGTTCTAGAGTTGAACAGAAGCAAATCTACCTATCGCTTTTTATCGCAGTTGAACATCCAGTTGATGTCGTACTTGTCTGTCAGCATGCCGAAACGCGCGCCCCAGAATGTGTCTTGAAGAGGCATCGTGACTTTACCACCGTCTGCGAGCTTGTCGAATACGACTGCTTGGTCTGCTTCGTTATCGTGATTAACGCTCAGTGCAACGTTCGTTCCTGGACGCGTTGTAGACGTACCTACCGCATCAGATGCCATAAAAGACATGCCGTCTGCGACAAATTCTGCATGCATAACTCTGTTAGCATTGGCTGGGTCTGAGGGCATCGGTGTCTCGCTAAATCGCTGTATCGATTTTACCTCGCCATCGAATGCGTGTTTGTAGAAATGCAGCGCTTCTTCACAAGTACCTGGGAACGACAGGTATACACTAAGCTGTGGCATTCGATAGCCTCTAGACGGATCGTGTGTGTAGGTGGGTACGGGCACGAAGATATGAGTCGCAACCGTTTTGTTACGATCCTTAAACCAGCCCCATAGCTTGTCTTTTAGTGCCTTGACCCCTGCTTTACCAATAAAGGCCGCAGCGGCGAGAAGGAACAGCTCGGGTATACCAAATGCTAACAAACCCGACACTGTTGTTTTCCATCCTACCGACCAAGTTGTTAACCACACCAACGGTATGAATACGGGTGTGATAACGCACATCACGAAGCATACGAGACCCGCAGTATTTCGCTGACGTCGCGTCAACGTTATCGAACGACGACAAAGATTCTAGACTTGACGTAATGTCCAGAGGTCATGCGTAGCGCGTACGTGCCCGCCGCAAGTGTATGCACTGGCACATCGACCTCGTACTCGGCCGATGCCTGTTCGCCTACTGCCACAGCACTAACGACGTTGCCAATTGCGTCGATGATTTCGAACGTAGCAGCGGCTACATATCCAGTTGCGTATCGAATGGTGAGTCTATCGGTTGCCGGGGTCGGATATGGCTGTGCGAGAGCAAACGCGCGAACACCTACACTTACGAGACGACTATTACCCGCACACGTTGGCGACACTACTTGTTCGCCTGTTGCAGGCGTAGTTACTACGCACGCGTATTCTGTCGACAGATTTGCAGTGAGTATGGCAATCGAGTCTGAGTAGAGAAGGGTACGAAACTGGGCTTGAATGATTACCTCTTGTACGAACGGACCAACTGCGTCTATGGTCAGGTTCACTCGGCCCGCAATCGTGGTGTTCTCAGCCACGATCACTGCCTGCGAATTCACTGGCAACGAACCAACATAAACAAGCATTTCCTTCGGATATACTAAGTCGACGTTGAAGCGTTTAAACCCGCTAAAGAACGGAGCGGCAGGGCGAATGATGACTGGGATAGACACATTCTGTCCGGTAGCGACTGCGCCAAGCTGACCAAACACGGCACGAAGATCGGTCGTTGTGCCTTCACCCGAGACATTAATCGACAGCCCCGGTATCGATGCGTTCGTGAAGTTGAATGTCGCCAGGTACACTTGTGCAGCGGACGGAGAGAAACGGACGAAAAGCTCGACGCTATCGGCTGCAGCGATCGGTAATTGTCTCGTCCCGAGAAGTTCAAAGGAATTGCTTGGATCCGTTTCAACGATGTCGGTAATCAAAAACTGGGTCGTCGCACTTGGATTTTTCACCCAGAACGATTGTACTGCCGTATCACATGTAAGGGTCTTTGGGAAAGACAAGGGGTCTAGTGCATCTGAAGACTGCCCACTGCCAATAAGCTCAACAGTTGTGTCTGCATACGGGGGCACGGAGCCTGGACCTTCTTTAGCGTCATGGTAGATGCGCACAAATTCACTGCGTATTCCACTTGCCTGAGGCACAAACTGAACTGGTATGCTCAGCGTACCATTCGGAAGTATCAGCGCTGGGAACTGCGTGGTAAAAGGAGTTGCCCAAGAGAAGTCAGTTTGCGCTGGACGTACAAACACAATAGTATCGATACGAAGTGTGGTCGTTGGGTCTGTGTTCCGGATTACGACGTTGCCCGTTTTTGTGGCAACGGACAACACGGGTGTAATCGGCCATGTGTCGCCTGTTGCGGCTATCGCCGGCAAAATGCCAATGCCCCTTGCCAGCCCCTTAACCAGAGCGTTGACACCACGAACCGTTGCAATTACTTCCGCGCTATGAGGTCCGCGTACCGTCGGTGTAAATCGAATGGGAATGGCAATCGACTGTGTAGACCTTAAAAGGAATGGCATTGTTGGTAACGTCGTTAGGTCTGCGGTAACGTCGCCACTAACCGCACCTAGTACAATCGATTCTACAGTTAGGTCTTGAGTACCAGTGTTTGTGAGATACATCACAGAGTCGTTCATCGTGCGCAGGCGTCTCGAGAACCAATCAACGTCAACTATAGAAATTGCACTGTCCTTTTGCGGGAGAATCGTCGTGTCGCGCACGTTTGCCTGAAGTTCAGACGACACTGTTCCGCACTCTGCGGGTAGGTCGTAGAAGAGTGAAGTGACGTAGGTGCCTGGTGTTGCCGTAGTAGCGTTGAATGTAATCGTAGGTGAGAAACAATCGTTCGGAGCAAGCACGACTGGACCTTTAGGATTTACATCGAAGAGCGTGCCTATAGGTTGTATGCGTACCGATACTGTTAGGTCAGCACCAGTTGTGTTGCGAATGATGCACGGACTCGTCGTTGATGTCGATCCAACAACAACATCCGACATCTGCACCTTACCAATGACAAATAGACTGCATCCAGAAACACCTTCGCCAATGAGCGTCGGTGCAGCTAGTTTGCCACAGTCGCCTATGATATTCAGCGTTGCGGTGCGCACACCTTGCGTAATCGGACGGAAAAGAATGTCGATATCAATGCATTCGTTCGGAGCGAGTATGCGTCCAGCAATTGGCACCACGAGCGAGAATTCGCTAGCGTTGGGTCCGGTAACGAGTGCATCTGCAATGCGCGTCGGATAGAGATCGGTGTTGCAGATGCGCTGCGTAAAGGTCGTCGTTGCCGACGTTCCGACGATCGTTGGTTTTAGTGTGAACGTAGTATTCGCGACGGTTAGAAAAGGTATGCGAACAATGAAGTCTGCGTTGCTTATGTCGAGTGATGTCGGACCTAGACACTTGCGTGCGATGAACACATCTGTGTTGGTGCTTCGCGCGGTAAGAGAGAGCGGACCCTTCGTGATCGGACCAGTAAAGTGGTCAACTTCGAACGTGCAGCCCGCGGAGTCTGTTGTTGTTTTTGATGCATACCGATACGACGTCGGAGGTGTGCGTGCGAACACTTCGATTACGTTGCCGAACTCGTCATACGCAGCGTAGTACGGTCCAGGCGGAAGCGCGGGGCCCAATTCCTGCGGCACGCTCTTTTTGGTGTTGCCGACATTAATGAAGCTCGCGAAGGAGCCGCCTACGACAACCTGTGTCTGACCTCTGGCCGTTTTAAGTATGCCAATGCTCGTTGCAGTGGCTTCGGCGGCATAGCGAAATGAGCCTTGTCCGAACCGCACCCACTCGATGACACCCGTCGGTGTGATCTTAGCCAAGAACATGTTCGAGACATCACGAACGCTTCCCGACTGACCGGCAGGCATGCGCATTGTGTAGTTGATTGTGCCGCCGGAAAGGGTGGCAGTCGTGCTCTCAAACCATCCTGCTATGTAAACATTTCCCTTATCGTCGGTTACTGCACCGATTACTCGTTCGTTTTTTCCGTTCTCCCCCGTTACAAGGAACGTTCGACCCCACTGACCGTCGCCATCGAACTCCTGACAGAATCCGTCAATAGCGCCTTGCGGAAAACTTACCGGACTTCCAGCGAATTGCGTTGTGCCGCTGAACCAACCTGTTACATACACCTTGTCGCCGCCCACGCGCGCCGCAACAGAAGATGCACTATCAATGCCGATGTGTCCAATCTGCTGCAACCATATGTATTCGGCGGCAGGTACATACGTAATACGCAAACGGTACGTTAGCCCCTTTACAGTAGGTAACCATCGATACGATAAACCCGTCGCTGCGGCTGCGATGGTATTCCATGCAACGCCATTAAGCGACCATTGAATGAGCACGGGCGCGTCAGTCGGTACGCCCGACCAACGAATGTCAGCAGTATCACACGTCGTTAACACTTCGCCGCCATTAGGCGTTACCACCACAACCTGTGTACCACCTCCTCTAAGGGGCTGCACTATCGTGCAAGGGTCGCCAATGAGTTGAAGTACAGCAGTGTGAAGGGCGGGAATCGAACCTTGCGTCAATCGCACGCGAATTGTGCGGGTAGCATTTCTTCTGAATGTGATGACGTTGGTTGGCGACGGAGGATTGATAACGTTTCTGGGATAGTCCCAGTCGATGACAGTAAAGTAAGTCGACGGTGATATCGCATAGCCACGCACCAACAAATCGATGTTGGTGGCAACGAACGTTACAGAGGCATCGAGCGACGTGTTTGCCGGTGGACTGCCAAGTTCTAGAAGTGGCGTAGAGGATGTAACCACTACAATACTGCTAGCGGGTGCCGAATAGAATGCGGTGTCAGCAGGGTTGTTGCCACGTAATAGCGTAGCAACTGCCGTATGCTCGCGGTCGAACTCTGTACATCCGTATGGGGCTTTCCATTCGATGTAGCAAACAGTACGCGTGTTAATAGAATAGTTGATGAGCTCGAACATCGTGTTCATCCCGCCTTCAGCACCGAACTGACTCGTGCCACCTGTGCGCGAACAGATAGTCGCCAGCGTTGGATTGGTAGACGTTTCTGAAACGGAAATCGAATGGATTACGATCGACTGATCGAATGCTTTCGAAGTGACCGTATCAATGAACTGCTGAGGATTGACAATTGCTGGATTGGGCTGATCGTCCGTGATGAAGATGGCCGTTTTCGGAATCCATGCTGGACGTTTCTTAAACTCGTCGAATATGTTCGGTATGCCAAGAAACGGCGATTCGTAATTCGTTGCGCCTCTAGGGGCGAGACGATTTATGGAGTCGAGTAGAATCGATTGTGATCCAGTCCACGGACATGCCATGCGCGAACCGTTGCTGAAGCCAATAATGCAGACCTGTGTACCAGTCTGGAAATTCAACAGACCGACGAAGGTTCGCAGTGCATTTTTTACAAGGTCAATGCGGGCGACTGCGCCAACACGGTCCTCCATTGAAAGCGACTCATCGACGATCAGAATTATGCTCGCCGCTGAGTCTCGCGTAACAATCCGGCATCCGTGTGATATCGAAGCCGTTACATCAACAGCGACACCGCTGCCTGCCTGCTCGGTCATGCGAAAATCTGCCGCTGCTAGCGTAGGGTACTGACGTCCGATGGCGTCCGCAGCAACGTAGTCCGCGCGAATCCTTGGAAACGAGGAAGCGTCGACGTTGTAGAGGTAAAGGGACTGAGCTTGTACGCCCAGTGCCGCTGAGACCAGAAGTATAAAAAGAAAGAGGGGTCGCATGACCCCTCAATATACAGTCTCTTAGGTTACTAGGTTTACAGTTGCATCGATGGTTCGTGTAGGCCACCATTCGTGCGTTCAACTTTGGTCTTACTCGTCATAAGGTCGCGTTCGCCAAGGTTCTGAGCGTTGAACCAGCGTGGACGATTGTAGTCTTCGAGGTTTTTGTTGCAAACAATCTGGAAACACGTCGAATTACCCTGTTTTGCGATGTCAACCGACCATGCAAGGAAGATTTCCCAGCAACGGAACCACCACTGGCCGTAGGCCTTGGTGACTTCTTCTTTGTGCTGCATCCAGTTGTGGTACCAGAGCTGAATCGTGCGTGAGTAATGGATTCCGATATTTTCTACGCTGTGAATTTCGAAGCCTGCTTTTTCGAGGCGCTTCACAACAAACGAAAGCGGCATGCTGGCATCGGCACCTGGGAAGATGTACTGACTCATAAAGAGTCCCCATGACATCGATTCCTGATGCACGCCAGCCTTTAGACCTGCAATCTGCAAGAAGAAGATGCCTTCGTCCTTCATCAAGCCATTAATCTGCTTCATGAACTTCGTGAAGTTCTTAATGCCCACGTGTTCTGCCATTTCAAGACATGAAATTTTGTCGAACTTGTCAGCAGGAATACTGCGGTAGTCCATGCGATTAATGCGTGCACGATCTGCAACGCCCCAACGCTCAATCTGCGCGTTGCCATAATCGGCACCGGCCTGAGCTATGGTAATACCTGTGGAGTCTGTGCCGTAGTACTTCGCCGAGTGTGCTACAAGCGTGCCCCAACCGCAGCCAATGTCAAGCAGGCGCTCGCCTGCCTTGAGTTGCAGCTTCTGACAAACGAGGTTCAGCTTGTTGTCTTGTGCTGTCGTAAGGTCTTCGTCACCTGTTTGGAAAAACGCCGACGTATAAATCATGCGTTCGCCAAGGAAGGCACCGAAGAAGTCATTACCCCGGTCGTAGTGGTCACGAATTACGCGTTCATCCTGCTTCTTCGAGTGAATCGCCAACTGCGGAATAAACTCCTTAAAGAAGAACTTCAGGTGATGTCCGACAAAGTTGTAATTGAAGAAGTGCGTCCGGCTAAGAATAAGCTGCTGCACATCAACCGTTACATCTACGCGACCATTCATATAGTCTTCAATGAACGTCGTTATCGGCGTCTTAACACCGTTCTTGTATTTGGAGGCAACGGCGGGGTCGCGAACGACGATTAGGTCGAGGATGTTGCTTGAGAGTTGTTGTTTCGCAGTAGCCATTGAATATCCGAATAGATGAACGTGTATTGTACTGGAAACGCCCTTGCCGGTACTGACCTGCAGGGGCGCGGGAGCTAGGTCCGAATGCCGCCCAAGATAACAATACTTCCCCTTCGACGGCTATGGCGTCCCCAAAAAATGACCGACCTGGAGCCCCACCCGCCGAAATGCGATGAGCAAGGGTCATCACATCGCAACTTCGATGCGAATTGTGCGCCGTTCGGTTGGGGTGCGGAGCGTTAGCATGTACGTGCCTGACGCCACATTCATGAAATCGAGCGCCAGGATGCGCCTTCCACTGTCGAGTTCGCCATTTAGGAACGATCTTACGACGCGGCCTTGCATATCGCTTAAAATGAGCGAAATGGTGCCCACTTCCGATGTCTCAACCGTTACGTCAGTATACCCGTTTACTATGGGGTTCGGACTCGCATTGCTGAGGTCGACTTGTCCGGTCGGATTAATAAGGCGTGGACCTCCGGCGAAGCAAATGCCCTCGAGCTTGAAGATGCCAGGCTCGGAGGTTATGGTAACGGAGCCCCCTACCGCTTGCATGTTTTCGAGGGTCAATGCGCAAACACTGTCGTTGCCGAGGGCGGTGCGGAATGGCATCGTAGCAAGAGTATCGCTGGTGCGAGGTGAGAGAGGCAGGGTGATGTTAATACCACCGAGGTCACCACCTAACGGTATGAATTGAAATGGTGCAAGGGGCTCGAGAAGGGTTGCATTAAAGCGTAGTTGTCCGGTGATACTCGTAGCGAGTGTAGCAGCAAGGTTACTATCAGCAACGAGGATTATAGGAATGTTTATTCTCTGACCGACCAATGCGGTTGCCGACCCAACCCGCAACAGTGCAGTGCCATGTTCTGCTGTATCGATCGGATCTACGGGTGTGGGCAGAAGCTGGAAACTTCCGGGTTCAGCCGTGATAGTAACATCGCCACCAAGGACAGTAATGCTTTCGAGTGAGATGACTGTGGAGCTGTCGAGGCTTGAGGTTGCGCGGAATGGTAACGTCCGAAGAACGTTATTGGCACCCGGTTGCAACGGAACGGTAATGTCAATCACGCGATCGAGGTTGCTGACTGTGCCTGGGCTTAGAGGGGGCTGTGGGTCGAGCAGGGCTGACTCAAATCGTAGTCGTGCGTTCAATGCCGTAGCTCCGGTGTTGAGCAGATTACTATCTGAGACGAGGGTAATCGGAATATCTATGAGATCACCAACACGTGCCGACGCAGAGCCGACTTGCAGGAGGGCTTTGCCGCGTGTTGCGGTCGAGGCAACAACCTCTGCGAACAACACAATGCTGGCTGGTGACCCAGTGCCTGGGTACTCGAAGTGTAACTCACCGGTGGTGCGTCCAAGTGCACGAGCGTCGAAACGAATATCGATGAGTTGTTCGGCGCTGGGTTGCAGAGTAAACGACTGACCGATAATTGCTGACGAGAAGTCCGTTAGGTTCGGACCCGCCTGCACCACGTTCGATACTGTAATCGGGTTCACTCTAGGGTTGCGTACAGTTACGACTTGTGTTAGCGTCTTAGAGTCGCCCAACAGAACGCGTCCAAAATCTATAAGTTTGTTGACTATCACCAGGCGCGGCGTAATTCCTTCACCTACGAGCCTGCTAGTGAATCGTCCGGCAGACGTATACACATACATCGTTGCGCTTTTAATTCCGACCGATTTCGGTTTGAATCGTAGCTCGATGTTGCTTGTAGCGCTTGCAGCCAGGACGTATGGACCACTTCCGGACACAATAGTGAACGTGTTACTCGTATCAGTAATTACAATCGAGTCTATTGCCAATGGGTACGCACCGAGGTTTGATACGAGCGATGGAACAACCGAATCTTTCGATTCGCCTACCGCCACTTGTTGCATGTCGATGTTGATTACATACGGAACCGACCCTACGATTGCGAAGAGGGCGTCGGAGACGTCTGTCATAGACGGAGTCTCAGGGTCACCCCAGATTGTGATGACGCTACCCGACGTCGCAATAAATTCGCCCTTTGGACTGAACGCTATGAAAGTTGGTGGATACTGCGGCGTTAGCCGACGGATTTCTTTACCGGTGTTTACATCCCACACGATAGCAAACGCATCGTTGCTTACCGAACCAATCTTTTTTCCATCTGGACTCCAAGCAAGGGCAAGCATATACCTGCCATGCCCGCGAAGTGTATGCACTTTGTTTCCAGTTACAGAATTCCAGACAAATACCTCAGTAGTACTGCATCCGGCAACATGCACACCGTCGGGACTCCACTTCATGGTATTACGTCTGCTTGTATGTCCGGGTAGGCTATGCAATAGTGCATGTGGAGGAGTGGCGCTATAAATGTTTAGCATACCGTCAACGCCAAGCGTTGCTATGCGCGTACCGTCCTTGTTCCATAGGGCGCCGGTCACAGCTCCAGCATGGTCCGCCAGGCGCAGCGGTATCACAGAACCTGTAACAGCATCGTAGACTATTGCCGACGCATCCGCGCTGACCGTCACAATTTTAGTCCCCTGCTGATTCCAGTCAGCCGACGTCGTCGGAAGCAGATGTCCTTGCAAGGCAACTAAAGAATCTCCGCTAGCAGTATTCCAAATGGTACCCCACGTATCAAGTCCGACCGTCGAAACCTTCGTTGCGTCTGGACTAAACTTCGCGTGATGCATTCCTCGATTGTGGCGGCCAATCTTATGGATCAACATTCCAGTATTAGCATTCCAGATAGCTGTACGAACCGGAGATCCTACCGTCGCGATTAGCTGTCCATCTTCACTCCAATCGTAGGATCCTACACCCTCGCCTGGCAGGATACTTACAAGATGCTGCCCACTGAACGGATTTGTCACGGTTACGCCAGAGGTGTGTAATGCAGCTATACGTAATCCATCTTGGCTCCATCGCAAGTCTGTACCGTTGTTGGGTATCGACTGAACGCGTCCCGTAGCATCGCCACCCGTTGGCGACAAACTCGACACACGCACAAGACATGTAGTACTAAGTGTACTTGGAACGCGCCAATCGTACTCGAGACCTATCACTGGGTGTGCAATTTCAATCCAATTGGTACCGCTGTTCGTGCTGTACTCGAGCTTGAAGCTTCCGCTAGCTGGTGCGCCCGTCCATTTAATTTTTGTTACAAACCCTGCTATGAGCGCATTGGGTCCGTTCGGTTCCAGCAGCCGCAGCGTCGGATTAGTAGCTGGCTTACCCGCATAACCGCCGCTTGCATAAAAGTACTCCGTGCATGCGCTGGTTAAGAATGTAAACTCAGTGAATGTATAACCGCTGTCAGGTGGCGAGTACGACACGGTTAGCATTATACTTTGTCCGGCGGTCAACGCAAACGATTTTGGCGCAATCGTATATGCTGGATTCGTGCTTCTGATATCCGTCACCATCATATCGCCATTCGAAGCTGTCACTGTTATCGTTGTGTCGTAAGGGGCAAAAAGGGCCTTCGGACGAAAGAACACTGCCGTCGGCAAGAACTCTAGCTTAACTGCTTTGGCATCATCCAATTCATACGTCGAAGTATCCTTACCTATTGGTGAATTCAGCTCGACTTCACGGTCTCCACCCGGGCATAAAAAGCCCTGCCACGCTATGGTGCATGGTGTCCCGCTCAGTGCTATTCCTAGTATTTCTCGATAGACGAACTCTATCTCCGGAATCGACCCAATGTTTGAGTATGCAAAGCCACCGCTCGCCGCACAGATATTCTTTAATGCAAGTGGACACTCCAAGTTTATTGTCACCACAAAAATGATGCACGACTGCCTCGCTGCTTCTGCGATAATGGCGGCCTCGTCAACAACAGTCTCACTCCTACCATCAGTAAGAAATACTATAACTTTTTGGTGTTGTCCGGCGAGTGTTGCCTGCAAAGCCCCAGCAGGCGCCTTTATCAGCCCCATGTTATAGTCAGTCCCACCTCTGGGCTTCAGTCCATTAATGCCAGATGTCAGTTTTGCTGCATTTGTTGTAAAGTCCTGAATAAAGTAGTTCGCATCATCGAACGCTGTGATTGCACACTCGCTCTTCCCCAATGGCATAGCTGCAATCCACGCAAGATTGGCGGCTCGCGCCATCTCCAGATTCGTCACCGAGCTTAGTCCAGTACGCATCGATTGTGAAATATCTATGGTCAGCACAGACGAGATTGCACGTTGTGACGCAGGTGCTGGGCACGTCACGCTCGTGATCGCGCGCAAAACGCCATTCTCCCTTATCGACAGCTCGCTCGCAACATGATAGAGTTGTTGCTGCTTGTCGTCGAACGCGTAATACTTCGCACGCACCTCAGGAAATGCCGAAGTATCGATGTCGAATAGGCGAAGGAGTTGCGCGGAACAGTGGGCAGGAAAGAGGATGCCTACAAGAACAAATGCGCATGCAGATGCGAGCAGTATTGGGCTAATGCGCTGTTTATTGGGCATTTATTCTACTAAATCAATGGTAAGGTGAATCTCGCTGCCAGCGGAGTGATAAAACGTTTCCCAGGACGAACACAGATCAACAGGGACAGATGCCTGATATTCGGAAGCATGATCTACAATAGCCGTCGTAGTTGGTAATACAAACGCAGAGCCTGTTACTATCGAGTCAATTTTCAATTGGGGACACAGGACACGTATTGAGTCAGCTTGTAATCGCGCATTGTCAATGCTTCGGTAACAGCCCACATACAGTGTCTGTCCCTGCGTACCAGCAGCATAGAATGCTACAATGACGAGTGTTATGATGGTTTTCATCGGGTATTAAACTACACATAGTTAATTCCTAATGGGCTCTGTAATTGCGTTGGTATTTTGTGTTGAAAGCACATCGCTATCGGGAAGCGACAACTCCATTGTATCCGTGCCGCCGTACATGGCGGGGTGACCGTAATAGCCCCCAATGACGCCTTTAAGGGAGCGCACATCAAACACTTGGATGCCGCGCCAGTTGTTGATGCCGCCAAGCGTGCCTTTAACGATGAGGCCCGCGTTACGCAGTTCGAGGTTGAAGCGTTCGCGCATGGATGGATGCACAATGCATTGCACGAAGCCCGACTCGTCTTCTAGTGTTACGAAGAGAAAACCCTTCGCAGTTGGCGGAGCCTGACGCAGGATTACAATACCCGCCGTCGTGAATGTGGTGTTGTTGAGTTTGTAACACGTGCTAACAGGATGAATGCCCATGTCCGTTAAGCTGCGTCTGTACAGCACCATAGGGTGAATGCGTGCTGCGCCGTGTGTGCGGTAGTCGTATGCGAGACGCTCTTGGGCTTTCATAGCGGGTAGCGGCGGCACGTCCTCTGCGGAGATGAGTGGTAGTTCGAAGAGTACGTTTTCGTCCAACCCACTTCCTGATGAGTTGCCAGACCCACTTCCCGACCTACTTCCTGCCTTGCTCTTTCGACGCACTCCCACACCAACTTCCCACAATGCCTTGCGCGCATTGTCTGATATGCAATCCATCGCTCCAGATAGTGCCATTGCCTCGAGCACGTCGCTGTGCACATCTACGCGTCGCACAACATCCTCAACACTGGTGAACTCTCCCATAAGCCGAGCCCATGTAATTGTTTTTGCAACATCGGCTGTACATCCCGTGATAGAGGTAAGGGGCTTTCGAATTGCAAGCACCGAGCGCATCTGCGCACTATCCCCATTCTCTGCATTAATCTCAATGCGTTCGAGTTCGTAACGAATGTGCGATTTGTTGATGTCGGGTAACAGCATGGGCACACCTAGCCGACGTGCTTCTTGTTCGAGCGTCATGAGGTTGTAGAACCCCGGACGGTGTTGCATGAAGGCCGCCATGTATGCCGCGGGGTAATAGAGTTTTAGCCATGCACTCTGATAAACTGTTTTAGCAAATGCCGCTGCGTGTGAACGACAGAATCCAAAACCAGTGAAGTGTGCGAGTTGGTCGCAGATGCGTTGCGCACTTTCAGCATCGACCCCTAGCTCTGCGGCCCCTTGCATGAAGCGCGACTTCATACGTTCGATTGCTTCGGGGTTACGGTTCTTGGAGATGATGCTGCGAAATTCGTCGGCTTCACGCAATGACATGTTGCCGACTTTGTGCGCGATTTCGAGCACTTGCTCTTGGTACACGATAATGCCGTGTGTGTCACCAAGAATCGGCTCGAGCATTGGGTGAATGAACGTGGTGGCTTCTTTGCCGCGACGTCTGCGGACGTACGGGTTTAGGGTTCCACTTTGCAACGGACCCGGTCTGAATAACGCTACTTCGGAGACAAGGTCGCCAAACACTTCGGGCTGATGTTGCGCAAGCAAGTGCATCTGGCCTTGCGACTCTATCTGAAATACACCAATGGTGTGTCCGCTGCACATCAACTCGTACACGCCCCTATCATCGAGTGTGAGTTCATCCAGCTCGAGATGTTTGCCTTCGTACCGTTCAATTAACTCGACTGCTTCGCTTATGCATGCAAGCATGCGCAAGCCAAGCACGTCGAACTTCACCAAGCCCATTGCTTCGACATCATCTTTGTCGAACTGCGCAACTTTTACGGCATTTGCGGAGATCTGTACGGGTGTAAGGTGGTGCAACGGACGTGATGAGAGTATCATACCGCCTGAGTGTAAGCCTAAGTGGCGCGGCCTGCCGAGGATTGCAACAACAACTTCGAGAAGGGTCTGCAGAAGGGGCGAGTCGCCTACAACTGCAGCAAGTTCTACGCGACATTCTGGTATAGACTTCGTCATGTACCCAGGCATTGCCTTCGACATCTGGTTCACAACATCGTTTGGCCATCCAAGTGCTTTTGCTGCATCACGTACCGCCATGCGAAAGCCATACGTCATAATGTTCGCAGTCATCGCAGTCTGCTCTATGCCAAAGCGTGCTTCCATCCATTCAATTACTTCTGAGCGTCTATCGCTATCGAAGTCGACATCAATGTCAGGCGTGCCTTCACGTCCGTGATGTAAGAACCGCTCGAACAACAGCTTGTGCGCTACTGGATCAACGCCTGTTATCTCGAGCAAGTACGACACAATAGAGTTAGCCGCAGAGCCCCTTCCAGAGCACCTTATCCCCCGCTGACGTGCAGCTTGAACAACCTCTCGCACAACAAGAAAGAAATCGCACAAGTCAAGGTCTTCAATTACGAGCAGCTCTTTCTCGAGCAATGCTGCCTGGGTTGGTGCGAGCTCCGCACTTGTGTAGCGTTTCGTGAACGCCATGCTGCACAACTCACGCAGCACCGATGGCGCATCAATACCATCGGGCAGTTGTGCTCCCGGTGGAGTGATATGTCCGGGAAGAATGTCAAACGAACACTCAGCCGCAACACGAGCAGTGTTCGCAAATGCATCGGGATACGGCAGTAGGGTTTGTAATTCGTGTTGCGACTTTAGGCATTGTTCGTCGTTGACCGGACGTTCAGCGTCATGATCAAAAACCGATATGCCTTTGCGAGTGCACGTAAACACGTCGTACACGAGATAGTTGTCGGCACACGCATACCGCACATCGCTGCCAATCACACATGGTATGCCTAGCTCTGTCGCAAGTACGTGCATTCTATCTGCAGTCACGCTGTCTTGCGGACGTCGGTAATGCACCAACTCTACATACAGCGAATCGACAAACATGCCATGCAACTCAAGCAGCCATGCACGCGCGGCCTCGTGCTTGCGCTTATGCACAAGCGTCCAGAGATGTCCATCGCGTCCGCCCGTGAGACATAGTAAATTATTTTTATACCTGTGCAGGTCCTGCATCGTAACGACCGGGTTCTCCCTATCGCGCTGGTGTGCATCCGTAAGCATTGCACACAGGTTTGCGTAGCCGTCCGCATTACGGCATATGAGCACCAGTGAAGTATTACCCACAAGAACTTCGGCGCCGATGATTGGCTTTATTGCTGCCTTCGCACAGGCACGCTGTGTGCGTACTGCGCTATACACACCCATCCAGTCGGTAACGCACATGAAGGTGTGTCCGAGGTGCTTAGCAACAGCCGCGAGCTCTTCGGGTGATGATGCGCCGCGTAGAAACGAGAAGTGCGAACGCACGTGCAGCGCGCCGAACGCATGGGGAAGCAAAGGCGCATTCATGATAAGCGTTGCTTCACCAAATTTCGTTGCTCCTTAATCATAGACTCTCGAGAGCATCCATCCTTCGGTGCCATGATAGATTTCCATTACGCCATTTGTGGTGATAAGCAGCATGTATTCGCGGGTCTCTTCTTTATTCGTCCACCACTTCGACCGATACGTCCATGTCTCAAGAATTTGTTCAACCTGATACACGCCGCTCCTCCAGCAAATCGCCATCGGAACCGGACCTTGTGTGCCATTGCTATTTGGTGAGCTATTGTTGGTACGGCGGCATTGCACATCAATCGCTTCGAGGAGGATTTTCATAACGGACCAGGCGCACTGCTTCTTCCGGCAGGTAGGCATCGTGAATAATTCGTTCAACACGCACAAGTGCATTCGGATAACGTCGCGCAACACTGC
>JBKJNB010000021.1:0-5662 GCA_046595995.1 Candidatus Kapaibacteriota bacterium
ACCCTTTTGGAAGTAATACAAACGTCCGCCAAGATTGGCCCGCAATGCATCGGTTATCGTCCACTCGTCTTGCAAGTACAGACTTGCATCCGTTGCGAATATGCTCTCAGTGTTTACAAGCCCATTTAGGTCTTCCGCCAATACTCCAGTAACGCCGCTGGAGAACTCATGATACGTAACGTCCACACCTGACTTTACCAAATGGTTGTGCGCAGCAGCCCATTCGATTTCTGAGCGAAACGTAATGTCGTTGATTAACGATTTCGTTGCAAAGCGCGCCGTAACCTCACCCTGACGAGATTCTTCGGCATCGAAGCCAAAGCGATAGTCTGTGTAGATAGCAGAAGTGTGGAAGAACAACTCAGGTGAAAATATATGCGTCCAACGCAGGTTGGCCGTGGAATTTCCCCAGTCAACATCGAAGTTTTCATTCTGCGAGGGTGGCGAGCCTAGTACATCCCGACCGAAATAGCCACTTAGGAATAGTCGATCGTTCGCACCCAAATGTGTACTCAGTTTCAGGTTCAAGTCGTAGAAGTAATACTTCGGTGCTTCGTCGGCATCTGCAAAGAGGCCGACTATTAAGTCGCCGTAAAAGCGCCGTGCACTCACCATAAAGGTCGTTCCTTCGACGATCGGACCGTCTACTTCGATACCTGCGGCGATTATGCTAATCGAACCTGCTCCGTGTATCGCTTCTGTATTGCCGTCCTTCATTGTAATGTCGACGACACTCGAAAGTCGTCCGCCATACTGCGCCGGCATAGCCCCTTTAATGAGTTTTACATCCCGAAGTGCATCTGCGTGAAATGCGCTTAGAAACCCACCTAAGTGACTCGGATTATAAACTACTACACCATCGAGGAGTATAAGATTCTGGTCAGGTGAGCCTCCACGAATGTATAGTCCACTCGATATCTCAGAGGCAGACTGAACCCCAGGCAGCAATTGTAGCACACGAAACACATCAGCCTCGCCGCCTAGCGATGGCATTTCTTTGATAAAGTCGGGCGTAAGTGTCACAGTACTTATCTGCTCGATAGCTGATCGCTGGCCTTCGGCAGTTACCACAATCTCATTTGCAGAAACACCCTGATCCTTCATCGCAACGTCGATGCGAAGGTCTGCAGTGTCGCTGCGAAGCACTACGGCGTGCACGTACGGACGTAATCCGACGTAACTCACAACCATGGCATACGTGCCCGGTTGCACGTTTCGCACTGAGTACATTCCGTACTTATTCGAGAAGGCGCCGCGCTCTGGCCTTCTACCTGGTTGCAGAGAATCGCGATGAAACGATACTGTCGCACCTATAACAACTTCACCCGTGCTAGACTCGGTAACTCTTCCGTATACCGTTACCTGGCCAACAGCATCGATGCACGTGGTGAGTAACGCAACGAGCACGAATACATGCAGTCGACTGACGTTCATGTAATTCTGCAATCGAACTATTAACATACGTCCGCACAGAAAGGTTAGCTATCGCCTGCCCCCGCAGGATCCTACAACTTACGAAGTGAAACCAGTCACCGACCTACAGTGGACGTGGCCGACTATGTTGTTTGTGACGTAACGGATGCTCTCCAAATAATATCCGCTGTTCAACATACCATTACTGCTTTCCTTAATGTAAGATTGGCGTGACCACTGCGATAAACTGCTCCTCGGCGTCGCTACTAACGTAGAGGTTGCCACGGGTGTCGGTTTCGAGGCCGACAGGACGTGCCCATGCTTTGCCGTTGTGCGTGAAGCCGCGAAGGAAGTCGGAGACTGACTCGACGGTTCTGTTGGCCGACTGCATCCTGTTGTCCGACTGCATCTGGATATCGGGCCGCATCCGTAAGTAAACAACTTTATAACCGGTGGGTTCTTTGCGATTCCAGGAACCGCGCAGTGCAACGAAAGCACCGTTGCGGTAAGGGGCTTGGAACGAAGGGTCTGGAAATTCGATTGCCATGGGTGCGGAGTGCGCTTGGATTAGCGCTGCAGGCGGTACCATGCTGCGAACTAGAGCGCTGTCTGCACGGGTGATGGGGAGTAGGTCACGATACCCGCCAACAGGGACGTTAAAGTCATAGTACCGTCCGTCGCCCCAGGCAAATGGGTGACCGTAGAAGCCGCCATCGCGGACTTCGTCTACCCACTCGGGTGGAATGTCATCACCCTGCCAATCACTGCCGTTGTTCGTTGCCCAGAGTTTGCCCGTAACAGGATGCAACGTCATGCCTACGGCATTGCGCACGCCCCGTGCGTATACGCGACGTTCTGCTCCTTGATCGTTGTATTCTTCGATGATTGCGCGGTGATCTTCGCGGCACACATTGCACGATGAACCAATGGACAGGTACATCTTCCGGTTCTTTGCGTCGAACACAATCGTGCGCGTGTCGTGGCCGCCCCCTCCCAACTGAGCCCCTTGCGCAATGTTGTCGATGAAGATGCTGCGTGTTTCGAAGATGCCGTCGCCATTGGCGTCTATAAGCCGCACAATGCGTAGCTCTTCGGCGACGTATAGGGCGCCGTTGTAGAATTCGAGATCGTGTGGCGACTCTAGATCGTCTGCAACGACAATGGCTGTGTCGGCTTCGCCATTGTGGTTACGGTCTGGTAGGGCGAGGATTTCGCCGCTGGATTTGTTGGCGACGTAGAGGACGTTGTCCGGACTCCATGCCATGAAGCGAGCTTTATCTAGACGTCCGGCGTAGAAGACCCTGATTTTGAAGCCAGGTGGCAGATATACGTTGTGGTTGTGTTCGACAACGCTACGGAAGCGTTCAGATACAACAAGAGGCTGCGCAACCAGTGTGTCGGAATCGACACGAGTCACAGCAGCCTTCTCATTGTTGAATGGATTGTAGCACGATGACAGGGTTGCGAGAAGTACAGACAATGCCAGTAAGAATCTCATTGCAACCCCAAGCTTGGGCAATAGTTGCCTAGTTTATCATCTGCACATCGATGGTTATGGTGTCTTCGACACCCTGGCCATTTGTGCGTCCGGGAAAGAAGGTTGTGTTTAGAATTGCCTGATATGCTTTAGTTATAAAGGCATCGACAACAGCTTCTTTCTTTGTCTTAATTGTGTGCTTGTACGTAAGGTCTTTTACCTCGCCATTTTTGTCGACGATTACTTCGAAGGTGACTTTCTCTGTCTCCTGCGCAGTGACAACGCCGCGTGTTGATGCCAGGTTCTTCTTCAGTTCTGATGCGTCGTATGACGCTTTGGTACGCGTGACTTTGTCTGGCTCTGTTGCGCTAACGGTTACTGCCGTGATAACGCAAAGGGCAAACAATAGAAAGACATTCTTCATTGCATTCTCCGTTTGGTTCGTTTGGGAAGGCGCGGGTTACGCGCCTCCCCTTGAACTAGTTGCAACAAAACTACGGTACATCCCACCACACACGGTCGAAAATAGTTAGGCCCGCGGGTACATTTGCTCCGTTAAAAAGCCGTTCGCTCTGTGCGTACGGGAATCGGCGAATGATCTGTGTGCCCGTTATCGGTGTAAGGAGTGGGAAGCCGGTGCGACGCCAGTCGGCGAAGGACTCGGTCTGCGTGAACATGGCAATGTATTTCTGGTTGAGAATGAGCTCGAGCGTCAAATTCGCCGAGCCCGGATCTACGGCAGCCTGCCCCAGGTAGGCGGTTACGTTGGTGTCTGCTATGCCAGTACGTTCCAGGCTCGCCCGGACAGCTTCTGTGTAGGCGGTATGAGCCCCAGCCATGTCACCACCTAGAAACCGAGCCTCTGCCTCGATGAACTTCATCTCAACAAATGTTACGAACGGTACGGCTGAATTAATCGAGGCGTAGAATGGTCCGAGACGGCTGGCAACGGTAACCCTTCCGGAATCGTCGGCTTCGAAGTAGAGCGCGCGCCGTGGGTCGTTCGTTGAGTCCATGAGCTCCATAATCTTCGGTCCGGCCGTGATATCACCATCACGCTGAATGATGAATTGATACCAAGGATTTGCTTCTGTTTGGATAGTGCCAAACGTGAACTGCAAATCTTCAGCGTTTGAAGTGAACGCATTTGGCAAGAGCGCCAACGCAGCAGCCGCAGCACCTGCATCGCGCTTCAGGAGATGTATAGTGTTGCGCGCTTTGAGTGAGTACGCTGCCTTTGTCCAGAGAGCAAGGTCACCACCATACATGCGATCATCTGCTCCAGGTGAGAGCGTGCTGGTTGCCGCTGCAAGATTAACGATGGCTTCGTCGAGCATGGTCTGAATGGCCGCGTAGATCGACTGTTGCGTATCGTATTTGGTTTGCAGACCACTTGCGCCCTTGAATGCTTCACTATACGGCACATCACCCCAAAGGTCCGTTACCGTACCAATGGCATGCGCCATTAGCACTTGCGAAACGCCCAGATAGTGTGCAGAACCATCACTGCGTGCCTTGGCCATCATGAGGGCAAGATCTTGCATCGGACCCGCATAGAGATTGAACTGCCATGCGTTATCGATGTCGGCTTCTGTTAGTACATAGTTGTAAATGCCGAGGTGCTGTCTGTCGACGCCCGTGATGTGCTGAGTAACAAGACTTGAATACCGTCCGAGGTCGCCCCCGTACGCATAGGCAAGTCCGGCTTGTACCGTTGGCAACACCACATTAAAAGAAGCATCCTTCGGCGCGGTCGGATCTGTGTTAAGATCGGAATCGATCCACGAGTTGCACGCAGTCATCAACAGGAGTGACAACGCGCAGAACCCTGTCAGTATTCGTTTCATTGTAGTTCCTACGGGTTGTTAAAAGTTTAGACTAAGTGCAAAGTTGTAGCTGCGTGTACTCGGCATGTTGAAGTAGTCGAGGCCCTGCGCATTGTTGGCGCCGGCAAGACTTGTTTCTGGATCGATGCCCTTGTATTCCGTGCTCAGCCAAAGGTTACGTCCAGTAACACTCACTGTCAGTCCTGAGATTGGCAAGTCATCGAAGAACGTCTTTGGCAGAGTGTACGACAACGAAACTTCCCGAAGTCGAACCCAGCTTGCATCTTCGATGAAATCTTCGGTGTTGGTGCTGAAGAATCCGTTTGCATTGCCGAACACATACCAGTTTTCGTCGAGCGGCAACACGATGTCATTCCGTTCACCATTCGACTTCTTTACACCTTCCAGTACCGTTGTGCCACCGCGTGCTTCGGTTTCCTTGGCAGTACCAAAGAAAATGAGAGCCGACCGTGTACCGTTCCACAAGACGCCCCCTTGGCGAATGTCAACGAGGAACGAGAACGTCAGCCCCTTCCAAGTCAGTTCATTGCGAATACCCATGAGGAAGTCGGGATTAGCCGAACCGAAGGCCTTCTCTTCATCACCGATAATCGGCTGACCGTATGTAGCTGAGTTCGGGTCATCGTCGATAAGGCGATTGCCATTCGCGTCGCGTGCCCAACCGAAGCCGTAAATCGAACCGTACGGCATGCCGGCAACGGCGCGCACGGTTGATCCCTGGAACCCACCAATGGTGATGTTCTCAACGCCTGGCGTGAGCGACACAACGTGTGACTCGTTCCTGGAGAAGTTTACATTCATATCCCACCGGAAGTCCGTCGACATAATCGGTGTTGCCGTCAGCACAATCTCGGCACCAGTGTTTAGAATCGAACCGGCATTCTTGAGTTGTGCCAAGTATCCGCTAGATGCAGCAACTGGAACG
>JBKJNB010000052.1:0-2884 GCA_046595995.1 Candidatus Kapaibacteriota bacterium
AATTTTCCGCACCTGATAGCGCTGTAATGTCTCGATGTTTGTCTTGGTGAGTGATTCGGCGAGATACTCATTACCAGTGCGTCGAGCGACATCGCCATTGCAGTTTTCCTCTGTACCGAGAATTCTAAAGTCGACACCAGCGATTTGCATAAGCTCGGAGAAAGCACGTGAGATTTTCTTTGCACGCTCGTCGTACGAGCCCGCGCAGCCAACCCAGAAGAGCACTTCCATTGTTGAGTCTTCCGCTGCGGTCTTAATGCCGAGGCCTTCAGCCCAGTCTGCACGATCGGAATGTGCAAAGCCGCCCCACGGTACGGCGTTTGTTTCCATGTTGCTGTAGACATCGGGTAGGAGGGCAGACTCTTCGTTAAAAGCCCCTTCCATCATTACCATTGAGCGACGCATGCCGACGATGGCGGGGACATGCTCGATGTTGACGGGACACTCCTGCATGCAGGCACCACACGTTGTGCATTGCCATAACGCTTCCGGCAACACATAGTCGCCGATGAGTTTTTTGTCCCAGACGATCTGCTCATCTGCACTGAATGCTATCCCCTTCTCCTGCTTAATCAGGAGCGGAGCGCGGTCCATCGTGCGGGCGTGGATGTTTACGATTACGGCGCGTGGGTCGAGGATTTTTCCTGTTTGGTTCGCCGGACACACACTTGTGCATCGTCCGCAGTGTGTGCATGTATAGCCGTCTAGCAGTGTCTTCCACGAGAAGTCTTCGATGTCTACCACACCAAACTTTTCTACACCCTCAGCTTCGAACTCGATTTTTTCGAGGATGTTTGTGGGACCCAACGGACCAAAGAACACATTGGGTATAGCTGTGAGTACGTGCAGGTGCTTCGAGAATGGTAAATAATTCAAGAATGCCAAAATAAGCACGCCGTGAATCCACCAGGCGGTGTGGAATAATGCCGACGTAGCCCCTTCGCTTAATACGTTGCTGAGTGCGTGGCCGAGTTGCCATGCAATCGGACGCATAGCCCACGAGTAATCTGAGCCGGTTGCATGTACACGCAATGCGTTCTGAATGAGGAGTGCTGAAACGATTGTAAAGATGGTTATTAAAATCAGGCCCGCTTCAAACTTCTCGCTTTCGACTTGAATGCGGCGGACCTTTGTGATGTAACGCCTCCAGAGCGACATCACGGTTCCGAGAATGATCAGGAGGCAGAAAATGTCGGTGAGGGCGGTGACGGCGGAGTACACCGGACCAAGAAAGTTCAGCGACCACGTATGGTTTAGTCCTTCAAGCACCATTTCTGTTGCTGCGAACAGCAGCACCAGAAAGCCCCAGAAAATCATGGCATGAATTGGTCCTGCGGCTTTGTCGCGCAGAATCTTGCTCTGTCCGAACCCCACAACAAGTGTGGTAGCAAGCCGCTCGGGTATGCGATCCCAGCGCACGTCGGGTCGTGCTACACGAAGCCACGACACGAGGCGCATCGCGCTGAAACCGAACACCGTCAGTGCAGTCAGTAAGACGACAAGAAAGACCAGGTTCTCTGGTTGCATAAACATTCCCCTGTGAGGGTGCAAAACTACGGACACTCGTATACTTGTCCGAACTCAGGTACGCTATGCATCGAATTCTCCTCCCCGCCCTCTGCACCATCATCCCCTTCTGCTTCGCCATCGCCCTCGAGGCGGTTGCGCAGCCAACGTCACCCAGCACGGTGAGTCCGACAATTCTTGTGGACGCATACGCGTTCAGGGGTGCGGTGGGCGACACTCGCTCTCGCGTAGACGTCTACCTCGGCGTGCCATATCAGTCGTTGCAGTTCGAAACGTATAATAAATCCCTCGCGGCTCAGTACAGGGTTCACCTACTTATCCGTGACTCGGTTAGTCGTAAAGTCATCGATTCGGCGTACACGCGCTCGGTGGTCGAAGACGAGTATGCCATTACGCGTGGTTCTACAGGCAAGGCTGACAACAGTGTGCGCACACTTGCGCTACTGCCCGGAACGTATCGCGTAGAAGTAACAGTGAGTGATCAGTTTTCTCGTCGTGAGTACGAGCAGTCGCGACAGTTAGTGGTGCCCGACCTCCTTAATGATGTGCCCAACATCAGCAGCATCATGTACCTTAAAGAGATCGAACAGAACGGCGAGCGCTATCGTATCACGCCCTCTGTGGGCGATGTCGTGTGGAGCACCGAGTCGCCGCTGTTTGCGTTTGTAGAAGTGATTACCGATAGCATTCCGCGTACTGTAGGGTTGTCTTGGCAGATTGCAGCCTCTGACGGTAGGGTGCTGGCAAAGGGGCTAGGATCGGCCTTTGTGTGCTCTCTGCGAACGCAACAGACATTTATACCGCTAACAGTCCCCGCACGTTCAGCTGCGGGCTCGTACACCCTCACGATGCGTTTACATCCAACCGACACCACACGTACTCTCGCCACGCGGACACGTCCGTACGTTATACCTCGCTCGCTTACGACATCCATTCTTAGCGACCTAGATAAGGCGATCAAGCAGTTAATCTATGTAGCCGAGCAATCCGACCTCGACAACATTCGCGCCGCCCAGAGTGACGGTGAACGTCAGCAGCGCTTCGAAGAATTCTGGAAGCGACAAGACCCAACACCCTCGACAACGCGCAACGAAGCATTCGAAGAGTATTTCGGTCGAATCGAAGCAGCAAACAAACGCTTTCGATCCTACTCCGAAGGCTGGCTTACGGATATGGGTCGACTTTTCATTGTCTACGGCGAACCAGTTTCCACCGAGCGTTATTCAGCACAATCTGGCAGCGCCTTGTTAGTTCGCTGGTCGTACGCCAACAACTCTATATTCACCTTCGAAGACTCAACAGGTTTTGGCGACTATCGCCTACGGACACCAATTCCGCCAGGGATTCGCTACAGATA
>JBKJNB010000135.1:0-2714 GCA_046595995.1 Candidatus Kapaibacteriota bacterium
CGCGTTCCAAGATGTATTTTCCTTTTAGTTGATTCTGATTTTTGCAATCGGTACGATGAGAATGCTTGAGCGGAGGATAGAGCTCTGGTGGAAACCAACTCGAGCGCCGCTCAAGGCGAAAAGCAAGCCAGAGGTTACTTCGGTAGCCTCTGACTTCTTTCGATTATGACAGGCCTGCTTTTTGCTCAATGCGTAAAATTCCGGGGTTTGGGGCTGGCCCCAAGGAGCACTGTTTCACCCACTAATTCTGCGGAAGAGCCAGAAGTGCTAATCGAGCTTTTTCAAAATCGTTTCAAATCTGCTGTCATTCCGGATTGGTAAGAATTCGATTTCTTTCTTCAATGTCACTACATCGGTGTGTCCAAGCATCAATGCCGCTTCGAGCGCATCGATGGATTTCGACTTCAACCGTTCGGAATCGTCGCCTTCGGTTCGTGCCGCTGCTTGCGCTAACGCCTTTGACACATCCAACATCATCTCGCTATCGCGTTTTTTAGATTCCATGAAATGGTTCGACATCGATTCGAGTTTACTAATATCTCCGAATCGTCCAAGAGGCGCTAGCATGTCAATTTGCCGCCGTTCGTCATCGGGTTCGGCTGCCACCATCGATTCTCGAAGCCTGAGGGACTCTATTCCGAACGCTTTGGCACGATCCGCGTTCTCCTCTCCGAGCCACTGAGCATAGCGATAAAACGCAGTGGCTGACGCTCGTTGAAACTCGATGACTCGACTCCCGTCTCCCCCCATTAGCTTTTCGGAAAGTTGTGCTGCTCGTTCGAAAAGGATATTCGCTTCTTCAATCCTGTCTGTTTGAGCGAGAAACTCCCCTTGCAAACCAAGCATGCCCACCAATTCTCGCATTTTTACGGTGCTGGTTGGATCGCTGGCTAGATTTTTTTCCGATGCATCCAAGGCAGTTTTAAAAAGTGATTCCGCCTTCGTTGGTTCACCGATGCGATGGTAAACACCCGCCATGGCCAGCTTCGCTTTCGACAGCATCACTCGCAATGATGCTACGGTACGTTTCTTTTCATCCTCGGTAATGGGCTGTGAATTTGGCGGTGGATCTTGAAACGCCGAGCCGTCTGCTACAGAATCGTAAATAGTCTGATACAAACTTAAAGTTCGTTCCAAATGTTTTATTGCAGCCTTTCCATTGCCTTGTCGATAGTAACTGACTCCCAAGCCAAACACAGCTTCAGCTAATACCATTTGTCTCTTGTACTTGATCATCACACCCAGGCCATCTGACGCTGCTTTGGACGACTCCACCATTCCCTCAGAAACTTCGATGGCTTCGCGAAGCGCGGCTTGACTTGCGGTCACGTCGCGACTCATTTCTTGACGGATCTCGCTCAACTGCCGAAGCATGATGCTCAAATTGTTGCGACTTGCATCACTACCGTGTTTGTCCAAAACGCGCTGACGGGCAAGTGCCACCAAGTCAACGACCCGTGCCTCGGCTTCTTTGGATTGGCCGAGCTCTCGATACGATTGGGCAAGATCGGAAAGGGCGCTCATCTTGGCTGGTATGCCCTGCCCCTCCGGTAACTCCTTGACGATCTCATCGATGATCGGAATCGTCTTCACCAACAAACCGTTGCGGTAGTCCTTCATCCTCGGATTCTCCGCAATGTCGATTTTCTTAACCTCACTAAAAACGTTCTTAATGTAGTCTTCCAAACGCTTGCTTCGCCGATCGCTTTCTATGATCGAGTCACTCAACTGGACGTTGGTTTTTTTGAGCTCTTGGTTGGTTGAATCGAGTTCCTCGTTCTTCGCGTCGAGACTGCTATTGGCTTGAGATAGCGAAGCGTTCACCGACCTGAGTTGCCCATTCCGTTCTGAAACCATCCATGAGGAGACGGATGAAATAATCGCCACAGCCAACAACCCTGTTGCTGCCATCGCCGACAAACTCGCTACCAGCGGGTTGCGTTTGCACCATCGCCAGCCTCGTTCCAACTGACTAACGGGTCGAGCTGCGATTGGCTCTCCTTTTACGAAACGCGCAAGGTCATCCGCAAAATCCGTGCAGTTTGCATAGCGCTTTGCTGGGTCTTTCTGAAGTGCTTTCAGGCAGATCGTTTCCAAATCGATTGGGAGCTTTGGCTGAAGCTGCCGTGGTGCAACCGGCTCCGCGCGGAGCACTTGCATAATCGTCTCCACAGGCTTAGCTGACAAAAATGGAGGTCGACCCGTCATGAACTCATAAAGCATGGCACTTAGGGAGTATTGATCCGTCGCGGGCCCTATGCCGTGAACGTCTCCGCTGGCTTGCTCAGGAGACATGTAACTGGGCGTCCCCATTATGGTTCCCGTTCGAGTACTTCCCGAATCGTCTGCGTCTTCCAGCCGTTTCGCGAGTCCAAAGTCGGCGATCTTTGGAACCCCAGCATGCGACATCAAAACGTTAGCTGGCTTCAAGTCGCGGTGAATTATATGGTGGTCATGTGCGAATTGCATTGCGCGCGCCAAGGTCTCGGTCAGCTTCGCTGCTTGAACCGGATCCAAAGGCCTTTCGCGAATCTGATTGTCGAGACCCTAGCCGTCAACGAACTCAAGTGAGAAAAAGGGCAAACCATTCTCCTCGCCCACTTCAAAGATTTGCACGATGTTGGGATGCTGCAAGTGAGCGACCGCTTTGGCCTCGATAATAAAGCGCTGATGCTGCTCAGGAGACGCATGCGAACCCGCCAACACCATCTTCA
>JBKJNB010000005.1:0-5829 GCA_046595995.1 Candidatus Kapaibacteriota bacterium
CGTCACACCTCCGTCAGGTGTGACGGAGTTCTGGTACAATGCGCTCGGACAACTTCGCGTCTCTCAGAATGAGAAACAGGAAGCGGCTTTACCGGACTTGTTCTCTGTTACTGACTATGATGCGCTTGGACGCCCAGTAAAATCGGGTCAGCTTGAGTCATCTTCCTACGGTCAAGCCCTTGCCGATGCTACCAGCTCACTTACTGGTGCGACGGATATTACCGTTACCACATATACAGAAGCATCGACGACCCTTCCTGCCCCTTACACTTCAATAACACAGAGGCATTTACTAAACAGGGTTAGCAGTTCGTACACCGACGTGGATGGCGCTAGTTCGGCTACGGACCGCGTCACGACACACTATTCATACGATCCGCACGGAAACGTCGAGTGGGTGATACATGAAATACCTGGAATGGATGCTGCTCTTAAGATCGACTACGAGTATGATCTGATTTCGGGTAAGGTGCTGAGCGTGGCTCATCAAAGGGGCTTTCCCGACCAATTCTACGTGAGGTATACGTATGATCATGATCAGCGACTCGTTACGACTGAAACAAGTCGAGATGAAGTGATCTGGGAGAAGGATGCATCCTACGAATACCTCGCGCACGGTCCATTGCATCGGACCGAACTCGGTCAGGATATGGTTAATGGCATCGACTACGTGTACACGGTACATGGATGGCTGAAAGCTATCAATCATCCGTCGCTCGTGACAACTATGGACCCGGGCGCCGACGGAACGAGTTCAGCGACATCGTTCCCTGAAGATGCATTCGGCATGATTCTTCGTTATTACGGTGGCGAGTTTGTTCGTCCATTGCCCCCAGCAAACGCAATCGGACCATATCTGACGAACGACACCTGGGCCACAATACCAGGATCATCATTGTACGATGGCAACATCTCCGGTTGGACTAGCAACGGCCGCGAAAATGACGGCGACAAGATGCAGGGTCTAGCTGACGTCTATACCTACGATCGACTCAGTCGTTTGACGAAGAGCATTGGCTGGCTGCGTAATACAGTGACATCCCCACCCTGGATATTGCCGCCCACAAATGGCGTGTATGGTAGCTCATATCAATACGATCCTAATGGAAACATCAAAGTGCTCAAACGCTATGATGCACTGGGTGCAAACATTGATGACCTCACGTACCACTACGAATCAAGCGAATTGAATCGTCTTAAACGGGTTGATGACGTAACATCCGACGCAACTTCGTCCTTCTCCAATGATTTGATTCCACATGCGCACAGTACGAACTATGCCTACGACGATATTGGTAATCTCACGCAAGATCTTTCCGAGGGAATTCCAGTGGAGGGCATTGAGTGGACGCCACAAAATAAAATTCGGTCGATAACAAATGCGACCCATGAAATCTCATATCTGTACGACGCTATGGGGAACAGGGTACGTCAGGTGCTAGACCCCATCGGCGCAGGGGACTCAAAAACCACCTTTTACGGACGAGAAGCGTCGGGCAAGAACACACTTTCGATCTACGAACAGATCGGAACTGGTGACGTCAGGCTCAAGGAAGTCGCGATGTACGGCACAACTCGTCTCGGACTCATGCGCTTCGATGTGGCTCAATCGACCACCGCACTAACACAGCCGGATACGTACGATCGCTATCTCAACAACAAAGACTACGAACTCACTGACCACCTCGGTAACGTGCGTGCTGCCATCGGCGACCGCACTATTTGGGTTGCTGCGGGCAATTTCCGTGCGGACGTGTTAATGCATACGGACCATTTTCCATTTGGTATGCAACGCGAAGGGCGGAGTGAAAGCGTTGCCGGCTATCGATACGGCTTTAACGGTAAGGAAAACGACAACGATGTGAAAGGGGACGGGAATCAGCAAGATTATGGGTTTAGAATATATGATCCGAGGATTGCAAAATTCTTAAGTGTTGATCCACTATCGAGTGATTATCCGGAGTTGACACCCTACCAATTCGCCTCCAATCAGCCGATTTGGGCGATTGACATAGATGGGTTGGAGCGATACATAGTGACGTTTCGCTCATTTATTCCGCAAGCGGCACTTTCAAATCCTGTTCCTGGCGGGTGGGGACAAACCTCGTTCGGAGGAGATAGCCGACAATATTACGGCTTATACGCATCCACGTACCGGACGGAGCAAAAGGTTGCGATTGATTTTGATCAAGGAACTCTAGAATTGCTAAACAATACCGCAGCGGCCTCTAAATCATGGGATTCGGATGGGAATGTGGCGGGTACGTCCGCGTCAGGTTATGCAGGTTTTGTTCAGTATGGAGGGAGCACGCTGGACCAAAACACGCTATGCGTCAAAATGTCTACGGCTGATAAAGTATCAAAGACAATTAGCCTCGCATTTGTAACCTCGGCAACGAATAAACTTGCCTTTCAAGCTCCGGCAATAGATGCCATCATGGGTCTCACCCTGTTTGGCAAAGCGAACAACGCGTTCGATTTTCAACTGCGCGGCCTTAAAGATGGGTTTCCAGCATATGAGATGTGGCTAAAGGATGCAACATCTGGCAATTCATTTCTCTTATTTGGTACCAATCCGATTGAACGCGGCAAAAATGCTTTCGATTTGGGAGGCGTCAAAGAAGAAGGCTACAGTATCAATGGCTCCAGCGAGGATAGAAAATCGGGCGAGACAGCGCCTTTCGAGTCAAGAAAAAGTGATCAACCGTACAATCCTTAACGTGTGTCGGGCCGGAGAACAAATGTCTTCCCAAAAGAATCAAGCCGTCGCAGTTGCCGGATGGACTGCTCTCCTAGTTGGCGCCATGTTGCTGGCTCAAGCTGGCATAACGATTGGAATACTGGCCGTAGCACCAACTACATTTATCTTTTTGGAGCCCGGCCATACACACATTGCAGAACTCGTCGAGGCTTATCTGCTTTTCTACAGTCTTTTTAGTGTGATTATCTCGTTTGCATCGTATGCGGGCTGGATGCTAGTGTACTGCGTGGTTTTAGTTGTTGGAAGGCACTCATTACTGTCTAGTAATTGGATTATCATGATTATTGTGTTTCTAAGTACGGTCACCCCGGTTCTGATTGTCCAGTTCGCCTCGGGCGCATTTCAACCTATTTCCATACTTCTTATCTGGATCATCAGCATGGTTATCATCAGCTCAGCAGTACGCACGAATACTGTGTGGTGGAGTGCGTACGGAAAATCGGTCCAGAGATAACTTGAGTCAAAGGACTTACTGGAGCAGCAAAGAGGAAAGGCAAATACTCGTGTAAGTCGTCAAAGAATTTCGGACAGTTAGACATGAGAACTTAGTGACGATTTTGCTGATGACGAAATGTTCTTCTGTAGTTCTTCATTGAAAATAGTGGTCTAGTCCCCGCTTGTCAATCCTACCGGACCCCCTAAGTGGTAGGACGAACGTGGACGCACCGGAGTAAACTCACACCTTTCGCCGGAGCAAACTGACACCTCGCGCCGACGCAAACTAACACCCTGCCGAACTTCGTCCTCGTTATCTGTTGGCAGCATGGCTGTTGAAACAAGCGGACGCAGACGCTATCTAAGACCGTTGCTGCTATGGTTCGCACCGAGTCGAACTCCGTGGTGTATCACTTCGAACAAAAACGAATACCGCGCACGAAATCTCGAATTCCTAACAACCCTTTTTGCAATCGCTGGCAGATCATGAACGAGTGCTTTGGCAGAATTTCAGCCTGTCACTTTGCTCCCGTGAAAGGGGCAACTTCACCGGCGCATCCAGATAGATTGACAGGACAAGTCTTGAAATACAATGCAAGGCTGACTCCAGAAGGAGGGTCCGCACAAAATTGATGGACACTCGTCAACTTATTTCGATGAGATATACGCCTCAACACTCGCCCTTGTCACCATCGACCTCCTTCGAACTTTGATGAGCTCAAGGGCATTGTCGCGGATGAGGCGAAAGACGGTCGTACGTGATACGTTAAGGACGGATCTTGCATCTGCTAACGAAAGCAACGGGGAAGTATCTGGTGCTTGCTGAACGGAAATACGTTCGTGCGTAGTCGGAGCCGCCTTCGTAGGTGACGTGTTGGTTTCGGAATCTTCTTCTTGTTCACTCCACCCGCCTAATTCGGTAACGCGCGGGTCGAGTGCAATCCATAGGACCGACCAGTATTGGTCGAGCTGGACCTCAATGGATTCGCGCATGATTGATTCGACTGCGGCAACACCGCCCGTAGTCAGCACGGACGTCATGACGTCTGCTAAGTCGATGTCGAGCAATCGGCCTCGCAAGTATGCGGCGTCCCTCTTGTTCTCGATTGAATAATCTTCGATGCCTTCTAATGCCTTGCGTATCATTTCGAGAGCCAACGCCTGAGCCTTTTTGTCTTTATCTGAAGGGAGCAGTCGCTCCTCTTGTAGAACGTTGAATGCAGCTTCGCCATCGGCGTAAGCGGGATGGGTAGTAAGCAATTCAAAAAAGGGTGTAAAGACACGGCTTGCGGCAGCAGCGAATACTTCGTCCTGACCGAGGATGTTGATACCAGCGAGTATCGTAGCAACGTCGAGGCCGACGTCGACGTTGCCAAGGCGACGATTGGTGTTGCGTACTGTGCGTGATGTGCCTGTAAAGCCATGACGTCGGAATCGTTCGCGCATGTCGTGAATTCCGACGTCGACGTCGCTTTGTGAGAGGTCAGCAGAGAATGCGTCGAGTGTTTCCCTGAAGGATACTTCGGACAGATCCTGGAGGCGCACACATTCGCGTTCGAGGAAGTCGCGACGTTTCTTTGCGCCGACGCCCCTTGCAATCATCTCTGATTCGCGTGCAAGGAGGTCTTGAGCGTGCGTCCATGCAAGTGGACTTAACAAATACAGCTTGGCAGACTGGCTCATAGTTGCTCCCATGCCCGACAGATGATGTCGTGGATGCCTTCTTCGTCGAACTTTACGTAATGGTGTTGCAGCATGCCCTTTGCTGCGTGTCCTGTGACTGCACTAATGACAGCTTCGGGAACGCCAAAGCGCAACGACGTGGTGACAAATGTCCTGCGCGCAACATGCGTGGTTACGAGTTGGTCACGCCGAAAGACCCCTTCGATTCGCTTGCCGTTAATCCATTGAGATACTGAAACCGATTGTTTCATCTTCGCCAACGCAGCGACTTCCTTGATATATATGTTTTGTTTAACATCGGACGGGAACTCGAACAGCCTTGATGGATAGCATTTGAGCAGTTCCGACAGCGGTTGTGTGATGGGAACAATACAAGGAGTGTCCGTCTTCTGCGATGTGTATCGAATCAATCGAGCGTCATCGTCGAAGTGGCGCGGTTCCAGTTGTGAGAGATCGCCATAACGCATGCCTGTATAACACTGTAGGAGAAACAGATCGCGTGCTCTTGCTAATCGAGGGTTCTTTGCTAAGTCTAAATCTCGGATGCGTCGAAGCTCGTCGACTGTTAATGCGATGGTGTCGCCAGTGCGTTTGTCGCGATAGAAGCTTTCATACACTGAGGACGTGTGGTATCCCTTCTGACGGGACCACTTCATGAATGTCTTGAGTGTCTTGATGTAGTTACCTGCCGACGAGTCCGTCATGCCTTTCGCACTTAACGAATCGCAATAGCTCGTATAGAAGTTTTCGTCAATCACGCTGTAGTCAAGCTTGCGCTTCGCATAGATAGACCATGTACCCAACGAGTCGAGCGTCCGCTGATAAAGTTGAATCGTCCGGTCGATTGGCCTTCGCGTCGTAACCATGCCCGTTGAAGACCGAATGGTGTACGTCGCAATGAACCGATCGAAGTCCGTTTTGAAGTCGCCGCCGCTGAAGGACTTTTTCGA
>JBKJNB010000145.1:0-4344 GCA_046595995.1 Candidatus Kapaibacteriota bacterium
GTGATCTCACAGGTACCTATCCTAACCCGACAATTACAACCGACGCTGTTACGACAGCGAAGGTGCTCAACGGTGCTATTACATCGCCGAAGATGTCAGCAACGGGTGTCGCTGTTGGCACATATGGTAACGCGACAAACGTTTCTCAAGTAACGGTTGATGCTGCCGGACGTGTTACAAGTGCTTCGAACGTTGCAATCATAGGAGTGCCACCAGGTGGTGCTGCGGGTGGCGATCTTACAGGTACGTACCCTGCCCCAACAATTGCACCCCTTGCAGTAACGACGACAAAAGTTGCTAACGGCGCGATTACGTCTACAAAGATGTCAGCGACAGGTGTCACCGTTGGAACCTATGGCAACGCAACAAGCGTTTCGCAAGTAACGGTTGATGCTGCCGGACGTGTTACAAGTGCAGTGAATGTCCCAATAGTTGTACCGCCGTCTGGCGCAGCCGGTGGTGATCTTACAGGTACCTATCCTAACCCAACAATTACAACCAACGCTGTTACGACAGCGAAGGTGCTGAACGGTGCAATCACTTCTGCTAAGATGTCAACGACTGGTGTAACTGCCGGCATCTACGGTGATGGCACAAACGTTTCACAAGTCACGGTTGATGCTGCTGGTCGTGTTACCAGTGCAGTGAATGTCCCGATTGCCGGTGCACCTCCTACTGGTGCCGCTGGTGGCGACCTCACAGGTACCTATCCGAGCCCAACGATCACAACCGACGCTGTTACGACAGCGAAGGTCCTGAACGGTGCAATTACTTCTGCTAAGATGTCGACGACTGGTGTTACGGCTGCCGTTTATGGTAATGGTACAAACGTTTCGCAAGTCACAGTTGACGCTGCCGGTCGTGTTACAAGTGCTGTGAATGTTCCTATCACTGGTGCACCTCCAACGGGTGGTGCTGGTGGTGATCTCACAGGTACCTATCCTAACCCGACAATTACAACCGACGCTGTTACGACAGCGAAGGTGCTGAACGGTGCAATCACTTCTGCTAAGATGTCAACGACTGGTGTCACTGCTGCCGTCTATGGTAACGGCACAAACGTTTCGCAAGTCACAGTTGACGCTGCTGGTCGTGTTACAAGTGCTGTGAATGTTCCGATCACTGGTGCACCTCCAACGGGTGGTGCTGGTGGCGACCTCACAGGTACGTATCCTAACCCAACAATTACGACTGACGCTGTTACGACAGCGAAGGTGCTGAACGGCGCAATCACTTCTGCTAAAATGTCAACGACTGGTGTAACTGCTGGCGTCTATGGCGATGGCACAAATGTTTCGCAAGTCACGGTTGATGCTGCTGGACGCGTTACAAGTGCTGTGAACGTGCCTATCACGGGTGCACCTGCATCTGGTGTCGCTGGTGGTGACCTCACAGGTTCGTATCCTAACCCAACAATTACAACCAACGCTGTGACAACGGCGAAGGTCCTGAACGGTGCAATCACTTCTGCTAAGATGTCGGCGACTGGTGTAACGGCTGCCGTTTATGGCAACGGCACAAACGTTTCGCAAGTAACGGTTGATGCTGCTGGTCGTGTGACAAGTGCTGTGAGTGTTGCGATTACTGGTGCACCTCCATCTGGTGGCGCTGGTGGTGACCTTACAGGCTCGTACCCTAACCCAACAATTACAACCGACGCTGTTACGACAGCGAAGGTGCTGAACGGTGCAATCACTTCTGCTAAGATGTCAACAACGGGTGTGGTAGCCGCTACATACGGTAATGCAACGAACGTTTCGCAAGTAACGATTGATGCTGCTGGTCGTGTGACAGGCGCAACTGACGTACTCATCACGGGCGTAACACCAGGCGGTGCAGCTGGTGGCGACCTTACAGGCTCGTACCCTAACCCAACCATCACAACCGACGCTGTTACGACAGCGAAGGTGCTGAATGGTGCTATCACTTCTGCGAAGATGTCAACGACGGGTGTGGTTGCCGCTACGTACGGTAATGCAACGAACGTTTCGCAAGTAACGATTGATGCTGCAGGTCGTGTGACAGGAGCAACTGATGTACTCATCACGGGCGTAACACCGGGCGGTGCAGCTGGTGGTGACCTTACAGGCTCGTATCCTAACCCAACCATCACAACCGACGCTGTTACAACAGCGAAGGTCCTGAATGGTGCTATCACTTCTGCGAAGATGTCAACGACGGGTGTGACGGCTGCCGTTTATGGCAATGGCACAAACGTTTCACAAGTCACGGTTGATGCTGCTGGACGTGTTACAAGCGCTGTGAATGTTCCTATCACTGGTGCACCTCCAACGGGTGGCGCTGGTGGCGACCTCACAGGCTCGTATCCAAATCCAACAATTACAACTGACGCTGTTACAACGGCGAAAGTCCTGAACGGCGCAATCACTTCGGCTAAAATGTCAACGACAGGTGTTACGGCTGCCGTTTATGGTAATGGCACGAACGTTTCACAAGTAACGGTTGATGCTGCTGGTCGAGTTACAAGTGCTGTGAATGTTCCTATCACTGGTGCACCGCCGACGGGTGGCGCTGGTGGCGACCTCACAGGCTCGTATCCAAACCCAACCATCACAACTGATGCTGTTACAACCGCGAAGGTCCTGAACGGCGCAATCACTTCGGCTAAAATGTCAACGACTGGTGTAACTGCTGGCGTCTATGGTGATGGTACAAACGTTTCGCAAGTCACGGTTGATGCTGCTGGACGTGTTACAAGTGCTGTGAATGTTCCTATTACCGGAGCACCACCAACAGGTGCTGCTGGTGGAGTTCTTACCGGAACATATCCTAACCCGGGAATGGCGAACACAACTGTTGTAGCAGGTACGTATGGCAATGCAACGAATGTTGCGCAGTTCACAGTTGACGCAGCCGGTAGAATAACCGCAGCAGCAAATGTCCTCGTCTCGGGTGGCGGTGGCGGCGGCGGCGGCGTAACGTATGCTCCGGCTGCTACGCAAGCGACAGCAACCCCACGTAGCACTTACCTGTTTGATATTGCATACGCAGGTGCTGCACCCGCCGCAACGGCTGTAGGCGCACGCATCACATCGTCAGGCAACGGTGCTGGCAGTAACTCCACTGCTCTAACGCTTGATGCAAACGTTACGGCTCCATCTGCGCTCGCTGTAGCACTGAACGCGATTTCTGGACACATCAACATCGACAGCGATTTCGAGTATCGTATCGAAGGTGCTGACTTCCTATCGAATGGTCTCAATGGAAACAGAAATGTACTCGTGGGTAATACGGGTAACGTTGGCTTGTTGGGTGGATCTGCCGACAACCTCTTTGCTGGCAACGAGGCTGGACGTCTGGGCTCATCGGGCCAACAGAATACGTATCTGGGCTCTGAAGCAGCCGAAGACGCAACAACTGGCCATCGCAACGTTGCAATTGGCTATCGCGCGGCATGGCATAACAGTTCGTCACACCACGACAACGTATCGATTGGGTCTAATGCCGGCGTAGGAAGCGTCGGCTCTGAGTACGACAACAACGTCCTTATCGGCTCGGAAGCCGGACGCGACGTTTCAGATGGTAGCAACAACACGGCTATTGGTATGAAGAGCCTTGAAGCCGTTACCGACGGTGACAATAACGTTGCCATCGGTATGGATGCCGGAGACAATGTTACTACTGGAGAGAAGAACGCCTTCGTTGGAACATTGTCAGGTGGAAGTGTCCAGAGTGGCGCGCGAAACGTCGCGCTTGGTCATGATGCAGGCATAGGTATGGGTGCAGCGGAAAGTGATAACGTCGCACTAGGTCACAACACGAAGTTTGATGGTTCTGTTTCCAACTCCGTCGCTATTGGTTCAAACTCCGAAGTCACCATTGACAATGCTGTCGTCATTGGCGCAATCACAGGCAACGGAGGCACAGCTCAAAACGTTGGTATCGGCTTAACGAATCCAACACGTAGGCTCGATGTGGCGGGCGATGTTCGCTTCGGAACAAACGGCACAACCATAACCAACGTTATCAAACGCACTGTGCCCTTCGACATTCCAAACATTCTTGCCGGTGCTGTTATTAACGTAGACCTCCCATTCGTCAATGCAGTTATTGGTTCAAGCGTCGTGGTATCACCCGCCGCTGATCTAGACGTCATTATAGGATCTGCTTACGTCCAAGCTGCAGGTGTCGTGCGTCTTCGCATTCGCAACACTACCGTTGCAGCAATCGATCCAGCCGCGATGAACTTCTTTGTAACGGTGGTCCAATAATGCGAACCACCTTCCTCATCACTGTTTTCGCTCTCGTTGCGTGCACGCTAACGCAAGCGCAGATTCTGTTGCACCCCACGCCGGTTTCGGCTGGCGGTGTTAGCACGACGTC
>JBKJNB010000156.1:0-25030 GCA_046595995.1 Candidatus Kapaibacteriota bacterium
CAAAAGCCATCTTTCGCGCCTGATATGCACGAAGGGGCTGCCCCGCTGCAACATGCTCACGGATGATTTTTTCAGGGGTCTCTGCAGCGACGTGTTCGATGTCCATGCCGCCTTCAGTCGACAGCATAATTACGTTGCGCGCGTTGTTTCGATCGAGCAGGATACTGCAGTAGTATTCATGTGCAATGTTCGCGCCTTCCTCAATGAACACGCGTCGGACTATCTTACCCTCAGGACCTGTCTGGATCGTAACGAGCCTATTACCCAAGAGTCCATTCGCAACTTGATAGACTCGATCAGCAATGTTGCCTTCATGGATTACGGTTACGCCGCGAAGCGGTTTGCCGAGGACCTCAATAGGTTCACCGGTGTTTGGATCGTGCACTGTGCCCTTACCGCGGCCACCAGCGTGAATCTGAGCTTTTACAACGACGACAGACACACCGCGTTGAACAAAGTCATTGTACGCAATGGCACCGGCTTCTGTGGCGCTGTAAACAGCCTTACCAAACGATACAGGCACGCCTAGCTGGCGCAACAGGTCTTTGGCTTGGTACTCGTGAATATTCATAAAAGTCCTCGGTGATGCTCGTCGTAAGTTTGTCTGGTAGAGCCACAAAACTACGAAATGGCGAACCGTCACCAGAATGCAAGCAGATAGCACATGCGCAGGGTAACAATCTTCGGTACTGTTTTGGTCTTGGGCCTCTTGTGGCTGTCACTGCGTCCCCTACTGAATGACAGGTCGCTTGGGAGCGAGGAGAATCCGATTCGCGTAATGCTTACACCGTCGGTGGACGCACGTACGATTATGCGCAACGGCGACTCGCTTGCCAGCTTCATTCAGCGCCGGACAGGTTTTCATGTACGTGTTACCGTCCCCAGCGACTACATCACCGTCGTTGAAGCGTTCGGCACTGGGCGTGCCGATGTCGCAATCATGAATACATTTTCGTACCTGCTCGCCCACGCGAAGTATGGCGCCACTGCTCGACTTCGCGTCGTACGCAGGCAGGGCGAGCTCACCTATCGTGGAGAATTCATCGTTCGCGATGACAGTGGCATCAATTCAATTCGCGAACTGCATGGCAGGTCTATTGCGTACGTCGATCCTTCCTCGACTTCAGGCTATATCTATCCAAAAGAAATGCTCCGCAACGCAGGGGTTGTTCCAAAAGAAGAAATGTTTGCCAAGGGTCACAATCAAGTCGTGCTAAAGGTGTATCAAGGAGATGTCGACGCGGGTGCAGTGTTCTATTCACCGCCAGATACGCTTACGGGCGAAATACTGGACGCGCGCTGTAAAATCGTAAATGAACACCCCGATGTGTACGAGAAGGTCCGCATACTCGCACTAACGGATGAGATACCAAACGACCCGGTTGTTGTAAGAGCTACTCTGCCACGCGACATGCAGGATCGCATTGTCGCAGCGTTGCTTGAGTTTCAGGCTACGCCCGAGGGACAGAAAGCGCTAAACGCCATTGCAAGCGTTGAAGGGTTCGTCGTTACAAGAGATGACGCCTATAACGACGTACGACGCCTCGTCGAGCGTTATGGCATCGATCTCGAGGCGTCGCTTAAGAAAAAGAAATAGGCTATCCCTGTATAAGGAATAGCCTATCGGTTTCGAAACTGAGTCTAGCGCTTTAACAGCGTGCGAGCGAACGTGCTGACACCTTTCAACACACCGCTCACGACGCTGGTTACGTCATCGAGTGGGCCTTGCACTCGGTCAATCAGATGCTGCTCAAACCGTCGCACATCCTCAGCAATGGCTATGAACGTGTCAGCACCCTTGCCGATTTTTGCGAGTTCAATATCAGCCTGCTCAAAGGTATTTCCGGCGTGCATCAACATTGTCTTCGCTTCATCAAGAACAGGCATAAGCTTGTGCTTGATGTCAGACATATCGCGACCAGCCACGTCGAGTACCACTACCGAGCGGGCAACCTGCTTCTTGAGGTCCAAGATCCACACAATCGCCACGACACAAAGTGCGGAAAACGCAATAAGGGCAATGACACTGAAGATTAAAAGGATCGGATCCATACTTACTTCAGCTCAGCACGAAACGCATCAGCGCCTGCCTTAGCAGCATCTGCAACCTTGTGCGAACCAGCTTGAACCGTCTCCTTTAGCTGTTGAGCACGGCCTTTGGCATCACGCAGTACCTGGTCAGCATTGGAAAGGATTGATTCGGCCTGATCCTTTGCACTCTTGATCATGCGTTCTGCTTTGTCGCGGCCTTCGTTGATGAAGTCTTCGAGATTCTCTGTTTCCTTGCGGAAGTACTTCTGCGCTTTGCCATAAATCTCTTCGCTGCGGTCGACAATATCACCGCGTAGCTCGCGGCCACTCTTAGGCGCGAGTAATAACGCAACGATGGTTCCAACTGCGCCGCCAACGACGGCACCTATTACAAGGCCCTTTGTGTAGGCTTCATTTTGTCTGTTCATTTCAGGCTCCATAGTGTTTGATTGTGTAACTAGATTGTTTGATTGTGTCACCAGTTTTCCGATAAGGTAATTGGTTTTCCCTGCCGAGTTAGGATAAACTCGGCAAACTCCCTCACGGCTCCGTTGCCGCCGCGTGCTGTACAAACAACGTCAACGATTTGTTTCACAGCAGATACTGCATCAACAGGGCACGCAGTGAGCCCACAACGCTTCATTACGTGTATATCATTTACGTCATCGCCGATGTATGCCATGCGATTCAGCGGCACTGACAAGCGTGCGGATAGCTCATTCAGAGATGCGGTCTTGTCGTGCGACCCAAGGATGACATCTGCAATCTGAAGCTTCTGCGCGCGCTTCACCACAATCTCAGACTGCTCTGATGTGATAATTGCCGGACGAATATTTCCTCTCCGTAACAGCGTAATTCCCATACCGTCACGGGTGTTGAATCTCTTTAATTCTTCGCCCTGCACAGAGTAATACATCGCGCCGTCGGTAAGCGTACCGTCTACATCCATCACCACGACTTCTATTAGTCTTACCCTCTCGTCCAAATTCATGTGAACCCCTTCACTTAGTTGGAAGGCAAAGTACGAACGATGCCTCAGGGTGTTGTAATCTTGCGTTTATGCCCACAAATTATGTACTCGTGACGTTTGCCATTCCTGAAGAGCAGAGCGATCTGGCCATGGGAGTCCTCTCGACCTATCCCCTAATCGGTGTCGAGGAAGGCATCGACCTAATCACGGCCTGCTTCGACCAGACTGTGTGGCAAGAGGAATGGGCAACGTCAATCCCTAGCGACCTAGAAGCAATGGGCATATCCACGTCTATCCTGAACCAGGATGTGATTCCAGAACAGAACTGGAATGCAGAATGGGAACAGAGCATCGACCCCGTCGTGGTGAACGATCGCATCACGATTGTTCCCGAGTGGCGCGTTAATGAAGTTGATGCGCCGCTGAAGCTCATTATTACTCCGAAGATGTCGTTTGGCACAGGCCACCATGCCACCACACGCATGATGTGCTGCCTCGTTGAGAAGTACGTGAAGGCTGGCGATACATGGCAGGACATCGGCACTGGTACTGGTGTGCTGGCCATTCTAGCTGCTAAGTTGGGAGCGCGCGAAGTGTTTGCATTCGATAACAACGAGTGGTCTATCGAAAACGCGAACGAGAACATCGTTCGTAACGAAGTTGAGGCCCAAGTGCGATTGGAGCAGGCAAATCTGCAGGAGATGCAATTGCAACAATGTGATGGTCTCGCGGCAAACCTTTATAGACATCTCGTGATTCCGTACGCCACCGAATTTGTTAACGCAGTACGTTCAGGTGGCATTATCCTCGTCTCTGGCATTCTGAAGTACGATGCTGACGAGGTTACGGCTCCGTTTCTCGCACAGGGCTGCACCTTGCTTGAGACCCTTACCGAAACAGAGTGGTGTGCGATTGCGTTGAGGGTACCGTGAGCCCTGAAAGACACCCAACCGATGGCTCGGCACCGAGTTCGAACGATCTGAAACGCAAACGGATATTCATCACGGCAATAACTGCCGTCTTTGCGATTGCGATGTTGTTCGTAGTAAGCAGAGGAGGAATGTGTGAGCGCTATGAGCGAAAGATGGAACGCCAGCAACTTATGCGCGACTACCTCGACAGCATGAGGATGGAAAGCGACAAAGCAAAGGTGCGGAAAGGGGCCGAGGGGGCTGCTAGAGACACCGCTAAGGGTGACTAGTTATACCAGTACTGCTGACCAAAGTAATACACATCGTAACCATTTCTACCTTGGGTTACAAAAGCAACATCGCGCTGAGAGCGCCGCTCGAGATGATCACGAGCATCATCGTCTGAAATCTCTGCGTAGCGCGCTAAATCTCCAACGACGACACGGCCGCCGTTCGTGCGAATTAGATGACGAACGAGGCCGTCTACTCTCGATCGTTCGGCCCTGAAATCTTTTAAGCTAGAAACGAGAAGCCACCCACCACCGCACATATGCAACGACGCAAGCACCATACAGGTGAGTACGTCCTGAAATGAAGCATCACCACGATACCAGCCTGAACCCCCAAATAGGAAGTACACAACGCTGAAGATGGTGACCATGCTTCCGAGTAGGTATTTGATGCGGTACATAAACGTGTCCCAAACTTACGACGAGATTTCACTCCGTAACTTTGTGTTACAAACGAGTTCCCCTTCGCCCCGTGCATTCTATCCAATCCGACTATAGCCGCCTGCTTCGTGTACTCGCAGGTTCACACCATGTTCTTGAAACCGCCGCGGCGCTTACACAAGGATTATCGGTTAGCGTCAAGACCCTTCATGGCTCATCCCTATCGGCTTTTGTAGCGGCAGTCTGGGGTATGGGCAACGCTGCGTTCGTAGTGATTACGCCTGACGACCGTTCGTGTTCCGAGATATCCCACGATCTGGGCATACTGGTGGGGTCAGACAACGTAGCGACAATGCTCGCAGACGTTCGACATAGCGCTGTGCAGACTGCTAACACCATCAGACACGAACATGTCGATGCCTTGCAGAAACTCGCGGCGCACGACCGACTATTGCTAGTCGTGTCTGCACCCGCGTTAGCATACCGAATTCCATCTACAAAGGATATGGCCGAGGCCTCTGTGTCGCTTACGGCCGGACAAACCGTCGATTTCGACACGTTTGTCACGGATCGGTCGCTGCAGGGATTTGAGCGCACCGACTATGTAGCCAAGCCTGGCGACATGGCTGTCCGCGGAGGCATCGTCGATCTTTTTCCGGGTGGCTGGGACAATCCCGTACGTCTCGAATTCTGGGGCGACACCATCGAGTCGATTCGCGAGTTCGAGCCAATGTCGCAACGCTCTATTCGCGAGCATCGCGAGATACGTTTCCTCGGACGCATCTTTCATCACGACGATGCGATTGTTACGCAGCATCTGATTGACCACCTTCCCGCGAATTGCGTTGTGGTGCAGGATCAAGCCGAAGTCATTGAGAGTGAATTACACAGACTCGAGGAGCCTGTCGATCTCTCTATGCTAACACGTCATCCTCTACTCATCATAAACTCTATTGGTGAACCGACCATTGCCATGAAGTCGCAGGCACAACCTCCGTTCGCGGCAAGCATCGAGCAACTTCTACGAACGATTCGCACGCTCGACAATCGCGGTGTTGAGGTGTTCCTTGGTGCAGACGGACAGCAAAACGTTCGACGGATTCGCGAGCTATCTGACGCTGTAGCAGAACAAATCGAGGAAGACAACGCTGGAGCGGCCGTACCGCTGCAGCGTGCCCTTGATGGCGTCCGTTGGGTGTCAACCACCCTCTCGAATGGCTTCGTTTGGGATGACTATCAGCTTGCCTGCTTCACAGAGCATCAGGTTTTTGCTCGGCAACGTGCGCAAGCACGTGCACGCAAAAGCAGCGGCGGTATTTCGATGCGCGAACTACATCAGCTGCATCGAGGCGAATATGTTGTTCATGCAGACAAGGGCATCGGACGATTTGAAGGACTCGAGACAATACAAATTGGCGGCAGCGCGCAGGAGTGTGTTCGCGTTGCATTTGAAGGGGGCGACCTCCTCTATGTACACCTGAATTACATCCACAAGCTCAGCAAGTTCGCAGCGGAAGAAGGGGCCATTCCAAAACTGAGCAAGCTTGGCTCAGGCGATTGGGAACGTAAAAAGGCGCGCGCGAAGAAGCGCATAAAAGACATCGCTCGGGAACTGATTGCGCTGTATGCGCGACGCAAGTCACAACCGGGTTTCGCCTTCGCGCCCGATACGATCTGGCAGAAGGAGTTCGAATCAGCGTTTCAGTATGAAGACACGCCAGACCAAGCGCGCGCGACGTCTGACGTGAAGGGCGACATGGAGTTGGCGACACCAATGGATAGGCTCATCTGCGGTGATGTTGGCTTCGGTAAGACAGAGGTTGCTATTCGTGCAGCATTCAAGGCTGCTCAGTCTGGCAAACAGGTTGCCGTGCTCGTTCCAACTACAATCCTTGCACAACAACACTTTCTGACGTTCACCGATAGACTGCATCGTTATCCCGTCAAGATAGAGGTGCTCTCGCGCTTCAAGACCAAAGCGGAACAGAAAGTCATCCTAGAACAGCTTGACAAGGGTCAAGTCGACATCGTCATTGGTACACATCGTCTACTAAGCAAAGATGTAGCCTTCCGAAACCTCGGCCTGCTAATTGTCGATGAGGAACATCGCTTTGGCGTCGCTGCAAAAGAAAAGCTTCGCGCACTTCGTGTTACGGTTGACACGCTCACGCTCACAGCTACACCGATACCTCGTACACTGAATTTTTCGCTCATGGGTGCGCGCGACCTATCTGTTATCGAAACACCTCCTCGTAATCGTTTGCCTATCCGCACCGACATTCTTGAATGGGACGACGATGTGTTGAGTGCTGCGCTCCTCCATGAGTTGGAACGCGGTGGTCAAGCCTTCATCGTTACTGACAGAATTAGCGACATCGAGAAATTGAAGCGTCGAGTAGAAATGCTCGCACCATCGCTGCGCGTAGCAATGGCACACGGCCAAATGGACACGACAAATCTCGAGGACACCATGGAAGCGTTTCTCGAGCGGAAATTTGATGTCCTCATCGCCACCAAGATCATCGAGTCGGGACTCGACATCCCCAACGCCAACACGATCATTATCGTGAACGCCGATAATTTCGGCCTGGCAGAACTGTATCAGTTGCGCGGTCGCGTCGGCCGCTCCAATCTTCAGGCATACTGCTTTCTAGTAATCCCACCCGTTCATACCCTATCGCGCACTTCTCTGCGACGTCTACAAGCACTAGAGGAGTTCACAGATCTGGGTAGCGGATTTCAGCTTGCAATGCGCGACTTGGAAATACGCGGCGCAGGTAATTTGCTCGGTGGCGAGCAAAGCGGCTTCATCATGGACATGGGATTCGAACTGTATCAGAAGATTCTCGAAGAAGCGGTGGGCGAACTCCAGTCAGAAGAGTTCGGAGAATTGTTTGCAGGACGTCCGACGTCGCGTGCGCAATTCGCGAATGATGATGTCGCGATTGAACTTGATGTTGATGCACTGTTGCCCAAATCGTACATCCTGGCAGACACCGATCGCTACGATGCTTATAAACGACTTTATAATGCTGACAATGATGCCGAGGTAGACATTGTCTTTAGTGAACTACGCGATCGTTTCGGCACCCTACCGCCTGAAGGCGAAGAACTCCATTTTGCCGTACGTCTACGAATAGCAGCACTTCCGCTTGGCTTCGTACGCGTGAGTCTTAAAGACACAGGTCTGTTGCTTGAACTGCCGGGCGAGTCTGACACACCCTATTACGAAAGGGCCTTCCCTAGGCTCCTTGCAGCTATCACCGGAATGCCAAACGCTCGATTTTCTCAGAATGGCAAGCGCTTGTTCGTAAACGTCGAGCTTGCACGCCGCGAAGATGCCGTTGCGTTGCTCCATCAATTGACGGATGCACTTCACGCGCCCTCGGAGCAGCCTGGGGCCGAAGAGCAAGCTCCTACAACCGAGGAGATCGACACTTGACTCGAATGTTATCGATAGAGACATCTGGCACAACGTGCGGTGCTAGCGTAAGCATTGATGGCATACTCACAAGCATATCCGAAGTGTATCGATTGAACGTTCACGCGGAGCAGCTCGAGAACTGTGTAGCCAACGCACTAGCCGGCGCAGATGTTCATGTTTCCGACATTGATGTCGTTGCAGTGTCTGCTGGCCCTGGCTCTTTCACCGGATTACGCATAGGACTCTCATTCGTTAAAGGTCTTTGCTTCGATGGGACAATAGCAATGCTTGGTATCGATACGCTTGAGTCGTTAGTGTGGGCAAGCCGCGAAGTTTGTATCGCTAGCAATAATGGAATCATCCATTGTCTGATTCCATCACATCGCGACCTCTTCTATATCGGCACGTATGCTGTAACGCAGGACGGTTTAGAGCAGCAACACTCGAACGGAATCGTAGAGCTCGTCAGCATCGATGAGTGTCGAAAACGAACGTCGAGCGGACTCCTATGTGGTCCGGGAGCCCCCTTCCTCAGCCCCTCCACAATTAGTGGTCTCACGCGCCTTTCATCCCGCTTTGTCGGGCTCGCGGCCTGGAATCGACTGCAAGAACATCCCAACGTGTTCGATGATGCGATGACGTTTGAGCCGCTCTATCGACAGGAATGGGTCGTCCCCTAAGTAAATTGCAGCATGATTGAACGTTACACCCGTCCGGATATGGGCGCGATCTGGTCAGACCAGAATCGCTTTTCGATATGGCTCGAGATTGAAGTTCTTGCTTGCGAAGCACAGGCAGAACTCGGCGTCATCCCTGCCGATGCTGCGAAGGAGATTCGTGCAAAGGCAAGCTTCGACGTTAAACGCGTTCTCGAAATCGAGGAGGTCACGAAACATGACGTCATCGCGTTTACGACGAACGTGGCGGAATACGTCGGACCCGCAGCACGTTACGTTCACCTTGGCATGACTTCGAGCGACGTGTTAGACACAGCCCTCGCTGTGCAGTTGAAGCAGGCTGGTGAACTACTGATGACCGACCTTGTGACGTTGCGAGACGTGCTTGCACATCGGGCTCAGGAGTTCAAGTACACCCTAACCATTGGCAGGACGCATGGCATTCATGCAGAGCCAACAACCTTCGGACTAAAACTTGCCTTGTGGCATCAAGAATGTAAACGATGCATCGATCGCATGAATCGCGCGATTAACACCATCAGTGTCGGCATGATTTCTGGTGCCGTCGGAACGTACGCACATATGTCGTCCGATGTAGAAGCTTACGTGTGTAAGCATCTTGGCCTAGAGCCAGTAGCAGTGAGCACGCAGGTTATTCAGCGCGATCGGCACGCAGAGTACATGACCACTCTTGCCATTATTGGATCGTTTCTCGAAAAGATTGCAACAGAGGTGCGGCACCTGCAGCGCACCGAAGTCCGTGAAGCAGAAGAATTTTTCTCGAAGGGGCAGAAGGGGTCTTCTGCAATGCCACATAAACGCAACCCAATCGTGAGCGAGCGTATCTGCGGTCTCGCTCGCCTGCTTCGCGCAAACGCAATGGCAGCTCTTGAGAACAATGCACTCTGGCACGAACGCGATATTTCGCATAGCTCGGTTGAGCGCGTGATTTGCCCGGACTCTACAATCACACTCGACTACATGCTGCACCTAGCCACCAATCTTGTCGACAAGCTGTTGGTGTATCCAGAAACGATGCGTCGTAATCTCGACGCTTCTAACGGCCTCTCCTTCTCGCAAACAGTTCTTCTGGCCCTTGTTCACAAGGGTCTTTCACGCGAGGAAGCATACGCAGTTGTGCAGCGGAACGCAATGCAAACCTGGGAAACGTCAGTCCCCCTCAGGCTTACCTTGGAACAGGACCCCGAGATAGCCTCGCACTTAAGCATTCAAGAACTGGATGCGTTGTTCGATGACGCACACATGCTGATGAACGTCGACGCGATCTTCGCACGCTGCGGGCTATCCCACGCTTAGAGGAATCTGGCCGGACGCTCTTGTTGCTGCGCAACAACCAGATACGCTAACGCATCCAGAGCACCATGGTGCGCACGGTGCCTGCTGATTTGAGTGTGAGATATATTTCGCGTGCCGGTACAGTTGCAAAAGTTAGCAACGTTGCTCGACTCTCTACCCTCGAGAAAACATCGAGCCGTTTACCAAGCAAATCAAAGACTCCGACAACACTTGCATCTGTTGTTACGCGAAGCGTTAGCTCATCTACACGCTCAGCGTTGAGCACGCCTCCCCAAGGATCGAACAAGCGGGTTGCTCCGCCTTCCCTGCAAACCCCTTCGAGCCGAAATACTCCGCGACGTTCAACAATAACATCTGCACCAATTGCTTGCACAGAATCAATTACAAGATCGCTGGTGTCTGAATCGCCAAGAGCGCATCGATACACAAGCGACTGCGATGAAGATCCGGTCCAAACCGGCATCGCATCATCAGCACCAATAGTCAGAGCGACAGGCACGAACGATTGTGTCTTAGTGCGGCCATAGCCTCGCGAACTTGGCACTAGTAATGACAGCCGCGAGGATAAAACACCGGTAATTCGCACTGCCTTTGTGCGGGTATCGGTGGTGTGCGCACGCACGACTATGTGCGCGTTATCGCCTGGACGTCCAGACGCATCATCGACGGATACGAAAATCCGCGGTCGACGTGCAGTCACGCTCACATGCATCGAGTCGGAACGTAGCAAACAACCTGAGGTGTCAACGACACGCACCCAAAACCATCCAGAGTCGCGAATTACAATTCGATGTGTACTCTCGCCATTATTCCAGAGAACCTGTGTGTATATCGTGGGTAGAGACAAAACAATCGAGTCTCCGATGGTAATTGTCGTATCCGCGCGAAGCGCCAACCCCTCAATGTTGCGTACGCGCACCTGCACAGAGTCAGTATAGATACATCCGCCGATAGACTCCATCTTCACGCTTATCCAGGACGTTTTCGTAAGGGGCTGCGTTGTAATCGTATCCATGCCTACTACGATCTTCGCTACCTCATTCGCACAAATTGGATTCGTAACGACGCTCGCCACGCGCGCCCTACCACGGTGAAACTGCACAGAAGATGGCTCGCGCACCAATACCTCACGCACACCGGTTTGCATTCCACCACTCAGCGAGGGCAAGGTCAGAACAACCCTACCCAATGCGCCATCACCACCCGATCCATAGTTATATAGACGCCCCGATGCGTTGCCACCGTTACCGCCTATAACCTCTACGGAAAGCATGCCGATGATCGTATCCATGTCGAAGACGACCGTACCTCCTGCACCGCCCCCACCAGCGCCATCATCGATCACGGAAGTCGCGTGCTCGCCATTTGCACGGACTGCCGACGCTGTGTCGGCTACCAACACACGAGCGTGGAGCAGAACAATGCCCCCGCCATTTCCGCCTCGCGAATTGGAATGATCATTCTGGTGGCCTGCTCCGCCACCTCCACCAAAGACAGCTTCGACAATGGTATCGTCTAGAGCGACAAGTTGTCCGCCTCCACCGCCGACATACGGGCCTTCGAATGCAGAACACTGCGGCCCTCCTTGACCGCCAGCTGACGCTCCTCCTCCTCCACCGCCTCCACCGTTGCGCGCTCCTCCACGGCCTCCACCCTGACTAACCGTGGCTTTGTCTACACGCTTGCGCGCAGCAAGGCGCTCGACTCCTTCCCCCGATTGATTGAGAAACGGACTTGGCATGGTATCACCATGCGATCGATCCGCACGTGCAGCTCCTGGCTGGCCCCCTCGAAAGCCCCTTGCCGATGCATCGATCTTGTTGTTTACAAACAGAGTGTCAGCGCACTCGATGGCAATTATTCCACCACGTTGGCCATCCCACGACGCGCACGTTATGACTGAGTCTATGACGGCACTACGGACGCTCGGTGCCGTAACGAGTTGCACGCCCTTTGAGACGTCGAGTGTCGTCTGTATCGATGTCGAGAGGTACACCCAACGTCCTTCGGTCGTATCGACATTCGTCCACATGGGCTGGCGATTGCTACCAAACGTCTGAAACAATACTACCCGTTGTCCCTGCACTAGACGCACGCCGTCATGAACGCGAACCGCGTCTCTGCATGTGTCGACCTCAACGATGGCGTAACTGCGATTCACGATTCCGCGCAGAACCGTAGCACCGGTTGTATCTGCGAAGGCACTGAATGCACCGATGGCGTGAAGGTATAGTACTACGAACATCATGGCACTACTGCGATGAGCCTCCAGCGTTCGTCCGCAATGTCATACCAAAGCAGCGCTGACCCGTTTGCACCAATGACTAGATCCTCCATATCTGGCAATGCCAGACGCTGATTTGCCGGCGTTGCTGCGTCGTCGTGAACGAGAATTACCTGGCCCTGGCGGACAACGAGCGAAACAACGCGTCCACGGGTGCCTCCTTCCAAACCAGTCACCGTGGGCGCGTTGGCACCATCGATCGCTATGATGCAAGAGAGTGTGGCAGCGATTGTGGCACGTCCGGCCGGAGGTGCAATGTCGTGAACCGATAGGATATCCAGAGTGCCGCGCAACGAGACATTGCCACTTGCAATTGCGGTGTGCATCCATGTTGTGGTTGGATTATCGGCACGTAACTCCAATGGAGCATTCGCGATGGCTTCTGGTCGGTTGAGCCCGATACCACCCAGATAGACATCAGCGCCCATTGTAACCAATGCAAGATGTTGACGAAGGGGCTCAGAGCGGAACAATCCAGCGATGCCCAGACTGACACCGGGCGCAGGTGCAGATGCTTGGCCGTGAACACCAATCATCATGCCGCTATGACTTGTTGCCACTGAAGTTGCAACTCCGTACACGGCGGTGCTACGGGTGGCTGTGCCACCGTTACCTCCGCGCATCACGCTGCCCATAACGCCTATCGTTGAATCGGCTGATGCATTTGAGTTGTTTGCTGAGTGTCCATAAACGCCCACTCGCGGAACAAGCTGCGGATCGGTGTATGCTGCTGACTTTGATATCCCGACAAGGCCGATGCCTGTCGTGTTCGCGCGTGCGATAACGCCTATGCTGTTCGGACCTGCAACAGAACACGATATTCCGAGTAGGGGCTGTAGCGTACCGCCGATATCAATGCCGGTGCCGCTAGCCATATTCAGTGCATTGTAGCGGAGGCCTGTACCACCCGTGATGTCGACACCTGTTGCAACGGTCGGCCGCGATGTGCCTTGTGGACCACCAATGCGAAGCCCCGTGCCAGTGCCGTTTGACACACTCGATAACGCAATGCCTGCATTCTCTGTGCCGGTAAGACCAATGCTCTCGACAACAATTCCGGTCGACGTACTCGTGCCAGCCATGCCGACTACAAGACCTCGTCCGTCTACATTCGCAATCTGTCCGATCCTTGCGCGCTCGGACGCGGCCGCACCGACTCCGGGGCCAATGCTGATGGAGCTTTGTATCCACATCTCGCCGAACGCTGACATCTCTACGATTCGATCGACACCATTCGAACCTGAATAGAACACGATAGGCTGTGCAACAGGCGATGCGTTCACGATAGTTAACGGACGCACCTCGCTCGTGCCCATCATCGAACCGACGCTGCCGTTCCATGCTGCGCCGGAGAGCATCACGGACGTAGCAGTAAACGACTGAGCGCCGGCCCGATATTGGCAACACAGGAGAAGGAGAACACAGAGGAGAACTCTCTGAAACCTCGAGTATGGTCGACGAGGGCACATTATGGGTTGATCACCATCCAAATAATGCGGTCGACGGGACCAAGTGGTACGGATGTCTCGACGGTAATTGTGTTTGTGACTTCATTGATGTTCGTTACACTGAAGCCTATGGTGGTGCCAGGAGGATTCATAACGGTGACAAGAGCTTGGGCTCCAAGCTGCACATCAAGTGGAATGACAATGACGTGTTGAAAGTCACCGGGATTCGGTGTGTACGTGCCACTCTGTACTCGCTCTAACGGCGACGTCCACGACATCACTCCTGCGACACTGGATGTCAATACCATCCCGTTTGCACTAGGTACACTTGTGGGCAGTGTGTAGGTAATATCTGAGGCTTGCGCACTAGCCCTAAACGCCGAGTAATTCGTTCCATCTGCAGTCGGTTCGCCAAAACGCAATTCCGAGGGTGCTCCCCCATTGCTGAGCAACACATGACCGCGCACGTCCAGCTTAGCCGCGGGTGATGCTGTGCCGATGCCGACGTAACCTTCGTTCGGCCCCGTCACCCCAACAACGCGTACGCGTTCTGAGCCATTCGAACCGAAGACAAGATCCTGAGCGTTCGCCGAACCCAAGTACTGCTGTCCCGGGGCCGTGCCGCCGGCGACTACACTATTGCCATCCAGATCCCAGAACGCTGCATCGGCCCACTGTAAGGACGCTGATGTACCGGTGACGCTTCCAATCGCAAGCATTTGTCCTGCTTGCCCGATCGTCGGTGGTAGCAAAATCGAATACCCTGTAACACCCGACGTTGGAATCGTCAGTGAAACAGTTGCGGGTTGGACGTTCCGCAGGTTCAACGTACCGGTGGTCTGACTTTGTCCGTACGCAAAAGTAGGTGCACTCAACGCAGCAACTACTAAAAAAGCATATAATCGATATCGCATGAATCCTCCAAATAGGAATGGTAGAGAAAGGGACTGTCGTCTTGACATCGTAATCCGCGCTTCTAGCGATGCAGCAGAAACCAGTAGATGCTCTCATCGCGCGTAAGTGCTACCGATGTGATGATTCTTATGGTATTCGCAACCACGTCCACTGATGCAATGCCGCATGTAATGGTAGTCGTGGGTGACACCACTGTAGCTGTGACATGACAGGATGAAGTAATCCTGGTAAGGGGCTTGATGATGAACACATGCTGTTCATTGCCCCGAAGTATGCCGGATTCGATGGGCTGGTCATTACCCACAACGAGCGCGTCGCCATCACTGCGAACAATGATGCCCCCTTCACCAAGCACCTTGACAGCACCCGCGATTTCGTTCAACGAGGTAACGACACCGGTAACGTGTTCTGCGAGTCGGTCTGCCACAACGGCTCGTTCGGTGTATTGCGCGTATGGCACGGACACGAGCATTGTGCGTGGCGATAGTTCAAGTCCCCCGTCAACACTCACACCAAGCCAGGCACTTCCAGCGCGAAGGAGATCGTGAGGAATGGGACTCGTGCTGCCCAATTGTACCTGGACTCTTCCTTGCTCAATATCGGCGTCGAACTCTTCTTGGTCTATCCATGTACCGCCGACGGGAACGTCATACCACCGAATTGACAGCTGGTGGCGTCCGTTCATAGCTGCGGCACCATCGAACACGCGCAGGTCGACTATCATGCGATCCGGAAGCTGCGCTTCGACAGACGCGAGGCATAGTAGAAGAGATAAAACACAGGGAGTAGTGAAGTGCCGCATCGTGCTGTTCCAGTTGGTACAGCAGTGATGTGAATGTCGGCATGGTGAACGTGACTACTACTGTGTGACGATTGCGGCTATAAGGCCTAGTGCGCCGATCATTGCAACGATCCAATGTCTATCTGCCTTCCCGGGCATGAAAGGAAGGATCACAAGGCACACGAGCGTTAGGATCAGCCAGGGATTCCTATTTAGGAGGACGGCAGCGAGCGAAGTGGCACAAACGAAAAAGAAAGCAATGTGATGCCAGAATCCGAAACGCGTTCGTTGAATACGGGCAGCGAGACCCACGAGCATGGTCACGCCATAAACAGCAGCAGCTATGTATATGATTGCCATATACCTAATAGTTAAACGGGCTCGAATCCTTTTTGCGTGCAGAGAAGTGTCATGTACTTCCAGTCTGCGTTGCAGCCGGCCATGATTTGTTCGAACGTGATCGGCAAGATCTTCTGGTGTGCCTCATCCATCTGGAAGGTCGAATAACCCAACTCGACCAGATAAGCGTACACATCGGAGGGGTGAGTACTAGCGTTGGATAAGGCGCTCGGCCAGAACTCGAGGATCATCGCATTCGGACGATGGCGCTCTAACGTTGCGCGCATGCCGAGGAATGCATGCCCTTCGGCCCCCTGGATATCCATCTTCAGAAAGTCATAACTCTCACCGCGTGCAAACTCATCAATCGTCAACGCAGGAACTGAATAATGTTCGCGCGACTCGCCCGAATTGTACACCTGATGATCGCCCGGATTCTCATCGTTCAAATAGAGCTGAAGTTCCCCGCTCGTATCCCAGACGGCACCTTGCACGAGTTCTACATTGTTGATGGGGAGTTCTGCAACGCTCTTGCTGAGAAGGTTGAAGTTGGTGACATCGGGTTCAAAAGCCACGACGCGGCCTTGATCTCCCACTAACGAGGACATAAGCAGCGTGTCGTAGCCGATATTCGCACCGATGTCTAATACTTTCATGCCTGGCTTTACATAGCGCTTCACCATCTCCGTCTCCATCTTCTCCCAGTATCCATTCACCGCCAGATACGAATTCAGTACCATGTCGTTGTTGTTGAGGTATAGCTTATTACCCTCGACAAGAACGTACTCTGGACGATACGCCCGACGGTACCATGCGGCTATCGAACGCAGCACGGGTTTGCTCCAATATCCCTTTCCAAAAAATGGGCGGGCAATTATGCGAAGGAACTCCAGAAAGAAGCCTGGCTTTGGGTCCCGAGAATGTATGGGCGCCATTACTTAAGAGCCTCTGAGTCAGTGTTGTTGACAAGTGGAGAAGCATAACGAATGAGAAATGGAGCGGCCATGCGAAGTCGCTCGATGTTTAACGAGTCGGCATGGGAGACACGTTCAGGCACTTCGGATTCCATTAACCAGAGGTGAATGTGGCCAGGTGTTCCCTTAGTGACATAGCGTCCCTCCTGCACACCCAGGCGCAACGTGCGAATGGTCTGCTTACGCATCCAACGATACTCTTCGATCGAGATTGAAGACGAGTTGAAAAGATCGGCTAGCAATTGGCGACGATTCCAGTCGTAGTTCTTGCTGACAGGACTCATGGTATCGAGCCCTCGGAGTACGCGCTCCATAAAATGCGTATACGGAACAGCAATGAGCGTGTCAGGCGGAGGCGTGAATTGCCGACGATGCACAATCATCGAAGACAGCGTGGAGTTGTTGAGCTGCGTCGCCGCGGCAAACGTGGTGTCAGCGTCACGTAAAAAACCTGCGAACACTATGCACAAATAGACAAACGACACTGCGACCATTGCGATAAAGGTCCAGCGTTTCCACGTCCAGCGTTTTTTATCAGGCTCGGTCTTCAACAACATTCTGTTCCTCAAACATAGCCTCGACAAATGCACCGGCATTGAACACCTGCAGATCATCGATTGTCTCTCCAACGCCGATGTACCGCACTGGTATCTGCAAAGCGTCTGCGATGGCCAAGACAGCGCCACCCTTCGACGTGCCATCGAGCTTGGTTAGAATGATGCCGGTTATCGGCGCGACCTTGGTGAACTCTCTAGCCTGTTGTAAAGCGTTTTGTCCGGTCGTGGCGTCAAGAACCAGGAAGATATCATTAGGCGCGTGTGGTTTGATCTTCTTCATAACGCGTCCGATTTTCTCGAGCTCGGCCATCAACCCCTGTTTGTTATGCAGACGTCCTGCAGTATCAATAATCACGACATCGATGTTGCGCGCAATGGCAGCGTTAAGCGTATCGTATGCAACGGCCGCAGGATCTGCGCCTTGCTGTTGCTGAATGATATCGACGCCTGCACGATTTGCCCATACCTCGAGCTGTTCGTTTGCTGCAGCGCGGAATGTGTCAGCAGCACCAATGAGAACGGATTTTCCGGCACGCTTGTAGTTGCGCGCCATCTTGCCAATGGTGGTTGTCTTGCCTACGCCGTTTACACCAATAACCATGATCACGTGTGGCTTTTCGCCTTCGTCAACATCATACACAGCATCGTTCTGTGCCGAGGGTGACTCAGCAAGCATGGCGGTGATTTCTTCTTTGAGCACTGATGTTATCAGCGTCGCATCTTCGAGTTTGTCTGTTTTGACTCGCTCTTTCAGTCGCTTGATAATGCGTTCCGTTGACGCCACACCGACATCGGATGTAATGAGGATCTCCTCAATTTCTTCGAGCAGTGCAGCGTCAATTTTTCGCCCTGCAAAAAGGGCTGTGCGCAATCGTCCGACAAAGGAATCACGGGTCTTGCTTAGACCTTCCTTTAGTTTGTCGAACTGCAACGCCTCCGTCACGTCCGAGAATGTTTTCTTGATCTTGTCGAAGAATCCCATAGAACCTGCGTCCGTAATCCCACAAAGATACCGCGATGAGCAAACAGCTTATCACAATGAACACGTCGCGAGCGGTAATCCACAGCATCATTGCGCAAAATCCGGTAGCCGAGATCGCGGCTACGGCCCACTTGCCGCTTGGGAGGGACGGCGGAACAACTGGCGTGTAACGGCGAAGCCACAGGCCACCAGCGACAATCACCGCATCACGGGCCAACACCACAGCCACGAACCAGACGGGGTACAGCCCTTGCACCAGAAGCACGATTAGTATCGCTCCGATAAAGACCTTATCGGCAATCGGATCGATGATTTTTCCCCACTCGCTAACCGTCTGGGTCGATCGTGCAAGTCTGCCATCTAAGTAGTCTGTGAACGCTGAGATTACACACACGACAAATGCAGCTACTCGCATTTCGTTTAACAGGAGGTATACAACCGGCCCCGTCAGGAGCAGGCGAAACAAGCTCACGACATTCGAAGGTGTCCAGAACCGGTCACTCTCCACTTTTATCATCATGACGCAAAATGGCGAATAGCGTCAAGACGATTGACACTGCAAGGCCAGCGACCATGGGCTGCACAACGGTGGGTCCGACAAAAAACCACGCCAACGCGGTAATAGCTGGAGAGGCTATGACAAGTACTGCCATTGTCTTGATGCGTGCCGCATAGCGTGTGTATGATAACACAAGCGGTAGCAACAAGGCCGGCACGGCAACCGAAGCGGCATTGAAGATGAGTGTAACGATACTCTGAATCAGAAGTGCCGCGCAAATTCCAACTACTCCGGTGATGAGAAGGCCGATACGTACGGACCTGATGTTATGGGGCTGCTTTCGCAATCGGTCTATGATGTCGTGTCCGATTGTTGTTGCGCTTGCAAGTGCATATCCGTCGAGCGCCGACATTGCTGCCGACAAGACCCCTGCAATAAAGAGCCCCTTCCATAATGAGGGCATCACAGCATCGGCAAGTACGAGGTACGATTCGGCTGGCGCAGGAAGGTGGTAGTAAGCGACGGCATAGAGGCCGGTAATGAGTTGAAGCATATCAAACACAATCCAGCATACAACGCTGATGATTACTCCGCGTTGAGCTACCGCAGTTGTTTTTGCTGCAGACACTCGCATGTGAAAGCCTGGATCGACAAACGTCTGTAGCGCAATCACCCACCATACAATAACCCCTTGCCAACCAATTGACCCTGGGATGGCACGATGCGTCTCGGGCAGACTCGCGAACATCGTTATCGGACTTCCATGTACAGCCACAACGCATACGAGTAGTGCGATAAAGCCTGCGAACATCAGAACGACTTGAATGACGTTTGCACGAACATCTGACATCAACCCGCCCTTGGCTATATATGCGAGTGCTACACTCGTGCTCACAATGACTGCAATTGGCAATGGCCATCCTACGGCCGCGCGCAGAATCAGTCCGACCGTGAGTTGATACGACGCAGGTATCGTAATGATGAGCACAAGCAAGGATGCGAGAATGCCAACACGACTGCCGTATGCTTGCGTGAGCTGCGCAGGAATCGAAATAGCCTGTGACGTTCGTATACGACGCACAAGCAGTCGGGCATAGAGGAATCCGGCAACGTAGTACGGAATGCCCATGCACAGAATCATAACCGGACCATATGTCGCGATGAACTCGCCTACGCCGAGAATGGCGCCGTACCACGTAGCGACAAGTGTACACACGAAGAGCGGAAGCGTCAGAGTACGTCCGGCTAACACGTAATCGACAACACCCGAGCTACTGCCCTGACTTCGCATCTTGGCACTCAGCCCCGCAATCATCGCCGCGACCACTGCAGCAACTATCACAATGGTATCAGCCAGCGATAAGTGGAGCGTTATTCCTCCCACGGATCAGCGGCAAGTACTTTGGACAGAAACGTATGACGGTGAATCACCGTGGGGCCATACTTCTGCAGAGCAAGGCGATGTTCGAGTGTGCCGTATCCCTTATGGCTGGCGAATCCGAACAGCGGGAATCGTTCATGAGCATGTTCACGCATCCACGCATCTCGTGCAACCTTGGCGATGATCGATGCGGCAGCGATTGACACGCTCGCAGCATCGCCGCGGATAATGGTGGTGTGCGGCACATTGTGCCTACGGAATCGATTACCATCGACGAGCAAGTGTCCTGGTGATATCGTCAGGCCCCCTATTGCCCCGTGCATGGCATCGAAGGTTGCTTGTAGAACGTTAACCGAATCGATGCGTGCATTGTCGACGAGGGCGAAACTATATGATGTGGCAGAATCGATAATCTGCGCGGCAAGTTCTGTACGCCTCTCGGCAGTCAGACGCTTTGAGTCATCGATACCACACGGAATGCAACTCGGATTCAACACCACTGCCGCTGCAACAACAGGTCCGGCCAGGGCGCCACGTCCTACCTCATCAATACCCGCAACCACAATGTTCCTTGACCAGAACTTTTGCTCTGCGTCGAGCGTAGGCTTCGTGGTCGGCGCAGGCTGTCTCATCGCGGGGAAATGAGACTTAGGAATTCCATGCGTGAAGCAGTGCTTGTTGCGAGGTCGCCGCGCATGACGCTGGTAACCATTTCAGCGGATGCGTTCGCCTGTACACCGCGTGCGATCATGCAGTAGTGTTTCGCTCGAATCACTACACCCAATGACACCGGATCGAGCATTTCCTCGATGTAGTCGGCTATCATCTGTCCCAATTCCTCTTGAATCTGTCCACGACGTGAGAACCACTCAACAATGCGGTTGAATTTCGACACTCCGATAACCTTGTCTCGAGGGACGTAACCGATGTAGCATTCTCCAATGATTGGCTGCCAATGATGCGAGCACACGCTCAACACCTTTATACCATTGCTGACTACGAGTTCATCGACGTTTTTTCGATTCGGAAACACGGTTATCGGGGGAGCTTCAGTGAAACGTCCAACGAAAAGTTCATTCGAAAACATCTTGGCGAGACGGCGCGGCGTGTCTGTGCTGTTCGGATCGTTGGGATTAATTCGCAGGATTGTAAGGATCTCTGCAAACTTCTCCTGAAGCTGCGAGGTCATCTCAGTACGTTCTTCGATGGATAGTGTACGATTGCAGTTCGAGTCGAACAATTCAACACTCATGGCGTTACTCCGGGAAACACCGCAATGTCAACAGGAGCGCCGAAGTACTCTGCGTAGTTCTGTTCTGACTCATACAGACGTATGCAGTGGAGTTCGCCCGAGGGCAGGTGGTGTGATAGTTCGCGCCAGAACAGCACGCACAAATTCTCGACGGTCGGAATTGCTCCAAGCAGAAAGTCTACATCATAGTTCAGGTGCTTGTGGTCGACCCTGTCTACAATGCGAGAATCCATGATGTCACGAAGCTGTTTCAAGTCGATTACGTATCCTGTCTCCGGGTCTGGAAGACCCCGAACAACGACTTCGAGCACGTAATTATGCCCGTGTCCGAGCACGTTATTGCACTTGTCAAACACCTCTTCGTTGCGCTCCGCGCTGAACGTCGGGTTGTACAATCGGTGCGCAGCCGAGAACGTCGCCTTGCGCGTTACATAAATCATTCGTTACCTCACGGACCAAAGTCTGATATTTGCCACTATGACAACGCAAACTACGATGATCATTTTTTGTCTGCTATTGCTCGGCTGCGCTTCGGCTGGCGTAAGCGGCCCCAGAGCTGATACAGCGTCAGCAATACGCACCCTGCAGACCGAGGGAACACTTTCGGTAACGGGGACCCAAAACATGAACGGCATTCCGTTCACCGCCATTCTTGCCGAGGGCGACTCATCACGCATCACAATGAGCGGTCCCTTCGGCATGACTGCCGTACGCGTCTATACGGTGGCCGACTCGTTTACGGTTGTGAATTATCTATCTCAAGAAGTAACAGCAGGGCGCGGCGATTCTGCGACCCTTAAGAGCATCGCACCCATTGCAATGAACCTCCGCGATCTTATCTCTGTCGTCCGTGGACGCGTCCCGGGTGGCACAGCGCGATTCACTACGCACACATCACGTAACGATGGGGCTGTTCTGTATGGGGCAAGGGATAGGGATGGCGGCGTAGAATTCGCCCTCGTCGATACGGTTCGCAACACTCTTCGTCAGTATCAACGAAAAAATTCGGCAGGTGTGATGCTGGTAGACGTGCTCTTCGACGACTTCAAGGACGTACAATCGATTCCCATTGCACACTCGATTCGAATCTCAGTTGATGACAAAAAGGAAACGCTCACCATGCGTGTAACGACTGCGAAGGTGAATGAGCCGATTGCCGAGCCCCTTGCCATCGAAGTCCCTTCCGCCTTTAAGCGTGTGAACTATCGGTGATTTCTCGTTGCATCCTCGGCCTTGCGTTAGCAATGATTTTTACGACTGCAGTGCTGCAGGCGCAGGTACGAGATACCACTCGCTTGCCCGACACCACTTCGGTGAACGATACTGTCGGCATCACAACTTCAGAGGGTGCACGCGCATCCGGTGACATCGACACCATTGTGGTGTTTGCTGCAAAGGACTCCGTACACTTTAACGTTCGAACGAAGCGCATGCGGTTGCGGGGTTCGGCCGATGTACGGTTTCGCGAGCAGCGGCTACAGTCCGAGGTTGTCATCATGGACTTCGGCACGTCGACCATGTATTCCGAAGGTGTGCGTGACTCGTCCGGACGGCTTACTGGATTCCCGTTGTTCATTGACAAAGGAGAGGAGTACGCAGGCGAACGTATCGTCTACAACTTCAAATCACGTCAGGGACGTGTGACGCTAGGCGAGACAAATGTTGAAGGGGGCTTCTACTGGGGCAATCGTATCAAGCGCGTTAGCGAGCAAATCATTTATGTAGAAGATGGCAACTTCACCACGTGTGATGCCCCTCATCCACACTTTCATTTCAACTCGCCTCGGATGAAGGTCATACTTGACGATAAGATCTTCTACGACCCTCTAATCATGTACGTCGAAGATATTCCAGTGTTTGCCGTGCCCATTGGACTCTACTTCGACCTGCAGAAAGGACGACATTCTGGCGTCATTCTGCCAACACCAATCTTATCGTCGAGCGTTGGTGTGGTGCTTAGAGGGATGGGCTATTACTGGGCTGCAAGCGACTTCTGGGACACAGAGTTTACCGCAGACGTAACGTCGAAGGGTGGCTTTACGTTTTACAACAATACACGGTATGAGCTTCGTGATGTACTTCGTGGCACCGTCGGATTGCGCTACGGATACACACGTCCGAACGTCACTTCTCCGTACACAAGGAACATGTCATTTTCGGCCTTGCATAATCAGACGCTTGGTCCACAAGAGACTATCGCACTCAACCTGCTGTTCACGACAACGAATCTCTTTCAGAATACTTCGCTCAATCCATTCGAACGCATTCAACAGAATGCTCGTTCTGATGCTTCCTACCAGCGCACATTCTACAACCTGCACACGTTAAACATCGGTTATGGACGCAATCAGAACATGATTGACGGATCGGTTACGCACTCACCAACGATTTCATACGCGATTCCAACGTTTAATCCAATATCGGATCTCGTCCAAATCAGCTATCGCACCACAGGACGCTACCTCTACGATTCAAAATTCACAAGCGACACCACACCATTTCGCGTTGACGAACGCAGCGTAATCGAGCACAGACCATCTTTTAGCGTCACTCCTAAACTTGGTTATTTTTCGATTACCCCGACAGTTCGCTACGATGAGAATTGGCATCTTCAGCGTTATACTCATTCAGTTAACACAGACTCTAGTATCACAGTAAAGCGAGAGACCGGATTCTTTCGCGAATACACGTATTCAATGGGCGTCACTGCGAGCACATTCCTGTATGGCAACGCACGTACTGACATCTGGGGCGTCACAGCATTCAGACACACTGTGCAGCCAACATTGAGTCTAATTTATTCCCCGGACCAAAGCGATACCTCGCTTGGCTTCTATGGCAGCTACCGTGCCCCGTTCGGTGGCAGCGCCGTACGCTATTCGCGTTTCGGTGGCTCTGCACTGGCCTCGCAGCAACGTCAGCTGAATCTCGGCATAAACCTGCTCAACCAGTTTGCTATCAAGATCGCGCAAGGCGACACAGCGCCAGACAAACGGGTCGAACTTCTAAACGTGACCGCTAACACGGCGTACAACCTCATCGCCGACTCGATACGCCTAACGCCGATTCGCGTGAATCTGAACTCACCGGTACTCAATTTCATCGCCTTCAACAGCACGTTTGTTTTTGACATCTACGACCAGGTACGTTCTGTTGACCCCTTAACGGGTGCGGCATCGTATAGAACAATCGGACGAACAATGCTTGAAGCGGGTAAGGGGCCTGCACGGCTGACCTCAATGACCTTCCAGTTCGGATCGAAATTCTCGTCCGAAGGGGTTTCGTTTCAACCGCGTGCAGAGAGCACAGACTCTACTGCTCCCATCGACAGTTCGGGTAGTAAGCTGAGAGCGCGCTTTGAACGACGCGTGAACTATAAATACGTTGAAGACGATTTGTACGGCGACAACACTCCTGGCTGGTCGCCCCTCATCGTGCCATGGGAAGCTGAGTTCAACGTTCAGTACGCATACAATCGAATCGGTCCGGATTTGTCTTCGCAGACGCTGCGGCTGACGCTGCGTGGAAGTGCTTCGCTGACCGAGACGATGCGTGTGAATGCAAGTACAACACTGGATCTCGTCACCGGTGATATCAATTTCCCCGTCATCGATATT
>JBKJNB010000089.1:0-27166 GCA_046595995.1 Candidatus Kapaibacteriota bacterium
CCCAATTCGATGTTTTGCTCTTGAGGCAGGCTCTGCAGACCCTGCCGTTCAAGCAACGCGAGTCCGTAGTTCTCTTCGATGTACTCGGACTCAGTCTAGAAGAAGTCCGCGAAGTCCAAGGCGGCACGCTCTCAGGCGTGAAGTCTCGCTTACTCCGCGGCAGACAAACTCTCGCATTTAAGCTCGGCGCCGACGTGCCCCTTGCGACGAAAGTCGCAGCGCCTGACACGAATGGCGTTGGTATAACCAATGGCGTCGGATCGACGAATGCAGTTTCTCAACAATCGAACAATTCAACACAGACGGTTCCAACATGCAACGTTCAGATAGTCCCCTAAACAAACTCTTCGATGCAGCGCGGCAAGAGCAATCGCCCTTGTCGGAAGACGACGTGCGCGCATTGTTGAACCAACCACCGAAACAAAAGCAGAGACCTATCATGATTCCAATTCTAATTGCTGGCGTCATCATTACGATCGCCGGTATGACATCATCGCGCGTGATAGATAACACCAACGAATCGACGCCAGTCGCAACAGTTTCAGCAACGAAGGCCCCTTCATCGGCGATTGCACCAACTGTTGAAACGTCGATTTCTACGAAGAGTCCGGCCGCGTCGGGACAAAAATCAACATCCATATCCAAGACAGTGGCTCCGTCGGATGGCGATGGGCAATCGCCTGCAGAACGCAAAATCGTGCAGCCGGTCTCGTACGACTGGCTCCGTGACACTGGCGGCGAAACACCGGCATTGTGTCAGATCAAGTGCGTATATCCTGCTACATCTGCGAAAGCATCTGACGACAACGTCAAAGTATACTTCGCAACTGTACGTGCAAATCGTGATGTTACTGACAGACTTGCGATGCCCTCCGCCCCGGTACCGGTGCTTTGTACCGATAGTCGTGGCCGTGCGTGCTCACCTACCGACGTCGCGTTCTTTCCAGCGAATTACACTGCGATTGCAGGTAAGCTGAATAATCTCGTCCCCGTTACCTATGAAGGTCGTCAGGACATTCTCGCTTGGTATGAACCCTCGACAGAGTTAGTGCAGGCATTCCCCGATTCGATGCAGGATGAATTGGTGACACTCCTGGATATCGATATCGATGTAGAGTTTGAGATGCCGGTGGTCACCCCGTTCAAGATGAATTTGTTTAGGTACGACTCGCTCATTGACGTTGTGAAGCGCCAACGAAATAGCCATGACTCGGGTTCACAACAACCGTGGGCCACATCGCCTGACTCGAGAAATTCTAACGGGAACTCGTTCCACTTTAGAGCGGACGATAAAATTCCTCGCGAACTGCTTGATTTTTACAAAAACAACACCAACCTTGAAAAAGACCTCAGCAACTATCGAGTGATGAAACAGCAGCAAAGGAACTTCCTAAACATCGACTCACTGATCGGTGTAGTCAAAAGCCAAATGGGATGCGTTGATAGCAATGCAGCGCAAAACAATTCCTTTGAGACTTTCCGTAAGCTGGGCTTCGGGATGTTTAATAGCGATTCGAGCTTCAAGACATTCAAGTTTGATGATTCGACTTTTAAGACGTGCAAGTTTGATGTGTCGACCTTTGATACGTTGAAGTTTGATGACTCCACCTTGAAGGAATTCAAAATGAGTGATTCATCGGTGAAGTCGTTTCGCTTTCGTCTGAATACCGAAGGGGACACGAATGACATTTCTATTGAGTACGGCGCAAACAACAACCAAATGAATCTGGATTCCGTAGCAGCTTACTATCGGCAGTTCACCAAGTCTACGTACACAGATATGAGGAATCTTGGCAACTACGAAGAGCTGATGAAACAGCCTCACATAATTGCTACAATGCGCAATATGGATTCCACGATGAAGATGCTACAGTTGTACTATGGCAGCGATTCTTTGTGCAAGATGCCATCTGAACTACTCGATCAACACGGCGTCGAGCGGCTTGGTTCTACTCCGACAAAGAAGGTTTATAAAATCCGTAAGAAGATTAAGCTTGATTCGACTGTGAACGACGCAGATTCAAACAATAAGCAGCGCTTTCAAAGTCGTGTTGTCATTAAGTCCACGACGAAGCGCAACAAGAACGCTCAGTTTCTGCCATCGGTTGAGAAACTGTCTGAGTTAACGCCTACAACGAATGGTGCGATTGTGTCGACGTCGGTGTATCCGAATCCGGCAACGGATGGCGGTGCTACGATGAGCTTTGTGTTGAGTGAGCCTCGTACGCTGAAGCTGACGCTGCTGGATCTGAATGGCAACGTTGTAGCAACGCTGATGCAGGAAGCGAAGCGCACTGCCGGCAACGGACAGTTTGCATTTACGCTAAACAACATTCCGTCGGGTATGTATTTGGCGACGCTGACGACGGACAAGGGCGAACGTGCAATGCAGAGGTTAATCGTTCAGTAGCCTAGAACGACGCAGTCGTAAACGTTATCGCAAATGCTGGTGTGTCGCGTTGTGAGAAACGAGCGTTTACGTCGAGTCGAAAGAACAACAGAATGCGATTGAAGCCAATGCCGGCTTCGTAATACACGCGTTCTCGGGTAACGTCGGTGGTGGGCAGAGTGGTAGCCGTGTGATTGAGTGCGCTCGGTGAAAACTGTGTCCATCCGACTCCCCCAAACAACAAAAACTCAATACCGAATGACGCAACGTTTGGTATGCGCAAGAGTCCGGGAATCACCTCTCCGAAGTTGTGCAGAAACGCAAGCGTGGCGTATCGGTCGCCATAAAATTCTTTGATACGCATGCCGCGGAATGCAGAACCTGTTGCTATGCCGCTGAATGCAGATTCGAGACTGAAGAATCGTTGCGGCGGTGTCTCGCCGAAAGACCAACCAATGCTTACCGATACGTCCATGAGCCACAATGGCAACGTCGGAAATCGCAGCGACCCTTTCCATTGCACTTGCGCAAAGCGATAATCTGATGCGAGCAACAACGGTTCACTAACCTCAGCATATAATGCCATTCCGTTGCGCGAGATAAGGCGGCTTGGAGAATAACTTAACAACAGCTCTGCGCCAACACTTCGTAAAGTGCCGTCTATTATTGCTGGGTTCTGACGTACTGCGCGGTCACGTCCGAACAACGACCACGTGGTGTGCTGTTGCGCTGTCGTCTGGTCTTCGTTGCGCATGAAGATGCGAATCGACGACGGACGTGCATAGACTTCGTTGCGGATGAAGCGTAACTGACCCCATCCGTACGAAGCCCCGAGCTCGAAGCCCCTTGCGTAATAGTAGTCGCCATAATCGTTGCCGAATATCACCGTGCTATAGGTTATTGCCGTTGTGCGCACAGCATTTGGGTCGTCACGCCGATTCAGTCGGTTGTACACCTGCGCATCTGCCGTCCACTTCTGCAACTCGTCGAACCAAAACGTGCCGTGCAACGTGGCCGCAACGTGTTTGTCGTTGAAACCATAACCCGCAGCCGCATAGACTTCGAATGCCGTGTCGGGGCGGGTGCGGATGCCGAGGCCCACATACGGACCCTGCACGCGGTTGTATCGAGATATGTCTTCGAGTCCGGTGAAGGGGCGGCGCGCAAGGCGCGCCAAGGTGCGCGTAACCGGACCAATGTAACGGTCGATGAATGTTGTGGTGATAAGACTGTCGGGATTTTCAAGTGCGATGCGGATCTCGTCGTACGCAGCAGCTTCCTCTGCACGTAAGGGCACCTTTATGTTGCTGTTCCAATACGCTGTGTCGAATGTCTGCGAAGACTCCAACGCTTCGACGCGACGTCGGTCGAACACGTCGTCGTCGAACGCTGCGCCGATTGTGTAGTCATCGCAAAACGTTTCAATAGAAATGTCGAGCCGTGGCGAAAAAATGAAGAGGATGTCGGCCTGCAGCGTGCTCGCTAACGAAAGCGCTTCGGGCATGACTGCGTTGTCGGTTTGAGCGCCGGCGCCGATGTGCGTGCTGCTGCCGATGTGCGTGCTGCTGCCAACCTCGGTAAAGGTCTGACGATAACTGAGCGCTGCATCGAAAGGCAGGTTGACTGCTTTGTTTGGGGTTAAGCGCACTTCGAGCGGACGGCTTCCACGCTGGTCGATGTAGAGCGTGCCTACAAGCGCCTTGCGTGCAATGCCTTTCAGTTTCGCATCGATCGTAACAATGGCATCGTCTTCGCTCGACGTTAGAACGAAGTCGTAGTAGTCGGCGGCATTGCGGTGGAAAGGCGTTACAATTTTTTCGCCAACGATTTCAACCTCATCGTCGTAAGCGTTGACGTTTGTACCAAATGCAACAAAGTTTCCGGACGCCGGAATGTTTGCGGTCTGACGGCGTTGCACGATTTCGTTGAAGTAACGGTCGGGACGTGACACGTAGCCCTTCGAGAATGACTCGAGAATTGCGAACACGGTTGTGTCACCGCGTCCAGAACTCCTGCTTGCTGTAGAAGTATCGGTTATGGCCACGAACTTCGTGTACAACATGTATGTGTAACGTTTCAGCCATTCCTGCTGACGAATCTTTCGCGCGATAACCTTACGCATAATGCGTTCACCCGGGTCTTCTGCTATTACATCAACTACACGAGCATTGAAAGGCTTTTCCGCAAGCACGATGCTGAGCAAAGTATCGCGAAGCCGAATCGTAAGCGTGTCGGGTTTATAGCCGACCATCGAAGCACTGATGCGAATAGGCGAGGCCGATAACGACGCATCGCTTTCCGACGCGTTCGCACCAAAAAGGCGAATGACAAATGCGCCATCCTTCGTTGTAATGGCCCCTTTTGTGGAGCCGACTATACGGACCGTAACCAGTCGCAGCCCCTTACCTGTGGCTGAGTCAGAGACTGTGCCTTGAATCGTAACGTGCGATTGCGCGGACACTGCAGACCAGGTCGCCACAAGCGCACATACGACAAGCGCGAGTGCATGGGGTGTCCGCGAGTACGTCATGCGCGCCGCAAACGAACTACACATCATACTAGTGCGGAATGATCATTAATGCCTAGTGCAGAAATGTCTAGTGCGGAATGATCTTTAATGCTTCGTACTGCGCTGCTTCGAGCGCAAGTGCAGGAGTGGCATCACCGAGCAACACCTTTACAACGGCGTCCTCGAGAATCGCTTCGAGCTCGAGCCACCGTGGATGGACTGGAGTCATGCGAGCAAACTCGAGCTGCTTTGCAAACACTGACCGTTGCGGATCGGAAGTGAGTTTGGGGTCGAGGTAGTAGGATTTGTCAGCCGGAAAGCCCGCTTCTGTGAACGACGAGCAGAACTGAACGGAGTTCTTGCCATCGGACATGAAACGAATGAACGACTTGGCGAGAAGTTTTTGCTGAGACCCCGTGCTAACGGACAGGTACTCCCCGCCTGCAAACGATAGTCCGGGTTGCGCGCCATCACCAGGCATCATTACCGCACGATACTGAAGACCAGGAGTAGCCTTGAGCTTTGTTAGTAGCCATGATCCCGATTGCCACAACGCAACCTTACCCTGTTGAAATGCTGCGTCGAGTTCTCGCTGTGTCTCCATGAAGCCCGTGCGAGCGAGATCGGCATACATTGTAAACGCTTTTACATTAGCAGGTGTGTTGAGCACTGGTTTTCCCTGCGCGTCGAGTATGTCGCCGCCCATGCTCCACATAAACGGAAGAATTTTCTTGTATAGACGATGCACGTCAGCACCATTCGCAGCAAATCCGTAAGAACCGGTAGCGTTTACAGCGCGTGCAGCTGCAAGTAAATCGTCCATGGTAATAATGTCTTTCGTCCACCCGGCCTTCGCAAGCATGGCGGTGTTCACATACAACACGCGCGTGTCAAGCGTCCATGGATATGCATACAGCTTCCCCTCCCACATCGCGGACGGCATTGCGTACGGCACAAAGCGATGTTGAGCGAGCGAATCCATTGCCAGGTTCTCGAGAACCCCTGCACTTGAGAACTGCGCCACCCAATCGGAGCCAAGTTCGACGACGTCGGGCGGTTTGCCAGAATTAAATGCCGCCTGCAGTTTCGTCTTGCCGTCTTTCCAGGACAATCCGGTGAGTTCGACGGTGCAGTTGTTTGCCTGCTCAAACTGCGCAACCACTTGCTTCAGCGACGCAAGCTGACCTGATTCCGTCCAGAAGTGCCAGAACCGTATGGTCTGTTTTTCAGACGATGAATCGCCACCAGCACAGGAGGCAAGAAGGAGGAGTACCGGTGCAATTAGGCACCAGAGCGGGCGAACAATTCTACGTTGCATACACCGAAGTTACGACGGCGTATTGTCGGAACGTTCCGTTGCGGTAATTTTGAGCCCGTCCTACATGATGTGCGTCCGCACATTCCTACACACGCTCGATCATTGGGGTGGTTAAGTGCCTAAGAGCTCGAAGTTTATCTTTATTACAGGCGGTGTTCTTTCGTCGTTAGGCAAGGGAATTGCCTCTGCCTCGATTGGCTTGCTCCTGAAACAGCACGGCTTCACCGTCACTGTTCAGAAATTCGATCCGTACATCAACATCGATCCTGGAACGATGAATCCGTTCCAGCACGGAGAGGTGTATGTAACGGACGATGGCGCAGAGACCGATCTGGATCTGGGCCATTACGAACGTTTCCTTGACGTGAGTATGACGCGCTCAAACAACGCTACCGCAGGGCAGGTATACTTCGACGTTATTCAGCGTGAGCGCCGTGGAGAATACCTAGGCAAGACCGTTCAGGTTATTCCGCACATCACCGACGAAATCAAACGCCGGATGCGCGTGTTCGAAGGCAAGTTCAACATCATCATCCTCGAAATCGGCGGCACGGTTGGTGACATCGAATCGCTTCCGTTCCTCGAAGCCGCACGTCAGCTTGCTCTGGACGTCGGACGCTCGAATTCACTGTTCGTCCACCTGACCTACGTACCCTACATCCGAAGCGCGGGCGAAGTAAAAACAAAGCCAACACAACACTCTGTGAAGACGCTGATGGAATTCGGAATTATGCCCGATATCCTGCTGTGCCGTGCGGAGTCGAAGCTCGACAAAGAAATTCGAGAGAAAATCGGAATGTTCTGCAACGTCGAGGAACGCTCTGTATTCGAAGCGCTCGATGCAGAAACGATCTACGAAGTGCCGATGATGTTTGCCAAACGCGGACTCGATGATATAATCTGCGAGAAGCTGCATCTACGACGTTCAGTGTTGAAGATGGACACTTGGACACGCTTCGTTAACCGCATCAAGAATCCGAAACACAAGGTTACGATTGGCATTGTCGGCAAGTACATCAAGTACAAAGACAGCTACAAGTCCATCCTCGAGGCGCTCGTTCACGCAGGCGCCATCAACAATGCATGTGTAGATCTCAAGTGGATTGATTCCGAGCTCGTGACTGAGGAAACCGTGCAAGAACATCTCGCAGGTGTCGACGGTATTCTGGTGTGTCCCGGCTTCGGCTCGCGCGGCATCGAAGGTAAAATCACGACCATCCAGCACGCGCGTGAAAACAAGATTCCGTTTTTCGGAATTTGCCTGGGTATGCAATGCGCCGTTATCGAGTTTGCGCGCAACGTCGCCGGCCTACCCAATGCTAATTCATCAGAGTTCAAGAAAAATCGTGAGAACGTTATCGATCTCATGACAGCACAGCGCGCGATTACGGATAAAGGCGGAACAATGCGCCTTGGAAAGTACCCGTGCGTAATCAAAAAACGTAGTCGCGCCTACGCATCGTACAAGACCGAGAACATCAACGAACGTCACCGTCATCGCTACGAACTGAACAATGCCTTCCGTGAGCAGCTTGCCTCCAAGGGCCTCATCATGAGCGGAACGTCTCCGGACGGACTCCTTGTTGAGATTATTGAGTTGGCTGACCACCCATGGTTTGTTGGCGTGCAGTTTCACCCAGAGTTGAAATCGCGGGCAGTAACGGGACACCCGTTGTTTGTTTCATTCGTCAAGGCGGCTTTACAACGATCATCTGAAAAGTCATGATTCAGGTTCTCCTACTGGAGCGCGACGACGTCCAGTACCTATATCCCTTCTCCATCACCCACTGCTCGTGGGAACTCCGTGTTGGCCGCTTTACAAACGTCGAACGTTGGGCCAATGCCGTTCTCGATGGTACAGTAACTGTCGCATCAAATCGCGATCAGCACGTTCGCTCATTCGTTGAGCGATACCCTGGCGTAGCAGCCCCATTCCGCCCCTTGCCAACGCTGCTGATCGGGGGCCACATACTGCTCTCGCCTGATACGATGCGTACGCTGGAAGACGCATGCGCGCGCGCCGATGCCCCAATTTTGTTGTTTGTTGATGATGAGGCCGTGGGCGCGTTTCTACCTGATGCGCCAGACTCTCCTGCACATGCGCAGACTATGGTGGATGCGCTCAATCCGGAGACGTGCACGTCGGTGGATGTATCGGGGTACGCGATTACCCGCTTGTGGCAATGCTTCGAGCACATCGCCGAATGTACATTCTGGGATTCGGATGTGTTGGTTGAGGGTGACGATGCCGTGGTGCACATGACCGTTGCAATTGATGAAGACGACGGACCCGTACTTATCGAAAACGGCGTAGTTATCGAGCCTCATGTCTATTTGAAAGGCCCTGTTGTCGTAGGCGCCAACGCTGTTATCAAAAGCGGTTCGCGCATCAGCAACAGCATCATCGGTCCATCATGCAAAGTATCGGGCGAACTCGACACGTGCATTCTTCAGGCTTACACAAACAAGCAGCATGAGGGCTTCCTTGGTCATTCATATCTCGGCGAGTGGATAAATCTCGGTGCCGGCACAACGACCTCGAATCTTAAGAACACGTATGGTTCCGTTACCGTGAATCTGCCATGGGGCTCTGAAGACACGGGGCTGATGTTCGTCGGACTGATGATGGGCGATTATTCAAAGACTGCAATTGGAACGCGATTTTCGACAGGTTCTGTTTGTGGCGCTGGCTGCAACATCGTGTCTGACATTACGGTGCCGCGCAACGTAGCCTCGTTCACGTGGCTCGTTGGTGGTGAAGTGTCCACGCATGACGTCGAAAAAATGCTTGATGTCGCACGCATGTCCATGTCGCGGCGCTCGCAGACCTTGCAGCCGCAGACTGAGGCGCTTCTTCGCAACGTTGCTAACGAAGTCCGCGCAGCGAACACAACACCATTACCTACATCATGACAGAATCGCTCCATATATGGATTACCGGTGCAGGCAGTGGCATTGGAGCGTCTATCGCGCACGGCTTAGCGAGAGCACACCGCGTGTCGCTGTTAGGACGCAACAAGGAAGCACTAGACTCGGTTGCCGCGATGTTACCAGCGAAGAGTTGGTGCGTTACACCCGCCGATGTAACCGATGCAGCTGCCGTAAAGTCGGCGTACGCACTGGCGGTCAACACGCATGGTCCGATAGACGTGCTGATAAATAACGCCGGTGTTGGAATCTTCAAGCCATTGGCAGACATGACAGTTGAAGAATTTGACGAACAAATTGGTGTAAATCTTCGAGGTGCATTCCTATGTACGAAGAGTGTGCTCCCGAGTATGCTCGAGCGTAAATCAGGCATGATTATTACGGTGAACTCTATTGCGTCGATTACAGCCTTGGAAGGCTGCTCGGCATACGGTGCGTCGAAGTCTGGTGCGCTGACGATGATGCGGACGCTGCGTAACGAAGTGCGTAACAGCGGAATTAAGATTACCGACATGCTGCTTGGTGCAACGCAGACGCGTATGTGGACAGAAGAGGCCATCACAGAACACCGAAAACGTATGATGCAGGCAGACGACGTTGCCGATTGCATTCGAACTCTCGTTGAGGGGTTTTATAACCCTCGTACACACATTGAAGAAATTATACTACGACCGCAACACGGAGATATCTAAGATGAACCATTCGATTCTAATCCTACTGCTTCTTGTCCCTGTTCTGTTATCAGCACAACCAAGCCAGTCCTTCAGCCATGGAGACCCGACAGCTGAGGAGCAATACATGCTCGAACTGATCAACCGCGCGCGGGCAAACCCTGCAGAAGAGGGTGTGCGCCTGCTTGATACAGACGATGCCGCTGTACAGTCAGCATATCAATACTTTAGGATTGACAAGTCAGCAAACAAGCAAGCCTTCACAACCTACCCACAGCGCCCGCCGCTTGCATTCAATGCAAAGCTTATTCAGGCTGCACGTGGACACACGGCTGACATGATTGCGAATAATTTTCAGGGCCACACTTCGACCAACGGTGATCAGCTCACAACGAGGTATACCAAAGCTGGCTATGCATCGCAGGGCCAATGGGGTGAAAATGTCGCGGCGTACAGTGCGAGTATCTGGCACGGACACTGCGGCTTGATGGTGGACTGGGGAACACAGAATCAGGCCGAGCTCGGACACCGTGAGAACCTGTTGAACTTCAAGACATTCGTCTATACAGAAATTGGACTTGGCATTACCAACTCCGGCGGCGGCTTGCAGAGCGGCACCGTGGGGCCGTGGGTGATAACGCAGGACTTCGGCATTACAACACCGCGTTACATCCTTGGTGTCGTGTACAACGACGCTAATAGTAACGGTTTTTACGATATTGGCGAAGGTCTTTCCGGCGTCAAGGTCTCCCCACCCAGCGGCACATACTTTGCGACAACTTCGACAAGCGGTGGCTATGCAATTCCGTATACAGGCGCTGGTTCGGTTACGGTTACAGCATCGGGCGGACCACTTACGTCGCCGATGTCGCGTACGATTTCATTCGCTAATGAAAACATCAAGGTCGATTTCGCACCTGCAGCCCAAGCACCAGGCGCTGTCGTGCTCGTTACCCCTGCAAACAATGCAATGGCTATTAGCCGCACGGACATCAATCTCACGTGGAACGCCGTGTCGTTCGCCGATGATTACGAAGTACATGTTGCAAGTGCCAGTTCGTTCGCAGCGAACACGCTTGTGTACAACGAGTCGACGTCGCAGACATCCGCTTCGATCGATGTACCGAAGTGCGCAACGAAGTATTACTGGCGCGTACGCGCTCGCAACGCTGTCAACTCCGGTGCATGGTCCCCTACATTCACATTCACAACGTCGGGCACAAATCCAACGCAGCCCCTTACCACATTACCCCGTGGGCTTACGACATTCGACATTCCGAACGAACTCGTATTTACATGGGGTGCGTTCGCAAGTGCTACGAACTATCATATTCGTATTTCGAGGACCGCAGGGTTCACAACGAAAGTGGTTGACGACTCAACAGTAACGACTGCCGAGTATCGTTTAGATGCCGCGACACAAGGTATAGGCAGCGGCACGTGGTTCTGGAACGTTCGCACGAGGAACGATTGTGGCTGGAGCAATTGGTCTACGCCAACAGAGTTCGCACTAACCGTAACAGACGTTGCAGACGATGTGGCAGCGAGCGGCTTCTCGATTGCACCAAATCCAATTACACCTTCATCGATCGTACGATTCGCACCTTCGACATCCGTAACGATTCGTGTTACGACTCTCGACGGACGTCTTGTGGAATCGGTAACGATCGATGGTTACAGCGGTGTGTTTGCCCTTGGCGCCATGCAGAACTTGTCAGCATCCCCTGCCGGCACGTACGTACTTACGATTGAAGGCACATCGACACGTTCGAGTATGCTACTCGTGAAGTAAGTCAGCGAAGAATTATTAAGAGCCGTACTGCTATTGTAGTGCGGCTCTTTTCGTTACGAGCCTGGCGTGCGTCACACAAGCGTAAAATACTCGTGCCCCATATCGGTGTGGATATGCAGCACGCCTGCGCGGACAAGCTTGACCAGGATTTGTGAGGCGCGACGTCGTGAGATATTCACGAGTCGAGAGAAGTCGTTTACCGATGCTTTCTCGTGATTCTCGAGGTACAGGAACAGTCTACGCTCACGGTCTCCGATGGAAAGGGTCATCGGGGCGGCGAAGGGGCTGCGTGCCTGAAGTACACGCGTCATTTCTCGACTTGCGACCACAGAGTGTTCGCCTTGCCGGATGAAGGCTTTGCGTTCGTGTGGACGTTCTGTTGGGTCATCGCTGACCAATCGATGCGGCTTGTCGACACTGTTTGGCACACGTACCACCAATACGTCTTTGTATTCGATCTCGACGATTTCTATGTGCAGCGGCAGATCGGGTACGATTACCAGGCGCGCGATTTCGAGAAGTGCAGCGGCCTCTTTCTCACTCTCGACACCGACAATGCTGCCGTCATCGTTTACACCAACGAGTAAGTATCCACCGGAGGTGTTTGCAAATGCGATAATCTCCTTGGCGATCTTTTCAGGCGATGTGAATTTTCGCTTGAACTCGACCGTCGTGGATTCGCCTCCAGCAATGATGTCCCGAAGCTCTTGTCGTTTCATCGCTATTGCGCTGGTTCATACTTCCAACTTGATTTTGCTACCCACCATTGTGATGGGTAGTAGCCCGGACGCACCAAGGAGAACGAGACGTTTTGAAGGCGCTTGTTGTAGACCGTAGGATACAATGGCATCCAGAGGAAGGTGTAGGGCTGCTCTTCAACAACAATGCGCTGAAACTCATACATGTACTGCTTGCGCTTTTCAGCATCAAACTCAGTACGATTCATTTCCATGAGCTGATCGGCGCGCTTGTTCTTGAAGCTCGTGTAGTTCGAGCCCTTGTTCTCTGCCTGCGTTGAGTGCCAAAGCTGGTACGGATCTGACGCAATCGGGTCGTTCACCCATGATCCGATGTACGCATCGAAGTTGCGTGTGCGGAGGTTCTCGAGAAACACCGACCATTCGAGACTCTTGATATCGGCTTGGACGCCCACCTTGCGGCACTCATCCACAAGGATTAGTGCGATTTGCTGGCGTGCTTCGTTGCCGGCGTTCAACAAAAACTTGAAACCAAGCGTTGTCTTTTTACCGTTGAGAACCTTGTCGCGGAATCCATCGTTGTCTGTATCTACCCAACCAGCTTCTTCAAACATGCGCTTCGCTTCCGTCGGATTAAACGCGATGCCTTTGATGGAAGCGTCATACTCCTTGCTCTGCGGATAGATCGGTGAGTTGATTGGCTTGGCGATACCACGTAGGATGAGCTTCATCAACTGGTCGCGGTCTACGAGATGTGCCAGGGCACGACGAACACGTTTGTCACTCAACACCGGACGTTGTGTGTTCCAGCCAATGTACGTGTAGACTTGTCCTTCATACGTCGCTTTTGCCAGATGTGGCGTGCGTACGGTGTCGACTTCCTCTTCGAACTTTATCGGGGGCACGTACTCCATGAAGTCGAGTTCGCTGTTCTTGAGAGCCGTCACAGCAGCAGATCGATCTGACACAACACGATACAGAATGCGATTAACGTACGCTGGATTCCACGGGTCTTTGCCTTCATTCCACCACTTCGTGCTGCGCTTCAGACTTACAGATTCGTTGGTGCGCCATTCGTCGAAGATGTACGGACCGCTTCCGATATTCAGTTTGACGTCTTTCTTGACTTCTGCGCTGTTATACCAAGTAGCGAAGTCCTGCATGGGCTTTGATGCCTGCGCAGCATCAACGTTGTTCGTCTGAGCAAACGTGTATTGGTCAGAGAGATTCTGCGGATCAAACATGTGCTTCGGAATAATCCAGAGGGTTCCGAGAAAGTACTCTGCAAGGAAGTACGGCTGCGTCATGGCGATTTCCACCGTTCGATCGTCTATCGCGCGAACATCTTTGATGTCCATATAGTAGTTGCGTAGCGCTGCTCCATCAATAATAAGCGGATTTTTTACGACCTTAAATGAGAATACAACATCCTTCGAGGTAAGGGGCTTTCCATCGCTGAACATGGTGCCAGGCTTGAGTTTGAACGTGTACGTGAGATGATCATCTGAGATCGTTGGTCGTGCCTCAGCAAGCTGCGGAATCATCTCTGTTGTTTTAAAGTCGAGATCGAGCAGCTTCTCATACACTCGGTTGAAAATTGCGCTGGCATTTGCATCATTCGTGACCATCGGATTTAAACCCTCTGGGTCGGAGAGTTCGTGAACGATTACCATCTCCCCCTTGACGGCGCTGCCCGCGGCCGCGCCGAGGGCCACACCGTCGCCCCCGCCACTACCACCGCCACACGACGCTAAGAAAAGTGAAATCGTTAATAGCGTACCGAGTAGTGCCACGGATAGAAGTTTGTTCATGGGCTGAAAGAAGAGAATGTTATTCATCATCGGATTGGAAGTAGGAAACATGACGTTGTTCAATGGCTGTGTTGGCGCGGCGGCGGGCAATTTCTTCTTGTAGGCGATCGGAGAACACCTTCGAGGCATTGTAGCCATACGTTCTGAGCAAATAGTTCAGAGCGATGGTTTCGGAAATCACAGTGATGTTTTTTCCAGGGAAGATGGGCAGCTTTACAGTCTGGATTTCCACGTCGAGTATTTCACTGATGGACTCTTCGAGTCCCGTGCGATTATACTCGCGTGTCGGCTCATACACTTCGAGTTCGACCATGATTTCGAGACGCTTCTGGAAGCGGATGCTGCGAATGCCGAACATCTGTCGGACATCAATGACTCCGAGACCGCGTATTTCCATGAAGTGGCGAACGAGGCTAGTGCCTGTGCCCATGAGAATGCTTTCACGTTTTTTTGAAAGCATTACAATGTCATCGGCCACAAGACGATGTCCGCGTTCTACCAAATCGAGCGCGATCTCACTTTTCCCAATGCCGCTCGCTCCTGTAAACAGAATGCCTACGCCGTAGACGTCTACGAATGAGCCATGGACGCTTATCTGCTGTGCGAACTGATCGTCGAGAAATTCTCCCAGAAGGTATGTGGCCTTCGTCGTATCGAACGGCGTTACGAGTAACGCAACGTTGTGCTCGCGTGCGAGCTCTACCAGACGCTCATCGAGCGCATGATTATTTGCAAGAACAATGCATGGAACGTTAAAACCACAGATGATTTTGAACGCGCGGGTGCGCTCCTCCTCTGGCAGACTTCGGAGGTAGAAGAATTCTGTGTTGCCAAAGAGTTGCACCCGCGAGTACGTGAAGAACTCGGTGTATCCAGCGAGGGCAAGCTGCGGACGGTGCAGGCTCTTGTCCTCGATAGTATTGTCGAGGCCTACATCACCTGTAAGAACGCTGAGCTTTACTGGACAGTTCAGCAACTCACGTACAGTGATTGAGGCTTTAACCTGTGGTGTCGCGTTCTTAAACGTCGGCATCGATCGGTATTCTCAGGGGCGTGCGATGGAGGAACGTGTGTCGTGTCGGCGGTCGTTGAGCTTCGTTAGTTGACGGACCATCTTTTCAGCGGCGTCATGGATTGCTCTTGTGAAATCGTGCGCCTTCTCGTGTGATACTACCATGTGATCTGGAATCTTAACCGTGAATTCACATTGCTTGTTAATACCCTCATCATCGTCGAGTATGGCGTCTACCCTAATAATGCCATCATAATAATGTTCAAAACGTGTTGCAGCATTTACTGCAGCTGCATGTTCGTCTTCAGAAAGTTTTCCACGACGGTTGGTGATGTGGATGTCCATGATGTCCTCCATACGACGGATGAGTAGCACGCCGAAAGATCGGCATTTTTTCAGTGCACAAGTAGACTAATTCCGAGATGTAGACCGAAGCCGCCTGCTTGTATTGCGTAAGACTCGCGCAGACGTGTCGGTGAGCCAGGCAGTGTCTTTGCTGTCTCCTCGAACAGCGGTGCTGAAACTGGGATAAACATGTATGAGGCCTCAATGAACAAGGCAGGTCGCACGCGCGCACCATAACGTCTATCCCATCCAAGACTAACACCTGCTCTGGCACCTACGGCAGGAGAGACGTGCGACTGATCGTATCGTTCCCCTGAGGCCCTTGCGCCGGGAAGAGTAGTCTTCGCGAGGGTCTCATTCCATTTGATGCTGGTGAACGCCAAGCCGGCCATCACGCCGACGTACGTGGTAAACTGTCTCTCGAGCGGCAGATAATCAAGTGTCAGAACCACAGGCACCACAGACACGGTCATGTTCTGCGATGTGGATTGATTGGGGCGTGTGCTGTCGAGAGCTGAGGTAAAGAGATATGTCTCGCGAACAACGCTGCGGCTGTATGAGACCATTAGACCGACGCCGATATCGGGTATCTGAAAGCTACTGACGCCCGCACTTAACCCTAGAGGTGCATCGAAGGTCGAAGCCGGACCTCCCAGGTAGCGTCTGTAGTCTTTAAAAAATTCGGACGCATTACGTCCGAAGGTGCCAAACAAGTCCCCATAGATGCGCGTCGGCCTGGCAACACGCTGTTGTTCTGGTTGACCAAGTGGTACGAGGCGCTCGCCCGCACGAATGGAATCCTGCGCAAAGCCAGATGTGGCACCGAGAATGAGCAGTATTAGTACAGCGTGCATTTGGCAGTGAAAGTACAGCGTGCGCTTATCAGCAAGCCGTGCGTCAAAGTATCCGCTTGCCCATACACGAGGCAACAACGTCGCTTGCGAACACGGCTGTCTTGTTATGCTCGTCGAGAATTGGATTGACTTCGGCCACCTCGAAAGAGGCAAAGGCTTCGATATTGGAGATCAACTCCATAATCATGTGCGTTTCTCTGAACGTCAAGCCCCCTGGCACTGGCGTGCCGACCCCTGGCGCAACCGATGGGTCTACGCCATCTACATCAAAGCTGATGTGCAGATGGTCGACGCTGCGGGCCATGTCTTCAAGCACGCGCGACATCACTTCGTGCATCCCCATGCGGTCGATGTCGAACATAGAATATGCGGCCACGCCGAGTTCTTTAATGAGCGTGCGTTCGCCAGGATCGATGGAGCGCAATCCGATAATGGCAAGGTTTCGCGCATCGAGCTTGGGAAAGTTCCCCCCTAGTGACGTTAACGAGGGATGTCCGTAACCCATGGCAACCGCCAACGGCATGCCGTGGATGTTACCCGACGGCGTTGTTTCTGCGGTGTTCATGTCGGCATGTGCATCAACCCAGATAACACCAAGCGTTTTGTTGTGCTCTTTGCAGTGCGCACCAATACCTGCTAGCGAACCAATACTCATGGAGTGGTCGCCTCCGATGATGATGGGAAAGTCGCCCTCGTCGAGAATGAGCTTCACTCTATCACAAAGTACCTGACTCATCTCTGCAACTTCAGGAAGGTACTTCAAGCGTGTGTCGTTTAGTTCCTGGACTTCGATGTTGCGAATCGGAATGTCGCCTTCATCGATGACGACATAGCCCAGTTCTTCGAGCTTTCGGTCGATGTCGGCGATGCGTAGAGCAGACGGACCCATATCGACTCCTCGCCTGTCGGCACCAAGATCGATTGGAAAGCCCAGCAAGCGAATGCGCGTTGGACTATCCATTCGAACCACCGGAGAGATGACGTAACAGTGTTGCCAACGTCTTCTTCAACTCGCGACGATGTGTTACCATATCAACCATGCCGTGCTCGAGCAAAAACTCAGAACGTTGGAAGCCCTCTGGCAACTTCATACGAATGGTTTGCTCAATGATGCGAGGTCCGGCAAACCCAATCAGTGCTTTCGGCTCAGCAATGATGACATCACCAAGCATTGCAAATGATGCACTCACGCCACCTGTTGTTGGGTCGGTTAGTATAGAGATAAACGGCACGTGCTGTTCTGCGAGTTCGGTAAGAATTGCGCTGGACTTCGCCATCTGCATAAGCGATAGAGCCGCTTCCTGCATACGCGCACCGCCAGATGCGCTGATGAATACGAATGGCATCTTGTGCTTCATAGCCTCTCGTGCAGCACGCACAAATTTCTCACCAACGACGCTACCCATCGAACCACCGATGAAGCCGAAATTCATACACCCAAACGAGATGTTGATGCCGTCGAGGCTACCCGTTCCTGTCGTTACAGCATCGGGTAAATCGGTGCGAGAGTGTGCTTCTTTTAGACGTGCTTTGTACGGACGCGTATCGACAAACTCAAGAGGGTCACCAGAGCGCACCGATCGATGCGTTTCTACCCAAGTCCCCTTGTCAATCAACACATCAACGTACTTGTTGCTGCCGATGCGAAAGTGATGATCGCACGTCGGACACGTGAATGCATTCTCTTCCAACTCTTTGCGATAGATGATCGCAGAGCATTCCGGACACTTCGTCCAAAGTCCGTCTGGCATCTCTCGCTGAGTGGATTCGGAGATGTTTTTGTTTTTTCTGAGGAACCAAGCCATACGTCAAAGGTACGGAAAGGGGCCGAAGGGGGCTATGCGCTCATCAAAGCCCCTTACCATTTCACCTTCGCTTCATATTTCGAAAACGCTCGATCCCTTGAAAGTATAATTAGGTCGTTTGCGACTGCCTGCGCAATCAGCAGGCGATCGAACGGATCGTGATGATGGAACGGCAACGTCTGAACGGCGCAGACCTCCGTGACCGATATAGGAAGCGTTCGAATGCCCGCACCCAGATTTGTACGCGTTATGAAGACATCAAGGTCTTCCTCGGGGTCGAGCGCCATTGTGCCCTTCGCAGTCTTGATCGCCATCTCCCAAGCAGAGGCAACGCTTAAGTAAAACTCGTTGCTTGTGTCTTCAAGAATGCGCCTCGCGGTGCGAGAAAGCTCATCGGAATCTTTGATTGCCCACAACCATGTATGGGTATCAAGCAGATACCTTGTCGGTGCGGCGGGCCTCATTGGTATTCGTTGAACTCTTCAAGCGGAGCATCGAAATCTTTGCTCATGTATATAACGGTGCCTTTGGCACACCCCAATAGTTTCTTGCGCTCTATATACAAAACCAACTGCGCCACAGGCGCACCATTGCGTGCGATAACTACCTCTTCACCTTTTTCTACGGCCAGGAGAAGAGCGGAGAGTTGCGTTTTGGCCTCGTGAACGTTAACGAGTATCATGGGATAGGGCATCATGTTGTTAGCTAAGATTGTGGACTAACCTACGGCAATTAATTTGCAATTCCAATAGGTAGTGATACTTCCTAGCAAAACCGTGACACCTTGCACGTCTGCTTTTACCTAACGAGAATAATCATCCGCGTATCACCCGCGGAAACAATGTACGGGGCTGCGGCAAGTGGCGGCACAACGAACGCACCGTTTGATGTTGAAGTAGTGTGCACTTCCGATCCTCGCAGGTCGACGATTCGTACGATGCCCTCGAATGGATTGAGAAGCTGTATCAATTCACCGACGTCAACCATTCGCCGAATACTGCTCATGTTAGAAAGTTGGGCATCGTCAACACCAGAGAGCACACTCACGGGATAGTCGTGAAACGTTAATGCACCAACACCACTTGCGTTTGTAAGCCAGGGTCCCTGGTACACAACCGCAGTTCCAGCGTACGCATTCGAAGGAATGTAGCTGACCTTCGTAACCGCTTTGGAGAAGGTAAGTAACACTTCGTCACCAATTACATCGACGCGTATCGGCCTTACGCTCTCATCACTGTTGCCGAAAAATGCCTGATGGTGCGTGCGTACCGTACCACCAATGGTAATCTCAGGTGTCATGTTCAACGAGGGAATACTGTTGCCGTATCCTTTGAATCGCAGACGGACCAATGTCTTCGTTTCGTTCTCAAAGGTTGCACTAGCAATGTCGGGTGACGACCACGCCGTGTTCAACGGACCGTTGCCCGTGTAGCCGCCAGAATCCATATGATGCGCAAGTATTTTGCCTAGCGATATGTAGCCATTGCTTCCGTAGTGACATCCGTCGTGTTCGGGCAGACCAGCAGCCGCAATAACTGTTACATCGGTATACTTCTGCTGAAGAACGCGTTGTTTCTCTCGCAAGAGTGCGTGCTCGGTGCCACCGCAGCCTGGACGTATTTGTACAACGATGATGTGTTGAAGATTCGGCATCTCTTTGTGCCACTGCTTGTACACAGAGTCGAACATGGTGGCATAGTCATCCTGACCACTATTCGACTCACCTTGATACCAGATTATCCAGTTGATATACTTGTTTACTTGTGCAATGCGGCGGCGGTACGACCATGATCCGTGAATCGTCGTTAGAGATTCGGTAAAACCCGCGCTCGGTAGGTGCTGTTGTATTGTTGTGCCTCCGACGCCGCCGTTGATAACCGCAGAAGGCATGTTCTGTGCGATGAGATGGTTCTGCAGATACATTCCCGCCGCTCCGACAGTACTTCCCCCTCCGTACAGTCTCGGATTTGACAGCGACCAGGCCGTATCGGCAGGACTAGCAGAGAAGTTGCCCCCGAACGTTCGTGCAAGTGCCGCCTGCGTCCCTAATGGGTCGCCAAAAACGGAGTTGGACTGTCCACTTATTGCGATTACTACGCCGTTTGTAATCGAATCTGATTTGAGTACAGTATCGCGTTTGCCCGAGCGACTTGCTGTTACGACAACACGGAATTGCGAAGTGCCTGGGATGGGGATGGCACGTGTATAGACGAAGCTGGGGCCGTCAGAAGCAACGTTCCAACTACGTCGGTCGATGACTATGCCATTTGAGTCTAATGTGAGATCGACACTCAGCACGGCCGGTTCGACAACGAAGCCGTCAATACGAATTGAGTCGCCTATGGGAATGAGTTGCAGTCGCTTCGGGGCAACCGAAAATATTACAACAGGCGGCGGCGGGTCTGCAGCGCGTGCAATTGCGTAGAATGTATGCAATCGGTCGTCTTCAACGATTCTATCTCCGTCCGACAACACGCCGTGGTAATACACCACCTCTGCGATTTCGCCATTGTAAAAATTCGAAGCTGCAAACGCACCAACAAGAAATGTTGGATCGTTCGTCGGAGGAACAATGGTCGAAGCTCCTTCTGCATTGTTCACGGCAATCTTGGCGCGTCCGGTCGCTGCGTCGAACATCACACGCAATACACACCAACCATTCAGTGCAACGTTGCTCACGCTCTGCTGCGCAAAGTCTGAGTTATGCAGAACATGAGGGAATGTTGTGTTTGCAAGCCACAACGCATGCTGATTACCGGAAACGATGTTATTAGAACCCGCCACGCCGTTGTGTTTGAGAACAACATAGATCGAGTACGAGCCCTTGAAGCATTCTGTGTTGTTCACAGTTAGAAACGCGTTGCCCGCGAACGATAGCGCCGCTTTACCATTCACAACACTAGTCAGTACTGTGGGTTGTGGCAGCCCGGCCCCAACCGTTGCCTTGATGCCTGAGACAGGATCTAGCCATTCACGGACTCCATTGGCATCAACAGTCACGCCAACTGACGCACGTAGCCGCACAACTGGATCGCCTGCAATGAGTTCACGACATGAAATCGTAAGGATTGCAACGATTGTAATGGTGCCGGCAAGGGTCTTAAGAAAGGGGCTTGTATGCATCCCCTAAACTACGCCTACTTCGATACCGAACCCAACGCTTACTTCCCTATCGTAAGCACTTCGTATTCGACGATTCCCGAAGGTGTCTTTGTCTCGACGACGTCGCCTACAACAGTACCCAGGAGGGACTTGCCAAGGGGACTCGTTACAGAGAGTTTGTTCTGTTCGAAATCGGCTTCTTCAGGACTTGTCAGACGGTAGTCGATGTTCTTCTTCGTCTTGCGATTAAGGAGCGTCACACGCGAAAGAATGTAGACCTTGTCGTTGGGGAAGTCATCTGGGCTTATAACCTGCGCTTTTGCAAGAGCGGACTGCATTCGCGAGATGCGGATTTCCATCAACTCTTGTTCGTGCTTTGCAGCGTCGTAGTCGGCGTTCTCCGAAAGATCACCGTGCGCACGCGCATCTGCAATCTTTTGAGCAATCTCCCTGCGTCCGCGAGTCTTGAGATCACGCAGATCGCTCTGCAATTGTTCGAGGTACTCACGGGTGATGTATACCGCGTCTCCGGCCATGACGGCTCTCCGTTATTCTTACAGGTGTCTTAACAAATGTCCCAGCTTGTCTCGCTTCGTTTCGAGATATCGCTGGTTTTCTGCCGTGGCTTGAATTTCTAATGGAACGAGGTCGACAACTTCTAGGCCGTAGGACTGAAGGCCGACTCGCTTCTTCGGATTGTTCGTCATCAGTCGCATTTTTCGCACACCAAGCTCATACAGAATCTGAGCACCGATGCCGTAGTCTCGCGGATCGGCATGAAAGCCTAGGTGCGCGTTCGCTTCAACAGTGTCCATACCCTGCTCTTGCAGTGCATACGCTTTAATCTTATTCACGAGGCCGATACCGCGACCTTCCTGTCGCATGTATAGCACAACGCCGTTGCCTTCTTCTTCGATCTTCTGGAGCGCAGCGTGCAACTGCGGACCGCAGTCGCATCGCCGTGAACCGAAAATGTCACCAGTGAGACACTCGCTATGAACGCGAACTAGGATTTCGTTCGCCGAATCAATCTTACCCTTGATAATGGCAACGTGTTCTTCACCATCAAGCTTGTTTTCATAAACTTTTACAACGAACTGTCCGAACTCACTTGGCAACTGCGCTTCTGCTACAAGTTCGATAAGCGTTTCCTTGGCGCGGCGATACGCAATCAGATCCTGTACAGAAATTATCTTTAGAGCATGCTGTTCCGATGCTGCGAGTAAATCGGGCAATCGCGCCATCGAGCCATCGGTTTTAAGAATCTCGCATAGGACACCGACGGGCTTCAAGCCGGCGAGGTTCATCAGATCTGTAACAGCCTCTGTATGACCCGCACGGCGCAGTACGCCACCGTTCATCGAGATGAGCGGAAAGATGTGCCCCGGACGTGCAAAGTCTGTTGGAGCTGTTTGCCCATCAGCCATTGCGCGCACCGTAGCACATCGGTCGGCAACTGATATGCCAGACGACGTGCCGTGTACGTAGTCAATCGAAATCGTAAACCGCGTGCCATGCAGCGCAGTGCTGTCGTCGACCATTAACGGCAACTGTAGCTCGACGGCACGCCGCTCTGTAATGCTAACGCAAATAAGTCCACGCGCTTCCGTGGCCATGAAGTTGATCACGGACTCTGTCGTAAGCTCTGCAGCGCATACGAGATCGCCTTCGTTTTCACGGTCTTCGTCATCAACAACGATGATGCACTTACCAGCCTTGAGGTCCGCTACCGCTTCGTCAATCGTGTGCATGACGTCAGTTCGGCACAACGGATGCGATGGCTCCCTTGTCAAACTTCACGTTGCAGTTTGGTGCAATGGTAACAGTGATGCCATCATCAGCGACATCGCTTACCGTACCATGCATGCCGCTTGACGTTACGACCTTGTCGCCGCGCTTCACTGCAGATAGCATTGCCTGATGTTGCTTTGCACGCTTTTGCTGCGGACGAATCATCATGAAGTAGAATATCAGGATGACTGCGCCGAACATGAAAAACGTGGGCATCATATCCATCAAAGGATTGCCGCTACCTGTACCGCCTGCTGGTGCAGGTGTCATGAGAAACATCAACATAGAGATACCTTGTTATGATCGAACTTCGTTTAACTGCTCTATCGTCTCGCGGGACCATGACGCAAACGTGCCTGCAATGATGTGAGTCCGAGCAGATCGAACGAGCCACAGGTAAAGGGCCACGTTTTGCATGGTGGCAAACATCAATCCGAGGATTTCTCCCGCGTGGAAGAGATGGCGAAGATACGCCATGCTGACGTTCTGACTGGCCCAGGCATCCAATCCGGGGTCCACAGCCTCCTCCTCACTCTTCCACCGTGCGTTCTTGATATTCACCCGCCCCTTGGTCGTAAATAACGTCCCATTTCGAGCATTGCGCGTAGGCATCACACAATCGAACATGTCAATGCCGCGCTCAATGGCCCGAAGAATGTTCTCTGGCGTGCCCACACCCATCAAATAGCGTGGTTTAGCCGCTGGCAGAACGGTGTTCGTGACGTCTATCATGTCGTACATCATCTCTGCCTCCTCGCCAACGGCGAGGCCCCCTATCGCATATCCATCAAAGTCGATGTCCACAAGCTGCCTCGCGCACTCGGTGCGTAGATCGGGGTATACACTGCCCTGCACAATGCCAAAATGGTGCTGTGGGTAGCCGTAGTACGGTTCAACCCCACGATGCTGGTGTTGCGCCCTCTGAGCCCAGCGCAGAGTCCGCTCCATCGATAGCCGCGCAACGTCGTGTTCTACAGGATATGGTGTGCACTCGTCAAGAACCATCATGATGTCGCTGCCGATGGCCCGCTGCATGTCCACGACATTCTCAGGCGTAAACAAGTGCTTCGACCCATCGATGTGTGACCTGAACGTCACCCCCTGCTCGTTCATCGTCCGTAGTTCTCGCAGCGAAAACACCTGAAAGCCGCCGCTATCCGTAAGGATGGGCCTCTGCCAATGCATGAAGCGGTGCAGGCCGCCCATGGAACGTAGGACCTGGGTACCAGGACGCAGATACAGGTGGTACGTGTTGCCGAGAATGATTTGCGCGTCGAGTTCTACGAGAGACCTGTGCTCCATAGCCTTCACAGCCCCTTGCGTGCCGACGGGCATAAAAATGGGTGTCTCGATGTTCCCATGCGCAGTGCGCACGGTGCCAGCACGGGCAGCGCCATCGGTTGTATGAAGCGTGAAAAACGGTGAAGGGTCGCTCAAAGGGGCTTTAGGGTCTGTCAGGATGGGCTTTGCGTGCTCGTGACTGGCGTAGGGAACACAAAGTTAGTCTGCGAGGGTGTTAATTTTGAGGCTCACCAAATTCCAAAGGAAATCCAGTGGCTGTACTCGTCGGTAAATCTGCTCCGTACTTTTCTGCGAAGGCGATAATTAATGGCGATGAAGTGGACGAAAACTTTTCGCTCGCTCAGTTCAAAGACGAGAAGTACGTGGTGCTGTTCTTCTACCCGAAGGACTTCACGTTTGTATGTCCAACTGAGCTTCATGCGTTCCAGGCCGCGCTCCCTGAATTCGAAAAGCGCAATGTTCAGGTGATCGCGTGTTCAACAGACACTGAACATGCACATTGGGGCTGGTTGCAACTGCCAAAGGACAAGGGAGGCATTCAGGGTATTACGTATCCCATCATTGCAGATACGAACAAGACAATCGCTGCGAACTATGACGTACTAGATGGTACGTACGAATACAATGAGGAGGGACAGCTTACGGCATCGGCCGAACTTGTTGCATATCGTGGACTGTTTCTTATCGATAAGCGCGGCGTAGTACAGCACCAGGTTGTGAACGCCAAGGAACTTGGGCGCAGCGTAGACGAAGCCTTGCGCATCGTCGATGCCCTACAGTACTATGAAGAAAAGGGCGAGGTATGTCCCGCTAACTGGAAGCCCGGGCAAGCAGGACTTGTTGAAACGCACGCAGGTGTAGCCGACTACCTTGCAAAAAGTTAAGAGAGGCTTGTCCTTACACGTTTCCCGTATTCGCGAATAGCAGTCATCACTTCAACATCGTGCGTGCGCGTGTACGCATGTACCCAGATCGCTGCAAGCACGTGCGTTAATTGTTCACCTTCATCAGCCCCTTCGACATCAATCGTTGGGGCTCGTTCATCCAGCATTGCAGTCTCCGCCTGAACTAACTCGTCGACACTATACTTCTCAACGAGTTTCTTAATCGATTGCATGTTCATACAAGAAGTCGCTCGAGCATTGCCACAACCGTTTCTTCCTTTGCCGATGCCCCGCCCTCTACCAGCTCGCCATTGCGAAACGTTGCAAAGAACGGCAGGTTGTCGACGCTGGCAAGCTCGCGTGCTGCAGGGTTTGTCTCCGAATTCACATCGAGAAACGTCACACGGGAAAAGCGTGCGTCATCGCTTAGCCGTCTGAACTTTGGTGCGAAGAGCTTGCAGCTCCCGCACCAGTCTGCGTAATACTTCACAATTACTTTGTCGTGCTCTGCAAGAGCTGTTGAGAAATCTGCGTCTGACGCGTTATGAACTGCCATATGAGTGCGGTATCCGTAAATTGTATACTCAACAAAACTACGGTATGACAAGAAACCCCAAACGCGTTGTTCTAGGTATGTCCGGCGGCGTCGACTCTAGTGTCGCTGCAGGCCTGCTCGTGGAGCAGGGTTACGACGTTATTGGCATTACGATTAAGACCTATCGGTACGAAGATGTAGGGGGCAACGTCGGCAACGACTCCACATGCTGCTCACTCGACGGCATTAACGATGCACGTCGCGTGTGTCAGATGCTTGGAATCCCCCATTACACTGTTGACTTCTCCGAGACCTTCCGCGCAAACGTTATCGATTACTTCATCGCAGACTACCTCGATGGCAACACACCGAATCCGTGTGTGCGGTGTAACAGGCAGATAAAGTGGGCGGAAATGTTACGCAAGGCAGACTCGCTTGGGGCTGGCTTTATTGCGACCGGACACTATGCGAGCATTTGCGAAGACGCAGCCACCGGACGCCGTTGGATAAAACGCAGTCCGGATGCATCGAAAGACCAATCGTACATGTTGTGGAGTGTTCGCGAAGAACACCTAGCACGCACACTCTTCCCGCTTGCAGGTTTCACGAAACCAGAGTCGCGCGCGCACGGCGAGCGTCTTGGCCTACCGTTGCGTCCGAAGCCCGAGTCGTATGAGATTTGCTTTATTCCGGATAACGACTACCGTCGCTTCTTAAAGGACAATGCGGCTGTGGCTCTTGAAGAAAAGGCCGGACAAGGCGCGATTATGCTCGACGGAGAACGCATCGGCACCCACGAAGGATATCCGTTCTACACAATTGGTCAGCGTAAGGGGCTCGGTGTTGCTCATTCCGAGCCGCTATACGTGCTCAACGTTTTACCAAACGAGAACATCGTGGAGTTAGGCACTGAAGATAAACTTATCCATCAAGGCCTTGTTGCGACAGACCTGAACATGATGAAGTATGCGGACCTTGCAACACCAACGCGCTTTCGCGTGAAGATTCGATACAAAGACGAAGGAGCCCCCGCAGTCTGTTGGACTGACGAGGGCTTACTTCATATTCGTTTTGATGAGGGACGTAAAGCCATTACGCCCGGACAAAGTGTTGTGATGTACGAAGGTGATGATGTCGTTGGTGGCGGCATCATTCGCAACTGGGTCGATTAGACCCCTGGCCTCAGCGCCTTACGAGGCGATGCATCCATACCGACTCGCCAGAACGCACACGTACGTAATACGTTCCCGATGCGAAATCGGATAGCGATAGATTCATTTCGGTAGCGTCGTCGCCTGCCGCTGATGAGAACACCACAGCACCTAGTACAGTTACGATGTCGATAACGCGGCCAACACCATGCGGCAGTGTTAGATGCACTTCGCCGTCGGTCGGGTTTGGATAGAGAGCAAACGCAGAG
>JBKJNB010000118.1:0-2700 GCA_046595995.1 Candidatus Kapaibacteriota bacterium
CTTCGCAGCCGAAATCGCGCGCCTCGCACTCATCATTGCCGAGTACCAGTGCGACTTACTTCATTGGAAATTACGCGCAAAGTGACCACCTGATTACACGGCAAAGAGACCACTGAATTACGCGGCAAAATGACCACCGCATTACGCGGCAAAGTGACCACCGATGTACACGCTTGATTGACCACCGCGTTACACGCATCGTTGACCACCAGAATGCAGGGCAACTGGCCGCTTCAAGATAGTGTGAAAATCGAGCAGATTCGGTTGACATGTTTGGTTGAAATTGTGAGCAAAACTGTTCACGGAATTCATCACCAATCATGGCTAACAAACCAATCTCTATGAGCAAACTTCGACACGTTCTGAAGCTGCACTGCCAAGGCACCAAGACGCTTCAGATCAGCACAACAACAGGTGTATCACGCAACACCGTCAAGAAATACATCGCAGTGCTTCGCAATCTGCGCACGACGTGGGATGAGGTCGCTCGCTTGAGTGATAAAGATCTCAACGAGTTATTCTGCAAGGAACCGGACGATGCCCCGGACGCACGGCTGCTCGTGCTGCATGCGTACTTCAAACAGAATGAGAAGCGACTCCGGCAGCGCGGTATGACATTGCTGCGCTTATGGGAGCAGTACAGCCGTGATCACGAGCACGGCTATCACGTGAGCGCATTCTATCGGCATCATCGACTGTGGAAGCGTCGTGCCAAGCCGAGCATGCACATGGAGCACATCGCTGGTGATAAGATGTTTGTGGACTACACGGGTGTACGCTTACAGATTGTGGATGCCGAGACGGGTGTGATCACACCGGTCGAGGTGTTTGTGGCGATCCTCGGTGCGAGCCAGCTCACGTATGTAGAAGCAACGGCAAGCCAACGTGCCGTTGATTTCATCCTGTGCTGCGAAAACGCTTTGCATTACTTCGGTGGCGCACCGCAGGCCATTGTACCGGACAACCTGAAATCTGCGGTGACGAAAAGTAATCGCTATGAACCGCAGCTGAACGAAAACTTCGCAGCGTTTGCCGATCACTATGGTATGGCGGTTCTGCCAGCACGTGCATACAGGCCTAAAGACAAAGCGTTGGTGGAAGGTGCTGTGAAAATCACCTATAACAAGATCTTTGCGTCGTTGCCCGAGGAATTGCCGACGAGCCTTGAGCAATTGAATGCAGCCATTCAATCTCTGCTGATTGCTTACAACAGCAATGTCTTCAAGGGACGCAGCTACTCCCGTCTGGATCAGTTTCTAGAATTCGAGCAGGCCACGTTACAACCGCTTCCACAGCAACGCTTTGAACTGCGACTGTCACGCGTTGTAACCGTGATGAAGAACGGGCACATCCACCTGCAGGTGGACAAACACTACTACAGTGTGCCGTATGGGTATATCAGCAAGAAGGTGCGTGTGATCTACAGCCCATCAACCGTTGAGGTCTTTTACAAGTATGAACTCATCGCATCCCACCCGCGCCTGCGCAAAGCGCACAACTACACCACCGATGCTGCGCATCTAGCGAGTCAGCATCAGGCCATGTCCGAGTGGAGTGCCGACTTTTTCATGGCCAAAGCTCGGCTCATCTCCCCGGAGGTCGAGGAGTACATCGCCCAAGTGTTGTTGAAGAAGCAACATCCTGAACAGGCATACAAGACCTGTCAGGGAATCCTCTCCTTTGCCGGACGTGTTGGCCATCATCGGCTGTCGCGAGCATGCACAAGAGCGCACAGCTATGGTCTGTACCACTACCGAGCAATCGAAAGCATCCTCAAAAAAGGACTGGATTTGCAACCGGACGACGATACGCCGCTGCCTATGCCACAGCACGAAAACATTCGAGGAAAGGAGTACTACAGTCAATCGACCGATCAACCACCTATCACGGAGCGTGACCTATGAACGAACAGATTTTGCAAAAGATGAAGACGATGAAATTGTATGGCATGGTGCGAGCATTCAGCGGTGACCTGGCCGCAGCACACATGCAGGTGCGCACAGCCGATGAATTATTGGACTTGCTCATCACCGCCGAGTGGGATGATCGTGCCCATCGCAAACACGAGCGCGGTGTCAAGAACGCACGCTTCCGCTACAAAGCCATGGTCGAACAAATCAGCTTCAGCGGTACCCGAATGCAGAACAAGAATCAGATTCTGCGGCTGGCCGACTGCAGTTTCATTGCCAAGAAAGAAAACGTGCTGATCACCGGAAGCACCGGCAATGGCAAGAGCTACATCGCCTCTGCGATTGGCCACGAAGCCTGTTCGCAGGGATACCGCGTGCTGTACGAACACAGCACCAAACTCTTCGCACGATTGAAGATGGCAAAGGCCGACGGTTCTTATCTCAAGGAGCTTGTCCGCATGGAGAAACAAGAGCTGCTGATCATTGATGATTTCGGTATGCAGCCACTGGATGCTCAGAGTCGCGCCATTCTGATGGAGATCATCGAAGACCGACATGGCAAACGCTCCACGCTCTTCACCTCGCAGGTGCCCGTAAACAACTGGTATGAAGTCATCGGTGAACAAACCATCGCCGATGCTATCTTAGACCGCATTATTCACGACGCACATCGACTTGAACTTCATGGTGATTCGATGCGCAAACGCAAGGAAATACAGTCGCTGGAAAGTCCAGCCTCTTCACACTAATTTTTCGTTAACTATCAACCGAATTCGATGCACGATTTTCA
>JBKJNB010000151.1:0-2609 GCA_046595995.1 Candidatus Kapaibacteriota bacterium
ATTCGCAGCACCGTACACGACAACGATGTACTTCGAGGTGCGCACGTCGTAAACGTTGCGAAGGGCATTGAAGTAGGCACTCATCTCCGCGTCTCTCAAATTCTCGAGGGATTAAAAGCAGGAAATACATCATTCGGTGTCCTTTCGGGTCCGAGTCATGCCGAAGAAGTAATCGCGCGCATGCCCACCACGGTTGTCGCTGCTTCAACCGACCCCGATATTGCTCTCGAAATTCAGCATGTGTTCTCAACGGAAGTCTTTCGCGTTTACACAAGTGATGATGTCATAGGCGTTGAGATTTGCGGAGCACTAAAGAATGTTATTGCGATTGCTGCTGGGATTGTCGACGGACTCGGTCTCGGCGATAACACAAAGGCGGCACTGATTACTCGTGGCCTTGCAGAGATTTCTCGACTCGGAGTTGCACTCGGCGCCGACCAGCAAACATTCTACGGCCTTGCGGGACTTGGCGATCTTATTGTGACGTGTGCGTCAAGACACAGCCGCAATCGTTTTGTGGGTGAAGAGATTGGCAAGGGTAGAAGCCTGCAGGATATCCTTACGCACATGACATCGGTTGCAGAGGGTGTGCCCACCACACGCGCTGCATTAGAGCTTGCATCGACACTTGGTGTTGATCTGCCCATTACATCGAAGGTAGCTGCGATACTGTTCGAAGGCCAAGAGCCACGCACAGCTATTCGCAACCTGATGCTCAGGCCTGTGAAGGCTGAGTAGGGGGCGGCGCCGGGGTTCGCGCCTGGCCTAGCTTGCGTTTGCCTTGCACGTCGGTAATCTGTACTTCAAGCATGACGATGCCACGCAGTTGCGTGTCGATAAGGTTGCTTTCCTCAAGTAACTGCCACAACCCCTCGTTGTCGTGCTCGACAACGAGCATGTGAAGTCGCTCGCGAACTCCAGCAGCATCATCGATTACGTGCACCTTGCCATACAAATGCACAGCGATGTAATTCCAGGTTGGTACATCAAGCACTTCGTATTCGCGTGGACTCACGTAGGTGTGCGGCCCAGTAAAGACAAGGAGCACCTCTTGGTTTTCAATCGACTTCCACTGCTCGTTTAGTCGTGCAACGTGCAGCGTACACGTAAGCGCGCCGTCTACTTCGTGTATGATAACGGGCAGATGTGTGGCAACCGGACGTGCCTCGGTTGCGTCGACACTAACAAGCATTGCGAACGGATGGGCTTTGCAAAACGCAACGATGGCGTCGCGATCTGTCCAGTCGTTATGACGCGGACGATACATTGCCACCCGCTAGATTCTGTATGCGAAGCTCCGCGCTCGTGAGATAGTCGCGGCAGGTGTTAGCTAGGGCGATGCCTTCCTCGTACAGCCGAAGTTGTTCTTCGAGCGGCAGGTCACCTGCATCGAGTAGCGAGGCTATCTCCTGCAAGCGTCGCAACTGATCTTCGAGACTTAATGTCGATGGTTCTGCTTTCGATGTCTTGCTCATGGATTACCAATCTCTGATGTACCTGTGCTTGTTTTATGAATGTCAGCACGATTGTTCACTGTCACATCTGCTATTTCTTGATGTCTGCGAATCTGAACGTTCTCACCGGACACCAAATTATCCGATGCTCCGAGAATATGTCCGTTGCGCTCGACAATGGCATACCCTCTGCGTAGTGGTGCAAGAGGATGCAGCGTAGCTGTTAACGCAGCAATGTGTTCAACCTGTTGCTGCAGGATGCGTACGTGCTGAATAGCTGAGCGACCCATGCGTGACGTAAGTTCATCCACACGTTGTGCGCGCAGATGCAACCGTTCAATCAATCGCCGCGCTGCGGTGCCGTCGCGAAACTCTGTAACGATTTCCTGTACACGCGTTACGCGTGTCGAAAGGCGATGAAGCATCAGCGCCTCATGATGCGCAATCGTCTGTAGCAAACTCTCGGTAGTAAACGGAGTTACCATTTCTGCAGCAGCCGTCGGCGTTGCTGCACGCCGGTCTGCCACACCATCGGCAATGGTCCAATCGGTTTCATGTCCGACAGCCGACACAACAGGTATGTCTGACATCACTATTGCCTCTGCAACGATCTCCGTATTGAAGGCCCAGAGATCTTCCATCGAGCCCCCTCCGCGCCCTACAATGAGTACATCGGCACCGACGCGATTTACTTCTGCGATGGCTTTTGCAACGTCCTCTGTAGAGCCGTCGCCTTGAACGAGGGCCGGACGGAACACGATTTCGACTGCGGGCAGGCGACGACGGATGGTAGAAATAATGTCGTGTAGTGCTGCACCTGTCGGCGAAGTAATAACGCCAATGCGCATGGGAAGGGTCGGAAGGGGTCTCTTGCGGGCCTCATCGAACCAGCCCTTTTCTAACAGCTTCTTCTTTAAACGTTCGAGGGCTTGGTGCAGATCGCCGAGGCCGAACGGACGCATTACGGTGCAGTCGATCTGGTAACGCCCCTGCGGCGGATAGACGCTCAGACGTCCGAACACCAGCACGCGCATGCCATCTTCGGGGATGAAATTGACCGTGCGGCTCTTCCACATCACGCATTGAATAGACGCGTCGTCGTCCTTCATGGTGAAGTAGCGGTGTCCCGACGAATGATGTTTGTAATTCGTGATC
>JBKJNB010000023.1:0-17073 GCA_046595995.1 Candidatus Kapaibacteriota bacterium
TTGAATGCGTAGATCGTATCGAGATTCTGTCCGTAGACCTTTACACCCACGTCGGTACGAATACCGGTGCTAAGCATGTTAATGCGGTTTATAATTGGTTGCGTCCAACCATTAATAACACCCGGTATCTGCAGCTTGGCATTCAACGCTCGTATGATGCTGTCCTTGGTCATTCCTGAGCGCCACTCACTTCTCGGCTTCAACAGAATAATCGTTTCAATCATGCTGATTGGTGAGTTGTCCGTCGCAGTATTTGCTCTGCCTGCCTTGCCCATAACGTGTGCGACTTCTGGCAACGACTTGATAAGCTTATCCTGCACTTGCAACAGCCGCTTGGCTTCTGAATTTGAGATGTCAGGAAGCGTAACTGGCATAAAGAGCAGCGAACCTTCATCGAGAGGTGGCATGAATTCAGAACCGAGCCTAAGAAAGAGCACCACACCTATTATTAGTGCAACAAGGTTCACAGCGAGGACCGTTTTGCGCCACTTCAGGCAAGCCTGTAAGATGGGGGTGTAAACCTTCGCAAGGAAGCGGGCGACAGGATTCTTCTGTTCTGTCCTTAAGCGTCCCTTGATGACGAAAGAGATAAGTACAGGCGTTAGAGTGATCGCCAGAAATGCATCAACCAGAAGGATGAACGTCTTCGTCCATGCAAGCGGCGAAAACAGCTTCCCTTCCATACCAGTGAGCAGGAATACTGGAAGGAATGACGTGACCACGATAATGGTCGAATAGAAGACGCCTGGACCTACCTGTTTGCTGGCCTTTTCAATAATGCTCAGGCGTTCTGCTGGTGCAAGGTTGTCAGCACTCTTTTTGATGTCGGTACTCTTTTTGTTGTCCGCACTATTTTTATGGAATAAGGGGCTCATGACTTATTCTCTTGCGGTATTGCGTCTTTAGCCACTTGCGCGTCACTCAAGTGTCGATACGAATTCTCCACCATCACGATGCCATCATCCACGACCACACCGATAGCCAGCGCAATACCCGTAAGGGACATGATGTTCGAAGAAAATCCGAACGCCTCGAGCAGGATGAAGCCTATGGAAACGGAGATGGGTAGCTGTATAAGAATGACTAGAGCACTGCGCCAGTTGAAAAGAAAAACCAGCACCACTATCGCAACGGTTATAAACACTTCTACTAACGTGCCTTTGACAGATGCAACCGCGTCTTCAATGAGTCCGCTTCTATCGTACGACACCTTGAATTTCACACCTTCGGGGAGCCCCTTCTCAACATCTTCGAGCTTCACCTTCACTGCTTTGATAACCTTATCTGCATTCTCACCATAACGCATCACCACAATACCGCCAACTACTTCGCCTTCTCCGTTTTCATCGAAAATGCCGAGACGCAAATCGCCTCCCATCTGTACCACGCCAACGTCACGTATACGTACAGGTATGCCGTTGTTGTTGCTTAAGGCAATCGTTTCTATGTCTTCCTTGTTCTTGATGTAACCGAGACCGCGAATGATGTAAGCGGCATCACTCATTTCAAACTTCCGTCCACCAACATCATTATTACTAGCCTTCACGGCATCCATGATGTTCATTAGCGAGACGTTGTAGAACTGCATCTTCACGGGGTCGAGGGAAATCTGGTATTGTTTCTCAAAACCACCATAACTGGCTACCTCGGCGACACCGGGCACGGTCTGTAGTGCAAACTTTATATACCAATCCTGTAGTGCGCGCTGCTCACCGAGGTCTAACTGCGGGGCATCCAAGTGATACCAGAAGATGTGTCCGACGCCTGTACCATCAGGCCCCAGTGAAGGGGTTATGCCCTGAGGCAACAAGCGCTGAGCATAATTCAACCGTTCGAGCACTCGTGTGCGTGCCCAATACACATCAACATTGTCTTCGAAGATGATGTAGACAAAGCTCATCCCGAACATCGAAGTACCGCGGATGTTCTTTATGCGCGGTATGCCTTGAAGATTAGAAACGAGTGGGAAGGTGATCTGATCTTCGATTACCTGCGGGCTACGTCCCATCCATTCCGTGAAGACAATTACCTGATTCTCAGAAAGATCAGGAATGGCATCGATTGGATTTATCGTTACGGAGTAGATGCCCCATGCGAACAATCCGGCTGCGGCTAACAGCACGATAATGCGATTGCGTAGGGCTAACTCTATCAGTTTAGCAATCATGGTGCAGGCGAGTATTTTTTCATTTTCCAGCCAGCAAAGACTCACTGCTTCGCTTCGAGAACTTCGTCTGTGCTGTAGCGAGCAGTCCTATACCCGTTCCCATTATTGCAAAGCTCGCAGGAATTAGAGTCGTCGCGTTAATTTTCTTTGCCAGTAGTCCGACCGCACCCACTTGAAAAACGGCCATGACGAGCCCGCAGACCAAGAAGACGCAACCTACGTCAGTCGGACCGAAATCGAACTTTGTTTGAGCAAAGAGAGCGAACGTACCCTCAAACATCGTCAGCGCAAATTGTCCGACGATTGTAAGAACGAGCAGCGGCGACAGAGTTTTTACCATTGTCAACCAGCTTATTTTTTTACCTTCAGTGCTATTACCTGCCATCTCCGTGGTCATTGCCGCAGTTTTCGGTAGTGATTCCGGAAGCCACAGTAGAGCTCCCATTAGCGTCACCAGACCTAATAGTGCCGCTGCAAAAAATGGAATTGAAAAACTATCAACCTGGAAGTGACCTGCGGTCCACATGAAGTGCCAGTCATTACGCGCGAGCAATCCGCCAAGGGCAGGTCCGACGACCACGCCGAGACTTAGGGCCGTTCCTAGCCAAGCCATCCCCCGACTACGTTCATCCTTCGTCGTCATATCAACAATGTATGCCGCTGATACCGGAAGTACCGACGACGTCAAAATCCCGCCGACAATTCTCGCGGCATAAAGCAGCCACAACGACGTGGCCAGACCAAACAGAACTTGCGCGACGACGTAACCGGCAATCCCTATTAGGAACAGAGGTCGCCTTCCAATTCGATCTGACCAACGCCCCCATAACGGCGCAAAGACTAACTGCATCAAAGCTGTGACAACAGTTAACAGTGCCACATGGAGCACGATTAACTGCTTCGATACTCCCGCCTCGAGTGCGAGCCGCTCTACGTAAAACGGCAGTACAGGGAGCGTAATCCCGAAGCCGATCATCACTACAAAGATGCAAGCGAGCAGAACGAACAAGTGTTTCTTCATCGCGTCCATTTAGTTTACCTGCTACATACGGCGTCTGCGGTGTCGCGTACACCGCGACCGAACGTTAATAGGTGATGGGCTGACACTAGATGATCGGAGAGCGCCCGGGCGCATTCTTCTCAAGCTGCATACGAACAAGAGTACAAAGTGCCATGGAGATCGTGATCAACTCCAACACGATAGCATCAATGAATAGGTGTGTCTGCGAATACCCGAGAAAGGTTCCTCCCTCGCCTGCCGCCCACGCCCCGAAAAGGCAAACCGCACCTGCGATACCGATTATGATGCTCATCAGATGAGCCACCTTAGATAGTTTCATGATTGTTCTCCTATAGCGGATAATTAAGGCAGCCGCAACCTTGTGAGTAACAAGCGTACGATGCGCATTTCTGTCTAAGGTGAAAACATTTCGTCGAGCCAATCAAAGAGCACTTGATGGAGCAATGTCATATTTCCCATTTGGCAGTGCTCCTCTGCTCCTTCGTCAACAGTGAACACTCGCAACGTTTTTGGAGCTTTCAAGGCGGCGTAGAGCATGTCCACTTGCTGCCGTGGGACAAAATGATCCCTCTCGCCATGCAGAATGAGAGTCGGCTGCTGGATCTGACCCACCGTGTCTTTCAATGAATAGCGACGAATTTCGCGTAAGAGTTCCGACGGATTTCGCGCACCCAACACCCACATTCCTGTGGCGACTGCCCAACGCAACTCGGGGCTGAAATGCGCCGCCAATTTTAGTACGAATTCCACGATTCGCGGCGACTTCCATTTGCCCAAACGGGCGAGCATGGGCTTGGTCGCAGCTTGCATTTTCCAAAAGTCATAAAACACGCCGTGAATGATCAACGCTTTCACGCGAGGATCAAAGGCTACGGCGCGGGCTGCGTAGTAGCCGCCCATGCTCGACCCCATCAAAGCAATGCGATCGCGATCCACTTCCGCACGCGTCATTAAATAATCTACTACAGCTCTAATGGGAACTTCATAATCCGGTCGCGCCGGCAAGTGCTGCACCCGCAGCGGCTCGCCTTGTCCTGGCCCGTCAAAAGCGAGAACGTTATAGCCGCGCCGTAAAGCCGGCGCAGCCGCAAAAAAGTACAACTCTTCACCAGTTGAATCGAAACCGCCCAGCGAGATCAGCGTTTGACGAGGAGTTCGTGAATCATCCACACGGTAGAAGTAGCCAGGTAAGGTCGTTCCCTCGTAAGGAATATCCACGCGGTCGACGCATAAGCCAGACAGCTCGAGAAATCGCCAAAACGTCGTGCGGCTTTTATCGTAGGTTTCGATTCGACGCGGATCATCGGGTGCAAGAAAAAATTCCGCCGTGCGATAGTAATTGCTCGCACGCAGGAATGCTTGATTTGCGCTCACGCTGTGGCCCATTTTGAGCGATGCGTTCGCAATTGCTTCGATGCGCTCCGCGACGCAAGACCATTCTCGATACCAACTTTCAAAATCGCCTTCGCGGATCCGGCGAGCGGTCGCCAGCACCTCGCCGATTTCGGAACCGCCGTACGGCCCATAACTCGCTGCGCGGAGCAGCTCGAACGAAAACGTTGGATCACGAAAATGAAGTTTCATAGAAGTTTCCTGTTCACCGCTGGCGGACGTGATGCGAACTGATTATTCCGCAACAACTACCAGCCTTGTCCACGACCGGCAAACTGGTCGCACCATGTTCGTCGAGTTTCCTCGCAGCTTCCTCTAGAGAATCATCCTTACCGCAGCATGCAGAGGCAGGACGCATAATTTCTTCGACATGTACTTCTGAAGCGCGTCGGTCGTCAGTGGCAACGCTGTGACAAACGTCGCTTTCGGTGACAACGCCGACCACGGTGAGATTCTCTTTATTCTCCACCACCGGCGTACAGCCGCACTTAGAATCACGCATTACCCGCGCCGCATGCGCCACCGTGTCATTTGGCGTGCAGCATGTAGCTGCTTCGACTGGTTTCATGACATCACTGCAACAACTCATTTCTGTTTTTCCTTTCAACCGATAATGGGAATCCCCCGAGATTTCTGAATCTGAGGTGTAGGTATATGAGAAGACTTAAGATCGCTGCGAAAAAACACCAAATCGAGACGAGCGCCATAACGTGAACGATATACGCCGTGACGAACGACAACAACAACAACACGCCAAACATTTTAACGAACCCATGACTCGAGAAGAAACAACTGACACAAGTGGCCGCTAGGTAAAACACCATAACGGGAATCTCGTAGAAATGAGGAGGCAAATAGACAATGTGGCTACCAACTAACTCTACTACTAAAGGCCCCGTCACGATATAAAAAAGTAGATAAAGGCTTACAGCAACGCCCACACACAGGAAAGCGAGAATCGTCCGCTTGCGCCACCGGACGGCTTCGATTATGCCTATTGCCAATGGCACATATATCGGCCACAGCACGTGTGAGAATACCGTATATATATACGTCATCGTTTGCATAAGGAGGGGCATTTCATGACTGAATCCGAGCCAAATGAATCCTTCTGTCAGCTGTTGAATGCCGAACAACAGAGGAATAATCGCAAACGGTATCTCGGTTTTCGCAACCGTACTTTTAAGCGTTGCCACACCTACTACACAGAGTACGGTACCAGCGATAAAACTAGCGGGTGCAGAAAAACACATGTGATACAGTAAAAAATGTGACTTTAAACATTACTTGCTTTTCATTTATCGGCGTCGAATGGTCATCTTCCAGGCCAGATGTTCGTACACAGCCAACCACACATAGTGGTATGTCATGTACTAACCGCTGGCGCGTCCTCTCTCAACTTGACACGCTTTAAGAGCAGTGCATTTGCGACAACTACTAGTGTCGAGCCTGACATCGACAAGGCAGCTATCTCCGGACTCAATAGTAACCCAATTGATGGGTACAGCAGTCCAGCAGCTAGTGGGAACGCAATTACGTTGTACCCAGCCGCCCACCACAGGTTTTGCCTCATCTTCCGTCGCGTCGCACGACTAAGGATGACAGTGCCAATTACATCAAAGGGGTCGCTTTTCATGAGGACCACATCGGCGGTCTCCATCGCCACGTCTGTGCCCGCGCCGATTGCAATACCGACATCGGCTTGTGCTAATGCAGGCGCGTCGTTGATACCATCTCCAACCATGCCGACACGGAGTCCTCGTGCTTGCATCTCTTTTACCTTCTCAGCCTTCTGTCCAGGTTGAACATTCGCGAACACTGTCGTAATGCCGAGCTCTTTAGCAACGAGATTTGCAGTGCCTTGATTGTCACCTGTTAACATCGCCACTTCTATACCCAACGCCACGAGTTCGTCAATCGCTTGTTTCGCATTCGGACGAATGGCGTCGGCAATTGCAATGAGTCCGCCCGCCTCACCATCAATGGCGGAATACACCACTGTATTGCCGTTTTGCTCAAGCATCTGAGCTCGTTCATTCAAGGCAACTAAAGAAATGCCATTGTCATCCATGAGTTTACGGTTGCCTGCAAGTACTGTGTGACCCTGAACGGAAGCGCGAGCACCATGGCCCGGAACTGCTTCGAAACTGGACGGAGTCGTGAGTGCTATGCCTTCGGCCTTCGCTTTATCGATGATTGCTTGCGCAAGAGGATGTTCGCTGGATTGCTCGAGTGATGCAACGAGTCCGAGCAAAACTTTGTCTGCGCCCGGTTGTCCAACGGCGACAATCTCCACTACTTGAGGTTGCCCTATCGTGAGTGTACCGGTTTTGTCAAAGATGATTGCCTGCAGTCTACCAGTCTCTTCGAGCGCGGTTGCGTCCTTAAAAAGGATGCCATTTTGTGCTCCCTTGTCGCTCGCAACCATAATCGCCATAGGCGTGGCGAGACCCAACGCGTCCGGACAAGCAATAACGACGACCGTGATCGCCAGCAGCATCGAAAAAACAACCGTCGCACCAGCTAGCCAGAACCAGCCAGCGAATGTCGCAATTCCTATGACGACTGCAGAGATGGTTAACACCTGAGCAGCAGTGTCGGCTATCCGCTGCGAAGGTGCCTTCGAGTTTTGTGCAGCTTGAACGAGCTTAACGATCTGCGCAAGTGCAGTTTCGGCTCCGACCTTCGTCGCCTTAAAACGAAAAGCACCAGTCCTGTTGATCGTCGCGCCGATCACTTCGTCGCCGACCTTTTTTGCAACTGGCATACTTTCGCCCGTTATCATCGACTCATCCACGTTCGATGCACCATCCGTTACGGTGCCGTCTACTGGAATCTTGTCGCCAGGACGAATCATTACGATATCGTTCACGATGACTTCCGAAGTTGGCACTTCGACGGGCTGATCGTTACGTATCACCGTGGCTTTCGGCGGCGTAAGACTCAACAAAGCCTGCACCGCTCTTGACGCTCCGGCGCGTGCGCGCATCTCCAACCAGTGACCAAGCAGAATAAAGCAAAGCAACACTGCAATCGCTTCGTAGAAGACCTCTGCCTCAAAGAAGAAGGTCGCACCCACACTAAACGAATAGCCTGCCAGTACTGACAACGAAACGAGTACTGCCATGTTGGCGATACCCTTTTTGAGTGCCCGAAATGCACCTACGTAAAAGACCCAACCACAGTAGAAGACCAGTGGAGTCGCAAGGATGAAGCCTATTAGCTCCATAGACATGCCGAATGGTGCTGGCAATTCAAGACCGGTGAGCGCCTTGAACATTGGCGCGTAGAGAAAAATAAAAGCAGTCAAAAGGAGCGCGACAAAGAAGCGGTTGCGTATCGCGATAACCATCTCTTCCATTGACGCACCCATGTCGTGTCCCATCTCGTGGGCCATGACCTCCTTGTCCTTCGACATTTCACCCTTCTTGTGACCAGTGTGACTATCTGATTTCGCATCGTCCTTGTCTAGGGTCGCTGCCACCTCGGGTTTCGGCTCTACCGGCTCGGTAGCATTGGATGCAGATGTAAGTGCAGCCGGTGCTGAAGCGGGCGCTGGTTCTGAAACGGGTGCAGGTTCTGAAGCGGGTGCAGTGTGTTCATTTCTGCTTTGACGTAAGGCTGATTTGATATCAGCGACATCGAGGCGGGTTTCGTCATAGCGGACAGTAGCATTTCCCGCAGCGAAATTAACCGTAGCACTTTTTACACCAGGTACTTCACGTATCCGCTTTTCCACTGCGAATACGCTGAATACCGACAGCATGTCATGTACTTCGATGACGCTTGTTTTCACTTGGGTATCTTAAGAATCTTCGTCATGCTTATGCGACATGTAAATGCCGAGATTAAATGCAGATAGCCTACGAAGCGGTAAGCGGCGATCGTTACATTCTACAGAATTCGTAACGTTCATGATATTATCATTCTTTAGCAGGGGCAGAAGAAGGAGTTACGGTAGGAGCTGCGGTAGGAGCTGCGGTAGGAGTTGCGGTAGGAGTTGCGGTAGGAATTTTGGAGTGATCTGCTGAGAGATCAGGTGTAGTTGTGGCATGACCTTCATGACCGTTGTCAGAAGAATCGTCCGGTTCGGTAGACGCATTTGCGTTTTGACGGACAATAGACTTGATATCAGTAGCCTCCAAGCGCGTTTCATCGTAACGCACCGTAGCGGTCCCGGCAGCGAAATTCACGGTAACGCTTTCGACACCTGCAACCTCGCCTATTCGCGTTTCCACATCGTCCACGCTCAATACTGATAACATCTCATGTACCTCGATGACACTCGTTTTCATATTATCTCATTCGTTAGTGTTTGTAATAAATCTCACACGAATCGCTGCTTTACGCCAAGTGTTTGATTTGTGCGTTCAATCGATGCCAGTGCGTTTCGTTCACGTCCGGCTAGTGCACGAATCGCGTCGACATTTTCTGGTATCACGATGGCTTGATTATCCACTTGATACGCGTAGAACGCTTCTTGCCCTTCGACAGTTAAGATGTCTTCCCAGAGTGCTACTTCCCACATAGCGCCTCTCGGACGCTCAAGCTCTAGCATCAGGTCGGCAGTAACGTTAAGTGCTGTGATGCCTTCGCTCACTCGGATGAAAGCGATGCGACTGTTACGACTAAAGGCTTCCAGTACCTCTTCACGTGCTGCGGCGCGCGCGAGCTCAACCGTCCAGTAATGAAGGTGACCAACGTTCTGCGGAGCTAACACAGCCATCGTTATGACATCAAGGTCGGGCGCGACAGTTTTGGCGTCTGGCCCCTGATGACTGGGAATCCGGGTCTCCGGCACCATGGTGTTGATAATGCCGTTCAAGTGGCTCTCCCACGGATCGCTAGCTCGCCGGATGAGGACACCACGAGCCTTTCGAAGTAAGCCAGCGTCTCGCAAAGCTGTGAGCGTCCTGACCGTCGCAGTTGTGTTGCACGAGACAACACGCGTTGAGCTGCGCCCGATGGCCGACACATAGTTAGCCGACGCAACGAAGCTGTGTCCAGTCAACTCGTGCTTCGCCCCACCTTGAAAGATGAACTTTACATTCGCGTTCTCATAACGCGGTTTGTTCTTGGCGTCTACACCCTTAGGTGTGCAGTCCACGACGACCTCTGCAACCTTGAGTAGATCGTCCAACGTGCCACGCACATCTATTCCCGCTTCCCGCATCTCGCCCCGCTTCTCGTCGAGACCTGCGTATATGGCAAAACCACGCGACTGTGCACGACGCAAGCGATAATCAACTACGACATCAGCGATGCCGACAATCTCCATGTCGTCCTGGAGCACTACTGCATCAACAAGACGACGTCCGATTACGCCATAACCAACAACCGCAACGCGTAACCTGTTCATATAGTCACTTTAGAAAGACATAGTCACTTCAGAAAGAAATTCTGCGCATCCCGCACCATTTGCCGTGTGCACCACTTCGCGTACGCTCCCCCGAAAAGTCGACCGAGCAACCAAGAGATTCCCTTCGTAGGCAATTCGTAATCGATCGCGACCCTCAGCGTTGCATTACTGCCATCAGGTTTTAGTTCGAAGCCCATTCGATAAGCTCCAATAACAAGCAGCCGCGGCTCGCCGACTGTTTCCCATGTTTTTACACGCGGCGGTTCGTACGCAATTACAACTTCATCTAGAAACAGCCGAACGCCGAAAACTCGACCGTGAAGGATGATATGTGCGCCAACCGAACGTCCTTGCTGCGCGTCGAGCACGGTTTCCATCTTGCCCCAACCCATTTTCCAGGATCGTTTACTCATGTGTTCGGAGAGGCGCGCGTGGTCGTCGAGCAGATTGAAAACCTGCTCTGCCGACGCATTTATCGTTGCGCTGTATTCCGCATGTAGACTGAAAATGGATATGCTCTGAGTTAGTGCTTATACCACTCGTCACGCCATTGCTTCAGAAGCTCTATCTCTTTCTGTTGCGCGGCAATGATTTCGGTTGCCAACTTTTTGAGTTCGGGACGTTGAGTTTTTTGCAACGCATCTTTAGCCATCATGATGGCGCCTTCATGATGGGGAATCATCATGTCGATGAATCGGTGGTCATAGTCTGCATCGGCCTTTCCAAGATGTTCAGTCATCGAAGCACTCATCATCTTCATCCTGTCTTCCATACTGCCTTGCGCCATACCGGAATGATTGCCCGTAGACATGTCACCCATTGGCATGTTGTTCATTGGCATATTGTTCATTGAGTCTGTTTTTGCCTTCGCCATAGCGTTGTGGTCCACTTCAGTTTTTGCGCAGCCAATGACTCCGACTGCGATTAACGCACAGATTACGAGTTGCTTTTTCATAGTTACTCCACGATTGGTTAGGGGGTTTTGCGAAAGACGCTCAAATTGTGGTTGGCGGACGGAGGCATATCCGTTAGGTTCCATCGTATTGATGTGCTGTGAATTGTTGCAACCTCATGTTTTTGTAAGACTTTACAGATAAGTTGTAACATCTTCAGATCGGTTGTTCCTCCTGTAACCAACAAGCGTATTCGCGGTTTGATCGTTCGCAGTACTACCCTTAAGAAAACACCATGTCAATGAAACGGCGATCCTTTGTCCAAGGCGCAGCTGCGGCCGCAGTGCTTAGCCTTACGCCCTCGTTTGGGCTAAATCGGATGTTTGCCACTGGACACGAAACGCCGATGGCGCTCCGATTCCCACCCTTGTTTGACGGGTCAGAAATCATCGTGGGCCTTGGGCAGAGTACGATCTGGAGCGATGTGTCAACCGAAACCTATCGGTTCGGCGGATATCCTGCTGTAACGATTCGAAAGAACACTGGCGACATGCACTCGCTAGTCGCGCGCAATGCGCTGACAACGCCACTTGCAATCCACTGGCATGGCTTCGATGTCCCAAGTATCATGGACGGACACCCGATGGATGCAATCGTACCGGGAGAGAAAAAGGAATACGCATTCGAGGTTAAGAACAGGGCCGGAACATACTTCTACCATTCGCATAGTCATGAGCGCGTCGGTAAGGAAGTGAATAGGGGGCTACTCGGGCTATTCATTGTCAGCGATTCCGAAGAGCAGGCCCTGGGACTACCATCCGGAAATCGGGACATACCATTGCTTGTCCAAGATGTTCGCGTCGAAGGTCGCGACAAGATTCTGTATAGCCCGTCGCCCATCGACCTTGCTGAGGGTTGGCTTGGAAATACGATTCTCGTTAACGGTACACCAAACGCATTTCATGTTGTTGAGCCGGCTTGGCATAGGGTAAGACTTGTGAACGGCTCGAATGCCCGTATCTACGATTTCAAACTTTCGGACGGCGGGGACTTCGTCGTCATCGGTGGTGATGGTGGCCTCATAGCAGCCCCTCAAACAGTGTCGTCGGTTATGCTTGGCGCAAGCGAACGCGTCGATGTACTTATTGACTTTAGTCGCTATGCATCAGGTGCATCGGTGACGTTGCAAACAGGTGCATTCACGGTCCCTCTCGGACATATGGGTTCAAGCAGATACCCACAGGGCGTCCCCTACAACATTCTTCGATTCGACATCTCTGGCACTCCCGATACATCGTTCGTCGTGCCTTCAACACTATCGACGATCCCACCACTGCCCGATCTCGCAGGTATTCCAGTACGAAGGTTCGAGCTCTTTATGACGATGACAAACGGCATGAAACACACCATCAACGATTTGGTGTTTGACATGATGCGGACGGACTTCGAGGTCCGCGCCGGCTCGACGGAAATCTGGGAAATCGTAAATGAAGAAGATGACATGTTGCATCCCTTCCACATACATGGCAGACCGTTCCGAATAATTTCTCGAAGCTCTGGCAATCTCGCCCCCCATGAATTGGGGTACAAAGATTCGATCTTAATCCAGCCTGGTGAGACCGTACGCCTCCTCATGGACATAAGTAACTACCAAGGCATGTTCCTCATGCATTGTCACAATCTTGAGCATGAAGACGAAGGCATGATGTTGAACTTCAAGATCAAGATGCCGACATCCGTTCAAGAAGATACAGATCGAGATTTTAAAATCGTTTATGATGCTGGTAACGATGTTATCCGCATAACATCGCCCAATCACGTAGGCAAGAGACTGGTAGTAACAAACGTTGCGGGTTCTCATGTATTAACCGCAGCAATCAATGCCCCCGAAGTCTTAGTTGACGCAAGCGGATTAGCGTCCGGCCGTTACATCCTCTCTGTCGATGCAGTCTCCCGCACGTTTCTTGTAGTCCGATAATGAACACGCCTGGTGGCCAATGGCAGAGGCAATGTAGCTTTTGCCAATGCTGGTGCTGCCGGTGATGAGTACATTCTCCTTCTTCTTGACAAAGCCACAGTCGGCCAAGCGCAGGATCTGATTCTTACTCTGTTCTCTCGTGCCGCTGAAGCTGTTTGCCCCCCTGCATGTGCGTGGTTGCAAGGCTCCCGCTAAACGCGCGGACCATGCCATACAATTTCATCGCCTTCATCCTTGCCAGGATTTCGTCATTCATACTGCGTCCTCCGTGATAGGTGGTTGGTCCGTCGACTGCTGATAGTAATCCTTCCCTCGAATGTTGTCATGCTTCGGCATCGTGAGCTGCTCCTGATCATCGTCTGGCTGTAGATCAAGACATTTGTTTAGGATGCTTTCAATGGCGCGGTAGTGGTACAGCCCGTAGGCGTGCGCGCGCTGACAGGCCTGCGACAGCCTATGATGCCCAACACGCGACGCAAAGGATACCTTGGCCAGAAAGAAGTCGGCACTCCACTCAGACATCGCCTGATGTTGGCTGGCCAAATGCGCGGCATCCGTTGCGTAGGTATGGGCCTTGCGCTGGCGCAGGTGTGAGGCGATCAGTTCGTACTTGTAGAAGATCTCCACGGTGGATGTGCTGTAGATCACACGCACTTTCTTACTGATGTACGCATACGGTACACTGTAGTAGTGCTTGTCGACCTACAGATGAATGTGCCCGTTTTTCATCACCGTTACCACACGTGAGCGACGCATTTCAAAGCGCTCCTGGGGTAAGGGTTGCAGCGTTGCCAGTTCGAATTCCAGGAACTGATCCCGCCGCGAGTAGCTGCGTCCTTTGAACACGCTACCGTTGAAAGCAATCAACAGCGAGTGAATCGAGGCATTCAACTGCTCAACACTGGTGGGCAACTCCGCAGGTAGCGACGCAAAGATTTTGTTGTACGTGATTTTCACGGCACCATCGACAAGTGCTTTGTCTTTGGGCTTGTACGCGCGTGCCGGTAACACCGTCATGCTGTAGTGATCGGCAAACGCTGCGAAGTTCTCGATCAGTTGTGGCTCATAGCGATGCGACTTCGTCACGGCGGATTTCAGATTGTCTGTGACGATTTCCTGTGGGGCTCCGCCGAAGTAATGCAGGGCATGTTCACAGCACGCAATGAAGTCCTCGGCTCGTTGGCTTGCCGTTGCATCGACGTACGTGAGCTGGCTCGCCCCAAGGATTGCGACAAACACTTCCACGGGTGTGATCTCACCACTTTCGGGATCAACAACCTGTAGTCGTACACCGGTGTAGTCCACTCACCAAGTTTATCCGACACAAAGCAGTTCGCTCAAATCAACGAACTGCTTTGGGAGGCAAATCGTTAACGGCACAATTCGTTAACGGCACAATTCGTTAACAGCAAGATCCAGCTGTCTCACCTGGACCGCAACACACTTCTTCCGTTTGAGCAATAGTCGTGCGCATCGATTCTTTCTGCGCTTCCGGTCGCGGCGTGCATCCGCAGCCATCAGCTACGGCGCCGATTGCGGCTGACGAGCTGTCCGTACCGAACACCGGAATCGATTCGAGCGTGTGGAACGTTTCCCACGGAATGCCCTGCGGGTCTTCGGCCCAGTATTTGTCGGACTTCGCGTAGCAGCACGCAGCCCCTTCTTCGGCCTTGATTTCGCCTTCGAGCTTTTCGAGTCGTTGATGCATCGATGCAAGTTCTTCGGTCGACTCAACCTGCATGCCCAGATGGTTAAGTCCGACTTTCGCACCACGCTGCGAAATCGCAAAGTTCACGCGCGGATCTTCGAGCATCCACTTTGCATAGTCCGATTTCACAACCGATGGGTCGCTTGCGAACATGGTCGAATAAAACTTAATGCTCTCGTCGAGAGAGTTCACCGATACGTGCACATGTAGTCGCTTCATCGCTTTGCCCTTACAGTAGTAATGATAGTTGGTCGCTTGCGTTTTGCGCCGGGAATTGGCGTTCGCGCTTTGACCGTTGTTTTCTTGACCGTGTTTGTCTTCTTTATCGTATTCGACTTTTCTGCAGTTGGTGTGCAGCACTCGGTATCGCACACACTTCCTGCGCAGCAGTTTTCATTTAAGTACGCAATCAGTCCGTTCATCGTATCGTATGCCGCGCTGTAAAACAGGAAACGTCCGTCGCGCCGAACCACCACCAGATGTGCAGTGCTCAACTCCTTTAAGTGAAAGGATAGCGAAGGGGCTGGAAGCCCAAGGGTCTCAAGGAGCGCTCCAACGGGAAGTCCATCGGGTCCGGCCTGCACAAGCAAACGGAACACCGCTAGGCGCGTCTCGTGAGCAAGTGCCGTTAGTGCGGTAACTGCATGTGTTGCATTCATGCTAGTTGCGGTTTTGTTGCGTTTTGATTCCATACTTCGAATATACTGGAATTATCGAAGCGACGCAAGTAGAATCCGAATTCACAGGAAATATGAAAGGGGTTCCCAACCCATGTAACCGTTTTCCTGAACTGTTGTTGTTAGGGGGCATGAAATCACACCAACGCCTTCAAATATGCCTCGTTGTGGGGCTCGTAGTCCTTTGCTTCCTCACCGCCTGCACGCCAGACGACCCGACATCGCCGACCGGTGTTGGTGCTCTCTTCGGTAGTATCACACTTGTTGACGAGTACAACGACACCGCTGCTGTGCAGTCCGGTGCAACAATTACGGCAATCGCATCGGGTGGCGCGCGATACAGCGCAACTACTGACGCACAGGGCAACTGGCGTATTGACGACATACCTGCAGAGATCTATTACGTGTATGCTGCACATGCCGATTACGATTCTGCCTACAGTCAAACCACGTTTGCCGAGAACCTGGGTCACCCTGGTGTGGGCGCATTAAAAGTCGCACCGTTCAGATTAGCAAAGACTCCCGCTGTCGATCTTGCTAGTATAACGTTGGTAACCAGCGCGTGGCAGAAAGACAGCACGTGGGATGGTTATTGGCGGTATAGCTCCCACTACGTGTGTACTATTGTGCTGGAATCGAAGGAGGACCGTCCGTTCAAACGCTTCAGCTACTTGATGCAATTCTCGTCGACGCCCGATGCCCCTTGTGATACCCCAGGACCTGGCACAACACTTAACTTTAGACAGCCAACGCTGACACGCAGTGGCAGGATGGTTACGATCGAGCTGGTGGGATACCCACAGAGTGATTCTGATAGCCTGAACCGCCAACTCGAGGGCAAGACCATGTATCTGCAACTTCGCCGCGAGTATGGATTGCTCAACCCAAGTAGGACCAAGTGGACCGCAGTTTGTTTGCAGCCTTTCGTTGTGCCTATTCCATACTAAGTCTTAGCCGCAAGACTGCCCTTTCGGTATTTTGCGCGTTCTCATGCAGAACGTGCCCCCTCATATAGACCCTTCAAGCGAAAACAAGTCGAGCAAGCAGTCCGTTGCCGACGACATCCCCTCGCGCAAACAGCAACACGTAGACCTCGTTGCCACGCGCGATGTGCGCTTCCGTGCGAAGAGTGCTGGTTTTGATGAGGTTGAGCTGGAATACAATGCGTTGCCCGAGCTGGACTTCGATGACATCGATCCGTCGACGTCGTTTCTCGGCAAGCGTGTGTCGTTTCCGTTTATGGTAGGGGGCATGACAGGGGGCTACGGTGGTTCTGAGCTTGTTAACTCTAGCATCGCGCAGGCCTGCGCAGAACTTAGCATTCCGATGTGTCTTGGTTCGATGCGTGCCGCGCTGTCCTCACCCGAACACGCGCGCACGTATAGTGTTGTGCGCGACGTTGCACCCGACATTGTTGTACTCGCGAATGTTGGTGGCGTGCAGTGTGCGGAGTGGCATGCGGAAAAATCGCTGCTCGACAAAACATCTGCGATTGTGGAATTGGTTAAAGCAAACGCGTTGACTATACACATTAACGCTCTTCAAGAATTACTACAACCCGAAGGTGAGCCGCGGTTCTATGGCGTGCTTGATGCCATTGCTAACCTTGTTGAGCATTCATCCGTGCCCGTGGTGGTGAAGGAAGTTGGAGCGGGTATAGGCGGACGTGTAGCGAAGCGGCTGCTGGAGCGCGGCGTGCGGCACATTGATGTAGCCGGTGCGGGAGGCACGTCGTGGGCGGGCGTAGAGATACTGCGTCGCGACGATCAGGAAAGTGTCGAGCATCTATGGGACGTTGGCATTCCGACGGTGGAATGTTTGCGTCAGGTGCGCGATGTCATTAACGCAAGCATTGCCGAAGAGCGCATTACAAAAGGC
>JBKJNB010000065.1:0-3400 GCA_046595995.1 Candidatus Kapaibacteriota bacterium
GCGCTGAAGCATCATCAACGTCCGCAACGGAGCAGGCTGCAGAGACCTCTAGAACGCTTGTCTTCGTTGGCGACATCGTCGATAGGGGTCCGCGTACCCCCGACGTCTTACGCTACGTCATGCATCTCGTCGCCTCCGGCAAGGGGCTCTGCGTAAGGGGCAACCACGATGATAAACTATTACGGTATCTACAGGGCAAGCGTGTTGTTGTGAACAACGGACTCGAAACATCGATTGCACAACTCGAACAAACATCGGCAGCGTTTCGCGACAGCGTGCGAGATTTTCTTGCATCGTTGCCATACTATCTAACGCTCAACAACGGCACGTTAATCGTTGCACATGCAGGTTTAAAGAAGTCGCTGCACAATAAACAGGGCGAAGCAGTGCGTGCGTTCGCACTCTATGGTGCGACTACGGGAAAGAACGACGAGTATGGTCTGCCGGTGCGACTGAACTGGGCAGCCGACTACAACGGCAAACCTGCAATCGTGTACGGTCACACACCCACAAGCAACCCCAACTGGCTGAACAACACCATCAACATCGACACCGGGTGTGTGTTTGGTGGGCGTTTAACAGCGTTGCGTTATCCTGAGCGCGAACTTGTAAGCATGCCGGCACATGAGGAACATGCGCTGCCTCGAAAACCCCTTTGACCCTTAGCCCGGGGCTCGCTCATCTACTGTGGAGCTGCGCCTGTAAAGTGCTGCCACACCAGGATGCCAAGAAAAATTGCAACGATCACGGCGATAATGATCACCGACGGCTTATTAATGCGGCGTCGTTCCTGATTTGCCGACTGAATGGGAGGTCCATCGAAAGACATAACCATCTCCTATTTATGTAAGAACTAGCCAATGCCTTTAGCACCGATTAGGTTCCCATTCACCTTCATTCCGGGAATCATTGTCTCCCGGAATCAGCTTCATTCCGGGAATCATTGTCTCCCGGAATGGCTATGCCCCGCAAAAGTGTTATTTTTGCATCCCTCTCCGGTCAGGTAGCTCAGTTGGTAGAGCAATGGACTGAAAATCCATGTGTCGGGGGTTCAATTCCCTCTCTGACCACCCCGCGTGTTTCATTGTTTTCCATAGAACACGCAAGATTGTTACGATTAAAGCCCTTAGCCCGCATCAGGTCTAGGGGCTTTTTCTTGTTACAACATCATTTAGCATCTCCTTTCACCAAGTCCTCCGAGCGCACAGAAAGATCTGATGTGATCATTCGCGGGTCGAGGACATCACCATCCATCAGCGCATTCAGCACATCGTGATGGCGTAGGCTCAAGCCTATGAATTCCTTGTCCTTCGCCATCTCTGCAAAACCCACCGCGTCCAGAATCGGCTGCTGTAATATGGGTGGCCCTGCTGGTGTGAGAATCAAACACTGCTCGATCATTTCCATGGTATTTGGACGATGGAACGCAGCCAGCGTAGCACAATGAATGCGGTCGTTGCTCACAAACCATGTATCCGAGAATGGTGCCTCGCCTGTGCTGTCAACGTACTGTTGCCAGTAATCGAAAATCGCGGATTCCAATGCAAGGGGGTTCTTGGCATTGGGAAGATCTTCGTACCGTCTGGCCAAGTACAGAAGCAGGTCTTCTGCAATCTCGTCTATGACCGTGGCCGCAGGGTTCCGCCCGTCGATGATGGTCTCAACCTCCATCGCGTCGAGTTCATGACCAGCTACGCGCACGACACGGGTATACGGCTGTATGGTGGATGTCGGAAAGACAGCTTGGAGCTTTCTAGCGGCTTCGTTCAGCGACGATTCCGCTATTGGTTCACTCCCAGATCGCAAAAGCAAGCAAACCGTTCGAGAACGATTTCTGAATGTTTCGAACACGGGCTGCCCATCCGGGTGAACATCCGGGTACGGATTACTCGTGGCACCTCTCAATATGAGATACGGAGTTTTAAGCGCGGCAAGGATCGAGATCGCCGTTTCCCTAATCTCGATGTTCAGGACGTAACTAGGTATGTCAACGACATAACAGGCAGTGTAATAGCTACCAAAATTCAGCGCACCAATCAGGTGTCGTTTAATCGCCGAAAGTGTTGAGGAACACGTGACTCTAAGTGTTGTTGTCGGTAGTACAAAATCGGGTGCCATCGTCGTTCCTATCGTATCGGAAGAATTGTTGCTGTATTTCAAGTGCTTACGGGTGCTGACCCGAAAAGATGTACACAGAAATTCAAACCAACACATGGCCAAGAAGGTTGTGGTTGCAAATTCTCCTAATATTGATACCAATCAGCGACTCCGCCGAAGACTTGACAGCTTATTGAACTCCCTCTGACCACAAAGCCCCATCAGGTTCTTCTTGTCTGCATGCGGATAGTGATCTCCACAGGTTAGTCCGCGCATATAACGACCCACTGTCTGCTTACGTAGACCGAATGAACTTAAAATTCTTCATACATAACGTCCATCTATTCGGCAATCACAATGCCTAGCGAACAAACCCAATCCGAATCGGACTTGACTAAACAAGTCGAAGCGCGAATCAGACAGACAGAGTCGGTTGCGGATAGCGCAGAACTTATCGAAGCGGCTCGCCTAGCGGATTTGTACTCCGACATTACCGCAGAACCATATGTGTTAACCCTCAGAGCTCTTTCGGGTGGGTTCCCTGAGTCCACCTTTCGCAGCACAAAATATAGAGCGCAGTGAGCCCCAGCGTGGCCGACTGACTAAAGCGTCGTCTCCACTCTTTGCACGCCCAGCCTATACCCCAACATCCCCATCGGGTAGTAGGCCACAACCAGGTCAAGCGCGATGAACCACATTGGCGCACCCGGCATCATGAACACCGCTGCGAGGCCGCCGATGAAGAACAGCGATGCGACGATTATTGCGGGTGTGCGCGATGCTGAGTGCGACCAGCGCGTTGCTACGTATGCGCCGACGAGTACGCCCAATGCGTGTGCGAGGAACGGAAAGATGAAGTGCTGCGCGCTAAACAACGGCATTGCTGCTTTGATGCCTTCGGGTGTTGACATATCGGCGCCGGCGGGTGGCGTAACGAGCGTTATGCCGAGGCGCACGAGGATCATGTTTACGATTGAGCCGACGACGAGGCCGACGATGATGAAGACAATGGTGCGCACGCGAGGGGACATGGTTGCTCTTGTTTATGTGGCTCTACCAACTGCGTAATTCAAACGGGGCGGACGTCTTCTGCTGTACTTCACCGCACTACGGCAACCGACCGCACATAACTATGCGTGCCACACGTGATCGCTGCGGTGTACATCCCCGGTGGCAATGAGGCCACCGATATGTCGATGACGCCTTCGTTGATGACGTCTTCGGTAGTAGCGTTTACGATATGACGCAACACTTCTTCGCCTGCACTGTTGTATAGACGTATGTCGGTTACGACACGACCTGA
>JBKJNB010000153.1:0-63612 GCA_046595995.1 Candidatus Kapaibacteriota bacterium
GGCAAGACATCGGATATGGAAGCATGCCTTTGGATTGACAAAGCGGACAAAGGTGCTGGCAACATCAAGGGAATGTCGGTGCCGAGTGGCAGGGTTGTTGTCGCTGATTATTACGGTCCGTACGCCGGCTCAGAAGCCGCTCACTACGCTCTCGACGAATGGGCAAAGAAGAACAACACGAAACTCGCGATGGCGCCATGGGAAGAGTACATTACAGACCCAATGGTAGAGAAAGACCCGATGAAGGTTCTTACACGGATTTACTATCGCGTCCTTTAAAATACCTTTAAGTCCCTTTTAAATGCCTTTCATGATCACTCCTTTCGCGTCGCGCCTTACCAAGACGTTTATATTCCTTCTAATCTTTGGCGGCGTTGTGTGGCTCGGCAGCTCAGTTACCCGCATGGTCGTTGGTTTTGATGTGTTCGTGCCTGGCACACTTCAGGTAAAGGAGCAGGTCGAGGTGGCGCGGCTGCAGACTATCCGTCTGCATACGTTACTTGGCATGTGGACCGATTGGTCGTTTCTCGTTTGTACGATTGGCGCGGTTGGCACCATTGTACTGCTAGGCAGAACATTCAAACGGTATGGATGGATGATGATGTGCGCAGTGCTCTTCGTGCTAGTTGTACCAGTACAGGCCTGGGTTGCTTGGTACGATTTCAGATTGTTTATGCTCTTTGACGGAGCGAGCGGAGCCTCTCTCGCACCCACAGCTGAGATCGTCGATGTATTTTTGCATCGGCAGCAGAACGCCATCCTAAATATCTGCAGCGGCCTGGCGCTTCTCTCCGGGTTCACCATTGTAACCCTAGCCGTCTGGCGGCCCCTTCACCGATATGAAAGCTGAACGCATACTCGAAGAATTAACGGAACTCAGCAAAAGCTTGGGCTACACCGTGCGCCGCGAAACAGGAACATTTCGAGGCGGCGGTTGCGTGCTTCACGAGCAGCGCATCATCCTCATTAACAAGTCGATGCCGCCGGAGGCAGCAGTTGTTATTCTTGCGCGCGCAATGTCGCGCATGGACCTTGGTGACGATGCGTTTCTAAAACCGGCACTGCGCGAGATTCTCGACCGCGAACGCGTTTGGACCGATGCGCATCCAGAAGTGACGTTCGCACCGCATGCTGCTGCCGGGCAGGCGTCATGAAGCCCCAAGACTCAACAACACCAGGAACCGAAGCCACAACAACAGGGGTTACAACACCAGGGGCCGAAGCCACAGCACCAGACGTAACGACACGTTGCGGTACCGTCGCAATAATCGGACGTCCGAACGTTGGCAAGTCGACATTGCTGAATGCAATTCTCGACGCACACCTCTCCATCGTTACGCCAAAGGCGCAGACAACACGCAAGCGGGTGTTGGGCATTGCAACCGACGATGAAGCGCAGCTCATCTTTATTGACACGCCCGGACTTATTAAGCCCAAGTACAAAATGCAGCAATCGATGATGGGCTATGTAGACGACTCGCTGAACGAAGCCGACGTGTTGTGTGTGGTTATCGATGTCGTGAAGGCATTTGACGATAAAACTGTACTCGACCCATTTCTGCAGCCGATACTAACAAAGTATAAAGACAAGCCTTCCGTGCTCGTTCTGAATAAGATGGATGCACTGCATCTAAAAACCGAAGCGCTGTTTCTTATGGAGGAAGCTCGGTTAAGTGGACTCTATAAACGTGCAATTGCAATCTCAGCATCAGAGAACAAAGAAGTCGATGCTCTCATCGATATTCTAAAGGGGCTGGTTCCCAAGGGTCCGTTCCTATACGACAAAGACCAACTCAGCACATTACCCGAACGCTTCTTCGTCGCCGAGCTCATCCGCGAGGCCATCTATTTTCAGTACAAAGAAGAAGTACCTTACTCGACAGACGTCACGGTTATCACATTCGAAGAACGCGAACAGGGCAAATGGTACATCGCGGCAGATATTATCGTCGAGCGAGAAACGCAGAAGGGCATCATTATCGGCGCGAACGGCGAGGCCCTCAAGATGGTTGGTGAATTCTCCCGCGCCGCAATCGAAAAGCACCTTCAACACCCAATCTACCTCGAGCTCTACGTTAAGGTCCGCCAGGACTGGCGCAACGACAAAGCTCAGCTCTCAGGCTTGGGGTACTGATATCGTTAGCCTTCTCATGCAGCCGCACTTTCCATCATCGGATAAGGCAGTCGTATGAGTGCCCTGATCCTCTACACGACCGAAGACGGCAAAAGCCGCATCCAGCTCCGCGCAAAGGATCACACCGTCTGGCTGAGCCAACGAGAGATGGCTCAGCTCTTCGACGTCAGCACCGACAACATCGGCCTGCACCTCACGAACATCTATGAAGACCGGGAACTCGGCCGCGGGTCAACTACCGAGGAATCCTCGGTAGTTCAAATCGAGGGCGGTCGCGAGGTCAGCCGTCCGCTCACGCTATACAACCTCGATGCCATCCTTGCTGTTGGCTACCGCGTGCGTTCGCAGCGCGGCGTTCAGTTTCGCAGATGGGCCTCCACTGTCCTCAAGGAGTATCTGCTCAAGGGTTTCGCGATGGACGATGAGCGGCTCAAGAGTCCTGACGGGCGCCCGGATCACTTCGACGAGATGCTGGCGCGTATCCGCGACATCCGCGCCTCCGAGAAACGCTTTTACCAGAAAGTCCGTGACCTATTCACCCTCAGCACCGACTACGACAAGACCGACGACACCACCCACCAGTTTTTCGCGATCGTCCAGAACCTGCTGCTCTTTGCCGTTACACGCCATACCGCGGCTGAGCTCGTCATCGCGCGTGCCAATCCCGACGATCTGCACTTCGGACTGCTGACGTGGAAGGGCGACAAGATCCGCAAAACCGACATCCTCGTAGCAAAGAACTACCTGACCGAGGACGAGATCGACACGCTCAACCGCCTCGTTGTCATCTTCCTCGAAACCGCCGAACTACGCGCGAAAAACCGCACGGAAACCCGCATGGCCTTCTGGAGGGAAAACGTGGACGAACTCATAAAGTCTAACGGTTTCCCGCTGCTCACCAACGCTGGCTCCATCAGCCACGATCGCATGGAACGTGAAACAACTGATCGCTTCCTCAACTTCGATCAACGTAGGAAAGAGCAAGAGTCGCTCGCGGCTGATCAAGCAGACGAAAACGAACTAAAGGCCCTTGAATCAAGACTTAAGAATCGTCCGAAAAACTGAATTTTCTTCGATGACTTCACTAAAACAGCAACGCCCCGGCACGACCCTTTGGAACATCGCCGACCAACTTCGTGACACCCACTATCGTAGGGCCAGACCCGCCTTTTGAAAGTACTGCTAGTAGATGAGGCAATTCGGCAGGTTCGAACCCGTTATCTTTGCCTGTCTATGCCAATACGTGTCCTTGCCGTCCTCCTAACAGTGTTCCTCCTCACAGCGTGTTCCTCTACGGATCACGCTTCGAAGGGTGCTGAACAGCGTACTGTCGAAGAGATTTATGCTGCGGCGATGCGGGAGTTCAAGGACGAAGACTGGATCGAGTCTGCGGCCTTGTTCGACATTATTAAGCTGCAATACCCCTCTAGCGCCTATGCGGACGACGCACAGTACTACATGGCTGAGATCAACTTCGCCCGCGGCGAATACATTCTTTCGGCCTTCAACTATAGCCTTGTCCGACGCTCCTTCCCGAACAGCGAGCATGCGAAGGACGCATTGTACAAGAGCGCACTGAGCTATTACGAGATTACGTTGCCTGCCGACAGAGACCCCGAGTACACGCGTAAGGCCATTGCTGCCTTTAACGACTTTCAGGGCATCTATCCTACAGATTCTCTTGCTCTACGCGCAGCGGAGAAAATCTCTGAGCTTCGTGACAGGCTTGCAGAAAAGCATTTTCTGAGCGCAAAACAGTATATCAGCATGAGCACTAATCGCGCAGCGCTAATCTATTTCGATGCAGTTATCGAAGATTACCCAGATTCAAAGTGGGCCGAGGATGCGTTCGTCGGCAAGCTCGAGATTCTTGTCAAACAGAAAAAAGCTGACGAAGCACGGTCGACGGTAGCGGTGTATCGGCGCACCGTACGTGAGGGCCGACTGCGTCCACGCATCGACGAGCTCGAAAAGGAAATTCAATGAAGACACCAAGCGAATCTGAAGTTGTAATGACAGAGCTCGTGCTTCCGAACGACACGAACTATCTCGGCAATCTGCTAGGCGGACGATTGATGCACTGGATTGACATTGGTGCTGCCCTCGCCGCCATGCGTCACTCCGGACGTGTCTGCGTTACTGCATCGGTTGACGAAATTTCGTTTAATGAACCCATTAAGCTTGGCCACGTTGTTCACATTCGCGCAATCCTCACACGTGCATTCCGCACGTCGATGGAAGTGTTTGTAGAAGTCGAACGCGAAGACCCTTTGCATCAGACCCGTACACAGACATCCGTTGCGTACCTCACGTTCGTTGCCATCGACCAGTACGGCAAGCCCCTCCCCGCACCGCCTCTCGACCCTAAGACCAAAGAGGAGATCGACAGATACGAAGAGGCAGCAATTCGTCGCGAAGCGCGGCTCGTCTATCGCAACACGATTAAAGAACGCCGCGGATGAGCACCGTGCCTGCGACCGTCACATTACTGGCCCGCAGGTCCATCGTGCTGATGTCCCTCCTATGCTGCGCGTGTGCCGTCTTTGCTACTGATGACGTCGTTCAGCTGCGCGGCATTCGGGCTTACGGCGAGCGAGATGAGCGCAAGCCTCCGATACTTCGCGTAGAGACGAACACGACGACGTCTAGTCAGACGCGCACCCTCGCAGATGTTAGCCGAGAAACGGCGAGTCCGGTCTCGTCGTTCATTACCGTCGAGTTTGACGTCTTTTGCGGCGCCATACCAAACGTCTACGCACGAATCGTGCATTGCACTGCAGATTGGCGCGAAGACGAGAATGGTTTTGTGACAGACATTTCGAATCGCACGAGCCTTGTGGATTGGACGCTTGCGGCACAGCGTTCTAGGTACTACTCCTATCGCGGTAAAATGCGCTTCCCGAATGAGCAAACATCGATACGGTTTAGTGGCAACTGGAAAGTAAGACTGTACGACATGCAAAACGACTCGCTTATTGGCGAGACGCGCTTCTTTGCTGTTGAAGAGAAGGCCCGCTGCTCGATGAATTTCATGACAGACTTCTACGAGCCCACGTTTCGCGTGAGCTCTATTGCACTGACACTCGAAGCTGTTGTTAGTGCGAGCCCGGGCGCGCTAGTCGACGGATTGCTTCACACGGTTGTGATGTACCGCAACAACCGTTGGTACGAGCCCCTTATCATTAGCGATCTCGTTTCGACCGCCACGAATCCTCCGTCATCGAGCACGATGTCTGCAGGCATTCTTTATGGCGGCAAGGTTTTTCGTATCTCGCGTATACCCGCACAGAACGACTATCGCATTCTCGATCTAACGAACCTCGCACTATTTCCATCGACAGGTGCTCCGGTGCGTTTACCGTTCAGCGACTTACGTCGAAACGGTAGCTTCGCAGAACGTGCCGACGATGGCGCACTTGTTACGTCGTTCATAACCAGTAGCGACGATGAGTATGTGCCCATCGAGTTTGTACTAGACCCAACACCGGGTGGCGAGTCTCGCAGCGAATTGTTCGTTATTGGCTCGTTCAACAACTGGCGGGCCGATCGCAACTGGCTAATGAGCTACAGTGAAGAGCTCCGCCTGTATAGGCTACGTCAGTGGGTACGCCGCGGACGTCAGAACTACATGTATGGCACCGGCCAGCTAAATGTTGACGATGGGGCTGTAACGGGGCTTTCGTTTGAAGAATTTGAAGGCAACACAGCAAGCGCAGGTCATTCTTTCCTGTCGTTTGCATACTATCGTGTTCAGGACTACGGACAGTACGACGGCATTGTAGCCGTGGCACAAAGCAGTATTTATCGATGAGCGTCGCGAAGAGCGATGCAACCCACTAAGGCTATGTCAAAACCACGCACTAATGACAATGCAAACCCGCACAAGGCTGATGAGGCGCTTGACGCATCATTGCGTCCGATATCCTTTGCCGATTTTACAGGCCAACCCAAGATTGTAGAAAATCTTAAGATCTTCATCGAGGCTGCACGCAATCGTGGTGAGGCTCTCGATCATGTGTTACTAACCGGACCTCCGGGTCTGGGCAAGACAACGCTGAGTTACATTATTGCTCGTGAGATGAAGTCGCAGATTCGCATTACGTCTGGACCTGTTCTAGAGAAGCCGGGCGACTTGGCTGGACTCCTTACAAACCTCGAAGAAGGCGACATCCTCTTTATCGACGAGATTCACAGGCTATCGCCAGTAGTCGAGGAGTACCTCTATTCTGCCATGGAAGATTTTCGCCTAGACATTATGATTGACTCTGGTCCGTCTGCGCGATCAATCCAACTCTCACTCCCCCGCTTCACGCTCATCGGAGCCACTACTAGACAGGGCCTGCTAACAGCGCCCTTGCGCTCGCGCTTTGGTATCACAAATCGTTTAGACTATTACGACGCAGAACAGCTAACGCGCGTGGTAACACGTTCGGCGGGTTTACTTGGCGCTGAAATCGACCCTGAAGGAGCTTCTGAGATTGCACGCCGTTCGCGCGGGACTCCCCGCATTGCAAACAGACTGCTGCGCAGAACGCGCGATTTTGCTGAAGTAAAAGGTGACGGCGTTGTCTCGCTCGAGATTGCGCGCACGTCACTCGCGGCCCTAGACGTTGATGAGTTTGGTCTCGATGAAATGGACAAACGCATCATGCTGGCAATCATAGATAAGTTTAATGGCGGCCCGGTTGGCATATCGACCATTGCAGTTGCTGTTGGTGAAGAGCCAGGCACACTGGAAGAAGTCTACGAGCCGTTTTTAATTCAACAAGGCTTTGTGCAACGCACGCCGCGTGGTCGTACTGCAACACCACTCGCGTATCGGCACATGGGCATTGCACGTCCGGCAGCCGAAACACCGCTCTTCTCGGAAGATCAATCATGATGCCCCATCCCCCTCCCCCGTTGCGCACCCGTGCAGCATCAGTCTCGATAACATTCTTGACGCTAATGTTCTTCGTTGGCGTGTCCGCGTCCGTATGCGCGTCGACCATATCAGCCCAAACACCGGATACAACGAAAGTGCAGACACCAACCAAAGCGCCGTCGAACATCCTTGGGCGTTACACGCGACTTGTGCTCTCGAGCACAGATGTAATTCGGTCGATGTCTTGGTGGTCGCGTCTAGGCTTCGTGCCAACGTCGTCTAGAGGTGAACGTCCGGACTCATCCATGACCATGACCGACGGACAGCTCTTCATCACGCTCGTAAAGACAGCGCAGCCGTCACCGGCAATCCTGTTTCGTGCTCCGAACATGCTGAACGTAAGCGACACACTTAGTGCCCTTGCAGTACCGATCGTTTCAGATGTCAAAGGTCCGACGCTCGGCGAGATTCGCCTTAAGTCTCCCAACGCTATATACATCGCGATACGTCCGGAGACAGACGAGCCCCTTTTGACCCCTACCGGAGAATTAAATCCCATTTGTGGGCGTATCACCGAGCTGAGCATAGGCACGGGACACTTGAAGGTAGAAGCATCATTCTGGGAGATGCTTGGATTCGTGAAGGCGCGTGCGGATCAGAAGCCGTATGCGTATGCCGTGATGACCGATGCGCATGTTCAAGTGGGCCTACATGAGGAGCGCGACATTCCATCGCTTGCACTTACCTACTTCAGTCCCGATATGGCCGAGCGCATCGACAGGCTGAAAAAGAGTGGCATGCCAATCACTGAAGAGCTGCCTTCACTGGATGGACATTTAGGGAACATCATACTTAAATCGCCCGACGGTCAGTTGGTATACATGTTCGAAGGAGATCAGTAGGCTTTGCTCACAGCCTTGATCACCGCATCAACGGTGGGTTCGGGTTTTGCATTCAGGCCGACCTGTTGGTGAACGATTTCGCCAGCCCGGTCAAGCACGGTAATGACATTCGAGTGTGAGAACGAACTGTCGCGCATGCGCTTGAACTTGATACCCAGCAACGCCGCAATCTCGCGGGTGTCATCGGCGGTACCGTGCAGAAAGATCCAACCGGGTTGATCGACGCCCATAGTCTGCGCAAAGGCCTTCAGTGTTGCCGCGGTGTCTCGCGCGACGTCCATGGTGATGAATACGAATCGTGTGTCACGCGCCGCATCGGCCGGCAGAGACCGCGAGATTCGATTAATGTCGGCCATGATCTGCGGGCAGGCATATGTACACGACGTGAAGATCATTGTAGTAACAACGACGGCGCCCTTTAGATCGCGAAGCCGCAACACCTCACCGTTCTGTGTAGTCCACGCCGACGTGGTTTGATACACCGAACGTTCTGAGAATGATTGAGCCGGCATACGTATGCAGCAGGCGCTGAGCAGTAGCGAGAAGATTAGTAGGTGGCGTATAATGGCAAGCATGTGTATTCCTTCTGCGACTTAGAGAATAAATGTGACCATAGTGTAGGCCCAGTATGCCGGGTCGCTGCCCATGCGCCGCGATGTATTGGTCTGTGTGAGAGCATTGCCCGGCAGGAAGGTCGACAGCCCCGCTTCCATGCGCACGTTTTTCGATACCGTGTAGTAGGCATTAAGGTCGATCTCGTATCCAAAGTCCTTCGCCGTTGTCCCCGGAACATCTGTGTTGGCGCGGTACATCATGATCCGCGTTTGCGCCGAGAACGCCGTTGTTAGTTGAAATGTAGACAGGATATGTGGCATCAGAAGACCGCTCTGCTGGCCCGCAATCGGTACTCGCTGACCTGACGTCGGCACCAATGTCACCGGAAAGAAATCCATGTAGCCGTAGAATTTGTGGATTGTTGAGAACAGGTGATCGAAGCCCTCGTTCACGTTGGTTGTGGTAGCGTCGTCACCGGAGAAATAGTCGAATCCTGCGCCCACGACTACATCGGAGGTTATGCGGTACGACACTATGCTGGTAACGAGGCTGGCGATGATATCGGCTCGCGCCGTGGAGTCTGTGGTCTTGCGCACTCCGCGCTGATGGGCAAGTTCGAACTCGTACGAAAGATCATCGATAACATTTTTTACATAGATGCCGATCGTGCTGCGCTCAAGGCTGTTCTTGCCGACATCAACACCGGATGCAATACCCTTCGTGTTGACGTCGTTGTACCAATACGCGTTAAGCTTGTCCTGCCACGGTAGGTTAATCTCCACACCGCGCAAGCCTTGCGGATCCTGCTTCGGCGCCGTCGTCTGAAGAAGTTCATCGGTACCCAGTCGGAACGCAAAGGCGCGAGCGCTGAACGACGGCCCAAATCTGTATTGCAGTAACGCGCCGTCATACGATCGTCCGACATTGTTCCAGTCCAAAGCTCCGATGAGGCGTTCGTTGTTGGTTTGAAAGATCATCCGTCCCAGGCTGAGGTCAAGGCTATCGACCAGGAAGTTGTTCCAGTGGGCATACGCCTCACGCAATCCGATGCTCTGCGCGTTGCCGTCGAGCGTACCGCGCCCCAATGCGCCGTTCTCTTCGCCAAAGTTCCGCGAGTCCTGAAGACGGATGCCGATGTTAATGTCCCGCGTCAATTGCACCCTAGCGCCGAGCTGCGACTTCAGCAGATGCAGGAACAGCGGACGTGCGTTGAAATCGAAGAATCGGCCGTCGACCTCGAGTCGATATCGTACGAGTGCATTGAACGTGACCTCGGGATACTTTCTTGCAATAGTGTCCTGCGCCGTGGTGCCTGCGGCGGCGATAACGAGAAGGATTGCTAACGAGAAAGAGCGAAGCATGTGAGTTCCTTGATTGACTTACTTCAATGGAGGGGGCGAAGCGTCCGAATCCTTGGCGCACCTGAAACCGAGTGCCGAGGTGGTGTAGTGCGCTTGTAGACTGCCACGGAAGCCATATCGCATGAAGGCGGCGTAGTCTCTGAAGTCGGACGACCTGAGCGAACCAGCCCCACAGAATAGCGACCGTTCGAGGCCGGTATCACCGCGGGATTCGCCGGTGACGAGAATGCTGTTGAAGTCGGATGTCCATTCCCACACAAGTCCGTGCATGTCATAGACGCCATAGACGTTGCGGAATGTTGAACGCACAGGAGGCTGCACGGCAGGTACGGGTACGGCATACCATGCCAAGATGCGCTGCGCGAAAGCGCGGTCGTCCGCGGCATTACGAAGCGTTTCGCTTGCCGCGGCCGCATACTCCCACTCCGCAACTGTTGGCAGACGTTTTCCTGCCCACACCGCGTAGGCCTTCACCGCATACCAAGACACATAGACAACGGGAGCATCGGACGGAGCCATCGAACCCGTCACCGTGTCGGACTGCCAGTGTAGCAAGTACGTGCTGTCGGCGAACAACGGTTTTACGCGTGAACGTTGCCATTGCGGATGCGTGCGAACGAAGGCGAGAAACTGTGCGTTCGTTACCGGTGTCACGTCCAGCAGGAATGACCCCACTGCAACGGTTGCCGATAGCGAGTCATCGCGATACAGTGCACGATAGGTGCCGGAGGGGATGATGACCATCCCCTCCGGACGTCCCTCGGTCTCCCGCCCAGCGAGCGATACATGCGCGCTCAGTGCAACGAGAATCAGCAGCGTGTGCTGAGCGATCATGGTGTATGAATGTCGCATAGAATACCGGCGGTCAGTGTTTCGAACCCGGCACTACTGACCTCACACTTGCTCGCACTTTCTTCACATCATCCACCGAAACAATATCGCCGGAGTTGCCGAAGTCGTTGCGCACATAAGTAAGCACCGACGCGATGGCCTCGTCATCCATGATTACGGCTGGCATAACGCCATCGAAATCCTTGCCGTTGACTCTAATCTTGCCGGAGAGACCATCGAGCACGACTCTAATCGAGCGCGCCTTATCCTGCATGAGGTAGTCCGACTTGGCAAGGGGCGGGAATGCAGCCGCTATACCGGCACCGTCCGACTGATGGCAGGCCATGCAGTTGGCTTCATATAGGCGCTTGCCCTTTGTCATGAGTTCATCTTTGGTGGTAGCAACGGTACGCGGTGAGACATCTCCGGCGATTTGCTGCACAGCACCTCCTTCAGGGAGATACACCACATCGTTCTGCTTACCGCTATAGATCTCCTTGTTCTCGGGTCCTTCCACCTTAAGCATGCCGATGCATCCTTTGTTGAACGCCCGCAGCAGCGCGTGATCAACCAATATGTACGTGGCGGGAACCTCTAGGCCAAATTCGACGATGACTGAACCACCCGGGGGAACGATCGTGGTCTGTACCTGTTCCTGATTGGCCTTAATTCCCCCTTCGGTATATACCTTGTCGAATATCTCACCAATCACGTGAAACGACGATATCAAATTCGGTCCACCGTTGCCTACGAACATGCGCACCTTCTCGCCGACCTTGGCCTTCAGTGCGTTGTCTCCCACGAGCGAACCGACCGATCCGTTGAACACCACATAGTCTGCATGCTCGGCAATGGCCTTTTCCATTGAGAATGGTTGCAGGCCTTCCTCTCCGTAGGCGCCCCTCGTGTAGAAATCACCCTGCATGATGTAGAACTCGCGGTCCACTTTCGGCATTCCCCCCTTCGGTTCGACTAGGATCAGACCGTACATACCGTTGGCCACGTGCATACCCACCGGCGCCGTGGCGCAGTGGTAGACATAAAGGCCGGGATTGATGCAGCGGAATGAGAATGTCGATTCATGACCTGGAGCCGTCAGCGAAGCAGCGGCGCCGCCACCTGGTCCCGTCACGGCATGCAGATCTATGTTGTGCGGCATCTTGCTTGAAGGATGATTGCTTAAGTGGAACTCAACCAGATCGCCCTCACGAACGCGGATGAATTTTCCCGGCACTGATCCACCAAACGTCCAGAACGTGTAATCCACACCATCGGCCATGCGTTTCACCACCTCCTTCGTCTCGAGATGCACGATCACCTTTGTTGCGTGCTTGCGCGTGATTGGTGGCGGCACATTGGGCGCATCTGTCAGAATGGCCACTTCCTCGCCCCGGATGGTCTCATAGCGCTCAGGCGCAAACGCAGACAACGTGAATACAAACAGAACCAAGACACTCACAGCCAGCGTCCGGGACACTGAGGACAGAGGTAACCATTTTAGCCGTAGCATGAGAATTCCTCCAAACAGGTAGGGAAACAACACCATTAGTGCAACAAACTTAGGGAGAAGTATGATATATCGGATAAAAGTGTCCGAAATCTTTATTACAACGCCTATGTGCAGAGTGTCTAGTTTTACCGGACCAGTCTAACCATACATTCTAGCGAGTTACATGGCGAAAGAGAAAGAGATTACATCGCGTGCCGACGATTATGCTCAATGGTACATCGATCTTGTGCGCAAGGCCGGACTTGCTGACTATTCGGCTGTAAAAGGCTGCATGGTCATAAAGCCCTATGGCTTTGCGATTTGGGAGAACATGCGTGACCAGCTCGACCGCATGTTCAAGGACACAGGGCACTCAAATGCCTACTTCCCTCTTCTGATTCCAAAGAGTTTTTTTAGTAGAGAAGCTAGCCATGTCGAAGGCTTCGCAAAGGAATGTGCCGTTGTAACACACTACCGCTTAAAGAATGCCGAAGACGGTTCTGGTGTCGTTGTAGACCCCGATGCAAAGCTCGAAGAGGAGCTCATCATACGTCCGACGTCAGAGACAATTATCTGGAACACCTACCGAGACTGGATTCAGAGCCACCGTGACTTGCCGTTACTCATTAACCAGTGGGCAAACGTCGTGCGTTGGGAAATGCGCACGCGCCTGTTCCTACGCACCACTGAGTTCCTTTGGCAAGAAGGTCATACTGCCCACGCCACGCGTGATGAAGCAGTTGCAGAAACGCTCACGATGCTTGATGTCTATTCTACGTTTGCAGAAGAGTGGATGGCAATGCCTGTTATTCGTGGTGTGAAAACCGCGAACGAACGTTTCGCCGGTGCCGAAGACACGTACACCATTGAAGCACTTATGCAGGACGGCAAAGCATTGCAGTCGGGCACGTCGCACTTTCTCGGACAAAACTTCGCAAAAGCATTCGATGTAAAGTTTGCAACTAAAGACAACTCGCAAGAATACGTGTGGGCTACTTCGTGGGGAGTGTCGACGCGTCTCATGGGTGCTCTCGTAATGGCGCACTCTGATGACGATGGCCTAATCATTCCACCAAAGCTTGCTCCGACACAAGTGGTGATCGTTCCCATTCCAAAGCCCCTTCCCGAGCTCACAGAAGTTGCAAACACGATTGCAGCAGAGTTGAAGGCTCGTGGCATTCGTGTGAAAATCGATAACGACGATCAAAGCCGTCCGGGTTTCAAGTTCGCCGAATACGAGAAACTCGGTATGCCGGTGCGCATCGGACTTGGTGCGCGTGACCTAGCGAATGGCACAGTCGAAGTTGCACGTCGCGATACGAAAGAGAAGTCATCGGTTCCGCTAGACGGACTAGCGGCACACATCGAACAACTGCTCGTTGACATTCAAGCCAACATTTTCGAACGTGCGCGCGCGTATCGCGACGCTCACATTACGCCCGCTGACACGTGGGACGAGTTCGTTGCAATCCTCGACGATAAGGGTGGATTCGTGAGCGCGCATTGGGATGGCACCACTGAAACTGAGCTCGCAATAAAGGACGAAACAAAGGCCACCATCCGCTGTATTCCGCTTAACAACGCGCAAGAAACGGGCTCGTGCATTAAGAGCGGCAAGCCTTCTACACAGAGGGTACTCTTCGCTCGCGCCTACTAGCCGTCGCGAAAGCGGTAGATTTGCCCCTATGCATCGTTATAGAAACTTCAGCATCATCGCCCACATCGACCACGGCAAGTCGACTTTAGCAGACCGCTTGCTTGAGACGACTGGCCGCGTTACGCAGCGCGAGATGGTGTACAATCAGATCCTCGACGACAATCCGTTGGAGCAGGAGCGTGGCATAACGATCAAGCTTCATGCAATTCAGATGGACTACATCGCGAAGGACGGCGAGACCTATAAGCTGAACCTTATCGATACACCAGGACACGTCGACTTCTCGTACGAAGTGTCGCGATCACTTTCCGCTTGTGAAGGGGCTTTGCTTGTCGTGGACGCCACGCAAGGGGTCGAGGCACAGACGATTTCGAACTTGTTCATGGCAATTGAACAGGGTCTGACAATCATTCCTGTGATTAACAAGATCGACCTTCCGAGTGCTGTTACGACAATCGAGAATGTAAAGCAGCAGGTAATGGACCTCGTTGGTTGCAAAGAAGAAGATTTGATACTCGCTTCCGCTAAAGCCGGTATTGGCATCGAAGAAATTCTCGAAGCCGTCGTTAAGCGTGTGCCTGCACCCACCGGTGACCCGAAAGCACCATTGCGCGCACTTATCTATGACTCAATCTTCGACCCGTATCAGGGTGTGATTGTAAACGTGCGTGTGTTCGACGGCACGATAAAAGAAAAAGACAAAGTGCTGTTCATGCAGACGGGTCAGGTGTACGAACTTGATGAAGTTGGCATCCTCTACATGCAACGCCAACGTACCGGAATCCTTGCTGCAGGCAACGTAGGCTACATCACAGCGTCGATTCGCAGATTGACAGACACGAAGGTCGGCGACACGGTAACACACGCCGGCAAGGTTGTCGTAGAGCCCATTGCTGGCTTCCGCGAAGTAAAACCAATGGTGTTTAGTGGAATCTATCCTGCGGATAGTGATGACTTCGAGGATCTACGCGAAGCTCTCGACAAGCTGACGTTGAACGACGCGGCCATCTCGTATGAAGCAGAAACTTCGAATGCTCTAGGCTTCGGCTTCCGTTGCGGCTTTCTTGGCTTGTTGCACATGGAGATTGTGCAGGAACGTCTCGAGCGCGAGTTCAATCAGGTAATTGTCACGACGGTTCCGAACGTGCGGTATCGTGTGCTTACGACCAAGGGTGAAGAGTTGTGGGTAGACAATCCTTCACAACTGCCGAATCCAGGTGCAATACAAGAAATTCAAGAACCGTACATCACTGCGCAGATCATTGCTCCGTCGGAGTACATCGGAACAGTAATGAAGCTGTGCATGGATAGGCGCGGCACGATGCTGAACCAGGTCTACCTTAGCGCAGATCGCGTAGACATGACGTTTGACCTGCCGTTGGCAGAGGTTGTGTTTGACTTCTATGATAAGCTTAAGAGCAACACACGTGGCTATGCTTCGCTCGATTACGATTATGCCGACTACAAGCAAGGCGACCTGGTTCGAATGGACATCATGCTGAACGGTGAGCCGGTTGACGCGCTGTCGTCTATCGTTCACCGCGCCAAGGCCTTCGACTGGGGCAAGAAGCTGTGCGCAAAGCTGAAAGAGTTGATACCTAGGCAGATGTTCGAAGTGGCGATACAGGCAGCCATCGGACAAAAGATTATTGCCCGTGAGTCTATCTCGGCCATGCGCAAGAACGTAATTGCCAAGTGTTACGGTGGTGACATTTCACGTAAGCGCAAGCTGCTCGAGAAGCAAAAAGAGGGCAAAAAAAGAATGAAGCAGGTAGGGCGTGTAGAGATTCCGCAAGAAGCGTTTCTAGCGGTGTTATCAATCGATACATAAGCTCAGCCGATCGACACTCACGAACTATCAATCGACACTTATACTATGCCACTCTACGATCGCTTCATTCCGCACGTCCCAGGCCGTTATGGCACATGGCTGCGTACCCGCCGCCACAAGCATCTGAATCGTAAACCACCAGAAACCGCACTCGAGCATTTGTGGGCGTGGATTAAAACTCTTGTGTGGGCGCTTACTGTTGTGACCATCGTGAATGGTATTGCTTTTGGTGCCTTTACTGTTCCAACACCATCAATGGAAAACACCGTGATGGCGGGCGAATTTCTGTTCGTAAACAAGTTTAAGTATGGTCCGTCGACGCCACAGATCATCCCGTTCCTGAATCTTCCGCTCCCGTACTACAAGACACCGCCGATTTGGAGGCCAGTTCAGGGCGACATTATTGTGTTCGTGTTCCCGGGTAACCGTGAGCAGATAAAGCCTGACAACTTCGAATACTACCTTAAGCGCTGCGTCGCCGTTTCGGGCGATGTGATTGAAATTCGAGAGGGCCGTGTATTCGTTAACAACATCGAGTATCCCCTGCCCCCTACCGCAGCGCTCCCTGGCAATGCGTTCGAGGTAAAGATGAATCTGGAATCGGAGCCTGGCAGGCTGTTTCCACCTTCAAAGGTACAGTGGACACATCGTAACTACGGACCGCTTCGTGTGCCGAAAAAAGGTGATGTGATTCAGTTGACCGAAGAAAACGTAATCGATTGGACGACGTTCATCATGCGCGAAGGAAAGACGATTGACACGCGCACGCTAACGGTCGGGGGCTACCCTCGTGGTACCTACACTGTTCAGCGCGACTACGTGTTCGGCATGGGCGACAATAGAGACAATTCTGCCGATTCGAGGTTCTGGGGTTTGATACCCGAGCAGGACGTCGTCGGCACGCCAATGGTCGTGTACTGGTCATGGCAGAACCGCGTGAATAATATTGAGCAGGGTCTGATGTACAAGATCATGCACATCCGGTGGGATCGTCTCGGCACCATAATCAACAAGTAATGTTATGTGGAAGACGACTAAACGCTTCCTTACCCTGCTTGCAATTCTTGCAGTTATCTCTGTAATCGTTATCGGCTTATTCACTGTGCCGACAACGTCGATGTCCCCCACGGTAATGACTGGCGATCTTGTTCTAGTAAACAAGTTTCGATATGGCATTACCTCGCAGAACGTCGTCCCCATACTTGGGTCCTATCTGCCCTACAAAATGCTATTGTCTTTTGGTCTGCCCAAGAGGGGCGACATTGTCGTGTATATGTTTCCGGGTCAGCGCGATGAGATTGCTCCATCGCAGGACCAACACTATATGAAACGCTGCATAGCCGTTGCAGGCGACACGATAAGTATTCGCAACGACAGTGTTTTTGTTAACGGTTCCCGCTCTGTGTATGACAGCCTTGCAAAGCACGAAATGCGTAGCGAGCACCTTACGGTGTTGAATGAACAAGTGAAATACTCGACGTTTCCAAAAGGCAAGGAATGGACGACAAGTAATTACGGTCCGTTGGTGATTCCCAAACGTGGCGACACACTAACGCTCGATGCGCAGACCTGGCGCGGGTGGAACGTGTTTATCGCGCGCGAAGGACACACAGTAGACGAGGTACTCGGCACCATCGATGGTCTGCCGGCTGACCGATACGTTGTCGAGCGCGATTACATCTTCTGCTTGGGTGACAATCGTCACTCGTCGTTCGACTCTCGGTACACTGGCCTCATCGGAGCCGACCGCGTCTTCGGGGCGCCGATCTGCGCAATCGCGTCGGGTGGTGCTTCTACCGGAGGAGGACCGGCATCTTCAAAGAATCGCTCGTACCCACGGATGATTCGATGAAAGTTCGGCTACACAATGACATTGCATCCATCTCCCTGTCGGACATCTTCTTTACAACATTGTCAGCCATTGCAATTGCAGCACTTCTGAAAGTGTTTGTGCTGGGAGCGTTCGAGATTCCTTCGAGTTCGATGGAGCGAACGCTATTGCCGGGTGACTTCATCATGGTAAGCAAACTAGCGTTTCACATCGGCTCTGTTGAACGTGGCGACATCATCGTTTTTGGCGCTCCACCGTCAACTCGCACAGATGAGGCTCAGGACGCTCTCATTAAACGTGTTGTTGGGCTGCCCGGCGATACTGTGCGGCTAACGTCGACCATTGCGTACGTAAATGGCAACGCGCAGCCGAACCCACCGTTGAGTGCATCGACCGACTTGACTATCCATGACTTGTTGCCAACACCCGGAAACATCGATCGCACCGTTATCGTGCCAGACAAGCATTACTTTGTTCTTGGTGACAACCGCGCAAACAGCTACGACTCGCGCTACTGGGGTTTCCTTCACGAATCGACCATCGTTGGGGCACCGTTGTTTGTATACTGGTCCTACGGCGCTACGGCGGGCGACAGTACTCCACACGTCCGTTTAGAACGCGTCTTCCAAAGCATACGATAATGACAATTCGCTACCATCACATGTTCACTCGGTCGTGACAGGACTCTACCTACATATCCCCTTCTGCGAAAAGAAGTGCGTGTACTGCGACTTCTACTCTATCGAAACAACATCGATGATGCAGCGCTTCGTGCAAACACTACTACGCGAAATCGAATTGCGCGATGTGCCCGACCGGTTAATTACAACCGTGTTCTTTGGTGGCGGTACACCATCGCTTTTGTCACCGGCAATGCTCGAACCCATCATTGCATCGTTGCGTATGCGCGGAACGTTCGCTGACGATTGCGAATGGACAATGGAATGCAACCCAGGAACCGTTACGCTCGAATCTCTTCAGGGCTATCGCTCGCTTGGTATTAACAGGCTATCGTTCGGTGTGCAGTCGTTTGTGCAGGAAGAACTCAAGTTTCTATATCGCCTTCACAGTCCTGAGGATGCAGAGGAAGGCATGCGCCTAGCGCGAGCCGCGGGCTTTACCAACATCAACATGGATCTCATGTTTGCATTGCCTCCGCAAACGCAGGAATCGCTCTCACACTCCCTCGATCGACTACTGGCGTGCGAACCAAATCACGTTAGCGCCTACTCTCTTGTTTACGAACACGGCACGCCGCTATACGCACAGTTGAAAAAGGGTCTCGTTAAGCCGCACGCAGAAGAATACGATGCAGACATGTACACCATGGTTATGGAGCGCCTGTCGGCAGCGGGCTTTGAGCAGTACGAGGTAAGCAACTTTGCTCGCGACCGAAAATACAGCAGACATAATCTCACGTATTGGCACGGCAAGGAATACGCCGCTTACGGACCGAGTGCGCACGGCTACCTCGATGGCACACGCTACTGGAATATCCGCTCATTGCATACATGGACGGAAACCGTAGACGCAGGCAAGGTTCCAGAGGCTAATCGCGAACTACTAACTCCAGAGGAGCAGGCTGTCGAACTTGCTTTCCTAGGGCTCCGCGCAGATGGCCTACCTGTCGCAGAATTCGCTGAGCGCTTTGGCATCGACATCGAACAGACTCTGCAGCCCGACTTGCGGTATTGGCTAGACGATGGGCTAATCCGTCGTGATGGAACACGCCTACGCCTTACGCAGCGTGGCTACCAATTATGCGATGAGATGACACTGAAAGTTGTAGCCGCTCTAGAACGCAAAGGTTATTCAGTCCGCAACCCGTCAGCAACGACAAGTGATGCGGCACGCCTCGCCGGATAGATTGCGGCAAGCGATGCCAGTATGAGACCGACTGCCGCCGTAAGGGCAACGTCTATGGCATGGATTTCCATCGGCAGTTGCGAAATAAGATAGCCCTCTGATTGGTCAAACCGTATCCAACCGAATGCGATCTGGCCGTACGATACGCCAACACCTAACAGCACTCCAAGCGAAACGCTTACCGCACCAATCATCAGACCCTGAATCAGGTACAGACGTCCAATCTCCCGTGCCGTGAGTCCGATCGCTCGAAGAATAGCAATGTCGCGTCGCTTCTCGACTACACTTAGCGTCAGCGACACCAACACATTAAACGTTGCAACAACAACAATCAGCATCAGCACGATGAAGGCGCCGATACGTTCAAGCTTCATTGTGTCCGTAATGCTCTTATTCAGTTGTTCCCACGACCGAACATTAGCCCCGTCCCCCAAAGCCCCCTGCAGTGCTTCAGCTACCGACTGTGACTGTAGTGCATCGTCGATATAGACATCGTAGTACGTTGGTTCTTTGCGCCTCGTTAGTGATCGCATGAGACCTGCATCGATGTACGCGTATGTGTAGTCTACGTCCCTCGATGTGTTCGACTGAAAGACTCCGCGCACAATCGCACGACGTCCGCCGGGGATGATCGCCGTCGTCAGCGCCTGCTCAATCATCTCTGGTGCATACAGCACGACAGTGTCGCCAACAAACAACTGCATCTTTTCTGCAACGCCTGCCGCAACAACGATTGACGGCATGTTATCGGAGAGTGCGGTCATAAAGTCGCCCATAATCACGCTGCGACGAAGTCCGTCTAGGCGTACCACGTCACGATCTTCGAGTCCAATTCCCTGCACTGCATTCGTCATGCCTTTGCATTCAATTACCAACTTCGATGCATACACAGGTACAACCATCGCCCCTGGTGCAACCGTGGCAATCTTCTCACGAACCGCAGATGCACTCTCAACTGCCTTAGTGGACGCGCCTTCAACACGCACATGTGGTCCGAAGCCGACGAGCATCTCCCTCGCCATATTCCGAAAGCCGTTGAACAGCGACATCACGATAATCAACGCTGCCGTGCCAATCACAATGCCTAATACAGAGCTCAACGAGATAATCGTGATGAACGAAAACCTGTGTGGCCGCAAATAGCGGCTGGCAACGAAGAACGGAACGTGCATCCCGCAAAGTAAGTCGATGGTGGGACTTCGCGAGTGGCTAACATCCAACCGCTTGCACGATGTCCCCATGTTGTGCATGTTTGCACCCCAAGAAAACCCATGACAACGCTGCAACCACATAGACTTTTACGACGACGACTTCCGCTGTGGGAAGTCCGGATAGTTGTCGTTTGCCTCTATGTGCCGCCGATGATCTAACCGCCCCCGCAGCGAAGCACCCTCGACCGACGCTCGACAACTGCTTACGCGTCAGCCGACCGCGACTTCCCAGAAAATTCTCGCTCACTTGTACCGACGTCGTCGTGCGCACCCTGTGCACATGATGATGTGCGGATTTATCCCGTATAGCATGACAACAGAAATCTCCACCGCGGATATAACAATCTCCGTTGCTGACGAACGCCACGAGTGCTTCGCACAGACTATTGCAGACGCAATTTTCGTTGCGGCACAGCAACGAGGAACCGGGATAGCCCGGCGTACACCAGAATACATCATCAGCAAAATGCGCGAAGGCAAAGCCATTATTGCTATCACGAGCAGCGGCACGTTTGCGGGCTTTTGCTACATCGAAACATGGGAGCACGGTCGTTATGTTGCGAACTCTGGACTAATCGTTGTACCTGAATTCCGCAAAGCCAACCTTGCTCGTCGCATCAAGAGAGAAGCGTTTAACCTGTCGCGTTCAAAGTATCCCGACGCAAAGATCTTTAGTATCACCACCAGTGCTGCTGTTATGAAGATCAACAGCGAGCTCGGATACCGTCCGGCGCACTTCTCCGAACTGACACTGGATGACGAATTCTGGAGTGGTTGCCAAAGCTGTCCCAACTATGATATTCTGCAGAGAACTCAGCGTAAGATGTGCTTGTGCACTGGCATGCTGTGCGATCCGATCGATCTGCAGCCACCAACATCGTCCGACGACGCAGGAGCTGCGGCATGAGTAAAGTTCTTCTCGCCTTTAGTGGCGGACTCGATACGTCGTACTGCGCGCGCTATCTCGCCGTCGATCTCGGCATGGAAGTGCATTCAGTAATCGTGGACACTGGTGGTTTTAGCGCCGACGATCTTGCGCAGATCGAGGGCCGCGCCTATGCTTGTGGAGTAGCTTCGCACGTTGCTCTCAATCGCACGCAAGAGCTCTACGACAGAGTCCTTCGACATTGCATCGCTGGCAACATTCTAAAGAATGCTACCTATCCCCTATCGGTTAGTGCAGAACGCGTTATACAGGCCATTGCCATCGCTGAGCATGCACGCGTTATTGGCGCCACACACGTCGCTCACGGCAGCACGGGCGCCGGGAACGACCAGATTCGCTTCGATGTGATCTTTCGCATTGTGTGTGCAGATCTGCAAGTGTTGACACCCATTCGCGACAAACGGCTCTCTCGCGAGGATGAGATAGCCTATCTGACAGCGAATGGCGTGCAAGGCGACTGGACAAAGTCTGCCTATTCAATCAATCAGGGAATATGGGGCTCTACGATAGGGGGCAAGGAGACGTTAACATCGAACCTCCCTCTTCCCAACGATGCATGGCCTTCACATTCTGCGATGCAATCAGGTAATGCCAAGCCACAAACGATTCGTGTCGGTTTCGAACAAGGACAACCATGTTCCCTCGATGGTGCTGCGTTAGATCCTGTGACGCTTATTCGCACACTCAACGATATTGGCGCGACGTATGGCATCGGACGCGACATGCATGTAGGTGATACGATTATTGGCATAAAGGGACGTGTAGCGTTTGAAGCACCGGCAGCGATGATGCTTATTAAAGCGCATCACGCGCTCGAAAAGCACGTGCTAACGAAGTGGCAACTCAACCTCAAAGACCAGTTATCGCTGTGGTACGGGCAGCTCTTGCACGAAGGACAATTTCTCGAGCCCGCAATGCGCAGCATCGAAGCTTTCTTCGGCGACACACAACGCGTAGTGTCCGGCGCCGTCGACCTCGCACTATCAACGCAAACATTTTCTGTACTCGGCATCGCGTCCCCACACGACATGATGCAATCGTCCTTTGCCACATACGGTGAAATGAACCGTGCATTCAGTGGCGACGATGCGAAAGGTTTTGCAACCATCGCTGCGTTGTCAACAATGATTAATCAATCGGTGTCGAAATGATTAGCGTCGCCATCATTGGTGCAGCAGGCTACACAGGTGGCGAACTGCTCCGGCTCTTACTTCGTCATCCGGCCGTTGGCGAGGCACACATTTCTGCGGTGAGCACTTCGCACGCAGGCCAGCCCATTACAGAAGCCCATCCAGATTTAGCAGGCGAGACGTCACTAACATTCACAACAGATCGTACAGACTTCAGTGCAGGACGTAGCGATGCAGACGTGATCTTTCTGTGCCTTGGACACGACAAGTCGCGTATCTGGATCGCAGAGAACGAGCACTCGATCTCGGTGTCCACTCTCATGATCGATCTGAGCGTCGATCATCGCGTTGGCACCGCTTGGACGTATGGCCTACCCGAATTTCAGCGCGATGCCATTCGCACTTCGACCCGCGTTGCCAATCCAGGATGCTTCGCAACGAGCATAGAGCTTGCTCTATTGCCATTGCGAGATTCGCTCGACGGAGATGTTTACGTTACGGCGCTTACCGGTTCGACAGGCGCAGGTCAAGCCCCTTCAGATACGACCCATTACTCATGGCGCGCTAACAACCTTGGCGTGTACAAAGCTTTCGATCATCAGCATCTGCCCGAGATCAACGCCGTATTGGGAACCAGCGCAACCTTAAAGGCAACTACGGCACCCGGTAGTGCGAACATTGTTCTCGTTCCAATGCGAGGCAGTTGGACACGTGGCATTCTCGCATCGTGTGTTGTGCGCACATCGATGTCGCATGACGAGGCCTTACACTTGTATAGCGCGACATATGATGGTCATCCCTTCACACACATCGTAGACGATCTGCCAGACGTGAAGCGCGTTGTCGGCACGAACAAATGCCTGATCGGCATGCAGAAGAATGGCGACCACCTTCTCATCGTGAGTGTTGTCGACAATCTTTTAAAGGGTGCATCCGGACAAGCCGTGCAGAACATGAACCTTATGTGTGGTTTCGACGAGACCGACGGACTCCTTCTCAAACCATCTGCGTATTAATGTCATGAAGCCTCTAGCTGTCTACGCATTGCTCGACGTCTGTACAAAGGAGTATGTATGAAATCATTCACTTCAGTTCGCGACATCATTGCAGGTCCGGGCCTACCAACAGCCATATCCGATGCCATCACGCTCAAACACGAGCCTTGGCTCTATCCCGATGTTGGCGCGCGAAAAACACTTGGCCTGCTCTTCATGAATCCTTCGCTACGTACTCGAATGAGCACGCAGAAAGCAGCAGCGTTACTTGGTATGGACGTCATGGTGCTAAACGCAGGTAGTGATTCATGGACACTTGAAACGCGCGACGGCGTAATCATGGACGGCAACGCTACCGAACACATCAAGGATGCGGCTGCCGTAATGGGTCAGTACTGCGACGTGCTGGGCATTCGCACATTCGCTTCGCTAACCGATCGTAAAGCCGACTACGAAGAAGATGTACTACAGAGCTTTATACGGTACGCCGGCGTGCCCGTCATTAGTCTCGAGAGTGCAACACGTCATCCGCTCCAAAGCTTTGCAGATCTCATAACGATCGAAACTTTAAAGTCTACTTCGAGACCAAAAGTTGTGCTTACATGGGCACCCCACCCGAAAGCACTACCACAAGCCGTTGCCAACTCCTTCACAGAATGGATGCTTGCTGCCGACGTCGACCTCGTTGTCACACATCCGCAAGGCTACGACCTCGCGCCATCGTTTATGCATGGCGCGACGGTGACGCATGATCAGCAGGAGGCTTTTGAAGGCGCTGATTTCATCTACGCTAAGAACTGGTCGAGTTACCAGAACTATGGCGCCATCACGTCGAAGGACATGACATGGACCGTAACTGCAGACAAGATGCGCCTAACAAACAATGCCCGCTTCATGCACTGTCTGCCTGTGCGTCGCAACATGATCGTCACCGACGAAGTGCTCGACGGTCCGAGGTCAGTCGTCATAGAGCAGGCTGGCAACCGTGTCGTAAGCGCACAGACCGTGCTTCTATACATGCTGCGAGCGCTCGCATCGTGAAAGGCACAATTCACATAGGGCCCGCAGGATGCGAGTGATTAAAATTGGCGGTAACGTCATCGATAACAACGAGCGACTCGGCATTGTGCTTGATGCCTGTGCCGCGTATAGCGAACCATTCGTTCTCGTGCATGGCGGAGGCAACGTTGCTACGGAGATGGCAGAGCGCCTGGGCGTACCTCAGACCATGATAGAGGGACGCCGCATTACCGATGCTGACACGTTGCGAATATTGACAATGGTCTTCGGCGGGCTTGTAAACAAGACCATCGTGTCTGCACTACAGGCGCGCGGCGTGAATGCCCTCGGACTCACGGGTGCGGATGGCAATCTCACTCGAGCGCACAAACGCTCGACGGGACCTCAAGAACCGAGCGCACCTCGAGACCCTCAAAAAACGAACGCCCCTCAAGAACCTCAAAAAACGAGCGCACAGGTTACCGACTACGGCTTCGTTGGCGACATCGACACCGTGAACACATCCCTGCTCTGCATGCTCTTGCAATCGGGATACTGTCCTGTCTGTGCACCACTCTCACATGACGGTGCGGGTACGATGCTCAATACCAACGCCGATGATGTGGCCCGTGTGCTAGCTCTTGCCATCGCATCGTCAGGTCCCGAATCCACTATTACACGATCGCCCTCTACTTCAGATATAGAACTCATCTACGTCTTCGATTATGCTGGTGTGCTGCGCGATGTAAATGACCCACATTCGGCAATACCAACTCTATCACGCCAAGAATCAGCACAGCTTCTTGCCGATGGAGTCATAACTAAAGGAATGCTGCCTAAACTTGAAAATGCGTTTCGCGCTTTTGAAAATGGCGTGAAGCAGGTACGCATCACGCGTTATGACATGCTCGACGGCGGGACACTAATCCGATGAGTGAAAACTTCGCCTATAGTATTGAGGCGTTATCGCATGAATGAATACATCGATTTGCTTCAGCGACTCATCGCCACTCAGTCATTCTCACGTGAAGAGCACAAGACGGCTGACATTATTGCGGCCTACTTGGCCGAACGCGGAGTGGAAGTAGAACGTTATGGCAACAACGTTGTGGCCCGACACCGCGCCGCGCCGGCCAAAGACCCCGCCGCCGCATCGGCGGCTGCCCCCTACTTGCTTCTTAATTCGCATCACGATACGGTGCGTCCGGGACAAGGGTGGGCAACCGATCCGTTCACGCCCGTTATCGCCGATGGTAAACTTTTTGGGCTTGGCAGTAATGATGCAGGCGGGTCGTTGGTGACGATGCTCGCCACGTTCCTGCATTTACGTTCAAATGCTGAGTTGTCGCATAACATTATGTTTGCAGCAACCGCAGAAGAAGAGATAAGTGGCACTGGTGGTATGGAGCTGCTCGCGCGCAAGGGGCTGCTGGAGGATGTGTCGCTTGCACTTGTTGGTGAGCCTACGCAAATGCAAATGGCCATTGCCGAGCGTGGATTGATTGTCCTCGATTGCGAATCGAACGGACGCACCGGGCATGCGGCTCGTAACGAAGGCATTAACGCCATCTACGCCGCAGTACGCGATATCGAGTGGTTCCGCACCTATCGATTTGAAAAACAGAGTTCGGTACTCGGACCCGTTACGATGACGGTTACGCAGATCGAGGCAGGATCGCAACACAACGTTGTACCCGATAGTTGCCGCTTTGTAGTAGATGTACGTGTCTCTGATGTCTATACAAACGAAGAGGTCCTCGAAGATATACGCGAACATGTAGAGTGCACTGTGGAGCCGCGCAGCATGAGGTTACGCCCGTCGTCGATTCCTCTCAATCATCCGATCGTGCAGATTGCAATGGGCATGAACATCACGTGCTATGGAAGTCCAACGATGTCCGACCAGTCGCTCTTGCCTCCTGGCATAGCCTCCGTCAAGATAGGTCCGGGCGATAGCGCCCGTTCGCACACGCCCAACGAATACATAGGCACTGATGAAATCACGCATGGCATTGCAACGACGATCGAATTGTGCGAACGTTTTTTGGGAGTCCGCTCATGATTGAACACCATCAACGACTTCGTGGAGTACACGCATGAAACTATGGGACAAAGGCGCACCAATCGACGCTGTGATGGAAGCATTCACTGTTGGCAGCGACCGTGATATGGATGTACGCCTCGCACGTTGGGATGTCGTCGGAAGCATAGCACATGCTGATATGCTGGCGAGTGTCGGACTACTCACATCTGTCGAACGCGAGGCGCTCGTCGGTGAGCTAAGTAACATGCTCGACGAGATCGATCGCAATGGTTTCGTAATAGAAGCCGGCGTCGAAGACGTACACTCTCAGGTTGAGAACATGTTAACGCAACGCCTCGGAGACGTCGGCAAGAAGATTCACACCGGACGTTCTCGCAACGACCAGGTGCTTGTAGACATTAAACTCTGGCTGCGTCACGAACTAAGCACACTGCGTGTTGCAGCGCTTAACACCGCTTCGATGTTACTCGACAAAGCAGAGGCACATCGCGACGTATTACTACCGGGCTACACGCACTATCAAGTTGCAATGCCTTCAAGTTTTGGGTTGTGGTTTGGTGGGCATGCCGAAGCGTTAATCGAAGACCTGCGTGTGTTAGACATGGCAATCGACGCTGCGAATGCCAATCCGCTAGGGTCGGCAGCAGGTTATGGATCGTCGTTTCCGCTCGACCGCGTCATGACAACACGCGCGCTGAATTTCGCTCGCGTGCATGTCACAAGCACGTTCGCCCAGATGTCACGTGGGCGCACCGAAAAGCTTGCAGCATTTGCGATAGCGCAGACAGCATCGACACTTGCACGCATTGCATCAGATGTTGTGCTGTACATGAGTCAGAATTTCGGCTTCGTCGGCCTACCCTCTGAGTTCACCACGGGTTCGAGCATTATGCCACACAAGAAGAACCCCGACGTGTTCGAAGTTTTGCGCGCACGTTGCAACCGCCTGCAGGCACTTCCGAATGAAATTGCTCTGTTGCTCACGAATCTGCCAAGCGGTTATCATCGCGACCTGCAATTCATTAAAGACCGCATCATCCCCGCGTGTGATGAACTCTCCCTTTGCCTAAAGGTTCTCACACACGTTGGTCCACACATCCAGCCCGTGTACGACATCATGAACGATGAGCGCTATCGCTACGCGTTCAGCGTAGACCGTGTAAACGACCTGGTTATGCAAGGCACTCCGTTTCGTGATGCTTATCGCACAATCGCAGAACAGATTGAGAACGGAACGTTTGTCCCAACCACGAATGCGCCAGAGCAGTCAGACGCATCACTAAAACCCAATGCGAAATCCCATTTGGGTAGTATTGGCAATCCGGGATTGGACGTGCTGCGTGAGAGATTGCAGCGGGCGCGCATTGCGGCTATGCCTTACTGAGAAGTTTGTCTACTCAGACTGGACTTAATAGGTGCAAAGGCTCGTTGCGACCGTTATCGTACAATCCCGAACAGCTCATCCGGTGTTCGGGCTAGGAACTCTTCCAATGGCAAGCCATCTGCTCCCACGAGCATGGTTTTCGAAGTTGGGAAATCCTTCTTGAAGGCTTCCAGTCCACGTCGTGAATGCGTAAAGCTTGTGGTGACTTCTATAGCTAGGGTGTCCTCGCCGCGCGAGAGCACATAGTCAACTTCGTTATTACCGTTGCGCCACCACGAAAGTGCGTAGGCGGTTCCGAGTACGTTGCATCGCAGATGCGCGCCAACCATGCTTTCATAACAACGTCCGCGATCTTCCGGGTTCATGCCCCTCCGCCAGCGCGCACCGCATGCAGTGGCCATGCCGTTTGCGAACACCTGCAGCTTCGGACTCGATCGTTTTTGCATCGGTGATGTGCGGTACTTCGAGAGTCCGCTTAGCACGCCTGCTTCTTCGAGCAGCTCGAGATAGTTCACAATTGTGGTCGTGTTGCCTGCATCATCGAGCATTCCGATGAGCTTGTTAAACGACACTTCGCGTGATGACATTTGTGCGCCTAGCAGAAGAAGCTGACGCATTAACGCTGGCTTTTCAATGCGCTGCAGTTGCACGATGTCTTTGAGAATCACAGGTTCGACAATACTGTCCATCATGTATGCCGCCCACCGATCGACATCATCGATGTAAGGCATTGAGCCCGGATAGCCACCGTAGAGAGCGTACGTTTCGAGATCGAGTCCGAACGCTTCGGACATCTCCCCAAACGACCATGGCATTACGCGGAGTAATTCAAAACGTCCAGCAAGGCTCTCACGCAGACCCCGATTGAGCAGCACCGTCGACGAGCCCAGGACGATTACCTTAAGATCAATGCCATTCCACGTGTCAGCGTCCCAGAGCTTCTTCACTGTTTCGCTCCAGGCCTCGATCTTCTGTATCTCGTCAATCACGAGCACTGCAGTTCCACCAGCATTTGCCGCAGCAGCTCGCGCCCTCAGCCACATGTCTTCTAGCCACGCATCTCCAGAACGCAGAATGCCGTCTGCATTCTCGTAGATAAGGGGCGCAGCCAGTCCTTGCATGGCCTGACGAATAAGTGTTGTCTTCCCAACCTGACGTGGACCTACTAGGCCCATGATGGTGCGACGGGGCTCTTGTAGCCGTTCACGTATCAACTTAACTTGTTTTCTCTCAAACACTTAAGCACCCGCTATAATTTTTGCGCAGTGCACTGCGCAATTTTGCGCAGTGCATAGATCAAAAATATGCATTGGCCTGCGTAAAATTGCACGTTGCTGTGCGTAAATTTGCGCACTGCACTGCGCAAATATTGTTTTTCGCTGTAACACTCTTGATTTACTGGTACTTGGGAGATGGCGCTACCAGCACATGAGTGATATTCTACTTCTTCTTTGCTGCCTCGAGGAACCCACCCTGAGCCCGAATCGGGTCAGCTCCGTTCGTGGGTACTCGGACGTATTGTCCGTCGGCCGTTAGCTCGCGGGCTTTCACGTTGTCTGAAAGGTAAACCTTAAGGATGTCGCGCAGACGCTTCTTGAGTTTGGGGTCGTAGACCGGAAAGAGTAGCTCGACGCGACGTATCATGTTGCGCGTCATCCAGTCGGCGCTCGAGATAAAGACTTCTTCTTCGCCATCGTTGCGGAACCAGAAGATGCGGCTGTGTTCGAGGAAGCGGTCGAGGATGCTGCGGACGGTGATGGTTTCGCTGACGCCTTTGATGCCCGGACGACCCTGAAGCCGTACTTCGTGGCAAGTGATGACCACTCACCATAGCTGACGTTTGGTCTTATTGTCACGGACACTAAGTAGCGGCCTACGATGACTACAGAACCTGTCATTGATGCCACAGACTGAATCGTTTATTGACGAAATTGCAAGAACATATGCGAAAAAAGTACTCTGACATAAGGAGTAAGCTGGACATTACTATCAGCAAAGGCACCAGTAATGAACTTGCTTACCTCACTCACTATCTGCAGAACAGCAAGAATGGCGTGTCCCGTTACTTCGAGGAGCCTGCTCAAGTATACCTAAGTCAGTTGCGCAAAAATCAGAGCATCATTAAAGAGCCGGTCATCCAGAACTATTTGCCTATTACCTGGGACATCCCTTTCCCACCAGTAAGCAAGCCAAAGTTCAGTTTCATCGATTTATTCGCTGGCATCGGAGGCATTCGACTTGCATTCCAGAACCTCGGCGGCAAGTGTGTGTTTACATCGGAATGGGATATGTTCTCGAAGAGAACGTACGAAGCCAACTTTGGTGAGGTACCTTTTGGTGATATAACAGAGATCGATGAACAAAACATTCCTGATCACGACATTTTGTTAGCTGGCTTCCCCTGTCAGCCGTTTTCGATCGCGGGAGTTAGCAAGAAGAATGCTTTGGGACGTGCGCATGGGTTTCTCGATGAGACCCAAGGCACACTGTTTTTTGATGTGGCTCGGATACTTGAACACAAGCGTCCTGCATGTTTCATGCTAGAGAACGTTAAGAACCTCGTGTCGCATGATAAGGGCAACACATTCAAGGTGATAATCAACACGCTAAAAAATTTGGGCTATAGTATCCACAGTAAAATAATGGATGGTCGACACTACGTTCCTCAGCATCGCGAGCGCATTCTAATTGTAGGCTTCCGTTCAGATCTCTTCAGAGATCGCGAATCGTTTGCGTTCCCCACGCCGCCCGAGGTCAAATTGCCGATAAGTACGATACTCGAGAAAACCGTTGACGAAAAGTATACGTTGTCTCCAAAGCTTTGGCATTATTTGCAGGAGTACGCGAAGAAACACAAAGCAAAGGGCAACGGATTCGGTTTCGGCATGACAGATTTGAACGGCATATCGAGGACGCTCAGCGCAAGGTATTATAAGGACGGCGCCGAGATTCTCATACCACAGGACGGGAAGTGCCCGAGACGATTGACTCCACGTGAGTGTGCCCGATTACAGGGATTTCCGGATCAGTTTCTTATACCTGTATCCGACAATCAAGCCTATAAGCAGTTCGGCAACTCTGTAGTCACGCCCTTGATTCAGGCCGTTGGTGCAAACATTGTAAAAGAGTTGACCAAGCTAAATGGATCTCACATCTCTTAAAGCGATGTTCGCTCGGCATGGCTGCAGGCGGATACACATTAAGCCGCTCGCGGCCAATGACAATTCAAAAAATCAAGTTTATCTCGGTGGCAACTTTGATATTCTGAACGTGTTGCCAATCAGCGATATCACCGCTTCGCCTGCTGGAGATTGGAAACGAGAACGATTTAAGGCTGCACTTAGATTCTCTTGGTTAACTGAGGAGGGCAAGTCGTGCCCCGCTCCCCGCGCTCAGCTAATACTCTACCCGAAGTATCCAGAAGTGCGCTTTTCTGGGTTCCTGTCTAAGTGCGACTGTGCTCCATCGGAGCTGATGAGATCGCGCGAACCAGGCCGCATTTTGTTCTTAGGCGTAGGCCTAAATGGCGACATATTTGGTTTCGCCGCTGCACCAGAATCTACTGTCGCGCTGGAATTCGCAGCCATCTCAATGCCGGTCGTCAATGGTGTGTTTCAGGTGATAGACTTGGATCACTCACTCGACAATCGGGTGAAATTGTTAAGTGAACTCGTTCGCATCCATCAACTCGGGTGGATTAACTCAAAGCGCCTTGACAATGAGGGCAATGTCCTGCCATGTGAGGCAAGTAACTGCGGAGGTTACACCTTAGAGGCAGAGTTGGGTATCCAACCAAATGGATACTCGGAACCGGATTACCTTGGATGGGAAGTGAAGCAGTTTGGCGTCATGAGTTTCGCCAGCATTAGATCGGCTGTCATAACGCTGATGACGCCAGAACCTACTGGCGGAATCTACAAGCTCGATGGCGCTGAGTATTTCATTAGGAAGTACGGTTACGCCGATACGAGTGGTATCCCAGACCGCATGAACTTTGGTGGTGTCCACAAATGTGACGTTCAACACCCCCGCACACAGCTTCGGCTCAAGCTTATCGGCTTCGATATCATCAGCGGCAAGATCCGAAGCGCTGATGGACGAATTGCGCTGTTAGACGCGACTGGCACAGAGACTGCATCTTGGAGCTTCGCTTCGCTGTTACTTCATTGGAACCGGAAGCACGATAGAGCCTGCTATGTACCCTCAACGGTACACAAATCTGAAGCCCGTATGTATCAATACGGAAAAGATGTCCTACTTGGAACAGGTACGGACTTCCAGCTGTTTCTTGCCGAAATGGCTGCAGGTAGGGTTTATTACGATCCCGGCCTCAAGTTGGAGAATGCGTCAACCACTCCGAAGGTCAAAAGGCGCAGTCAGTTTAGGGTGAAATCTGGCGATCTAGCCCGATTGTATCACCAAAACGAAACAGTCGACATCATAAAAGCTAATGGATAATACGACCATTGAGTTGGCATGATTGACGAACACACACCCGACCAACGGTCGTGCAATGGACATATGTTTCGGCCTCACCTAAATGGCTTGTCTCGTAAGCTGGCTATCTTGTTTAGCAAAAAAAAGAAAAGGGCGATTTGCCCTCGTTTCCCTTAAACACATAGAGCAGCTGTTATGCCCTGTAGGTGTGGATATCACGACTGTCCCAACACTGTTGAACCCGGTTGAAGCGAAGTATCGCGCCTGAAGGCGTCAAATCCGTTGTCAATGACAGCCTAACTCTCCGTTTAGATCTAAAGGATCAAGCCCAGAAGATGTTCTAGTTACATTTGATCTGCGCGCTACGAAACTGCGACGGTTAGAGATTTGCATTACCTATGCCGAACTGAGAGATTTGAATCTGGCTTGCGCTGTTAACTTCATGCAACAACGCATTTTACTTCCTCTTCGCCGCCTCCAAGAATCCGCCTTGTGAGCGAATCGGCGCAGTTTCGTCCGTTGGTACGCGTATATACTGTCCGTCGGCGGTAAGCTCGCGGGCTTTCACGTTGTCTGAAAGGTAAACCTTCAGGATGTCGCGCAGACGCTTCTTGAGTTTAGGGTCGTACACCGGAAAGAGTAGCTCGACGCGGCGAATCATGTTGCGCGTCATCCAGTCGGCACTCGAGATAAAGACTTCTTCTTCGCCGTCGTTGCGGAACCAGAAGATGCGGCTGTGTTCGAGGAAGCGGTCGAGGATGCTGCGGACGGTGATGGTTTCGCTGACGCCTTTGATGCCCGGACGTATTGCGCACACACCGCGGATGATGAGCTCGATTTTAACGCCAGCCATGGAGGCGCGATAGAGTTCGCGCATAATAACTGGGTCAGTTATGGCGTTGAGCTTTGCAACAATGTGTCCCTTCTTGCCCCCTTCTTGATGCGTTGTCTCACGTCGGATGAGCTCGATGAACCTGTCGCGGAGATTTACAGGCGCAACTCCAATGTGTTGCCAGCCTTTGTACTTCGAGTAGCCGGTGAGCAGGTTGAAGAGATGCACGAAGTCGCGCTCGAATTCCTGACGTCCGGTGAAGATGCCAATATCGGTGTATACGCGTGATGTGGTGAGGTTGTAATTGCCCGTGCTAACGTGGGCATAGGTGAGCACATTCTTGCCTTCTTTACGAACAACAAGGCACACCTTGCAGTGTGTTTTAAGGCCCATGAGTCCGTACACCACGTGCACGCCTGCCTGCTCGAGCTCACGCGCCCACTGAATGTTGTTCTCTTCATCGAAGCGCGCTTTGAGTTCGACGAATGCTGTGACGTTTTTGCCGTTACTTGCAGCACGCTTAAGTGCTTCAATTACTGGCGATGAACCACCTGCGCGGTACAACGTTATCTTCATGGCAAGCACGTTCGGATCGTCCGCACCCTGTTGCATAAACCGCACAACTGAGTTCGTGAACGAATCGAACGGGTGCTGCACCATAATGTCGCCTTCCTTTAGCACATCGAAGATGCTTACACCTTCTTGTGTGAATTCCGGAAGTACACGCGATGTAAGGGGCGGATCTTTCAGCTTGCGCTTATCGAGCTGCATTAATGTGAGGTAGTCCTGCACGTTTAATGGCAGATGTAGACTGTAAATATCGATAGGATCGAGATCGAGCGACTTCATCAACGACTGCTGAAGCATGCGGGGCATGTCCGAACCTACCTCCATGCGAACGGGGTCGGTACCCCATCGGCGCTGACGGATTCCTTCTGCAACGGCTGTTATGAGGTCGTTTGCCTCATCTTCTGCAATATCGACTTCGGCATCACGCGTTACGCGAAACACATGACTCTCGCGTAAACGAAGTCCGGGGAACAGACTCTCCCCTTGCGCACGAATGACTTCTTCGAGTGGGATGTAATGATGTCCACCGGTACGATTTAACTTCACAAGTCGAGGCAATGCCGATGGCAACTGCATGACGGCGATGCGGATTTCCTCTTCGCCATCGACTTCATCAATAAGTACAAATGCAATGTTGAGTGAACGATTCAATAGTCGAGGGAATGGGTGGCCGGGGTCCAATGCAAGCGGAGTGAGCACCGGCATAATGTTGTCGACAAAGTCATGCTCGAAATGCTTCTTCTCTTCTGAGGTCAAATCATGAAACGTGTGAAATACAATGCCTTCACGCTTCAGCGCAGGAACGATGTCATTACGGTAGATATCCGACTGCCATTGATACAACGGCAGCAGTTGCGAACGAATTTCCTTGACTTGCTCCAGGGGTGAAAGTCCGTCTGGAAACGGCTCTGCCACACCCGAGAAAATCTGCTCTTTCAACCCAGCAACGCGAATCATGAAAAACTCGTCGAGGTTCGTCGCAAAAATTCCCAAGAATTTCAGCCGCTCGAGTAGTGGGTGAGTTTGGTCGGTGGCTTCTTCGAGCACACGCCTATTGAACTCCAACCACGAAAGCTCGCGGTTGTAATACAGCGACTCGTCGTCGAGATCGATCTCTGTGTGATGTGAAGCGCCTACAGTCTTCGTTCCGTCGACAGGCTTCTTGCGTTTTGGCATAGTCGAACAAAATAACGGTTCCAGAACTGAGGTTCATGTTATGTTCTGATTGCCGACGATTTGGGCAACGGGCCGCAGGGGGCTAATTGCCAACAACAACGACGTAGGCATCACGGTGCATGCTCGTGGAACTGGCGTCGGCGACCTCCAAAGCCACGACATACGGTCCCGGCGGTACCCTGCGCCCCATGTCGTCAGCCCCATCCCAGATTACCACGCCATCGCTGCCTGCGAATACTGCGTTCAGAAGCCAACGGACGTGCATCCCCTCGCTTGAGCATACACGCAGTCCGACAATGGCGTGCACAAACGGCTGCTTAAAGGCAATCACACATGGATATCGCGAGTCACCCTGCTGTGAACTAAACGGGTTTGGTATAGCATCGACAGAGGTTGTGACAGGTACTTCGATCTGCACGCTGTTCTCACGCGCGGGTGTGCCGCCTTTGAGGTTGCCGCTAGAGGTCCATGAGGAGGGGGCGAGGCCGGAAAGCTTCGGATCGCGCTTCTCTAACGCAATGCCTTTTGTTGCTGCAAGTGTCTTGATATGCATCGCAGTTGAATAGGCAACAGAATCGACAAGAAAACCGCTCGACGTACACAAAACAAGAGCGTCGCCATTTGCGTTTGCATTAATGCCACGTCGGCAAATGTACGTGCGTGCCTTGTCGCGTGTGTGAACCATCGAAGCTACAATTGTGTCCATCAGCACAGCCGCATACTCGCCAGGTTCGAGAACCAACGTCGCATCGATTACTGCTCGAGCACGCTCATCGGTGATGGCGTCATCGCCACTACTACTCGTTGCTTCGCCATCGAGTATGTACCAACCGTCGAGATCGATCGTGGTTGTCGTGCCATTGTAGATCTCAACATAATCCGCTTGTGTCGCGAACGGGTCAAACATGATTTCTGTGATCGTAACAGTGTTTATGATTGGTGGCAGTGTTAGCGTGCGCCTCAGCACATCATTCTCGATACGGTCGTCTGGCTCTGCGAGTACAACTGCCACGTCAACGCGCAATTGCGCATGCAGTGCTCGTAGAACTTCGACACCGACACTCCACACGTACGTCTCGTCGGTGAGTAGTGCAGGGATCGTTGTTGTGAGGTTGTCGTGGATGAGACTATCAAGCTGCATCGAACACCCCCGAGTCGATGACGTGCGACGTCCGTGATTCACGAACACCACATCGAGTGCCCCCATTCCTGCACGGATCTCGGCAACACGCAAATCGTGCTCGAGACGCACAACAGAATTCAGGTAGCCGCATGTTGCACTGTCGGACGAGAGCGACGCCTGCCAAACGTCGTTGGCATCGACAACAGTACGTTCGAGCGACAGCCCCTTTCGGCCCCATGCCATTGTGTAGCTTAGAGCATCGACGAGTGTCGAGTCGGTGTTACGCAGCAGGACGTCGTCGACGGTGTTGTTCAGCGATGGCAGCTTCGCTTCGACAACAATTGCTGATGCTGGTAAGGGGCGCGCTTCGCGCAGGGCCGCGCTATCGCGCGTAAGTACGATGTATGCGTTGGCAGGAATACGCGTGTTGTCGGGTACTACACTACACGAACGGCTGTCGCATACATACCAGCCGGATAGGTTGATCGTGCGATTTGTAGTGTTGATAATCTCAATCCACTCTGGCTCGCCAGCAGATGGCGTAGAATGGATTTCGTTTAGCAGTTGCGCAGAAGCTGCAACGTATGCTAGGCTAAGGAGAACAGACGCAAGGAGCAGGTGCATGCCCACTGTGTGGCATCAGGGCAAGTGCGTGTGACGTTAGAATATCTCGAGAACGATTACCACTCGCATGCATGTGTCATGACTGCGGCCACGCGTTCGAGGCCATCGCGATCGTGGTCTGTGAATCGGTTAAGCGTTGTGCTGTCGATGTCGAGAACGCCGAGCAGATTGCCACGTAAGAACATCGGGACGACAATCTCGGAGAGTGTGTCGGGATCGCAAGCGATATGACCGCCGAATACTCGAACATCGGGTACTACAATCGTTTGGCGCATAGCACCTGCTGTACCACACACACCATGTCCGAGTTTGATACGGATGCACCCGGGTTTGCCCTGGAACGGACCAAGTACAAGTTCTGGCGGATCGAATACATAGAAACCGGCCCAACTAATGTCGGGCAGGTATTGCCACATTACGGCAGCAGCGTTTGCAAGGTTTGCGGTACGATCACGCTCACCTTCGACGAAGGTTGCAATTGTCTGAACGACATGGTCATACCTGTCGGAGACAGTAAGAAACGAATAAGTGCGCGGAGGCGAGAGTGTCATTTAGCTCAATTCGAGTAGAACAGTGTCTACAGGAGGTAAATTCACGGTATGAACACACCGGAAGTAACCCGAATTCAGGAGCTGCGCGACGCGATTCGTCGACACGACCGATTGTACTACGTAGAGGCTCGACCAGAAATTGGCGACCGCGAGTACGATAATCTGTTCAAAGAACTACAGGATCTCGAAGCAGAACATCCTGGTCTTATCTCGTTGGACTCGCCCACACAGCGTGTGAGCGGAACGCCAATTGGCGCCTTTCAAACCGTGCGTCATGCACGCCCGATGCTTTCTCTTGCCAATACGTACACACGTTCCGAAGTCGAGGCTTTCGACCGACGTGTACGTGAAGTCTTAGAAGGAGCTCTCGTCCACTACGTTTGCGAACTGAAGTATGACGGCGTCGCGATGTCACTTACATACAAGGACGATCGACTTGCACTGGCAGCAACTCGCGGCGATGGCGAGTCGGGAGACGAAGTTACACAGAACGTGCGCACAATGCGCGCTATTCCTTTGGTTATCGACCATTACGATACCATCACAGACTTCGAGGTCCGTGGCGAAGTATTTATGTTGACCGAGGTTTTCCTCGATCTAAACCGAGCAATCGAGGAAAGGGACGAGAAGCCGTACGCCAATCCTCGCAATCTGACCGCTGGAACGCTGAAACAGAAGGACGCAAAGGCAGTTGCAGGAAGGCCACTACAATTCGTTGCATACTTCCTTGCAACAGATGATGCCCGACTGACCAGTCACTATGAAAACGTCAGAATCTTGTCAGCGATGGGGTTTCCGACCAGTCGTGAGACTAGGTTATGCGAGAATCTCGACGAAGTCATGGCTTTTATTAATGAATGGGACGAAAAGCGCGATTCGCTCCCGTTTGCCATCGACGGCATTGTTATCAAGGTCGACTCACTTCGTCATCAGGATGAGCTGGGCTTCGTCGCTCGGTCCCCCCGTTGGGCCATCGCTTACAAATACGAAAGCAAGAAGGCTCAGACGTTACTCCGCGACATAACACTACAAGTCGGGCGTACCGGAGTGGTGACTCCTGTCGCAGAGCTAGAACCTGTGCTCCTTGCCGGCTCGACAATCTCACGTGCAACGCTTCATAACGAAGATTACATTCACGAACTCGACTTGCGCATTGGTGACACTGTTACGATTGAGAAAGGCGGCGACGTTATTCCGAAGGTGTCGGGAGTAGTTATCGGTGAACGTAAAGTAAATGCCGAGACGTGGCACATGCCACACACATGTCCGTGCCCTCACAACTCCCCTTTGCATCGTCCGGAAGGCGAGGCCAACTACTACTGCAACGACGGAACGTGTCCGTGGCAGGTACGCCGCACTCTCCAGCACTTCGCCTCGCGCGACGCCATGAACATCGACGGCCTCGGCGACAAGACGATCGATCAGTTTGTCGATGCAGGACTGCTTACTACCATTGCCGACATCTACACGCTTCCACAACGTCGCGACGAAATACTTGCACTCGACCGATGGGCGCCAAAGAGCTTCGATCGTTTAGTTGCCGGCATTGAGAAGAGTAAAGAACAACCGTATGCCCGCGTGCTCTTCGCTCTTGGCATTCGCTTCGTTGGTGAAGGTGTTGCAAAACTTCTTGCACGTGCATTTCCGTCCGTCGATCTTTTGCAAGGGGCCACAAGGGGTCAACTAACCAATGTGAACGACGTTGGCGAACGCATCGCCGACAGTGTTATCGAATACTTCTCAGAGCCCCCTAACCAGACCCTTATCACATTGCTACAAGAGGCGGGGCTTCAGTTCGAAGGCGAAGCATCGGCGGCTGTCTCGCAGATCTTCGCAGGCATGACGTTTGTGCTCACCGGCGAGCTCACGTCTATGACACGTCGGGAAGCCGAAGAACGCATCGAAGCCATGGGCGGTAAAGCCTCGGGCAGCGTCAGCAAAAAAACGACCTACCTCGTCGCAGGCGAAAACGCTGGCAGCAAACTCACAAAGGCGAATGAGCTGGGCGTGAAAGTGCTTAGCGAGAGAGAGTTGAGCGAGATGTTAGACGAATCGGCATGATCACTTTGCTGAATCTCCAACTTCGCCTATGGCTGCAAACGATCGACGATTTCGTTTGATGCCATAATACAGGACGGAATACCTACGCCATGGCGCCACGATCCAGTTAAAAAGAGGCCCGGATTTTCGCACTCGAACTCGTAAACGGAACGTATCCGCTCGAGGTGACCTAGAGCTAGCACAGGAATGGCTGAAGCACAACGTACTGTATGTGTTGCAATTGGCGCTGTTTGTATGCTGAGCATTGCCATACCGAATTCAACTGCGTTATCAATGCGTTCTTGTGCCGTACCCTCTACAAAGAAGACGAGATGCCTAAGACCGTTGTGCAAATCGGGGAACGTGGAGCCATGGTCGAGGATGCCAAGCAACGCATCGTGTTCATTATCCGCTAGCAGAACACCGAACGCATCGAGCTTCGCCACTTCTACGTCGGGTGCGAAAAGCGCATGATGCACTGAGATGGCGCTTGAAGGCATGTCCCGTACGATCTGTGATATCGATGTCGACATCGAGGATACTACGTGGGAAAGGCTTGCCGCAGGAATCGTAGAGACCACATTGTGCGCGTGAATGATCTCTTCTATGCCGTTCGCACATCGATAGGCGACAGACCAATTGTCACCATTGCGCGCAATGGAAACGACTGACGAGCCAGTGCGCACATCAAGCCCTACGGAAATCGCTTTCATTAGCGAAGCCATTCCACCGTCGAAGGTCACGATGCTGCGAGATGCACGTTTACTACGATTGGCAATCATGCCGCGGAGTAAAGAGCCGTGTGTTTTGATATACCGGCGTGCATTAGGCCAGGCCGCGTCAACGTCGAGTTGCGAGGGATGGCAGCCATACATTCCCTTGACAATTGGTGCAACGACAGCAGACATAATTTCTGCACCGAAGCGAGCACTAATTGAGTCTGCCAACGAAGCCGAAGGTGCTAAGGTGTTTCTTGTCGATGCCAGATCTTGTAGAAGACGCAGTTTGCCGCGAACACTTACGAGTCGGGTTGAAAGCAGTGTTAGCGGCGACGCCGTAAGGCGGTGCACCCTGCCATGCCGGAAGATGCATCGCACGCGTGCGATAGCGTCGGCCTTGATGGGGACAATATCGAGGTTCCAGGAGTGGAGCTTGCTGGCTAGATCTTCGGTCCAAGCCACTGACTGCGCCGCGTGGTCGAGAGGCACGCCGTGCATGATGGTGCTAGCTAAAACGCCTCCGACGCCATTCGACGCTTCGAGTACGACAGTGTGTATATGTCTTGCCTTTGCCTCGCGCGCGATAGAAAGACCACTCACACCAGCCCCAATTACGATTAGATCGATCATACCGTTTGGGTGGGATGCATAGTTCGCTGCGCAATACTAACCACTGCGTCTGCCCACATATCACTGTCATTCAGACAAGGGATGACCGTTAGTTGTCGGCCTCCTGCCGATATAAACGATTCACGTAAACCATGACCAATTTCCTCTAGGGTCTCAAGGCAATCTGTTACGAATGCTGGACAAACAATGGCAAGGTGCTTGACGCCAGCTTGTGCAAGCGATAACGCTGTTGCCAAAGTGTACGGCCTCAGCCACTGGTCCATGCCTAGTCGAGACTGGAAGGTCATCGTTGCTCGGGCTGGAGCGATTTCACAGCGCGTAAGTAGACTTTCTGTTGTGCGAATGCATTGATGACGGTAGCAGGTGGCATGTGCCACTGATGCCGTTTCACAACAGGAACTCGATCGCAGACAGTGTCCATTCGTTGGATCGGTCTTTCGAAGATGCCGTTCGGGAAGTCCGTGGTAGCTAAACAACAAGTGGTCCGGCGTAGACGTAAGTGCAGACCGAATGAGATTGGCCTCTGCATCCAGGAATTCGGGTTCGGAATAGAACGGAGGCACAATGACCAAGTCGAGACTAGGGTCAATCACGCGCACGGCGGCACGAGCATCTTCGACTGCTGTGAGCGTAGACGCCATCGCATACTGTGGATACAGCGGCATCATTACGATACGTCGAACGCCCAATCGTTGAAGTTCGCTGATGGCTGATGCAATACTCGGTACACCGTAGCGCATGCCAAAAACTGTCGGCACATCGATTCGCTGGCGAACCTTTGAGGCAAGACGTTCTGTGAGCACCACGAGAGGTGATCCTTCTTGCCACCAGATTTTTTGATAGGCGGCTGCAGACCGCTTTGGGCGTGTACGGAGGATGAGGCCATCCACAAGCAGTTTGCGCACTGGTGCGGGAAGATCGATTACGTACGGATCGTGAAGAAACTGCGTTAAGTAAGTACGTACATCGGAGACCTCAGGTGACGCTGGCGATCCGAGATTCACAAGTAGCAGGCCATCATCAAGCCCCATTTCGCCCCCCAATGTCGAGCTCGTGGTTTCTAAACTGCTTCGGAGTCATGCCGAACCTCTTCTTAAACGCTGCAATGAAGTGGCTCGAGTTACTGTAACCGATGGCGTAGGCGACTTCGTTGACAGTGGTTGAAGAATGCTCGAGCAATTGCCTCGCACGCTCCATACGATGCTCATGTACGTATTTGTAAATGGGTGCACCGTAAACACGTTTAAAACCTGCCTTCAATTGGTACTCGTTCATACCTACCTGTCTTGCGAGTTCGCGCAAAGGTGGTGGATCTTCAAATTTTGCGAGCACGATGGCCTTTGCAACCCTTAACCGTTCGACGTTGGTTTCATCGCGAAGGAATGGACATGCATCGGTGATATCAGTGATGGTATCGCGTTTCTCGACGTATCGATGTAGGCATTCGTACACGCGAGACAGGAACATCAGCTCACTCGATTGTGACGTATTCATGCTGTCAAAAATGCGTTCTACGGCCAAGAGTAAAGCCCCATGCATTGGGTGCTCGGCATAAAATGCACGCATCGATCTCTCGGCGTGCAGAAACGGAAGTATCTCCGTATGCAGCACCAATCGATGAAGTGCTTCTATGGGAATGAACACGCATGCTAACTGTGTATCCGAACGGAGCACGGCTCGAATCGACATTGCCGATGTGGGATCATAGAGCACGTAACAACGTTCAGCCGTCAAAACGCGTCGGTAGCCACCGGTGCCGAATTCAAATTCGACACTACCTGTAGCGGCAAAATAGAACTGGACCCACGGAGACTGAACGATTTCAGAAATCCGCACTTCACGAGGAGAGGTGTTCCAAAGTGCGACTGATGTCAAGTCTCCGCCGTTGGCTCGAAGCACTCTGCAGGTGTTTGCGTGTTCGTCGTCGGGCTCAATCGCAAAGTGTGGCTTCATCTAACAATCAATTTAGGATTCCGCACACTGCCGAGGTGCCACGGTTCCCGTTTAGGGCATGAATAATCCCGATGCGGGCATTCGCTCGCCTGCAGTCGCTCTAGTTTCGCCGTATGCCTATTGACACTTGGAACACCCTCACCGTCATCGGCATCGATTATCATGTGGCTTCGCTCGATCAACGTGCCATTTATGCTTTCGAAGCTGAGCAGCGCTCGGCTATCCGACACGCCGTTCGAAAACAGGGTGGCATGTGCGTGGTTCTCTGCACATGCCATCGTACAGAGGTTGTGGCTGAAGGCATTTCCGTAGAAAAGCTCTTTAGAATCGTCGCAGATGTTGTTGGCAGCACGTCGGCTTCTGTTGAGCAAGACGTACGCTCTTACTCAGGCGTGAATGCACTGCGACATATGATGCGCGTGGCAACAGGTCTCGAGTCTGCAGTTCTTGGCGAAGCTGAGATACTCGGACAGTTGCGACGTGCCATCGCTGAGGCAAGAGGAGAGACAGTACTCTGTTCGCTACTGGATTGCGCAGTAAGGGCGACAGTACATCTTGCCAGAGTCGCGAGAGCTACGACATGCATTTCCAGCGGCGCATCTTCGTTGTCTGCTGCTGCTTGCGCATTCATACGAAGTCGACTCGATAAGAAATCTTCCAGCATACTAGTTATCGGCGCTGGGGTCACGGCGCGATCAGTTGCAGAGAACCTCCGAACGACCTGGCCGGGTGAGAGACTGACCATTGTAAATCGGACGCTAGAGCGCGCGCTGAGCATCGCTGGCGGTTGCTCAGTTATCGATTGGGGCCGAAGGCATGAAGCTACACGCGCAGCCGATGCAGTCATTATCGCTGTGAACAGCAGAGAGTTTGTCATTCGGGCAGCCGATCTTCGCGCAGGTTCGATTTGCATTGATTTGTCTGTACCAAGAGCCATCGAACCTTGTGCGGACCGCTCGATCGTAACGATAGATGACCTAACAACGACGGTAGAGATGACGCATGAAAATCGATTACGGGCTGTGTTGCAAGTCGAACACCTAATCGAAGACCAAATCACCACTATCCTGCGAACACGCGAACGACGAGTCATGGAAGTGGCTGCATGATCGGCAGTTGTAGGATTGGTACCCGCTCAAGTCCGCTTGCGATCTTGCAGGCTAATACAGTGGCCGCAATTGCCAAGGCTGCTGGCATCCATGTAGAGCTTATTGAGATCGCAACAACAGGCGACATTCATAGCGACAAGCCATTACATGTCTTCGGAGAGGTTGGTGTTTTCACAAAGCAACTCGATGACGCCTTGTTGCGTGGTGAAATCGACATGGCGGTTCACTCGCTGAAGGATGTACCAACCGAGCTCGTGTCGGGACTTTCGCTTATGGCAGTCCACATGCGTGGGCCTGTTCACGACGTACTTATTGCATCGTCTGAGGCCGCACTCGATAGGTGCGAACAGTCCAACGCCACGATAGCTACATCCAGTCGGCGTCGTAAGGCGCAATGGTTAGCAATGCATCCTCATCATACCGTAATTCCTCTGCGAGGTAATGTACACACAAGGCTAACTGCGCTAGATAGCGGCGATATCGACGCAATTATTATTGCTGAAGCTGGCGTACAACGCCTCGGCATCACGCCCGCCGCAATGAGACGCTTAGAGTGGATGGTACCAGCTCCGGCACAAGGTGCGATAGGCGTTATCGCAAGAACCAATGACGATCACTTGTCAACTGTTTGGCAGTTCGTATCGCATACAGAAACAATTCGCAACGTTGGTCTCGAACGCGAGCTGCTCCGGCGACTCTCTGCTGGTTGTCTTGCACCCGTTGGAATACACGCACAACAACAACAGGGTATGCTTCACGTACGCGCAATTGTGCTATCGGAGTTGGGTGACCGTAAAGCCGATGCAGACATCGTAGTTCCCACAACGACACCCGATATCGAGATCTTGGAGACGATTATGAATCTACTTAGCGCCCGAGGTGCGATATCACTTCTTGCTGAGGTGCGAAATGGGTGACGTGACGATTTGCTGTACAAAAGACATTGGGGCATCCGCTTACCACAGCATCGGGGAAGCCGGCATCCAATGCCTTGTGGTGCCTGCGATAGCAATCATTGACGATTACGATATCAACGAACTGCACGAAATACTGCAAGGGCCAGACTTGCTCATCATCTCTAGCAGCCGGGCATTCGACGTGCTGCTCCGCGCTGGCGTGGGGCCAATGCTGGTTGGCCGAGATGTCGCAGTGGTCGGTGATGAAACCTCCGCTTCGTGCGAGCGCCACGGCATGCACGTGGTGACAACGACGCACAACGTGGCCGAACTTTCTAAGGCGATTAGCCCCTTCGACTGCCCCATGACACATTTCTGTGGCGGACTCGGCAAAGAGCGTGGACTCGTCGTGCCTGGCGCCCGACCCGTCGTCATCTACGACACAGTCTTGCTCAAGCCAGTGCTGCAACACGCCGTGAGTGGGACGTTGTTCTTCAGTCCGTCGGGTGTCGACAGTGTGATGTTCGCAAATCCGCGGGACCGCCTCGGCGACTGCTTTGCGTTTGGACCCACAACGACGCAGGCATTGCGCACCTATGGGGTCGAGCCAACACATTCCGCACCAACTCCGCACATCGAACAATTTATTCGCGATGTATTAATCCACTATCGATCCTCTTCGCATGCACAATGACCTATTGCTTAAGGCTTTACGAGGGGATAACGTTCCGCGACCTCCAGTTTGGCTCATGCGCCAAGCAGGTCGGTACCTTCCGGAATATCGCGCTCTGCGTGCGAAGTATTCGTTCCGAGAATGTCTGCGTACGCCCGACCTCGCATGCGAGATTACACTGCAACCAATCTCTCGTATTGCACCCGATGCTGCAATCATCTTCAGTGACATTCTCGTCATCCCCGATGCTATGGGCTGCGAAGTCTCCATGGTCGGCGACAAGGGCCCGACGTTAAGTAAGACGATTCGTAGTGCCGCGGACGTTAATCTCCTGCATCGACCAACGGTGGCCGAAGACCTTGGCTATGTGATAGACGCCATTCGACTGACGAAGCAATCACTCGGTACATCGATACCACTTATCGGATTTGCCGGCGCACCGTGGACGTTGCTCTGTTACATGGTGGAAGGCAAGGGTAGTAAAGATTGGGCGCTCGCCCGCGCGTTCTTATGGCAAGAGCCAGAGGCGGCACGGCTACTTTTACAAAAGCTTACTATTCTTACTATCGACTACTTACGAGCGCAGGTTCAAGCTGGTGTTGACGTAGTGCAGATTTTCGACTCATGGGCCGGCGCACTCGACCCCGAGATGTATAACCAGTGGGCGTTGCCTTGCATTAATGATATCGTGGCAGCGCTCCGCGACGATATACCCACCATTGTTTTCGCTAAGGGGGCTGCTGCCTCTATGGGGCTAATTGCTGCAACGGGAACGTCGGCATTGGGTGTTGATTGGACACAGGACGCACGTGCTCTGCGTAAGCGTGTTGGCGATGGTGTGACGTTACAAGGTAATCTCGATCCGGCCATCCTGCTGGCGCCACTGACAGTCGTGAGGACACAGACGGTACGAATGCTCGACCGCCTCGGTGTGCAGAGGACAATTGCAAATCTTGGACATGGGTTGCATCCCACCACGCCTGTCGAGAATGTGCAGATGTTCGTCAACACGGTAAAGGAGTACGTGAGTGGCTAGTCAACACAGTTTCTCGACCTTCGTTCATGAGCTTCAGAACACAATTCTGGCCGCACTAGAACAGCTCGACGGTGGCGCACGATTTCGGGAAGACACCTGGGAGCGTCCGGGCGGAGGTGGCGGTCGCACCTGTGTGCTAACCGGCGGCACCGTGTTCGAGAAGGCCGGTGTAAATACTAGCATAGTTTATGGTGTGGCACCTGAAGAATTACGTCGCCAACTCAATGGCGCCGCGAGCGACATTCGTTTCTATGCATCCGGACTCTCTATGGTTTTGCACCCTGTAAACCCTATGGTACCTACGTATCATGCAAACGTGCGGTACTTCGAGCTCACCAGCACTGACGGCACTGTGCTAGACGCCTGGTACGGCGGTGGAATAGACCTTACACCGTACTACGTAGTTGAATCGGATATTGTCGCTTTTCATACTGTATTACGTGATGCTTGTGAGTTGCAATGCAAGGGGAGCTATGCTGCATTTAAAGCAGAATGTGACACCTACTTCGTAAACACACATCGCATGCAAGAACCACGAGGCGTAGGTGGCATTTTTTTCGACCACCTTCGCAACGACGTCATGGGACGCTCGTTGGCAGAGTGGCATGCATTTACCGAAGAAATCGGTCGCGCCATTCTACCATCCTATTTGCCAATTGTCGAGCGACGGAAAGATCTGCCGTACTCCGAACGGCATGTGTGGTGGCAAGAGATACGACGTGGACGATATGTCGAATTCAACCTTATCCATGATCGCGGGACTCTCTTCGGACTTCAGACGAACGGCCGCACGGAGTCTATCCTCATGAGCCTTCCACCACGAGCACGTTGGGAATATGACGTGCGTATCGAGCCGGACTCCGAAGAAGCTCGTCTGCTATCAGCCCTAACACCACGCAATTGGTTGGCGCCTGATGGAGTACGCCTATGATTCTGAATGACAGACCACGTCGTCTGCGCTCTTCTCCTGCATTGCGGACAATGGTTAGCGAAATCCACGTACCAACCTCTTCGCTTATTCTTCCGCTATTCGTCGTACAAGGGTCTGGTCTCCGCGTTCCGTCTTCTCATCTGCCAGATGCCGATATGCTATCGACAGATCTCGCCGTCGTACGTGCGCAGCAAGCATGGGACGCCGGAATAAAATCTTTACTTCTTTTTGGAAGCACCCACGCTGTGGTAAAGGACAATGTTGGCCTCGCGGCTTGCGACCCTAACGGAATAGTTCCTACTACCGTTCGAGCTATCAAGTCCGCATGCCCAAACATTGTAGTGATGACAGATGTAGCGTTAGATCCGTACTCTTCTTTCGGGCATGACGGTATTGTGATAAATGATGGAGTAGACAACGACAGCACAGTAGAGGCCCTTGCGCGCATGAGCGTCGTACATGCAGAAGCAGGTGCTGATGTCGTGGCGCCCTCGGATATGATGGATGGACGAGTCGCCGCAATTAGATCGGCGCTCGACCTAGCGGGACATCAGCAGGTTCTTGTCATGAGCTACGCAGTCAAGTACGCGTCCTGCCTTTACGGACCCTTTCGCAGTCTACTCGATTCCGGTGTGGCATTCGGAGACAAGAAGACCTATCAGATGAACCCGGCTAATCGACGGGAGGCCAGACGTGAGCTACGAGCAGATGTGCACGAGTGTGCAGACATTGTAATGGTTAAGCCCGGATCGTGGTACAGTGACATCATATCAGACGCTAGGGCTATGTGTGATATACCTGTCGCAGCATATCAAGTGAGCGGAGAATACGCAATGCTACACCTTGCAGCTGCGGCTGGGCACTTCGATCTTCTCGAGGCGTTGCACGAGTCACTTGTCTGCTTGCGTCGATCAGGTGCAGATCTCATCGCCACATATGGTGCGATGCGCATGGCTACGGACGGACGACGTTCATGACGACGCACGAGCAACTCTTCGCAAGAGCGCTGCGTGTAGCTCCTGGAGGCGTGCATTCGCCCGTACGCTCGTTCAAGTCTGTTGGAGGAGTGCCTGTCTTTTTTAAAGAAGCCAAGGCTGCATGGCTTACCGATGAAGATGGGAAACAATACGCAGACCTTATGAATGCGTGGGGTCCGATGATACTCGGGCATGGCCATCCATCAGTGGTAGATGTTATTCATAAACAAGTGGACAAAGGTCTTACGTTCGGGGCACCTACACGGGCAGACGTCGAGCTCGCTGAGCTTATCGTCGAAGTTATTCCAGGTGTAGAACGAGTCCGCTTCGTCAGCACGGGCACCGAAGCATGCATGACTGCAGTTCGAATTGCACGTGGTGCTACGGGACGATCACTCATTATCAAATTCGACGGTTGCTATCACGGTCATGCCGATACATTTTTAGTTGGTGCCGGAAGCGGCGCGCTTACGCATGGAACACCAAGCAGTCTTGGCGTCCCGCATGCAATAGCAGCGATGACTCTCCTACTGCCATACAACAACCTTAGTGCACTCAATCAGGCGTTCATCGAACACGGCGATGCAATTGCGGCAGTAATTGTCGAACCGGTAGCGGGCAATATGGGATGCATCATACCCGCAATGGAATTCCTCGCAGGAATGAGGACTCTGTGTACGCTTCACGGGTCTGTGCTCATCTTCGATGAGGTAATGACCGGCTTCCGCCTTGCGCTCGGCGGTGCACAGGAACGATTTGGTATCGAAGCAGACCTAGTGGCGTATGGTAAGGTTATCGGTGGAGGCATGCCACTCGCTGCCGTAGCTGGCAGGGCTGAGTTAATGGATTTACTCTCGCCGCTAGGACCAGTGTATCAAGCAGGCACCTTGAGTGCCCATCCAGTTGCCGTAGCCTGCGGCAAAGCAACGCTAATGGTTCTGCGAGATAACCCCGACGTATACGCTGACATTGGGGCAGCTACGCACGAATTGGCGGCTGGATTTACTGAACGGCTACAACCGCTTTCCTGGCCGTTTACCATCAACCATATCGGTTCGATGATGAGTGTCTTCTTCCACGATCGTGCAGTAACAGACCTTGCGTCGGCTTCATCTGCAGACCTCGGACGTTTTGCTTCGATGTTCCACGGATTGCTCAGTCGAGGCATTGCCCTTCCGCCTTCAGGCCTCGAATCGTGGTTTATAAGCACCGCAGTTACGAGCGACGTTGCAGCCCATATCCTTGAAGGCGTCTCGGATTGGGTTGATGTTGAATTACATGCCGCTTCCTAAAACGTGTACCGCACCGTCGGAATAGGGAAGAACCCCTGCTGATACTCTGTTGAGACCTGACCTGTCTCAGCGTTGTAGCGCTGGAGAAATACGTTTTTGTGGTTTGTGATGTTTTGTAAGTCGAGGGAGAATTCGAGTGTTGATGACGAAAATTCGATGCGATAACCAAGTTTAAGATCGAGACGAAAGTAAGGAGTCTGACGCAAAGAGTATGCGTCGGCGTTGGAGTATTCTGCCTGACCAGCATTCTGTGATGCTGCAACGTCGATAGGTGTGAGATAACGTCCACCGGTTGTGGTAATGCGTGCGTTAAGAGCAAGCACACCATTTTCAGACAACCGTAGTTCTTTGCCGCCTAAAATGTTCACAACGTAGTTCGTGTTGAATGCAGTGTTGTGTTCGATGCCATCGCTGCCTTTGTACTTCGAGTCGAAAAGCGACGCCGTAGCAAGGAAGTAGAAGCCATCGCGAAAGAAGTGTTCAAGCGTGAGTTCGACTCCGACATTGCTGCCTGTACCGAGGTTCACGAGACTGTCGCGTGTATCCGGAGCGAAGCTGCTACCGGAGTTTACGGCGCTGTACGAAGACGGTGACTGCGTTACTGGAATGTCGAACAGCGATTGATAATATCCCTCAGCCTTTAGACGAATTGCGTCAGAGATATACCAGTCCATACCAACAACACCATGGTGACTGCGCGAGAAGCCAAGCGTTCTATTTGTAAAGACTGGACCTTGCGGTGTGACAGTGAGGACATTGTATTCGTAAATGCCTTGACGTTGTGAGTGAAGACCGTAGCCTGCGTTAAGCGACAGCGTCGGACTCACCATTGCGGTTACGCCGAAGCGTGGTTCGATCGAGAAAGCGTTTGCAATGGTGTAATGCTGTGCGTGAACTCCGCCCGTTACCGAGAGCCAATCTGTTAGACGCTGCTTGAGCTGCGCGTAGCCTTGCGTCATCATGGCATTGTCGGTGTTATCTACGAACAGTCGCTCCGAAGGCAGACCGATGTCGTCGCGGTTGAAAAGGTGATACTTCTGCGCGTCGACTTGCACACCAACACCCATACTTGTTGCCGATGAGAACTTGTGACGCATTGATGCAACGCCAGTAATGGTTGTCGTAGAGAATGTCGCTTTTGCATCGGGAGAGGGGGCTCGTGTTACGCTGTCCAGGCGATCGGCAGTGAAGTTCTCTTCTGTTGCTGTGACTCCCAGCGTGGTGCGTACGTACGTGTTCTCATCGAACCGATGTTCGTACTGAAGTCCGGTCCAACCCGTGCCGTAATCCACAACCTGATTGCGGTTGCGATCGCCATACAAATCTGTTGTCGTTGTGTCAAGCTTGTCACCGAGGAGCTTCACATCACTAATGCCACCTACTGCGAAGAGCGAGAGTCTACCCTTGTCACCGATTGGTGTTTGAATCTTGAGTGTGAGATCCTGATAGTTCGGTGTTGCGCCGCCCGTGCCTATGTCAATGCCGAGTTCGTTGAAAACTGCGAGCGTCGAGTAGCGGTAGTTAACGAGGAAGGAGGCGCCGTTGCCAAGCGGACCCTCTGCGCCAAGCTCTGCGCCATTAAAGCCCATCTGTGCGAGGAACTCATATTCGTCTGTATTGCCATCGCGAATCTTTAAGTCGAACGCTCCACCAATTGCATTGCCGTACATGGCTGGGAAGGCACTTGTCATGAAATCCGATTTTTCGAGCACGTTGTTGTTAAGCATACTCACCGGACCGCCAGTGCTTCCCAATGAGCCGAAGTGATTCGGATTTGGAATATTCATGCCTTCCATCTGCCACAACATTGCAGAGGGCGAATTACCACGCACTACAATGTCGTTGCGCGCATCGTTCGAGCTAATTACACCGGCAAAATTTGCAGCCATGCGCGAAGGGTCGCCAAGCGAGCCAGCATAACGTTTCGTGTCCTCGGTGTTGAACGCGCGAGCACTCACCATTGCAAACTCATTGTTTGTTGTTGCTGCATCAAGTTCTCTGTCATACACGACCTCGACCTTCGCCGCAGTGGCGTATGATTCTGTAAGGGAGATGTTCAGCACTACTTCTTTACCCGACGTGACGAGAATGTTCTCGTTCAAGTAGGGCTCGTATCCGACGGCAGTGACACGGACATTGACCCGTCCGACCGGCACGTTCTTAACACGGAACGTACCCCCACGCTCCGCGATTGCCCCCTTCTGCACCTTACCATCAATAACGATGGCAATGGAGGCACCGACGACGGGAGCATTGGAAATGGCGTCCATAACGTTGCCTCTCACCGTTTGCGTACGCATGCCAGCAGAGTCGTCGGGGACGGCTGCTGAGAGGGCAGCAGGAGTGACTCCCGCAATAGCAAATAGGACCGTAGATAAGGCGACAATGAAGGTCGAAGAAAGTCTGCGAGAGCGCATTTGAAGTTCCGGATGAGCAAGAATGTTGATACAACATTCGGGATGTCTGCGGACGTGCGCCTTGATCTGCATCAAGAGTATGCACTTTTAAGCGAGGATGTGCTCCTTCGCGATTCTGGCTCTAATGCGGCTCAGTGTCTCGGGTGTCATGCCTAGATATGATGCAATCATATATAGGGGCACACGGCGAAACAGGTGTTTCGAGCGTTCGGCAAATGCGCGATAGCGTTCTTCTGGGCTTAGCAGCATTAAACTCGAGTTGCGGTCCATGGTGTTGACAAAGATCCATTCTGCAATGAGCCTACCCAGACGTTCACCGCGCGGGTACTCTTCGTACAGCGCCTGAAGCTTGTCATACGAAAACAGGATGAGTCGACTATCCTCCAAAGCCTCTACCGTAAGTGTCGCTGGTGCCTGTTGTACGAAGCTGGCATACTCTGTTACAAAGCCAGGCGCGTATGAGAACCCTGAAATGGCTTCTTCACCATCGTGTAAATAGTATGAACGAAAGAGACCATTGATGATGAAGGCAACGTAACGATTGACCTTGCCAGCTTCAACCCACTTCTCACCCTTCTTTATATGCGTGGTCGTGAAAGCGGAGGTCATTGCAGACCACAACTCGTTGTCGATAGGCATGAAGTGCTCGAATGCTGCACGCATTTGAGCGAACTCGTCTTCGTGTACTGTACCTTTTGTTATTTCGTACTGCATTAAAAGTTCTGCCAAGTGTACGCCACGTTTACGCTAAGAATGTTGCGTGCTTGCGTTGCGGGTCCTGTCGTCCCATCGTCACGCGTGACAGCAATACGATCGTCGTAGAAAATGCTTGTGAGGAATGTTACGTCGAGCCACGAGTTTACTTTCATTATTAGGGCATTCTCGAACGTCAGCACCCACAGCGCTGGTGCTTCATAGGGCGTAAACGTTGTGAGTTGCGACTTCAGCGTAACGTTTTCGAATGGCAGCCAATTCAATGCTGCACTTAACACGGCGCCGAGATTGACTTTTACCGTTTGACCAGGATCGACTCCAAAAGCCCCAGCGCGACTAAGGTCATCGTCGACCACAAACGTGGCGCGTGCCGCGAGTGGTGCTACGAGAAATTGAAACTCCGGGATTGGCGTCCATTCCCCGCCGACTGCGCCTGTCAGGAAGCCCGGCGCCATCAAGTTCGAGAGCTTAAGGAATTTTGAAGTATCGAGTGGATCACGTCTGTCATACGCGTAGCCTGGTGCGAACTGCGTTCTGAAATCGAGGAATGCCGCATACCTAAACACCTCGCTCTGCTTTAACGATGCCTTCGAGCCGAGGATGATTCTATCGTCGGCTTTGCGAAACACTTGGTTGCCGAGCTTCGCAAGTCCATAGCCAAGATCAAGATCATTATCCCACGAAAACCGTCCGTCGGCGTAATCGGCCGAGGCGATAATGAGACCCCTGAATGTTACCGCATCTTGTCCGCCGCCCGACCAGTTATTCAACTGAACAGTCGTGAAGCCCACACCTGTAACTGTCTTGATTTTCCACGGAATCGAATCGGCTTTTAGTGCTTTCGCTGCCAATTCAGCTGTAGCGGCCGCACCCTGCCCATACGTAGCATGCGCCGAAGCCGCAGCAACAACAATTGCAATCAAGAACGTAAATCGCATCTGACACTCCTGGATATAATCGTACATCCTACTCGGGATGCGCGAATCTACGAAGTCCAGGCAGCCTTAAAAACGAAGTTCACGCGGCCTTAATAATCCGATAACACCGTAATATGCGGGATGCGCCCAAGCGGTATTCGCCCCTCTCTGCCCCTTCCCACACGTCTTAAAGCTGATATGTCTGCCACGGGCAAGGGCGTGGGCATTGCAATGATCGACTCTGACTTCGTCGTGCACCCCGACCTCATGCAGCCGGAGCCACGCGTGCTCTGCTATTACAATGCGGTTAATGACTGCGTCGAGCCGACGCCGACCCGGCAACCAGACGCGCGGCATTGGCATGGAACGATGACTGCATGTACTGCTGCAGGTAATGGGTATCTGTCTCAGGGAGAGTTCATCTCGCTCGCACCCGACGCACATCTGGTGCTTGTGCGAACCATGGGGCCAGACGATAGGATTGCAACCGACACAATCACTCGCGCTCTGCAATGGGTAGCAGATCATGCTACGGAGTTCGGCATTCGCATTGTGAATCTTTCGGTGTACGCCGACGAAGCAGACCACACTGGGCAACATCCTGTTAATAAACTTGTTGACGATCTTGTTGCAGACGGACTTGTTATTGTCGCTGCGGCAGGCAACAATCCGCGCGCACCAATACGTCCGCCTGCCGCTGCACCTGCTGCAATCACTGTCGGTGGCCTTGACGACAAGAACTCGCTCAACGAAGGAAACGCTGAGCTATACCATTCCACGTTTGGTCTAACGACACTTGGTTTTCAGAAGCCCGAAGTAATCGCTCCAGCAATCTGGCTTCCCGCACCGATTATGCCTGGCACAACAGTGCAGCGTGAAGCATCGGCTTTGTGTGCACTCGACGCGATGACCGATGACATGCTTCTCGTTTGTGCGCCGCGACTCCTGCCGTTCACACATATACCTCCGTCGGTATGGACGTCGCGCGACGTTGATGAACTTCGCGACCGCATTGCCGAGGCGCTGCGTGCAGAGCAAATCGTTACCCCGTTTTATAAGATGGTTGACGGCACCTCGTTTGCCGCACCGATCGTTGCAAGTGTCATTGCACAGATGCTCGAGCTCGACCCTACACTTACCCCGGAACGCGTGAAGGCCATTCTAATGCACACAGCGCGCGCGCTGCCGAATCATCCGCACCAGCGTCAGGGCGCAGGGGTGGTGCAGCAGCGCGAAGCGTTGCGAGTGGTACGTACCTCTGTAGTTTTGCCCGTCCCACTTTCCGCCTGATCCATGCTCCGCATTCTCATCTTCCTTCTGGTTGTCACGTCGCTATCGATGCCTCTCGCGGCCCAGGTTTCTACACAACCGATAGACGGACTTCGACAGAAGACAGTTCGTCTCGTCGCATACGTTAACTGTACGGCGATGCCAGAGCCTGGTAAACGCATTGATAGTGCAGTCATTATCGTCCGCAACGACCGCATCGCTGACATTGGTAAGGGGCTTGCGATTCCGCAGGGGGCTGACGTGCGTGACCTCAAGGGTGCGTGGGTGTACGCTGGCTTCATCGATCCGTACGTGAACCTGTCAGCATTTGGCAGCGCTAAACCAGCTGAACAACGTAACTTTTTTGATGAAGATGAAGGTCCGAGCACACCTGCACCCGTTGGTACACATTCGTGGAACCAAGCCGTGCGCCCAGAGCGCAAGGCAACCGACCAGCTTTCTATTTCTGACGATGCCGCAAAGGAATGGCAGCGCTTAGGTATAACAGCGGCAGGTGTCGCTTCACACGACGGAATTTTCAGCGGCAGTGCTGCTGTGGTGATTATACGACAGGGATACTCGAACCGCACTGTCATTCGAGACGATGTGTATCAAACATTGTCATTCGTTAAAGGCTCATCAAAAACTCCATACCCTTCTTCGCTTATGGGTTCAATTGCACTTCTGCGTCAGACGTTTCTTGATGCAGACTGGTACGGACGCGCTCACGATGCTTCTTCGAGAAACGCATCACTGACTATTCCTGAGACAAATGTCTCACTCGCGACGCTTCGTAGCGCTGTCAATGCAAAGACATCATTTGTATGCTCCAATACAGATGAGCACGACATCCTACGCTGGAATGCCATTGCAAAAGAATTCTCGATTCCTACCATCATGGTCGGCAGTGGACGCGAGTTTCGTAGGCTTGATGTTATTGCTGCAAATAAGCCCGACATGATTGTGCGTTTGACATTCCCCGATGCGCCAGACGTACGCGATGCTCGACATGCAAGCAACGTGTCGCTGTCTGAGCTTATCAATTGGTACTGGGCCGCAGACAACGCGCGCATGCTCGATTCGGCGGGGTGCAGACTGGCATTTACAACAGACGGACTCAAAGACAAGTCGATGTTTCTAAGTCGCGTTCGTGCATGTGTTGACCGCGGACTAGACTCATCGCGTGCACTAGCCGCATTAACCACCAATGCTGCTTCGTTGCTTGGTGTTGCTGAACATATGGGACGCATCGCACCGGGGTACTGGGCTAACCTTGTGATTACGTCTGGCAACCTGTTTAAGGACACTACCACCATTCGAAACGTAGTTGTTGCAGGCAAAGACGAAGAACTCGCATCTCCGGCGTTAATTGACGTGCGAGGCAACTGGACGTTATCGTCGTCGATTTTCAATCGCAAAGTAACAATGGTGATAACCGGTAGTCCGGAGTCGCCAAGTGCTGTCATCAAAGCCGACTCGATATCAATACCATCGACGTTTTCTGTTAGTGGCGAACGCGTTACGTTTACATTAACGCTCGACTCGCTAGGCATGCGCGGCACAACACGTGGCTTGTCGTCAGCAGACAGCATCCTCATGAATGTCGATCTACAGTTGCCCGATGGCACTAGGGCGCAGGTCGTGATGAGGCGCGACTCCGTACTCGCAGTGGCGCGTCAGACCCCTGACACGTCGCGTCCCGACGTGCGTCGCCCCTTACCAACATTCCGTCCACTCGAACCATTCGGTCTCGATTCTCTCCCAGCACAAGAAGCTGTCATTCTAACGAATGCAACTGTGTGGACGAATACAGCAGCTGGCGTTCTTAAGAACGCAACCGTTAAATTCTCCAACGGCAAGATTGCGACAGTGGGTGCAGGGGCTGCTACCGCAGGGGGCCGTGTAATCGATTGTACGGGCATGCACATCACTGCGGGCATTATCGATGAGCACTCACATATCGCAATTGCTCGCGGTGTAAACGAAGGCACACATTCTGTCACAACCGAAGTGCGCATCGGTGACGTCCTCGACCCCGATGATGTAAATATTTATCGTCAGTTAGCCGGCGGAGTAACCGCTACACATCTGCTACACGGCTCGGCTAACCCTATGGGCGGTCAGTTGCAGTTCATCAAGTTGCGCTGGGGTTCTGTAGCAGAAGACCTCAAGGTTAAGGGTGCAGTGCCTACCGTAAAGTTTGCTCTTGGAGAGAATGTCAAGCAAGCAAACTGGGGCGATAAGTTCACTGTGCGTTATCCTCAGACACGTATGGGTGTAGAACAGATCATGAGTGATGCGTTTCAGGCGGCAAAGGAATACGAACGCGACCTAAAGACAGCCGATGCCTCGAAGCTTCCGGTTCGACGCGATCTGCAGCTCGACGCTCTTGTCGAAATAATGCGCGGCAAACGCAACATTCATTGCCACAGTTATGTGCAGAGCGAGATTCTTATGCTCATGCGCCTTGCAGAGTCATACGGCTTTAAGGTGCACACTTTTACGCACATCCTCGAAGGATACAAGGTTGCAAAAGAGATGGCAGCACATGGTGCAATGGCCTCATCGTTTGCCGACTGGTGGGCATACAAGTTCGAAGTGTACGATGCTATTCCTCAGAATCCAGCCATTATGCATGAGCAAGGTGTTGTAACATCGATTAATAGCGATGACGCAGAGATGGCGCGAAGACTAAATCAGGAAGCAGCAAAGAGTGTGAAGTATGGCAATGTGTCTGAAGAGGACGCGTTGAAATTTGTAACGCTCAATCCTGCGAAACAAATGGCTGCCGAAACACACATGGGCTCAATAGAAGCGGGCAAGGACGCAGACATTGTTGTGTGGTCGGGCGATCCCCTGTCAAATATGTCGCGCGTTGAACGCACGTTTGTTGACGGTCGTGCGTACTTCTCCCGCGATGCAGACGCACGTCTGCGTACGCGCGATCGGGCACTACGCACCTTCCTCGAGCAGGAAGCCATGAAGTCTATCGGCAAAGGAGCGCCTGCGGCAAGGGGCGGCGCCGCGCCGCGCCGACTGCGCCATTGCGATGACATCGAAGACGAGGTTCGCACTGCACATGAGTGAAACCGACGTCACCGTGGTTGCAACCGACGCGCATCCGTCAGAGGCACGTGACTTTCCGTGGACAATCCTCCTCGTCTGCTTCATAATTCTGTTGCCGGTGTTGGCGTTTCCATTCGGACAGGATCAGTCGACGTTCCTACGCGGCGGACGTGAAATTCTAGCTGGCGGCACGCTGTACGTAGACTTCATCGACGTTAAGCCGCCACTCATCTATGTGCTTTACGGAATTGCAGACATCTTAACAGGTGGGTCTGTTGTACTGATGCGCATGCTTGACATCCTGTTTCAAGTAAGTGCGATCGCATTACTGTTAGTTGTCATGCGAAGCATTACTCCACAGAGACTTTGGTTGTGGGCCGCAGCAGTCATCTATAGTGTGTTGTATTCAACACTGAGTTACTCGCAGACTGCACAAGCAGAGACGTTCTGCGTTGTACCTATCATCGCCGCTATATGGTGTGCTACGCAGTCGTCCGGTCGTAAGCGGTGGGTCATACTCGCCTTTTGCATGGCCGTCGCCTTTATTCTGAAATACACACTCATCATTATCGGTCCCGCAGTCATGATTGTTTGGCTGCTGCGCGACCGTCCAGTTGCATCATGGCGGGCAATCATTTACTCTTCGTTGCTATCTGCCGTTATTCTCGTTGTGGCGTTCATGCCGTTCTTACTAATGGACGGATTCTTTGAAGGCTTGCAGACAACCATCCAATACCTGCGCGTGTATGCTTCGTACCCACCCATGAGCATTTCGTTTGCCACCGACGCGTTAAAACAACTGGGTACGTACTTCGGTGACAATCTATCCATCGCAATCACTTCACTCGTATTGGTTGGCGGCGGCCTGCTGCTGTTTCCGCGCCTTACGCATCGCGAATCGTCGCTGGTGTCTGCATCAATTACAATGTTCGTTGTTCTACTGGTAACGGTTATTCTAGAACGCAAATTCTCGCCTTATCATTTCGCTCGACTGTATCTACCAATGATGATTCTGGCTGGAGCGGGTGTTGCCTATATACTATCGCTGCGTGGCAGGCTCTCTTCGTTGCCACGGGAAATGCGTTGGAGTCTAATCACTCTCATCTTGTGTGCTCTTGCTCTGAGCCCCTTACCTCGATACGTGAATGTTGTTCAGTTGGCATTGCGCAGCATCGGCAATCCGCATGTATACGACGCATACTTAACAAGGCCCGAAGTTCAGGGCTTCAACTATACATCGTTGCGCGCGCTTAAGACAGATCTCGACGTTAGGCTTGTGCCAACAGATACCGTAGTGATTATGTCGATGATGGCAACATCCATCGTAGGTCACCTCCCCACGCAACACACATCATCGTTTGCAGATTCGCATCTCTACTTTGGTGTCGGAGCAGCCCCTACATGGAGACAACAAGCGGTCAAAGACGTGCTCGCTTCCGACTGGGTAGTCGTCGATACGATTGATGCTTGCGGAGGTGTAAACCTGCACGAACGAACTTCGTGGCAATCACTGCAGCAAGACTCATTGATAATGCCGGTTATGCGAACTCACTTCACTGTTGTTGATACAGTAGACTGCTTTATTATCTACAAGCGGATTCCGTCGTGACGTCAGTTCCATTGCAAAGCATGTCTCCTTCCAAACTGTTCGCAGATTTTCTGAACGGCGTCGACACGATATGGAATCGATTTGAACATCGCGCTGTAACACCAGCCCTGATAAAGCAACGATCGCGTCACGGTGCATCGCGCAAGCGACTCGTTGCACTCGTGGAACAAGGCATGCACGGTGTTGAACTCAGCGCATCGCAGCAACAGTCACTTCGCTCACTTGGCGAGGAAGCTGTTGTTGTGTCTACGGGACAGCAGATTGGTCTGTTCGGCGGACCTCTCTATACACTGCTAAAGATTGCATCTGCAGCGAGTCTTGCGCGCGAACTCACACAGCAACATGGTCATGCAATTGTGCCCATGTTCTGGCTAGAAGACAATGATCACGACGCAGCAGAGGCGTCTTCTACGGTGCTTCCGCAAGGCTCAGCCGCGCTTGCCACAACAATCTGGGATGGCGCCGATGAACGCCTTCCCGTATCACGTAGGGCGTACAACTCCACCGACGTCGAGCGTATAAGCGAGGTGATACCGCTGTTGAACGGACCATTCGAAGCAGATATACAAACGCTGCTTGAAGGGGTCTACATCGAAGGGGCTCGTTGGAACGACGCATTCGTTCGCCTGTTGCAACCGTTTCTTGCTGCATGGGGCGTGTTGGTTGTGCGTGGGTCTGATGTAATAGCAGCCGGACTTCACGCACCAATTCTCGATCGCGACATGTCTGCACCCGGGGCACTGTCCGCCCTTATTCGCAGTGCAAGCACGAAGCTCGAAGAGTTAGGCTATCACGCTCAAGCAACTCCTACACATGCAATGTTCTTTCGGCACGACAAGGAACACCGGCGTCAACGCATTCAACCAGACGAGAATTATGCCGAGTTAGCACACGCAGAGCCTGCATCGTTTTCGCCCAATGCATTGGCGCGTCCTATAGTTCAAGACGCCGTTCTGCCTACAATTGCTGTAGTGATTGGTCCGGCCGAGATCGCCTATACCGCACAACTGCGTGAAGCATATGCCGCATGTGGCGTTCCTATGCCAGTGCCATACAACCGACACAGTGCAACGTTGCTTGATGCTAAGACGTCGCGAAATCTTGTGAAGGAAGGCATAGAAGCTGCATCACTTATGCGGCCGTGGCAGACTATCGAAAGCGAAACAGTTTCAATGCTAGGTGAAGGCTCCGTGCCTTCTGCCGAGTCATCAGAAGCTTCGCTCGATGCATTGTTCGCTCCGTACGACGCTGCAGCACAGGCCATTGACACGACGTTATCGGCTACTGCACAAGCCGGAAAGACATCGGCTCGTAACACGCTAGAGTCCATTCGTGGCAAACTCCGTGCAGCATTAAGACGCAAACACACGGAAGCCCTTGGCCGGAGGCATGCAATGCACGGCATGGTATTCCCGTTGGATGGTCCGCAGGAGCGAAACTTTCCTCTTGCATTTATGGTTGGGCGGTTCGGAATTGACGGACTTCGTATCATTGTCGAGCACGTAACCACACAACCTCGACTGGATCACGTCATCATCGGCAGCGAAGACATCACCACTGCCCAATAGGATGTCCAATGCAACCGCTTGTTTTAGTCGTAGACGACAACAAAATCACAACGAAGCTCATGCGCCGCTATCTGGAATCGAATGGTTTCCTGGCAGACGAAGCGGGCGATGGCGTAGAGTGTTTGGAGAAGGTGGCGCTCAGACACCCAGATGCAATCATTCTTGACGTTATGATGCCTCGCATGGATGGGTTCGAAACCGTACGTGCGCTGAAGGCCGACCCCGCCACAGCTCTTATACCCGTTGCCATTGTTACGGCGTTAAATGACAGCGCAACGCAGAGCAAAGCTGTTGATGCTGGCGCGGACGACTTTCTGACAAAACCCATCGACGAGAGCCTCCTTATTACCAAAGCTCGTATGCTGACATCGCTCGCCATGGAACGGCGTCGTGTCCTTCGGCTGCGTCAGATCATCCAAAGCCTCCTGAACGACGGTCACAGCGACGTTGGAACACTTCTGCGTGAAGAAGGCTTCATGAAGTGATTGGCACGAGAGCCTCACTACCTGATCACATTAAATAGTATGTTGGCCCCATGATTCGCTTTGTATTAATCCTCGCCATTGGTCTGTTAACCGCGTGTTCTACAATACGCGATGTTACCAACGCCCTTTCGTCAATTTCACGCCTGCAGTTCAAGCTAGGCGCTGTAAATAACTTCCGCTTGGCCGGTGTAGACATCACCCGCATCTCCGATCCTTCGAAGCTCTCAATCTCCGACGGCTTTGCCTTAGGGCGTGCGTTTGCGAACAAGTCTCTCATTGCGACCTTCACACTTAACGTCGACGCTAAGAATCCCAACACGGGCGCCAGCGGCACCCGTCAGACGATGGTAACGCTTAAAGATCTCGACTGGCGCCTACTGCTAGACGAGAAGCCAACAATCAGTGGTCATCTCGGAAGACCCTTCGACATCCCGGGTAACGGTCAAACTGTTGCTGTTCCTCTCGAAATGTCACTCGATCTTTATTCGTTCTTTGCCGACAAAGGCTACGAGGGTATTCTGAATCTTGCCATGGCCATCGGCGGACAACAAGGCAGCGCCGCCCGCATTAAACTCGACGCAATGCCTACTGTAGGCACACCGTTCGGACCTATCACCTACCCTAGTCGCATCGTAATCGTGGACAAGGAGTTCCGCGGTAGCTGATGGACATTCTTGTTCTTTGTGTCGGAGTTCTTGGAAGCGCCCTTTGCGACTTCCTTGCCGCTGCATTACTCAACATGCCAGGCTCTGTCGTCGTTGCAATGGCAGAGGAAGGGGCTATAACGGGGCGACGCCTTAAGCGTGCTCTCGACGAACCAGATGAAACTGGCCTTGCGTTAAGCCTAATCGATGCTACGTTCCTTGTTGGTGCAACGATAGCCGCATCGCTCATTGCAATGGATAGCGCCGAAGGCGTGCGTTTTACCGCACTAACTATCGCCTTCCTTGTTGCCGTGATCATGGCAAAAACAATTGGCGGCATCATTGGCTCACGTTTTGCCGATCGCCTGCTAAAGTTCTGCGGCATTTTGCTTACAGCAGCACGAGCTCTTGCAACACCAATCTTACTTGCCTACACGGCACTCATGAAAGTCACGCGTCGCACGAATGACGAAGACGAGGCGCGCGAAGAACTGGAAGCCCTTGTTGAGACGGCGCGCGAAGAAGGTGCGCTTGATGCAGGCGAGTATCGCATTATGACCAACATCATGCGACTCAGCTCAATCGAAGTTGGCGATGTCATGACCCCTCGAACCGTAGTGTTTAGTCTCGATGAAGACATGAGTGTAAGCGATGCAATCGCTTATCCTGAACTGCAGATGTTTTCACGCTTTCCTGTGCAGTCCGAAGCAGACATGGATAGTGTAAGCGGTTATGTAATGACAAAAGATGTCCTTCGTGCTGCGCTTGCAGGACATCGCAATGACCCGCTGAGTAAACTCAAACGCGACATCGGCTTCATCCCCGAAAACATAACGCTAGAGAAAGCCCTAGAGCAGTTCCTTGCAAAGGGTCAGCACATCCTTACCGTTGTCGATGAACACGGCGGAGTCGAAGGCATCATCACCATGGAAGACGTCCTCGAAACCATGCTCGGCGCAGAAATCGTCGACGAAGCAGACCACGTCGTTGACCTCCGCGCCCTTGCAAAGCAACGCCGCGATCAGCGTGTACAGCGCCTCAGCGCCAACTCCTAAGCGTGAACTCCTAAACGTGAACTCCTGAACGCGATTACCTAAGCACAACCTGCTACAGCACCACTAACGTCCCCGCTCCGTTGTACGAGTGTACATCGTCGTCGTACATGGCGTCAGCGCCGATTGGCCCCATGCGGAAGCGCCCCTTACTCACAGCTCGCACCATGTAGTAGTAGGTTTTTTGTTTTGGCTCGGCACGAACAAACAGGTTCATTCGGTCGTCGCGATAGTCGTAGTATTCAGCAGTGGCTTCGTCTTTTGCCCACGCT
>JBKJNB010000115.1:0-10716 GCA_046595995.1 Candidatus Kapaibacteriota bacterium
ACTGGCGCAATTATGGCTGTGCCTGCTCACGACGAGCGCGATCTCGAGTTCGCACAAATGTTCGGCCTGCCCATTGCTTCGGGGCCAACGTCTTGTACTTCAACAATGGGCAGGCCGAACATTTGTGCGAACTCGAGATCGCGCTCGTCGTGCGCAGGCACAGCCATAATTGCGCCAGTGCCGTAATGTGCGAGCACGTAGTCGGCAATCCAGATAGGAATGCGTTCGTTGGTTGCGGGGTTTATCGCAAACGCACCCGTGAACACACCGGTTTTAACCTTTGCAAGTTCTGTGCGTTCGAGATCGCTCTTCAACGAAGCTGCATCGCGATACGCGGACGCGGCTGCTTCGTGTTCGTGTGTTACGATGTGTTGTACAAGCGGATGTTCGGGTGCCAGCACCATGTACGTGGCGCCCGTAAGAGTATCCGGACGTGTTGTGAATACCTTGATGTGGAAGTTGCTGTCGGCGACGCTGAATGTAATCTCAGCGCCATCACTTCGGCCAATCCAATGACGCTGCATGTCCATCGTGGACGAAGGCCACTGTACCAGGTCGAGGTCTTTTATGAGGCGTTCTGCATACGCCGTGATGCGCATCATCCATTGGCGCATCGGACGTCGTTCGACGGTGTATCCTTTTTCTTTCCACTCATCCACTTCTTCGTTCGCGAGAACAGTGCCGAGTTCCTCGCACCAGTTTACCGGACTCGATGAGATGAACGTAAGGCGATGTCCGTCGCGGTACGTTTCAATTTCAAGTGGATCGGTGATGTCTGTAGGAATTGGCAGCTCACTAATCGGACGTGCACGCTGAGCATCATGATCGTACCACGAGTTGTAGATCAGGAGGAAAATCCACTGCGTCCATTTATAGTACGAAGGCACCGATGTCGTTACCGACCGTGACCAATCGTAGTCGAAACCAATGAGTCCGAGTTGCTGCTTGAACGTCTCGATATTCCGCGAAGTAATAATCGTCGGATGAATGTTCTCAGTCATTGCCTGACGTTCTGTGGGCAGGCCGAAAGAGTCGAAGCCCATTGGATGCAGCACGTTGAATCCGCACATGCGCTTGAACCGGCTTACGATGTCGCTTGCGACATAGCCAAGCGGATGTCCAACGTGTAGCCCCGTGCCCGAAGGATAGGGGAACATGTCGAGCACGTAGTACTTGGGACGTGAATAGTCGTCGTCTACGCGAAATAGTTGCTGATCAGCCCAATACTGCTGCCACTTGCGTTCGATGTCGGAATACGAATAGGATGCCATGCATAAAGATACGAGAGCCAGTCTGCATTGCGTCGCAATACACGCTACATGATTTGTCCGGCAGCCCGTATAGTGCTCATGCTCAATCCTTGTAAGTGCAGTATTCTTGTGCTCGTCTCACCGTCAAATATCAGAAACCATGCAACAAACAACTCTCGGACGTACAGCGCTAAGTGTCTCACGACTTTGCCTAGGCACTATGAACTTTGGTCCGACGACAACCGAATCGGATTCCTTCGCCATCATGGATCGTGCCCTAGAACTGGGTATTAACTTTATTGACACTGCCAATGTGTACGGATTCGACAAGGGTCGTGGCTTGACAGAAGAAATCGTCGGACGTTGGATGGCGCAAGGCGGCGGACGTCGTGAAGGAATTGTCCTTGCCACAAAAGTATATGGCAAGATGACTGAAGGGGTCAACGATAGGGGGCTGAGTGCGTATCACATCAAACGTGCATGCGAAGCATCGTTGAAGCGGTTGCAGACTGATCATATCGATCTTTACCAAATGCATCACATCGATAAAACCGCGCCGTGGGAAGAAGTGTGGCAGGCGATGGAACAACTCGTGCGAGAAGGCAAGATTACGTACGTGGGTTCGAGCAACTTTGCCGCGTGGAACATTGCACAAGCAAATGAGATGGCGAAACAGCGACACTTTCTAGGATTAGTGAGCGAGCAGAGCATCTACTCTTTGCGCAATCGGCATATCGAACTCGAGGTTGTACCTGCGGCACGGGCATACGGTATCGCGTTACTACCGTGGAGTCCGTTAGCCGGTGGACTCTTGAGCGGCGTGTTTGGCGAAGGTGACAAGGGACGTCGTAACCGACCCCAATTACAAGCAGCAGCAGAAAAATTACGTCCACAAGTCGAAGCATATGAAGCGCTTTGCAAGTCGATTGATATACAGCCTGCCGACGTTGCTCTTGCATGGACGCTGGCAAACGAGGACGTTACAGCGCCTATTATCGGACCTCGCACGATGGAGCAACTCGAACAGAACGTGCGTGCTGAAGGCATCACGCTAAACGCTAAGACTCTTGAGAAGCTCGACAAAATCTGGCCTGGTCCAGGCGGAGAAGCGCCAGAGGCTTATGCCTGGTGATCGTCAACTTTGCCTATCATCCACCTGGTTATCATCTGCCTTGTCCGTTGATCGGTTGTGCGTAGGATAACCATACGGACAATGCCTGCATCCGTTCATGCAGCAGTAGCCGCGGCGTATGTGGTACGCTCGCGTGAAGACAACGCGTCCGAACTCATCGCTATAGAAGTCGAGTTCGGAATTGTGTACTGACTCGGAATCGCAATTGTGTTCTTCTTGTGCTGGCATTATGATATAACCTGCGTTCACGTGTGTGCATTCAATATAGGGCAGTAGTCATGCGTTCGCCTGTTTTTTGGCTGATCATTTCCATGCTGGCACTTTCCGGCGGGTTGTTTGCATTGAAGTATGCGCCTCGTGTTGGCGTGCCCGCGACCGCCGCTGCCGCTATGTATCTCGTTGTGTTCTGCCTGCACTGTGGTACAGCATGGTTCGGAGCTCGTGTATTGCAACGGAGCCGACATCCTCGCGTGTTGCTCTTTCTTACTCTCGGAGTTTACATTGTTGCTGCGTTGTTTGTATACATGCGCATCGATCCTATGGCGTTGATGGTAGACCGATGGAGCGCACTCGATTATTTTTTGTCTTCGCTTCTGCACGGCTCCTACCCCTACAACGCCGACAGTCATTTGGGGCACCCAATTAGCGGTTTCCCAGGCCTTTTCTTACTTGCGTTACCATTCTATCTGCTCGGCGATGTGGGGATGATGCAGTTCGCGGCGTTTATTGGTTTTGCATTCCTCGCGTTGCGTCTTTCGCGAGATCACACAGACGCCGTTCGAGGTTCCTCGACCGCTGCTCGAGAGTCTTCGTCCGCCGTTCGAGAGTCTTCGGCTGCTTTTGTTCTACTACTACTTGCGGGACTCCCCGTTTTCGTGTACGAATTAGCGGTTCGCAGCGACCTGTTCTTTAACATGACGGCCGTTGCATGGTTGCTCTATCTGGGGCTGCAGCCCAAACTGGTTCGTGGCGGACGCTTACTGATACTAGCGGCGGCCTGGGGTGTTCTTGCATCAACCCGAGGAGTGGTCGTAATCCCTTTCTTATTGGCTGTGTTCCCGCTGTTAAAGGGCCGGAAAATCGGCGAAGTGCTGGCGTTCGGTGCGGTATTGATAGGTACGTTCGTTTTCACGGTGCTACCATTTTACCTCTGGGATAAAGCCGCCTTTCTGTCTCAGAACCCTTTCACTGTGCAGTCTGGCTACATCCCAGGCTGGGCCTTAGCGCTCGTGCTGTTGTTGGCGGTGTACCTCGGCTATCGTTATCGTGCCGCTCCTAGGCTGTTCATGCACACGGGCCTTATTCTGTTTGGCACACTCTTGGGGTGCCTGCTCCTGAAAGCGTTGCAAACCGGATGGACGCATACTGTGTGGGGCAACGGTTTCGACATCAGCTATTTCGCGATACCGATTCCATTTCTATTGCTGCACCTTTTAGAACCGGATGCCATTACTGTTGCTGCACCTTCTAAAATCTGATGCGAGCCAGCCCAATCGTTAGGGAAACAATCGGCCGATCGACGGTCACGAACGTGATGATGTCGCGCGATGAAATACCGAATTCCCAGAAGCCGCCGAACACGCTGAAGAGCACGCTCACAGGGAGGAACACGCCCATGTTGCCACCTCCGCCAATGCCGGTGCCTATGCGAAGCCACGGTGTGGGGCGCCAGTCAGCTCCGAGGCTAACAAGTGGCTCTCCGAGCGAGCCCGCCGCCTGATTCAGTGGCGCAACGACGTCGACACCAAAGCGCCAACGATATGTGTGAGCGTAGGAGATGCCCGCGCGAACCCGTGATGGTAATTCTGACGTCGCGGTTTCGAGACCATCCCACTTGAAGTAGTTGCCTTCACCCGTGATCTTCGGTGCTTCTTCAAAAATATTATAACTATTGAAACCAGTCGAGGACAGACCATTAAGGATAGTGTCCTTGGCAACAAACACATTGCCATCGTAGCGCATGGCACCAAGGTCAACAACGCTAGCAGCAAACGTAAACTTGTCTACACGCACTGTCATACCCAGATCGAGTCCCCAGCCGTCGCCGATAGACTGAAACGCATTGCCTGGAATAAACGATGGAGTAGTGGCCTTGCCGTAGCTAATGCCGAAGAATGGACTGAGCGCTGTATACGCCTGGAGCTGTCCGTCCTCGACGACTGCATCTAGGTACGCATAGCCAAGCATATACTTTAGTCCAGCGCCAACAAATACATCGATCTCTTCGGTTTTGTGTATGCCAAGTCCGTACGATATACCCAGCTCACGGAACCATGATAACGCAAGGCGTGTGCCTTTGAAAAGCTCTGAGAACACTTTTGGTTTTGTCGCAAAGCCAATGGTATCACCCCTGAAATTCGTGCTCAACGAGTCGAAGTACGAATAGTAACGCCCTTCGAATGCAAGTGCTGCGGCAGCTTCATTAAATCTGAACGTACCCATTGCGCGCTCGCGGGCAGTAAGCGCAAGGCCTCCGAACTGATCTGTCTGAAACGCAGCCGCGACGGAGAATAGGTCGACGCTAAACCGTATGCCTTTGCCGGCAAAATCGGCTGCAGCGCGACGTTTATCGGCTAGCGTGAATTCTATTGAGCCGTTATTAAACAATGCATTAATAAGTCCAGAACGTGGAAGTGCATCGCTGTGAGCAGTTCCTCCGCCTTCGATAACGGTAAACGACCACGGACGTCGAACGCGTTCCACGCCGCTGCCGAGTGGTGTTGCAAGAACAAACACATCAACCTTCGGCACGAACCCCAGATTTGCGGGGTTGATGCCCACACACTGATAATCGCTAACGACCGGTGTTAAGAATGCAGCAAACCCAATGCGCGCAAAGTCCGATGCTTCGGTCTGTGCGCGTGTCGTTGAAAAACACGCAATTGCAACAACGCAAAGCGCGAGGATTTTCATCGACGTAAGTCTAAGGTTATGTCCGTTGATTGCGGTGCAGATGCTGTGGCAGCGAGTCGTTGTTCGATGAGCTCAGCAATGCGAACGGCTTCAGCCCCTTCCTGAAGTGTGACAGCTGCCGATGTATTCGTCTGAATGCTGCGCAGAAATGAACGCTGTTCGTCGGCAATTGCATTCGACGCTGTTACCAACGGAGTGTCGAACACAATCATTCGGTCGCCGTGTTGCGTGCTGACTGTTCCTAGTGGCGTTTGGTGTGTTGTGTCAAGTGCAGATGTTTCAATTAGCCGATAGAGTTCTGCCGAAGGGGCCGCAAGATCGAGCGACACGTAGTTATCCTTCTGGAAGATTCGCATTTTGCGAAGGGGCTTTGCAGAGATGCGCGAGGCCGTAAGGTTCGCAACACAACCATTCGCAAACGTTATGCGTGCATTGCAAATGTCTGGTGTATCGGTGAGCACGGCCACACCAGTTGCGGCAACATCAACGACCGTAGACTTTGTGAGCCAGAGGATAAGATCGATGTCGTGGATCATGAGATCGTGAATGACGCTTACGTCAATCGCCCGCGGCTTGAAAGACGACAAACGATGCGCTTCGATGAAGAGCGGAGCCATTTCGACGTGCTCCAAGGCGCGCACGGCGGGGTTGAAACGCTCAACGTGCCCTACTTGTACAACACGTTGCGTCAGCGCAGAATGCTGCAAGAGTTTTGTTGCTTCTGCATGCGTGGCCGTCACAGGTTTTTCGATGAAACAATGAGCGCCTCTATCGAGGCATTTTACTGCCAGTTCGTAATGCTGCGAGGTTGGAGCTGCAATTGTAACAGCATCAACGTGCGGTAGGGCATCGACAGATGCATACCAGGCCACGCCGAACTCAGCCGCCACGGCGCGTCCGCGCGCCTCATCGGGCTCAACAACGGCCACCAGATTAGCCCCTTCCTGCCCCTTCCACAATTTCGCATGGATAGTGCCCAAATGTCCGGTTCCGACTACAGCGATGTCTATCATCATGTAATGTACGGCATCACTCATCGGCGTTTGACCGAGGATGCGCTTTTTTATAAGCGTCTTTCAAACGCTCCACGCTAACATGCGTATACACCTGTGTTGTTGAAAGCGAGCTGTGCCCAAGCATTTCGCTCACGGCCTTGAGGTCGGCGCCATTGTCAAGCAGGTGTGTAGCGAACGAGTGACGCAATACGTGGGGGCTTTTGCGCTGCGCCTCGGTAATCGGACCTAGCGCGCGGCGCACAATACGATACGCGCCCTGCGGCGTCAGCCGCTTGCCCCTTGCACCGAGAAACAATGCGCCTTCATCGCTTGCATCGAGCGCGCTCGTAGGGGTCGCCTTCGGCGAGGGTCGCGGCGAAGCGCCGCGCTCACGCGATTTATCAAGCAGTCGGAATTCTTCCCGCACGCGCGTGTATGCAGCAACGGCGTCGATGGCGGCCTGCGTCACTGGCACAATGCGTTCTTTGTTGCGCTTGCCGAGCACGCGTACGCTTTGCGAGCGGGTGTCGATGTCACCGACATTTAACTGAAGCGCCTCGCTAATGCGAAGTCCGGAACCATACAGTAATTCACAAAGCGCAGAATTGCGCAATCCCTCGGCAGTGGTAAGGTCGAAAGCGGTCTGCAATTCGAGGGCTTCTGTCTGCTGAAGGAATGACGGAAGCTTCGCCTCGATTTTTGGTGATGACGTAAGCGCTGCGGGGTTGTGATCGATCACACCCGATCGTACGTAGAACTTGAACATCGACTTCACTGCTGCCAGTTTCATACGCATCGTGCGTTTGCCAAGGGCTTTGTCGTGCATCCATCCGAGGAACGGACGCAAATGGTTTTCACGAACGTCTGATAGAGTCAGTTCGGGCCCCCAGGTCTCGTCTACAAACGCCGTGAACTGCTCGAGTGCAATACGGTAGGCTGTAATTGTGTGTACACTCGCGCCCTTCTCAACATCGAGAGAAGCAAGAAAATCGTGAACGGCTGCGGTAAGCTGCATGGCTCAAATTACGTCTCGAATTCAGCATTTTCACAGCGTAAGCCGTTCGGCGCAAGTCCCGTATATTTAGGGCTTTACTGGCGAACGATCTCGGCAGTTGAGACCACTAAGGACGAACGGTCTCGGACGTCGAGACCATGAAGGCGAACGTTGCTGCACATCCGGAATTTCATCAACGGTGGATTTCACGATCCGAAAGCGGGCCAGTGGTTGGACAATACCAACCCCGCCATCGGAGAAGTGTATTCTGTTGTTGCGAGAAGTTCTGCAGAAGACGTTGACTCTGCCGTCGAAGCAGCACGGAATGCATTCCCCGCATGGTCGGCACTGAGTGCACGTGATCGCTCGCAAATTCTGCTGCGCGTCTCCCAACGTGTGCATGAGCATCTCGATGAACTAGCTCTTGCGGAATCGATTGACAACGGCAAGCCGCTGTGGCTGTCGAAAGCAATGGATATTCCGCGTGCCATCGACAACATGGCCTTCTTTGCCACCGAGATTCTGCACACCGAAACTTCGGCGCATCAGATGGACGCGGCCCTGCTTAATGTAACGCTGCGCTTGCCGCTGGGTGTTGTCGGCTGTATCTCGCCGTGGAATCTTCCGCTTTATTTGTTCACATGGAAGATTGCGCCCGCTCTTGCTGCCGGCAATTGTGTTGTTGCAAAACCATCTGAACTAACGCCGATGACGGCGTTCCTGTTTTCGCAGATCTGCCATGAAGCGGGCTTGCCCGATGGGGTTCTGAATGTTGTACACGGACTGGGCGCTGAAGTCGGTGCGGCCATTGTTGCACACCCCGACATCAAGGCAATCTCCTTTACAGGGGGCTCTACGACGGGGCGAACAATCGCGGCAACTGCAGCGCCAATGCTGAAGAAACTATCGCTCGAGCTCGGGGGTAAAAACCCAACGGTTGTGTTCGACGATGTCGACATCGAACACGTCGCGCGTCATGTCGCTCGTGCTGCATTTACGAATCAGGGTGAGATATGCCTCTGTGGCTCGCGCATTCTCGTGCAGCGATCGATCTACGACGCGTTTCGCGACGCATTGGTCGTGCAGACCACGAGAATGACCGTTGGCGACCCACTTACGGAGAACACACGCGTGGGCGCGCTCGTAAGTAAGGCTCACATGGAAAAGGTGCTCGACTACGTCGAGGGGGCTCGTGCTGACGGAGGCAATGTCTTGTGTGGTGGAGAGCGTGTGGTGTTAGACGGACGTTGTGCGAACGGCTTCTTTGTTGCGCCGACGCTTATCGACGGACTCGACCAATCGTGCCGCATTAACCAGGAAGAAGTGTTCGGTCCGGTCGCAACCCTCATCCCCTTCGACGACGAAGCCCATGCCCTAGAGCTTGCTAATGACGTGGAATATGGCCTGGCCGCCAGCGTATGGACGAACGATTTAGGGCGAGCCCACCGTGTGGCCGCACAGATCGAGGCAGGCATAGTGTGGGTGAACTGTTGGCTGGTACGTGATTTGCGGACACCTTTTGGTGGTATGAAGTCGTCTGGTGTTGGCAGAGAGGGCGGCACTGAAGCCCTCCGATTTTTCACAGAATCTAAAAACGTCTGCTTCCAGACCGCAGCGAATGCTGCGATTAACAAAAGCAGTTAAAAGTCAATTAACAGTCAATCAAAAGTCAGTTAAAAGTCAATTAAAAGGCAGTTAGGTGAGCACGTCATGATCAACGAGATTCACAATTCATCGAGAGCACCTGAACCCGTCGGCGCGTATTCGCATGCGCGTCGTATTGGCAATCTGTTGTTCCTGAGCGGTGTGGGTCCGAGGCAGCGCGGATCAAAACAAATTCCAGGCGTCACACTCAATGATGCCGGTGAAATAGAATCGTATGACATCACGGCGCAAACACTGAGTGTTTTTGCCAATGTAAAAGCGATTCTCGAAGACGCGGGGTCGACGTGGGAGAGTATAGTGGACGTAACGGTGTTTCTTACAGACATGAAACGAGATTTTAACGTTTTCAACAATCTGTACGCAACACACTTTGCGCACGTACAAGCGTGCCGCACAACTATTGAAACCGGTGCCTTACCAACGCCAATAGCCGTTGAGTTAAAAGTCATCGCTACGATCGGATAACGAAATGAACACAATGCGAATAAACGTACACGTCAGACCTGCATCGAAGACATTGTCAATGCTCGGACGTCTTAGTGCTGCCGTACTTACTGTCTTTGTACTTGCCGCGGCTGTTGCACAAGCACAGACCCCACGTATCAGCTACATCATCCCGGACATTGGTACAACTCGTTTCGCTACCTATATCGAAATCATTAGTCCGTACAACGCGGCTGCCGGAAACTTCGGCACCGACGGCTTCCACCCAAACAACCCAGGCACATCGGTTCGTGTACGCCCGATGCGCGATGCCGATACACAGTATGTCAAGATTGGTCCGTGTGTTGTTAGCTGGAGCGGCCGACTTATCTCTACGCATGTCTTCGTAACGGACGCAGCTAAGCCAAACTCCGCCGTATGGAGCCAACTAGCACCACAGTGGAAAATTCCGATTGTCGTCGAGGTGAACGGTACAGCTTCGTTTGCAGACACCTTCTATATCGTAAAACCCTTTGCCTTTGGAGACAGACGCGCAGACACGAAACGTGTTCTAGGAGATGGTCAACTTGGCTTGCGATCACGGCGTGGCGCAATGATCGTAGACAGCATGATTCTTGCACCAAACGCTACATACACATTCTCAACTGTGGATTGTGACATAGGCACACCTGGTAACCAAGGTTATCTTCCTGTTGTGCTGCTCTCACCTAAATCAATCGCCGGTGGACCTCGAACGAAGCTCGATCTCAATGCTGTTGGTTCCGATGGCGGTCCGGGTGGCGGCGGTGGAGGTGGAGGTTACGGTAACGGTCCAATTGCGAACAACCGCGGTTCCCAAGGCGGCGCAGGGTATTCCGGAGGAGGTCCAGGTGGATTCAATCGATCGGGGAACCCATTTACCTCTGACTCGAAACGAGCACCAGGCGTAGGGTCAGGCGAGATACTTCCAGAAAACAACGCTAACCAAAGGGGCGGTTATTCCCTTAACGGCAACCCTGGAGGCGAATCATTTAACTCCTATGAGAGCGCGGGTGGCGGCACTGGCCACCCATTTGGTCTGTCAGGCATGGGCTGCACAAACAGAGCAAACTGTGTACCCGTTCCTGGTTTTGGCGGTGGCTCGGGGTATCGTGACGGAGCCTTTGGTGGTGCTGGCGGATACGGCACTGATGGCGAAGGAGGCGCGCTGCAAGGCGGTCGTGCTCACAGTAACACTGCCTTGATTCCACTTGCCGGTGGCAGCGGCGGCGCAAGCGGAATCAAGGCAGTGTTACTGTGAGCACGACCGCCTTGCAGCGCGCCTCCTTCGCCATCAGTGCCGTA
>JBKJNB010000027.1:0-8701 GCA_046595995.1 Candidatus Kapaibacteriota bacterium
ACGGCGGAGTTTTCGTTCAACACGGATTTTGGCGGTAGGCAAGGACTCGACATCATTACAACTGGGTTCTATGGCGAACGGCGTCATCAGACTTGGGCAACTAGACCGAAGCTTGACACCACAAACCTGTTCAACTGGAATGGTGTGAACAACGCTGTATACCTAAAACCGATCGATTACGACGGTGTCCCCCCTTACGAGTATGCCAATGCCATGGGCATTATCTGGCGTTGTGCCGAGGGCTCCAGCCCATTTCCTTTGACGCCCATCGACACAGCATGTGCGGGTGAGCCGGAATGGTCCGTCGACATCGATGGCGATGGTTACCTTGACGCCATTACGGACATCGGGGGTGATTTGAAGACTGCAAGAGTGATTATGGGCGGCCCTCAGGCTGGCAAGGGCTGTGAACGGGTCTTCCCGATTCCTTTGGTCCATAACCGCAAACTTTCCGTGTGGAATGCAGCGTTCTATCGGTCATCAACAGGTATCTGGCGCACGATTCAGATCGAGCGAGATGCTGGGTCCTATTCCACATGGCTGATGATCTACGATGTTACAATTGCACGTGTGGAAGGAACACTGAAAGCGACGTTCACGAAACGCGATTCGATCGAAGGCATTGGCAGGACGTTTGACGAAGGGACGTTTGGTAGTGCGGTTGTAGTCATCGATACGAATGCCCGCAAGGATTGGCTGCTTGTGATGCACAAACTCAGGGTGGCACCGGGTAAGTTGGCGACGGAACGCTTCGACGTGACGGATGGACGGTTAGGCGTCACTGGCGAACAGATCACGGGGTATGAATTCCTGACGATGTTCACGCATAATCTCGGCCACCAGTTGGGTACGACAAAGCCTGTCATCGCTATCGCGAGCTCGGACGGTTACCTGTTCTGTTACGGTGACAACATCCGTCAGCCGTTTGCCAAGGCGGACTTTGGTGCTGATGATGGGTGGGTCGTGATCAATGACCAGACGGGCGACGGCAAACCCGATATTTTGGTTAGTAACACTTCAATTCCCAACGGCAGGATAAGACTACTCTCGCCGGTCCCTACGAATACCAGCGTACCGCAGGCAACAGGTAGTGAAGTGAAACCGGTTCAACTTCGCGGTGAAGTATTAGAAGTGACGCTGACGACACCTATCATGGTATCTGCTCAGATGATCATGATGGATGGACGTACGGCTTCGATCCTCGCTCCGGTGCAAGGCTTAGCAGGTGTCAATCGCTACGATCTTTCAAATGCACTTCGACGGTTTGCTTCGGGCACTTATCACTTGCGTGTATACGTGGGTGAGACCTCCTTTACCATTCCCATTCTGCGGTAAGAGAGCCCATCATGAACACAAACACACTTGGCATCCTTCGGGTGTTCGCCGCTGCATTTCTGCTCTGTGGCTCTCTGCACCTACATGCGCAGAATACCTTCACACCACAACCGATCACCACGAGTCATACCCCATTCAAGTGGGATACCGCCGTCTTCGTCACGAAACTTCCCTCGTTCGCGCTTGGCCACCAGTGGGGTGCCGCGAGTCTCGACAAGGTGAACACTGCGTTGAAGATGACGGTGACCAGCGGAGACTTCGGATACATGTCAGCGGATACGGGGGCAAATCCCGTGAAAGTCAACAGCTTGGGTCGGCTCGATGGTGTGCTCAGAGAACTCTACGACCTTGGTGAAGGCCGCAGCGACACGTCGCTGCCGGATACCAATTACGTCATGTGGTGATCACCACTCATTTCACGTGTCCAGCAGAATGGCATCAATGACAGATGGGTAGGCATGCGATGGGAACCGGCTGAGAACGGTGGACTGGACCGCACGTGGACACCCAGAGATGACGACGCATGGCCCTTTACGTTCGCGGCGAAACATCATGGCAATATTCCTACAAGTTCGAGCGACGTAAACTATCGACGATATAAACTCGCATACAGTAACACGGTTACGTATCCTGATAAGGTTCTGGATTCTGTCGAACCCCGTGACCGACTGTTCCTGAAGCGGACCGTCAATTGGCCAGACAACGATAACCCATCGGTGACGGGAGGAGCAGATACCTCCGATGTGCGCAGAATGATGCTTGTCGTAAACCTCCGTCGTACGGATGCGTCAGACACGGTTGTGGATGACTCTGTTGTGGCAAGCATCGTCGTACCCTACCAGTTGCGTTGGAAGGATCATTCGGCCACAAGGGTCGACAGCAGCCGCTATCGCATGCCGTTCACACGCATACCTTATGCAACAGCGGACAGCATCCAGTTCATGCCCTTGGGACGTGGTAAGGAAATCAAACGACGTACGCCGCCGGGAGGGTATTCGGACTCGATCCTCATCACGCGCAGAATGCTGCCATTACACACCGCACTGGGCGGTCCCGACATCACGATTGTTGCGGAGTTTAGAACAGATACGATTCGCAATAATCTAGGTACTCGCGTAAATCGTGTCCTTAAAACGGCGATGTTCGACTATCCGGCGGCGAACATCACAGACAGCATACTTTTGATACATAACGTCGAGGGTTTTAACAAGCGGTACATGGCCATCGACACCTTGGGAGTGACGATCCATTACCATGGCACAACAACGCCAATCGCCATTCGCGCTGCGTCACTCCTCACACCGCAGACATACCGCGCCACATGCGGACATAACGACGTAACGTGGGGTGTTGGCTTTAAGGCGGAAGTGGATTCCATCAAGAAAGTCCAGCAGCTCGTGTACGGCGATACTACCCGTGCACTGTCCGCGCGGCGTACTATAAAGGTGCTCGGCTTCTACACCTGCGACGAGTTCGACATCCAGCATCTGGTCGGTATGCGCTATCGTCTGGAGCTTCTGGATCGTCGCCTGACCTCCGAGACAGGATTCGCAGGAGCACGTACTTACGGTGGCTACTTTAGAACGGAATTCGGAAAGCACAAGCTTCATGCGTTCCCATCCAAATTTCTTTGGACTGCTGGGGTAACTACAGCAGGGAGGCCAACAGTATCTCCGTACTGCAATCACAGCGGCTACATCGACGAATGGGGTTTCAATACGAATACACCGATCCCGGCTCCGATCCTCAGCCTGAAAGCTGCATTTGGATGGCCCGCAGATGGTGCACCACATCGTCGCTGGGAGACAGACGTGTCGACGAACGCTTCAGGCGCGGGCGCATATATCGGCCTGCCGATTCCAACGACTCCCTTCAATTACCAGTCGATTTCGGCGTATGAACACTACATCCATACAGAAGGATCGCTAGGTGGACCACCACTCGATCAAGAGAACGCTGCCTACACCTCGATGTACCAAACAGGGGACTGGTACTTCGCCAAGCGGAGATACTTCTGGTCGAATTTCTTTTATCACCTCGATCATGTGTTTGCGCTCAACGCCAATGGAGTGCCCTATGTGCGCTACGATAAATTCAGGCCGTTGACGGGAGAAGAGGTCCGCCTTCAACACGGTACATCGCTGAACCTCGGTACACGGGGATTCATGTACGACAAGTGGAAGAACGACCCCCATGTTCCACCCTCGGCAGCGGAACTGACTCCCGCCGAACGAGTGACGCTGAAGGGCAAGCAGATATATCCTAGTGTGGACTCGCTTATAGTAGCCCTGAGTGGCGGCGATTCGGCCGCCTACTACTTCCCCGGGTATGTCGGTGAAGACTCGACGGCTCGCGCGTGGGATGATGTGCATCGGAGCATCGTACGCCCGGACAGTCTACTGAGGTCAACGCATCTGGGTGGTGATTACTATACGACGAACGATCTCATCGACATCCACTCTTGGGCTCCGCTAGGTACCATTGCTAGTTCGATGCGCATCCAACGATTCATGCCCGGTGATTCCAGCCAGCACGTGTATGTGGGTCGAGTTTCTGTGAGGATGGAGTCGAAGTGGTGGCATGACCTTGTCACCGACACAGTCACACGCTTTAAGCGTGGGGTAGACTCCTCGAACGCTCACTTCTTCATGAAAACACGACCCGTTGGTTGGTTCGGAAAAGGATACAAAAACCTCACCAATGGTGATACCATCCGCCTTCGGAAATGGGTCGAAGCCTTTGCGGATTCCATGAAGGTCTACCGCTGGAAGCGGAAATCCGCCACCGATACAACACTGGTGCTGGAGAAAGAACCCGTGGGCGAACAGCTCTACGATGTTGTGCTCATGGACACATCGGAAGCAGGCGTCTCGGACGACAACTGCATCATAGCCATCACGAACCGCCGAACATCACCGCACCTGTTCAACAGCAACCTCGCTGACTCTGTGGAGTTTATGAGCAGCTACGACTTTGATCAGTTGACCCGCGACAGCCTTCCTAACCTGCGGTACAAGCAGGTCGGTGCACGGCGTATCACGTTACCGTTCAGATACACCGTTGATTCAACGAAGCCGTATCTCCTGCGCGTTCGTGAACTACGACCTGCATACGATAGCGCGTATACCATCGACACGATCGTGAGTTGGCAGTCCGATCTGACGATGTTCTTCCGCCCGGGTGAGACGCGGTATCTCAAGATCAACCGATATCAGGCCACGGACACGTTAAACGCAGGTTTCCTTGCGTTCTCGACGCAGAACAAGATGGTTGCATACCCCGTCGCGAACGCCACGAACACGGCGTACACCGACAGCATTCGCTACCACTTGGCGTTTCATCGCAGGGACACGACCGATTACAAAGGTGTCTGGTCTGTGTTCTACCAGCGTTCGATCCCTTACCACAGGGACTCGCTGCCGCTCGTAGCGGGTCTGCACTGGGAGACACCGATTCGCGTGTCAGGCATGACGACGTCGAGCGTCGCCTTTACAGACGGTCAAAACCGAACGCGCTACTTCAACGTGGACTCGGTTGAATATCTGGGATGGCTCAACTTTCCAGAGGACTCGGCGAAGAATCTTTGCTGTGGATTCCCCAGCATCGTCGTGCGTGAGGTTACTCCATTCAATCCCAAAGTATTCGTCACGTACGCTTGCGAGGACGAGTGGGCTGACAACGATCATAAAGACAAATACTTCCACATCGTCGAGAATGCGTTTGCGGATGTCGCTGTTCCCAATCGGGCGACCCTAGATGGGAACGGAAAGTCGCTGATCATTTGCAGTAAAGCCGGATTACATGATCGTGGTGGAGACACACTTAAGTCACTCGCGCGATATGGAACCCCAGTCATCAACGCTGCTTCTGCGCACAACATGTATTACGCATGGAGTTCACGCAGTAACACTTGGGTCCTCGACCCAGCTGAGGCTGATCTGTTAGGCGCAGCCACGAAAGCAGATACATTGGATTGGATGACGGCCAACGATGCTATTATTACAATCCCCAATGTGACGATCACATCCGACGCTCTCACAATGGACTACGGATCGCCAAGATACCCATCGCTGAACGTGTATAGTAACATCGCACAGAACAGAAGCGATGCCACGTTGGTGTGGCAGGAGGGTACGACGAATCCCCATATTCGCTATACACGGTTGATTCAAGGTCTGACGCCCACTGCCATTGATCGCGCTCTGCCAGTGTTTACGGCGATGACGTACGTATCAGGCGGTCCGGGTCCTGTACCCGTCGATCCCGTGAACAATATCGCGGTCGTCGGCGGAGCCGAAGTTGATGACGATGCCGGATTACCCGTCGTCGTTCGAAGTCTCCAACAGGAAACGATGTGGATGTTCGAACGCGATTCGAACCAAGTCGGATTGTTGCTCCCCTACAATTACGAAACCGTCGCATGGGAGGAGTACGTTCGTTCGAATTTGCGTTCGCGTATACGCTACAACCATTTTATCGACCTCATAGACTCCATTCCTGCCACGCTGCGCTACTGGTACGCGAACACAACGTATGGGGATTTCAACAGTTTATTTCACCCTGTGCTGACAAATGGTGACGTGAAGTTGGATTCGATGGTTTGGGAAGGGTACATTAACGAGTCTACGTTCGTGACCTACATGGACAGCTTGAAGATCGTGTGGGGGAATCTGTCTGGTGCCGCCCTGATCGCGAATTACAACATCCTTCCGCAAGGTGTATACAGTGCAATGAAGGTTCAGAGAGACGCCGGGAATGCAGTGTACTGGACAGGCCACAACCAGTTCTCTGCTCTGAAGACGCAACAAATCACGATGTTCAGAGGAGTTGGCGCACCACAACCACCGAGCATTACGGTTCATCCCGACACTCTTCGCACTGGTGGTGCATGGCCGCATGTGTCGATGCGGCAGCGCGAGAACTCACCGACTGGTATCCTGTCGGTCAGAAGAGTTCTTCAATACACCAGTGGCGTAGAGCCAGCACCGTCCCTCGTTGCTTCAGCGGAGCAATTCTATAAACTAAGCAAGCAAGACGAACAGCAAGTACCACCTGCGCTATCGGGCGGATTCGACATCGGTCTGGAACGGGTGACCGCACGTGCCGCGCTGTCCGATGGCCGTAGTGTGTCCTTCCGACCTGTGTACGATGTATCGATGCCTTCCGGGTATCCGGGTGACGTCGATTACGCATGGCTGAATGCCTCGATGACAACACCCGTGCGTGAACTCGTAACAGATGTGTTCGCAGTTGGCGACGTTTCGGAGATGAAGCTCCTGACGACTGGTCTCAGGCGTAATGGAGTTGAAGTGTCCATCGAGGAAGTCGACCCCGCAACGCTGACGGAATCAGAAGACGGGTCGGTGAAGCCAAAGAATTTCCGTGCTCCCAAGGCGTCGTTTGCTTTGGCGATGGCAGTCGCTGACGAAGAGAAGCCCAACGCAACCAGCAAGGCCATGTACTATCTCACCGCAGGTGACAATAAATACTACCGACTGCGGATGACGTATTCGGGTGAAGATGGTAGAGTATTCCGCGAGGACCTGAACATTGCACCCGAAGCAGAATCATTCGGGAAAGCTGGCACTGCCGTCGTGCGTGTGGTAGACCTGCGTAGAATGACTGGTACGACCATCGGAAGGTCGGCAGATCTTCGGATCTTCCCCAATCCATCGAGCGATCGGGTAACGATCATCATTGATGGTTTGGGTCTTCTGCCGGATGAAATCCTACCGGGGTCACTGGTGCTGGATATCGTCGACGGACTCGGTAGGACGATGCTGACGAACTCGGTGTCGTTAGGTGAAGCTGTGGATGTCTCGGGTCTTCCGAATGGCGTGTACGTTGCACGTGTGCGTCTGGAGAGTCAGACCGGAATGTCGGTTCGAGCGTCGGGACAATTCTCCATCGTAAAGTAAAAGTAGAAGCGTAGATTGATTTCGGGGTCTATTCGCACACTCGGATAGGCCCCTTTTATTTATCGATCGAGTGCGGTTACAGCAATCCACATTAACCCCTCCCTCTGTGTCCACCCCAGCAAACTCATCCTGCATTGTCATGTGCCAGTTGGTAAGCCATGAGCAACGCTGGGGCGATATGTTGCGGCAGCAGAGTTTAGTAGCGAGCTGGTGCTGTGCTGTTGATGTGCGTGAGCACGAAACGTAACCAGCGATATGGATTGATACCATTGAGGTCGCACCTACCGAAGAAGCGTCCAAACATCGTAATACTGGTTACACCGTCCAGTCTCGAAACCACGAATTCCTAAACAACTAATTTGCAACCGCTGTCAGAACATTAGCGATTGCTCTTGCAGAATTTCAGACTGTCACTTTGCTTCGGTGTAGAGGGCAACTTCCCCGTTGTATGCAACGAAGTGGCTGGATGATATTTAAAGAGCTGATGCCTCTTCCTCTCGTGTATTTGACTGGCTGCTATACAATTCCTGCGGCTTTTCTCCGCACTGATTTTCAATTCAATTGGCCGAACTGGTTATTGACTAAACACTCCTCCTCATTACGATGAAATTCGGTTGGACGCACCGGATTAAAGTCCCCCCTTTCGCCGGACCAATGTGACAGGTGCACAGCGGACGAACGTGACAGGTCGCGGCGGACGAAGCTGAAATGCCACGCTGGAGCAAACCGACACCCCGCGCCGCCGCAAACTGACACCTGCACGACCCTCGTACTCATCATCTGTTGACAGCGGAAAGACCGTCGCAGACTCTATCTTGGCTGCCTCATCTACGATACTCACGGCTTGCACTCCGTGGTGATTCGATAAGAAAGAAAACGAATACCGCTCACGAGAACTCACGATGCTTAATAACTTCTTTTCAATCGCTGGCAGATAATGAAAGAGTGTTCTTGCAGAATTTCAGACTGTCACTTTGCTCCGTCGTAAGGGGGTAAACTCCCCAGTGTATCCACATTGTGACAACGGATCATGTCGTACTTGTCCAGTTGGTCGACGCGGATGGTACCGTCTTGCGGGGACTTCTCGTCTCCTGTAGCAACTAGTTCATTCACGGAGAAAATCGAATGCGCAACGCCAGGGGTAAATTTTTAGCTCTATGCCTATGCTTCCTGTACTGCACCGCGACGTATGCGCAGCAGGTGACATGGTCTGATCTCAACTACGATCCGATTCGGTGTGATTTATCGGACGTGGTCGTAGTGAATGACAGTTATGTCGCAGTCGGCACGAAGGGAAGTATCGTGCGCGGTAGGGTTGGCGAAGCACCCTTGGCAGTGGCTGGTAATCAGTACCAGCCAAATTTGAAGAGTATCGCGTTTGCGCCTTCCGGATCGGTACTTCCGATGATGGTAGCTGGCGGGGATAGCGGTACGTTCGCGGTATCGGT
>JBKJNB010000046.1:0-8610 GCA_046595995.1 Candidatus Kapaibacteriota bacterium
CACGTCTGCTCGCGACAAACACAACGCCCCTTGCGACAAACACAACGCCCCTTGCGACAACCACGACCCACCTTGCCGATCTCCCGTTGCGTGATATTGCCTTGCCCATTCGACACAGCCTGGCGTTCCCTCGCGGTACGAATGTAAACCTTGCAACTGTTGTAAATCGGGACACCATACACATGCGTACATTCGAGCGCGGTGTCGAAGGTGAGACGGGGGCATGTGGTACCGGAGCAATTAGCACAGCCATCGCATTGTGGCGGACGGGCGTAGTGGATGACGATGTAACACTCGTTCCGACAAGTGGTAAGCCACTTCGAGTTATCATTAAGCATCACAACGATGCCATCAGTCGCGTCACGCTGTGCGGTGACGCAGTGTACGACGCAGAATCATCTCAGTTTGACATTTCCACTGGACAGTACCTATGACCATGCTCGAACGCTCACGATCGTTATTTCCTGCAATGCTCGAAATGCGCCGGCACATTCATCGTAACCCCGAACTTTCATTCAAAGAATTCGAAACATGCGCGTACATCTGCGCGCGACTGAAGGCACTTGACATTCCGTACACGGTCGTGGCGAACACGGGCGTCGTAGCGCACATCGGCAGCGGCACGAAATGCGTTGCATTGCGTGCGGATATAGACGCCTTGCCAATCGAGGAAGAGACCGGTCTTCAGTACGCATCACAGAATCCGGGCGTGATGCACGCTTGTGGTCACGACACACACACAACAATGCTTCTAGCCGCTGCACAGTTGCTGAAGGAAAGTGAATCGGAGCTCAAAGGCACGGTGAAGCTGCTGTTCCAGCCGGGCGAGGAGAAAACTCCGGGTGGCGCCAGTATGATGATTGCTGAAGGTGCTTTAGAGAGCCCAAGGCCGTCCGTGATTTTCGGACAGCATATCAATCCAGATGCCCCTTGCGGCGAACTCTCGTTCGTCGCGGGCCCCATGATGGCGTCGGCTGACGAATTATACTGGACGATAACGGGCAGCGGCGCACACGCTGCGCAGCCTCACAAGGGACGCGATCCAATCTTGTGTGCAACAGGTCTTGTTCAACATCTTCAGATGCTCATTACGAAACGGCGCAATCCGCTCGACCCCGGTGTACTAACCATTACAAGTATTCATGGCGGCTCGGCCACAAATATTATTCCAGACACGGTAGAACTGAAGGGCACTCTGCGTTCGTTTAACGAGCAATGGCGGTTCGATGCGTGGGATTACCTCGAAGAACAAACGACCGAGTACTGCCGCCTGCATGGGTGTGAGGGCAAGATCACAATCCTTAAGGGCTATCCACCGTTAGTAAACGACGCCGATGCTGTGGCCTTCGCTCGCGATGTTGCTTCGTCGGTTGTTGGTAATGAGCGTGTCACCGATTTCGAACCCAAGATGTGGGCAGAGGACTTCTCCTTCTACTCACAGCACATGCGTTCATGCTTCTGGATGCTTGGCGGACGTCCACCGTCCGATCAGTCCATGCCAGGCCTTCACAATCCCAGATTTGCACCCGACGAGGATGCAATGATTACAGGCGCGGCGATGCTGGCTAGCGTTGCTATGCGCGAGCTAGGTTCGTAAGCGTAGGCGAGCGACGATTAGCTGCGCAGCGTGATGACCGTTATCTCAGGCGGTATGCCGATGCGCATGGGCGGTCCAACCGTACCCACACCACGGTTAACGTATAGCGCTTGATGACCACGCTTGTACAGTCCAGCGGATTGCTTGTACACCATCTTTGCCGGACTCCATTCGAAGTTGCCTAACTGCACACCAAACTGTCCGCCGTGTGTGTGACCTGCAAGCATCAGGCCAACGTCACTACCAACAACTTCTTTGTCCCAGAACGTCGGGTCGTGCGCCAGAAGCACGATGGCATCGTCGGCGCTCGTACCATGCAGAGACGTGTTTAGCTCTGCAAACTCCTGTTTGAAGCCTGTGTTGTCGGTGCCTGCAATGACGAGTGTGTTCGAACCAGAGCCAATGCGTCGATTGGAGTTCACGAGCAAGTCCACGCCAAGTTCACGCACTCCAGCGATAAGCTTCCGGTGTTCTGCTGCGGTGTGGTAGTGGTCATGATTGCCCAGTGAAGCATACACAGGCATGCCAGCCGCCAGGCCAGAAATATCTTTCTCGATAATGCGCAGTTCATCTGGCTGCGCATTCACAAAGTCGCCTGTAATCACGAGAGCATCAGGCTTTAACGATTCGACGATGCGACGTACTTCTTGGAAAGGTTTATGATCGGGAAACGAACCTGCGTGAACGTCCGAAATCTGTACAATCCGAAAGCCATTCATTGCTTTCGGAAGATTAGGCAACCAGATCTCTTCGTTGTAAACACGAAAGTCATAAAGCGTATGCCAAAGGCTTTTACCCACGATTACGTACGGCACAGCAGTTAACGTCCAACCAGCACGCGCAAGAAATGCGCGGCGCTCTGCAAGGGGGCTATCAGCAACGGGTTTATCAGCAACGGGTTTATCAGCAACGGGCTTATCAGCAACGGGCTTATCAACAACAGAATCGGATATAGATGTCAGACGGCGCACAATGAATTTGATGCCGCGCGTGATGTCGCGAACGAGTAGTGCAGCAGCGATAAAGAACTTGGGCATCGACCAGAAGGCAACTAGGCCGAAGAGGTAGATATCCAACCCATCCAAGCGAAAGATGTGCCTTCGATAGACGACGTAAGCATACACAGCCATCATGACAGCACTAAGAATCCATGCCGACCGATACCACCACGGATTAAAGCGCTGTTTGCGCACGAACACCGTCCAATGGCCGACGACATAAAGTTCGAGCACTGTTACGATTGCACCGATGATGATGCTGAACGTCGTGATGTTTGGGGGCATGTGCCTCTGAGAGTGTTGTTAAGCGTCGCCATAGACGCACTACGAGGATTTATCGTGAGCAGCCGTCAGGCCCCTAAAAACACTACCGGCTGTCAAGCCACTACCTTTACATAGAATCGGGTGCCGTAACGCCAAGCATGGCAAGGCCGTTACGCATTGCGCGGCGTGTAACGTCGGCTAACAGAAGTCTACCACGTTCGATACCGGGCTCTGCGCCGAGGATCTTGCAATTGTGGTAAAAGTTATGGTAGGCCGCAGCAACGTCGCGAAGGTATTCAGTAAGCGCGTGTGGCTCATGATGTTCGCATGCCCGCTCAACGACAACTCTAAAACGAGACAGTAGTCCGATGAGTTCGATCTCGCTTGCATGCGTGAGTACAGAGGTGTTAGCCTTCAGATCGACGGTAAGCCCCTTTTCGAGCCCCTTACGGAGAATCGAAGCGATGCGGGCATGTGCATACTGCAAATAAAACACAGGGTTCTTGTCGCCCTCTTGCTTGGCAAGACCGAGATCAAATTCGAGGTGCGTGCCGACAGCGCGCATCACAAAGAAGAAGCGTACGACATCGGCGCCAACTTCTTCAATGAGTTCGTCGAGCGTAAACGACGTGCCGCTGCGTTTCGAGAACTTCACAACGTTGCCGTTTTCGATAAACGTCACCATCTGATGAATCACCACTTTAATACGGTCGGCGTCGTAATTCAACGCACGAACGCCAGCGATGACATCCGGTATTGTTGCGATGTGGTCGGAGCCGAAGACGTCTACAACGGTGTCGTATCCGCGTTCGAGCTTGTCGCGGTGGTATGCGATATCGGGTAGGCGATACGTTGGCTCGCCCGTCGACTTTACAATGACTTTGTCCTGTGGATTACCCAGTTTCTCGAGTGCAAGCCACGTCGCACCGTCCTTCTCGTAGACCAACCCCGCACTGCGAAGCGCATCGACTGTTTCAGTCAGTTTGCCTTCCGTGTACAATGTGTCTTCGTTAAAGAACGAATCGTGCTTTATGTTAAGCGCTAGTAGCGTCCGCTTGATTGAATCGAAGCACCACGTCTCGCCTTGCTTTCTGCAAAACGCCTTCTGTTCAGATTCAGACAATGCAAGAAACGACTCACGATGGTTATCCACGATTGCCTGCGCAACGTCGTGAATGTATTCGCCGTGATACCCATCCTCGGGGAATGGGTAGGCCTCGTTGCCCAAGCGGTGCATCACGCGTGCGTAGATGCTCTCGCCGAGCTTATTCATCTGATTGCCGGCGTTGTTGAAGTAGTACTCGCGCGTGACCTCGAAGCCGCACCACGCATACAGATTTGCAATCGTATCGCCGACTGCGCAGTTGCGTCCGTGTCCTGCATGCAGCGGACCTGTTGGATTCGCACTCACGTATTCGACATTCACGCGTCGTGCATTACCATACGTCGATCGTCCGATCGCGTCGCCTTCTAACGCCAGCTCGCCGAGCATGCTGTGAAACACGGCATCAGAAAACGTGATGTTAATGAAGCCGGTGCCAGCAATTTCAACCTTGTTTACAAACGGAATCTCTGTACCAAGCGCGGCGACGATGCTCTCCGCAATAGCCTTCGGAGGCTTGCGAAGGGGCTTAGCAAGGGACATGGCGATCGTTGACGATAGATGCCCGTGTCCTTCCTGACGCGGCACTTCGAACGGAATAGGTGTGGCGTTGTCGACGCCAAGCGAAGCTAGAGCTTCACGCATGCGAGGCTCGATGTACTTCTGCATCATGCTCATGACTTCGTCTTCTTTGCAGGCTTTATCGTTGTTGCACGTGGTACGCCCGACGGTGTGAGCGCGTATGCTTTCGCATCGCCCCATAGGCGTTCGAGTTTGTAGAATTCCCGAGCCTGCGGCATCATCACATGAACGATGATGTCGAAATAGTCGAGGATTATCCACTGCGATCCGGAGCGCGCGTCTGTGCGAGCGGCGCCAAGACCGAGCTCCTTCGCCGTAACACTCACGGCCTCGCTCACAGACTTCAACTGTGCTTCCGAATCTGCTGTGCATATAACGAAGAAATCGGCTGGTGATGATTCAATCTCTGATAGATCAAGAATCAAAATTGCATGGGCAAGTTTTTCCTGAGCAACGCGGGCGCACAGAACTGCGCGTCCCTTTGTTGAACGTGGTTTGGCGTATGTGGCCAAGCTCTCTCCTAGTCTCGGGTAGTCAGTTAGTAAACGGGGTTAGTTGTGCGCAATCCTTACCAAGAATTACACTTGCCCTAATAAACAGCATGGAATCGACGTCAGATATCACAAGTGTGTCTGCAATGCCGAGCACTCGAGCAACGGCCAAAGCAGACGTCCGGTCGCCTAGACGATCGATCACCGTCGATTGTGCTTTTGGCTCTACACTACTTGAAATATCAACTACATCAAATCCACGCTCTCGCAAATAAGTCATTGTATGTCTTCCGGCACCCGGACGCCCGGCTGCATTAACGATTTCTACCTGAATCACCGTCGGAGGTCCGTCCTGCGCTACGAGAGCAGAGACTGGTGGGTTGATCATGCGAGACACGAACGAGACCAGAAGCACTGCGACAGCAAGACCTAGCGCGCCTATGAACACCCAAGGCCAGATTACGCGTCGGGTCATTCTGATTCCTCGTCGGCCATATACTCCTCGAAGTGTGAACCGTGCCGCAATAGTTTGCGGTACAGCATCTTTCGTGCCCGGAAGAGATTGGCCTTAACCGTTCCTAGTGGCTGCTTCAACCGTTCAGCAATCTCTGCGTATTCGAGCTCCTCTTCATGCCGCATCCTAATCACCTGCCGAAATTTCTCTGGCAACGTGAGCAGGGCTTGGCGTAGCATCATCGTTCGTTCCTTTGCCAACAACAACGAGTCGGGCGTAGGATCGCGATCAGGCGGATCCATAAACAGGTCGCCCCCATCTCCGATTCGTAGCGGCGCATCGAGCGAGACTGCATCAAATCTCTTGCGCCGTAGGTGATCGATGCACCGGTTCGAAGCGATCTTATAGAGCCAACGCGAGAACGGGTATTCGAATTGAAACGACGGCAGAGCCGCATACGCCTTTACAAACGTATCCTGAACGAGATCTTGCACGTCTTCTTCGTTGCGGATCATCTTTCGAACAAGAAACGAGACGATGCGCCGGTACTTCTTTTCCAGTGCGGCGAACGCATTTACACGCCCTGCCAACACCTCACGGATGATGGCCTCGTCCTCGGCCGACGATTCAAATGCCTGGTTCGGCGTTTCGTTCATGCTTTGGCCCGGGGCCTCCCGCCGTATAGACGTCTTCCAGTTAATAGCTCTGTTCGTCGTAGCCCGGGAACCAATCCTGCTTAATACTAACGCCGCGCGCCGTCAGGGCTGCGCCAACACTCTCCACCATCGGCTCCGGACCCGAAAGATAGACGATTCGATTGTTTGCTTGCGGTGCATGCTCTAGAATCGCGTCCGCCGTTACGAGCTCGCCGACAAGAGGCACAAACGTGAATTCAGAATGTTTGCTGGCGAGTTCCGCCAACTCTTCTCTAAACGGAATCTCGTTGGTGCGGTTAAAGTACAGAAGCACTGCGTTGAGCTTCTTCCCCCTTGTCTCACGGTCCAGTAGAATGCTGCGATAGGGCGTAATGCCAATCCCTCCGGCTACCAGAACAACAGGCTCGCTTGAATCTTCCTCCCACGTGAAGTCCCCACCAATGTCGTGGGTCTCAACGATATCACCTGGGCTCAACCGAATAAGCGCTTGCTTGAACGCGCTGTTGGACACCCGCGTAGAGATATTCATCGTGCCCTCGCTCGGCGCCGACGCAATCGTAAACCATCGTTCGTTCTCAGCTTCCGTTGTACCCGCTTGCGACAACACCCAGCCCTGGCTTTGCCCAGCGATCCACGTGGCGCCGCCGGACTCAAAAAGGAACGTCCGGACGTTGCCAGCTTCGTCACGAGACGATATAAGCTTTAGAGGAATCATGGGTTTCTTGGATATGCGGTTGTGCGGACCCCGAGGCTGCGGAAAGGGAGGGATTCGAACCCTCGGTACCGTTTCCAGTACACACGCTTTCCAGGCGTGCCGATTAAACCACTCTCGCACCTTTCCGTTGGGCGGCAAATATACATGATGACAACGGGAACGCACGTCTACGTTGCGTATATTCTGGTATGACTTCGTGGAGTATTCTGCCTAAAAAATGAGTTTCAAAAGACGCGCCTTCCTCAATTCCCTCATGGGCTTAGCTGCCCTACCTACAGTCGTGCGTGCCGCAGGCGAAACAAGTGATAGCGTTGAGCCAACACGGAGCCCAGAATACCTTCTGCCAAAGGGGCTTCGCAAAGGGTCTACGATCGGAATTGTTTGCCCTGCCAGCGGTGCAGTACCGAGCGACATCGTCGAATTTGTCGAGCTTTGCGCTCGCTGGGGCATGCAGATCAAGTACGGCGAAAACATATCGCGGCGTAACGGCTACCTGTCGGCGTCCGACGACGCTCGTGCACGCGAGTTTATGACGTTCGTGAACGACCCTACAATTGATGCGATTGTATGCGCGCGGGGTGGCTACGGAGTTATGCGCATCCTCCCTATGCTGGACTTTGGCGCAATTCGCGATTCTCAGAAATTGATCATGGGATTCAGCGACATCACAGCCCTACTGGTAGCGGCAAACCAAATCGGCCGAATGGTAACGTTTCACGGCCCAGTAGCTTCTTCTACCTTCGATCCCTTCACGGTAGAATCGTTGTCAACTGTAGCCATGTCGCCTGAATCATCCGCACCTCTACTTTCCTTTCAGGATCTACGTGTTACAACGCTGGGTGCTGGCACGACGAGCGGTAGACTGACGGGCGGCAACCTGGCCATGTTGGTGAGTACGCTAGGTACGCGATATGAAGTAGATACGACAGATGCCATCCTGTTTCTCGAAGAAATTAGTGAAGAGCCGTATCGCGTCGACAGAATGCTGACGCAGATGTGGTTGGCAGGAAAATTGCAAACCTGTCGAGGGATTGCCATCGGTGCCTTCAGGGATTGTGAAGCAAAGGGCGTTGGTATTCCTGGACCGTCGATGACGCTTATGCAGGTGTTAGAAGAGAGAATCAGCAGTCTTGGCATACCAGCAGTGTATGGGCTACCCTTCGGTCATGTTCGTAGTAAGCTCACGCTCCCGTTGGGAGTGATTGCTGAGCTCGACGCGACCAACAAGTCTATGCGGCTATTGGGTCGGGCAGTGATATAACGTGCCGAAGGAGAATGGGCAAGGTCAGAACGCGCATCGGCGCGTCAGCAACATTGTATATAAATCTGAGCGAGATATGAAGAGAATTGACACTGCATTCAGAACTGTACTTGTTATTGCTTGCCTGCTAGCTGCATCAGCCGCAGCTACGGCGCAGACAATTAGCGTCTACAATATCAACACTGCGAACTTCCCGAAGATTAGGGCCGACTATGTGGCCTTCGACACTCAAGGTAGTCCAATCGGTGGTCTAACGAACGCAGACTTTCGCGTTACAGAAACGCCACAGGGTGGAGCTTCTCGTGATGTGACGGCGACGATTACCCATGACTGCGATACAATAGTTGGCGATCCCGCTGCAAGCATTGTGTTAGTCGTCGACAACAGCAACTCGATGGAAATCGAAGTGAATGGCAAACAGCGCTTCAAGTATGTACAAGAAGCTTTGAGAGCATTTATCGGACGTGTAAGGTTCAATGGCGAGACCTCT
>JBKJNB010000152.1:0-7074 GCA_046595995.1 Candidatus Kapaibacteriota bacterium
GTGCATAAAGGTGCAATGCAAGAATACGTGGAAGGTGCGCGGTACCACCGACTCATCGCAGACGTATCAGCCATCGCCGGACCTCGTGCAACGCTGCTTTAAACACACGGAGCCTGATACGCTATGGCTCAGTGATTTCTCTGAGCTACCGTCGCAAGGTTCCAAGATCTATGCGGTTGCTATCAAAGATCAGGCATCGCACCGCATCCTTGGTATGCATATCTCGGACTCCCTGCATACGGACACGTTGGTCGTCGCATTCGACCAAGCTATTCGCACACGAAATCTTGGCAGGCGTGATGTCGAGAAGAAAATCATCTTCCATTCTGACCAGGGCGGTCAATACAACTGCACGGATTTCAAGAAGCTGCTTAAGTCCCACGATTGCCTCAGCAGCATGGGCACAGCAGGTGACTGTTACGACAACGCACCAATGGAATCGTTATGGGCTACGATGAAGACAGAACTTATGCAGCACTTCCCATTTCGCGATGTGCAGCATGCTGCAGCAGTGATCCATCGCTGGGTCCATCTATTTTATAACCTACGTCGTCGGCATACATCGATCGATGGTATGTCGCCGATGGAGTACGAGACGAAGTTTTTCGAAGCGCAACGACAGCCACAAACCTCTTAACTTAGTGTACCTCGTTTCAGGGCGGGTTCAGAGATGCTGTCAGAACGTTATTAGAACAAGAAATTGCGTGTCGCCAGACCGAACATGATACATGCCATTCTCATGAACATCGTTGATCAAGATCACGCGTCCATTCAGATCTGTACATGATTGTACGTCTGTGGACTGAGCCATATCAATGAAATCTCTCGCTGACATGATGAGGCTGAACGTCCGAGGGGTCTCAACCGCTGGTTTCGAACCGGGATGAACTGATGTTAGTGTATCGGGTTCAACAAATTGATACAAAACCTTCGCTGTATCGGATTCTGCATATACAAAATAAAAAATGCCATCACGCCAGCCAGAGACACCAGATATGGAAGGAAGACAAGCTGTATCAGCACACCCAGGCACGGTGAATGTGAGTACTGTATCACTCTCGTATCTCACATAGGCCAGGGTCCTCTTCTCAGCGCTATCCCGTCTCCCTGGGAACACTAACAACCCATGTCGGCCGGCACAAGCCGTCACCCATGGATCAGCATGAACAACCCTTCTCACTTTACTGCCATGATCCTCGATATTCACTGACCATAACATGCCATTCACATCGATCCACCTGACTGAATCATCAACTACTGATACACTGTTACCTGACAACCGACCAGTGGACCCATCTATTTTCGACTCGCCCGTAGCATTTGCAATTTTTCTTAAATGTGTTGTCCCAAGCATATACGTTGTATCGCGTAAAGCGAACACCTCATAGTAGTCGTGAAATGATGATTCCCAATCGGGCATGATTCTTCGCGGATTTGCCAATGACGAGTCAAAGAGTATGGGGCCACTGAGTTCATCGTAGGCTACGACATTGCCGCCCACAGAACTAATGAGAGAAACTCGTGCAGGTCCTCTATTATTGATGATCGGATAATAATAGCGATCATTCGTATCCAACCTTCTTGAAAAGAGGACTGAATCTGGATTGGAACGACGAACGGCACAAAAAAGACGGTCACCTTCGATAACCGCATGCTCTAAATCGAGACCGACAATTGTGAGAATACGTGTAGCGCCGCCCGCTACTACGCCGACGAGCGTGGACTTTTGAGTAAAACCGTTACTGACACACAATGCAACACCATCTTCGGAGACTCTGAGCGGAGGCGTGTTGAACCGCTCGTGACCTTTCAGTCGAAGTACTTCAACGGGACCCACTTGCGCTGAGGTCGTGCAAATCGACATGAGAAAAACAATTAGCAAGCCAATAATGTTCAAATGATCTTCTCCAAATCTGCCAGGTTGACTAGTTGCACGATCCCAAGGCCAAACTGGATGACATCACTTGTCCCTGTGCTGCAAACGATTGAAAGTTTTTGTATTGGGATTCCACGTTTGGATAAACTGGATCCAAAGCAACGTTGTAACACCCAACTCAATGGTAATTTAATTTCCTCGACAGTGCTCATATCACCGCGCACAGTTGTAACACGCGGATCCGGCTTTTCGTAGGTGAGGTGTATGTCGCGTCCAAGCCGCGCCACCCTTTCGAGGTCGACAGTGAGTGATGAACCATCTTCCAGCAATATGGCAACAGTCATTTTGATGGCGTTGGTATATACATTACCACCAGCGGTTAAAATTACATACTCCGCCGTAAGGATGTCCGTCTCCTTAAATGGTAATGGCTGAAGAAAGTTGTAGGTGAAATCGACACGCGTGCCGGTACCAATTACGACTAAGGTGTCCATTACGGGATAAGTGTGCTCGCCAATTGTGATATCGACGGTCGAAGTTGCTCCTTCCGACAAATACTTCCCATTTATCGTGCGTTCGACCTGGCGTTGCTTATACGTCGATTGAAACCTCGGGAAGAGAGTATTGATGGAAGCTTTACTCGCTATTTGGGTGAAGAGATGCAACTGGTCAATGATCTTGGGGAATGTAGCATCCGTTGGCTTTGGGAATGCAGCATCCGCAAGAACGTCAGGAGGGATCAAAGTTGGATTTAGAAAAAACTGCAAGTAGTTACTTTCACGCAGTGCTGTAGCTCGATAAAAGTAAGTAGCGTAGGACAAGAGTATTGCCCTGTGCTGCGCGTATCCTGAAGGATAATTACTTTTACGATAGATCCCATCCAAAACCATTGCGCCTTCGATCGGACGAATCGGATCACCCAATGCCTCGTCAACATCATCCTCATGATTGATCCAACGAAAGTGGGTTGCACCATCCACGAGAATGAACGCACTAAAGGGAGCTCGACTATTCTCATAAAATCGCATCGGAGACAGAATAAAGTCGCTGAATGACTTGTCCTGGCACGGAAGTTTCGCCCAGTAAATCGTGGGATCCATTGCACCGTGCACTATTAAGACGGGTGCGATGGACATACGTAAATTCCCGACCAATGGACTCGGTGCAATCATGATAGCACCTGATATGCGGTCTTGAATGGCTGCTGGTAAGTTGCCTCCCGTCATCACTTGCGCTACATGCTGGCCGCCCATGCTATGGCCAATAAAAAATAGAGGGCTCAATGATAAACTTGTGTCGAGCTGGGGGGCCATGAAGTAGTCTTCTAACGCGCCAAGTATTTGAGGTAGACTGTCAACTAAAAAAAGCGTACTGAGGGGGTCCTTCTTATAAGGGATCACGAAAATTGCACCTTGCGAGACATACTGCTTAATCATGTCAGCGTAATCTTCCCAGAGCACATGCCCACCTACCTCCGTAAGTGCTCCGTTTGCGTACCCAAGGATTACTATCGGAGTAACGGTATCCTTGTATAGTTTGTTGGCCACCAGCGGATAGAAGATCATCAGTTGGTGCCGCTTTTCAATCCTTAACATTTCCGCAGGACCGTTAGGCAAGCATGGCGGAAAATACTGGAGCTTAGCACCATTTTCGGATCGATACTTTAAGTCTACATCTATCCAATGAGGACCAGAAACTGTGACCAATGGATTTGTCAAAGAAGCCACCAACCCAACGCACGTTGTTTGAATCGAGGGTCCATTGCCAGTTAGGTACATATCACGCGAAGGGTCCCAAGCAATAGGCGTAGACCTAGGTCCGAAAACCGCACAAATGACCGCGTCACCAACAGGTAAATCGAAAGGAGTGATCACCCCATTTGCAGGAATAATAGTTCCCTGTGGGCTCGGGGATAAGACGTATAAAGGGCTCATCGCGAGGATATCAGAATCCAGCACTACTCCACTTTGGTGCAGTCTTTCGGCGCGGTTGGTTTTTACAGCAATAACATGCATCTCCCCATGCTGCCGGACAGCCTCCAGCATTACATTCGTGACGGAGATTGCTAAGGTGTCTTTGTCTGGTGGGTTGCTCGAATACCGGATGACGTTGGAGAATAGGACACAAGAGGATGACAACCCGAGGATACCAACAGCTGTTTCCCTTCGAACAGGCTTTGTAGTCAAAATGGGATATTGCACGACTTCAGTATCCCAATCACCTAATCGAATTCCCCTTCCTCCAAAGTGGTCGTTGGTGACATCTGTACCGAAAGCCACAACAGCGTGCAGTACGGGTAGCCTTACTGGATCCGAACAATGTGAGATGTAATCAAAGTCATCCTCGGACAACGGTACCGAGACCGAGTACCTAAGAGAGCCTCGCTCATATTGAAACACTGGATCGAGGCATGAGCTCTGGCCATCTAGTCTGGATATGTCCGCAACTGGGATACGTTTCGATCCAATGAAACGCACCGATCCACCGCAATCATTGAAGAAATGTGTTGAGTAAGGGTTGTAAGGTGGACTATCCAACCATCTGTTTTTCACAATCTCAGCCCCGGACGGCTCGATTAACCAGAAGCCTACCGACTCGAATCCTTTCGAGTCGCACAGTTTACCACCATACCCGGAACTTTGAGGGATCTCAATGATCGCGGTTACTTCTTTGCGATCTACATCAAGGCCGATGCAACACACGCGCTCCCAACAATTACTTGAAGTTGAGTTTGATCGCGAAGTGCCGAATCCCTCTACAGGCCTGTTATCGAATGGAGGAGGACGGTATGATTCATTGCCAGCTCCCACAACCCCAACAGCTGTTCCTGCCCCAATCAGTTTGACAGGTAATGCAGGGCTAGTCGGGGCAGTCGGATTTGCATTAAATAAGTTGTTGAATAGTGGACCAGGTACTTGAGTAATTGCAAGAGCACTTAGAAACGCATCAACCTCTGCCAACGTGATTTCTGTGCGATAACTTAAAGGTTGACTACCCCCCCACATCTCTGAATACGCAGGAACTCTGCCGACAACAATCGTACTGCCTTCAGCACCTATTTCGGTGACATTAATCCACTGTGCTCGGTTAAGCCCGCTAAGCGTATCGGCTCCCCTCGGTGGGTACGGTGGAGGCGGTGGTATCGGGGGACCGTGTTTTACCGACTTGGGATTTGAAATGCACTGAAAAACGACGCCAGGTTCGGGCCAAAATGCCGGTTCGGACGGGCCTGAAGGTGGAGGTGATGTGAGTTGCAACCGCCCATCACCCAGATCGTCATATATAGACGACAACATGATCATTGCTAAACGTGTTGACAAAATCGGGGACATCGCTTAAACCTCATCTACGTGCTGAAAAATCCTCCCACGACCTAAGCCGCCTCATTCGAAATTCGTGGTGAGGGCAGCCATCGTTCGCTCCTGTATGTCAGTGATGTAAATTACTGACTACGAGAGTGTCCATTTTAACGGGTCCAGATCAGTTACACAGCTATGATGTCGAGTTCTAACATCGACCATTCGGGAGTAGAAGCATTGTTGATTCCCATTAGTCCGAGAGTGAATCGCCCTTGCTGCTTCAGTACAAGATGCAATTGCTTTGGTCCGCTGAAGGGAGCACCCGCACTCCATCGAATGACAGGTATGGTGCCTTGCGCATCTCCGCGGGTTGCACCGTTATCGAGGAAGCTGAGTTGGAGATCAGTAAACTGCGGTGACACGGGTAAGAGAAGTAGTAACGAATTACTCCATTGTAGACCACCTCGCATAAAAAGCACTTTACGCAAGGGTGGTGCAATGCCTGTACCTAAACTCGCGGTCTTGTGACTGAAATTAAACTGAGTCGCATCCTCGATCATCATGCTGCTATCGGTTGCATTGGTTGAAACTGTCGCGCCAGCCGATATTGATATTGGACTGGTGATCCAAAGCGAGCCGCTCGCGGGAGTCGCGTACGTCAAGCTGTTCGTTGGTACACCGACGTCAGTGTTGAGCTTTGCTAAAGCAATCAGATCCAACGGATCCTGTGGGGTCATATCATCGAAGTCATACCAACTCTGCACGGACTGGGGAGATTTGCAACCACACGACATAAAGCCTCCAAAAAAAAGTAATGAAAGAAGAGGAAACGCGACGATTCGAGTTGACGCCTGAAAGACAGAGGATTAACAGTGAACGACCTATTCGGTTACATCGTTCTGAAGTTAATCGTGCAGTCAATCTCTTAAAACATCCCTTGTGGCTTTGCCCCCAACCCACGCTACAAGTACGCATTCGCGTACGAGAACGACAACGTCATCGGATTTGCAGTTGCCTCGCAATGCCGCAATCCAGAATTATTGGAATACGCAGAACTCTGTTCGTTGTACGTAGACCCCTATCATCAGCGTAAGGGCGTTGGCAATGCTCTGCTAACCTGGTCGAAAGATGTCATGCAGCCGACGGCAAATGGACGCATGTATGTTATCGTCGTAGCTGGAAATTCAGCTCGCCATTTCTATGAACGCACTGGTGCCCAGCACGCCACGGCGTTCCAGCGTGATGTTGTTGGGGACATGCTGGATGTGGACGTGCTGCATTATACGTACTAACACGCACGGAATCGACGTGTCCGGCTCCGCGTGTTCAAAGCAGCGTTGCACAAGATCCGGCGATGGCTTATAGGTCTGCGATGCGTCCGGTGGTGCCACGCACCGCCATACATGTAACCTGTGGCCTCATGTACGTTTAGAATCAGATCGCGCTCCTGCGTCACCAGTTTGAGGGTGCAATTACCATCGCGGAGTACGAACGCGTGCGTAGTCGTATGTCGTTTACTGTTGCGGACATTATAAACTCATATGCATTGATAGTCGCATCACGTCGATCCATCGAACGCGCGACCACCACGCTCGAGGTTGCTGAACGTCGGTATCAGATCCTAACACGCAGTAAAGAAGCTGGCGCTGTTGCAGGCACCGACGTTTCGCAAGCCGAAGTAGACCGCAACACCATCAGCGCTTCGCTCGTTCGGCTGCGTGCCGACCTTGCTACATCGACCACGGCGCTGAACACTCTGCTCGGAAGGCAGCCGAGGCAGCCCCTTACCATAGACACATCGCTTATTGTGCCCAGCTTGCCCACGCTCGACTCGCTCGAACGTGCAGCGCAGGCGCGCAACCCCGACGTGCTTGCCGCAGAGCGCGACGTCGAAGTCGC
>JBKJNB010000050.1:0-40259 GCA_046595995.1 Candidatus Kapaibacteriota bacterium
CGTGACCGTAGAATCGGTGGTGCTCGTGGGCACCGGATTGTGATTGTAAACACTATCCGAGCCAACGAGATAACGCCACACTGTTGCGTCGATATCTTGGTACAGTTCGTAGCGCATTCGGCCCCCGCTGTTACGCAGCCGAACGGTAAACCCATCGCTAACAGACACTGAATCCATGTCAGAGGGCGAGACGAAATCCATCCTCTTGAATGACAATGGAAATCTCCCCGACTTAGCCTGACCTTGAAAGCCAGTGTACGCATATTCGATGTTTTCACCGCTGACCACCGCAGTTGAATCGATGTCATAGATTCCCAGGCTCTTTCGGGAAAACATCTGATTACCTAGTGATGCACTTCCAACGTCAACCGGATCGACTCCGTTACTAAACAAAACCTGTGCGCCGGCAATGCCTCCAACAGTTCCATCGGGATTATCAAACGCCCTTACACCGTAGATGAAAAGTCCGTCTACATTTGTAGCACCCAGCATCCCGTTCGAAAAAATGTCATTGATCTCATATCGCGAACCTCTTGGCTCGGGGTCGGTTGTTGTTTCACAACCGACAAGTGCCAACAAGCTGAAAGGAAGCAGTAGTAGGCGAGCGCGCATTAGGATAAAATCTCGTGGAAAATTAAATGAATCAGATAAATCGATAAAACAATGAACACTGACATCAATTTGTAGTATGTCCAAACAAATCGAACTCTGCGGCATCGTCTATCACCACGTCGACGAAAGAGCCGAGAGCGAGAGGAGTTTCGGTACGCACGAAGATTTCGTTGTCGACTTCGGGGGCGTCGGCCTCTGAGCGGCCGGAGTATTCGCCTTCGATTTCTTCTTCGATAAGGACCTTTATCGTTCTGCCAATCTTGGCGAAGTTTTTCTCGAGCGAGATTTCGCGCTGCACTTCCATTACGGCTTCCATACGTGCTTCTTTGACGTCGCGCGGGATTGGGTCGCCGAGGATGTATGCGTATGTGTCGTCTTCCTGCGAGTAGAGGAAAGCGCCGACTCTGTCAAGGCGCTGCTTCGAAAGGAATTCGAGCATCTCTTCGTGATCGGCTTGTGTTTCGCTTGGGTAGCCGACGATAAACGTGCTGCGTAACGTGATGTCGGGTACTTCCTGACGTATAGTGTCGAGGAGCTCCTCTGTTGCGCGACGTGTAATGCCGCGGCGCATACTCTTGAGCACGTTCGTTGATGCGTGTTGTAGCGGCATGTCGAGATACGTGGCAATGTTTGCGCGTTCACGAATGACAGGTAGAATGTCGAGAGGAAACTTTGAAGGGAATGCATACATGCAGCGAATCCATGTTGCGCCCGACTCGTCGCTTAAAACACGCAGCAGATCGGCTAGCGAACGTTTCCCGTAGATGTCGAGTCCGTAGAACGTTAGGTCCTGTGCAACAAGCACAATTTCCTTGACCCCTTGTGCAACAAGCCCCTTAGCGTTGCTTAGCAATGTCTCCATAGGCGTACTACGATGTGTGCCACGCATAATGGGGATGGCGCAAAACGAGCAAGGGTTGTCACACCCTTCAGAGATTTTTAGGTACGCATAGTGTTTAGGAGTCGAGAGCTGACGGTCGCCCATCAGCGCGTACTTCAGGTTCGGAGAGAGTGCCCGAAGGATGGGCTCGTACGCTTCGGTACCAAAGAAGTGATCGACCTCCGGAATTTCCAACCGTAAGTCGTCGCCGTAACGCTCCGACAGACATCCAGCAACAACGAGCGTCTTGAGTGTGCCTTTCTTCTTTAGCTGCACAGCTGCGAGGATGGTGTTAACGCTTTCCTCTTTCGCTGCGTCAATAAAGCCGCACGTGTTAATGACAAGTGCTTCGGCGTCGTTAACATCAGATGCAAGCTCTAACGCGTTGGCCTTTAGGTGACCTGCGAGGATCTCACTATCGACGGTGTTCTTGCTGCATCCGAGCGTGATTATATGGACCTTCACGGAAATTTCTTTTTCATGTGTTCGGCGACGACAGAAGGCACGAAGGCGCTGATGTCCTGTCCGTAGCGTCCGAGTTCACGAATGATGCTCGAATTCAAATATGTGTACTGCTCGTGTGGCATCAGAAAGATCGTGGTTATGGTTGGTTCGAGTTTGCGGTTCATTAAGGCAATCTGGAATTCGTATTCGAAGTCGGTAACGGCGCGCAATCCGCGCACGATAACATTGCAGCCATGCTGCTGAGCAAAATCCACAACGAGTCCGGCATGCAGCGTTACATGCACGTTCGACAAATGCGCAAGCGCCTCGGTCGCCATAGCAAGACGTTCGTCCTCGTCGAACAGAGGAATCTTTTTGCTGTTCTTCGCAATAACGATTGTCACCTTTTCATACATCTGCGCAGCACGGTCGATTACATCGACGTGTCCGTTCGTAATAGGGTCGAACGACCCGGGGTACATGGCGTGATTGTTCATTCCCACAATTTACGGATGTCTACCACGGCCTGCCCCCGCTTCTTCTGCGAGACCTCTTCCCAGTGTGCGTCCGTGAGCAGTGCCTCGCGCTCGCCATGTTCCGCTACAAACAAGCCCCCTGGCGTCAGCAGCCCCCTTGCGACAAGCGCATTTGCGATGCGATTGCTCAGCATGGCGTCGTACGGCGGGTCGGCGAAGACCACATGAAAGGGAGATTGTAGGGGGCTCGAGGCCGTCCCACCGAGCACTTTCTCGATGCGTTCACAAATAATCGTGCAACGCTCGATCACGCCCAAGTCTGCTGCGACTGACTGCACCTGTTTGCAGACAGCGCGATCTGCGTCGATAAACGTTGCGTGGAGTGCACCGCGACTAAGTGCTTCGAAGCCCATTGCTCCGCTACCGCAGCAGAGGTCGAGGACGTTGCTCGTAGACCAATCAATGAGATGGGTGAGCGTAGAGAAGATGGTTTCGCGAAGGGCGTCGGTGGTCGGACGTGTTCCGGAGCCGGTGGGCGAGGGAATCGTCCTTCCTTTTAGCTCTCCTGCAATGATGCGCATGGCCGGTCTAGTGCTCGTGCAACATTGGTAATGGCAGGGGGCCAACGAGGGGGCCAAGGAGATGAGCTAGACGCACGCAGCGCTGTTGTGTGCCCGCGTCGACGTTTGCTTGAATCGTTAGAAACGGATTTAGGCGTACAACATTTGTTGCGAGTCCGTCGAGGGCGGATGTTGTGTCGTCGAAGACTGCTTTTGTAAGTGTGTCGCCGAAGAGAATAACACGCTCTGCTCGCAAGTTCATGCTGCCGCACACTTCGAGTACGAGGTCGCTAACTTCGACAGAGTCTTCGAACAGTTCATGCACTGGCGATTGCACAAGATGCAGGATCATACCTGTGGAATCGAGAACAGCGCACCACCACACTTTGCCACGGCGTCCGATTAGAAGCGTAACTCCCGCCTCGGCAATCAGCTGTGCGTAACGCGCAGCACGAATGTCCTCGAGAATGTCAACACGCATTTCCAGTGGAACGAAACTATCGGGAACTGAGGCTTGAGGAACGACAAAGAGTCCGTGCCATGTCGATCCATGCAGTTGTCCCGGCATTGCAATGTCGATGACGTGGTCGTTCGGAGACAGCGGAGGCAAACACGTTATGATTTCGAAAAACCGTCTGCGGGCATGGTCTTCTTCTGCGTCGGCGGGGTACCGATGAAACAGCACGGCAGATGTGTGCAGGACAACTGTCGTTGTTTGATCGTCCGTGCCTTTACTGGCATGATCGCCGGCATCTAGTCGCGCGTTTTCGTCGTACGAAAGCAACGTTGGGTTGCCATGGTCTACGCTCCACGTTGCGCGTAACGTTCGTTCGGGATGGAGGTAGACGGTGCTGATCATGAGGTGCAAGTTACGTCTACTGCGGCTTCTTTTCGGGAGGCGGAGCGCACTCGATATACGGACGCATCTTTTCGAGCTTCTTCGTGCCGATGCCTCGGATGTCCATGAGGTCGTCGACGTGCATGAACTTCCGCATCGTGCGGCGTTTGATGATGGCTTCGGCTGTGGCCGGACCCACACCCGGTAGACGCTCGAGCTGTGCCATAGAAGCCGTGTTGATGTTGATGGTCCGACCTCGCGGTGCGGATGTAGACCCAGCCGCCGATGACAAACTTGACGACGCAGGAGTCGACCCTGCACGCGGCCTGCGCTGCGGATAATCCCGTTCTGTATCTCCAAGTTTATCGCTGTCTACGACGGAGGAGTCTGCTCTACTTTGCGCCGTTGCCATCGAGTCGAGCATGGCGAGGATTTTGTGTGCAGTGGCGACTTCGTGAAGTGGTGTGTCGTTGAAGATCCACGGACCTATCGTCCCGGCCGCGACGACGAGTGCGATGGAGAGTACCGTGATGGCTTCGCTACGTGTGGTGCCCGTGTGCTTTTGGAGCGATGTAAGGAATTGGGGAGCTGACATGATTCACCACGATGGGTTAGGGCCCCATCGTGGTGTAAACACAGTAAGGCCACTTAAGAGAAGACTTCCTTGACGCGGTCGAAGAATCCTTTTTCTCGTTCTTTGGGCTGAAAGTTCTCGCTCTTCGTGAGTTCTTTCAGCGATGTCTTTTCTTTGCCCGTGAGTGACGTGGGCACATACACCGTGAAGCGGATAATGTGATCGCCGGCACCACGCGCATTTAGGTGCGGAATGCCTTTGCCTTTAAGCTTGATCTCTGTTCCAGGTTGTGTTCCAGCATCAATCTTTACCGTGCTTGTACCGAGGAGCGTCGTGACTTCGAATTCGCCACCAAGGGCAGCAGTGGGGAAGTCAACGATTAACGAGTCGTAGATGTCGTCTTCGTCGCGTTCGAAAAAGTCGTGTTCCTGTTCTTCGATAACGACGATGGCGTCACCGGCTGGACCTCCACGACGTCCGGCTTGACCTTTACCGGTTACGGTAAGGTAGTTGCCTGTGCGAACGCCAGCAGGAATCGTGACTTTCACCGTAGACTCGCCTTCGACGCGTCCTTCGCCTTCGCATGTGTCACATGGGTCTTTCATTGTCTCGCCGGTGCCGCCACATGTTGCACATGCCGAGATGTTTACGAACTGACCGAACACCGAGCGCGACATCTGCCGCAGTTCGCCCGTACCGTCGCACACCGTACACGTTGCGTACCCCGAAGCCCCTTTAGCGCCTTTCCCGTTGCACGTAGAGCATGGTTTCCAATGGCGCAGCTTCAGTGTCTTTTCGACTCCGGCAGCAATGTCTTCGAGTATGAGCGGCAGACGGACCTTTAGATCTGCACCCGGAGAGCCGTGGCCTTGCTTGCGGCGTCCACCTTGCGAACGGCCACCACCGAACATGTCGCCGAACACTGTGTTGCCGAAGATGTCGCCAAATGCACTGAACACATCGTTGATGTTGTTGAACTCCTGAAAACCAGGAGCCCCTTTCACACCTTGATGTCCGAAGCGGTCGTAGCGCGAGCGCTTGTCTGTGTCTGACAACACCTCGTAGGCTTCTGCCGCTTCCTTGAACTTGTCTTCGGCCGATGGATCACCTTGATTGCGGTCGGGATGGTATTGCATTGCCATGCGGCGATACGCAACCTTCACCTCTTCGGGAGTTGCAGTCTTCGTTACCGAAAGTATTTCGTAGTAGTCGCGTTGCGTCATGCGTTGTCGTCCTTCGCGCCGGCTGATGTAATGACCTTCGCATGTCGAATGACTTTGTCGTGCAATTGATATCCGCGCTGAACAGTCTGCACTACTGCACCTTCGGGATGTTCAGATGTCGTGTGCATAAGCGCTTCGTGTTTGTCTACATCGAACGGTTCGCCTGCATCGGTCTCGATTGGCGCTACACCCGCATCAGTAAATATTTTTAATGCTTTGTTGTAGATCATCTCTATGCCTGTGCGTACAGCTTCGACATCGGTGGCCGACATCGATGATTGTACCGCAGCGTGCAAATCGTCGAGCACCGGCAGCATTTTTGTTATGACGTGCTCTGATGAATACGCCACAAGCTCGTCTTCGCGCTGGCGTGCACGGCGACGAATGTTTTCTACGTCGGCACTTCTGCGTTGCGCGAGGTCTTTCCATTCCGCTAATTCGCGCTGCAGCGTTTCGATGCCGGGCGTGTCGGTGCTGTCGTTGATCGGAATGTCGGTTTCAGAATCGTTTGTTGCCATTGTCGTTGCCATCTATTTAATGGTGAGTCTATGAAGGTTGAGTCTATGGTGAGTCTGTGGTTGGTGTATCGTGAGTCTATTTAATTGTGAGTGTCTTGCTGAGTACGGTTGATACCATTTGCACCAGCGAGATCATGCGACTGTAATCCATACGTTTTGGACCGATAAGGCCGACGGAGCCGCTTGCCGGACCAATTCTGTATGTGGTTGAGACCAGGCTGTAGTCCTGCAGTTGCTCGTTCAAAAGCTCATTGCCGATGCGCACGCTAACACCACCGCTTTGGTCGTCGCGTGCGGAGCCGAGGACGTGTACGATGACATCTTCGTTTTCAACGAGTTCGATTACAGAACGCATCCGCGCCGGATCGTCGAATTCGGGCAGGGTAAGCAGGTTTTGCGTACCTGCCATTAAAAGCGTCGAGCCCTCGCTGCTCATGCCTAAGCGTCCAACCTGCTCTACGAACAAACGAACGAGTCCGTTCGATACCGAGTCGGGTGTCGAGGCATCGGGGAAGAGGGTGGCTAGTAGCGACAACGGACGTCCCGACAACCGCTCGTTAATCAGCCGCGTAACGTCGTCAAGCGATGCATCGGCAAGCGTACCTGTCCATTCAAGCGACACCGTTCGAACGATGTCCGATTCGAGCGAGATAACTACAAGCAGACGGTCGCTCGTAAGGCGAAGGATGTCTACCTTCTGCACCTCTGCATCGCGAAGCTGCGGAAGTTCAATAAGGGCGAGATGATGCGAGAGCGAGCCAAGCATGCGCGTTGCTTCGCGCACGACCGTTTCTCGCGGCGTTACTAACAGGTTTGCGATTACGGAATGGGTTTCTTCAGAAGGCAGAGCTTCGATCTTCATTAACGAGTCTACATACTGTCGGTAGCCCTTGTCCGTAGGCATGCGTCCGGCAGACGTGTGCGGATGGGTGATGTAGCCAGAGGCTTCGAGGTCGGACATGACGTTTCGAATCGTTGCCGGACTCATTTGCATTTCGCGTTCGAGATATCGCGACACAACGCGAGAGCCAACGGGCACGGCATGCAGAATAAAAAGCTGCACAACTGCACGTAGAATGCACTGTTCCCGGTCTGAGAGTGTGCTTGGCGAAACGGACCTCATCCGGCGCTCACCACAGCGAGATAGTACTGAACAAATGCGGCTGCGTCATAGCGACCGATGTATATCCAGGCAATGCTGCCAAGGGCAAATACAACAAAGCCGAAGCCCACGAGGTAGACGATGGTAGACGAGACATCAAAGACAACAGATGTAGCACGAAGCATACGCACGATAAACCACACCGTTATGACTCCGATGGCGAGTGGTACCCACACAGACATTGCATCGGCACTAAGCACCTGATAGAATGCGATGCCTAACGGCAAAAGAATTACAAGTGGTAACGCCGACCACACGACGATCGTAAACGTGTCGCGCATCAGAATACGTCCGCGTACAAACATGGCGCCTATGCGCAGTAGCGTTGCGAATACCAGAAACACGAACAGCATGAATACAGAGCAGACGACAACCGCAAGGGCCGGACGCCATACGATGAAGCGAAGGGCCTCGTAGACCTGCGACGACGGAATGAATAGATGTAGCAGGTATTCGATTTCGGCGTCTGTACGCATGTAGTGCAACAACGACGCCATAATGAGACCGACGCTGCTTGCAATAACGACGCCAAGGACCGATGTCTGAATCGTCGATAGAATGCGCTGATCGCGGATGTCGGCGTAGAAGTTGTACGGACGCACGATTGCACGAAGCAGATACTCGCGGAATCGGCGCGACCGGTTAATGAGTAGCACGAGTAAAAGGCCAAGAACGATGCCCGTAACGATGAACACCAATGGCGTGACATCACTGTGATCGCGCGCCTGGAGAAGGGGCTCTTTTTCGTCGTTGATTAGAGACTTCAACATCGCATAGGACACACGCTGTTGTCGCCACTCATCAACCAGCCCAGAAGTGCGTTCGTACGGATTGCTCCCATCTGTTAACATTGACGGGCGCTGAAGCGCGTAATCGTTAAACGTCCACACCACACATCCGCCGAGTCCGGCCGCAACCGTAGCCCGATAGCCATCGCGTATAATCACAGCCTGTGCTTCATTTGAAAGCGGGTCGCTTATGCCGTTGCGGTTTTCCGGAGACAGTACTGCACCCAATGAAGTAAGCACACAAGCGCGGCTCATGGCACGGGCGCATGACCGTATCGTATTGTCGAAACCTGCACGGTCGTGCTCCGTTGCGAAGTGTACAACGACGAGGTCGAAACCACCTTCGCTTGCACGAGAAGCAAGGGCTGCTGGAATGACTTTGTAGAGAAGCCGTGAGCCATTGCGACGGAGGATGCCAGAGAACTGACGGAAGTACGCTTCGACGGTTTCAGCCCCTTCTTCGAGCCCCGACCCCAATCCAATTGCTACGATCGACGGGTGTGTGCCTGCATAGGTGAGCAATCGTTCGCCCGCGTTGTTTAACCGTGCTGTTGTTTCTTCATCGGGGAGGATAGACCTGGGGATGTCGATTGCAGGCAGTTCACACAGCACCATTATGCCGTACGTATCGCAGAGGTGCAGCATATACGGGTGGGGAGACCCGCTACTGAAGCGTACAGCGTTCACGCCAAGGGTTTTCAAGAGCGATACGTCACGCTCCATAAGGTGCGACGAAAGCGTTGCGCCGAGCCCCGGGTAGTCTTCGACATACTCTACAGCGTTGATAAAAACTGCCGAGTCGTTTAACATAAACCTGCGGCCACGTTCGGTGCTACCAATGCGCACAGATCGAATGCCAACGTTCGAACCTTGTGCGTCGAGTAGACGTCCGCCAACGCTTACGTTTACCGTGAGTTTGTAGATCGACGGTGAAGAGGGTGACCAAAGGCGAGGGTTCGCAACGTCGAGCTTCATCGTTGTTTGGACTTGCCGCGACTGCTCTATTTGCACTACTTGTGCTGATGACCGCGCAACAATTGCTCCGTCGGGTGACGTGAGTGTAGCTTCGACGGTGGCATTTACTCGACCACGAACAAGTTCATTGGTCGAGTCTCCTGCAATGCGTTCAACCAAGCCACCGTTTATGGTTGCCTGCACCGTTACCGATGCAGAGCCGTGTCCTGTAGCAAGACTAATATTCGACCGTACATCGCTCGACCAAACGTGCGGCGTGCCAATAAGCAGGATCTCGCGCAGTATTCCCATCTGGCGTCTTCGTGCGTTGCGTGCAAATTGTTCAACACGTAGTGTACGATCGCCCGCTACGGTTACCACAAGTTCGATTGTGTTATTCCCCGGCATTAATGCTTGTTCGGGTATACGAGCAACGAACGGCACCATGCCCCCCGGGTACCGCATAATGTTGCGATTGTTCACGCGAAGTTCAACTTCGTCACTCACTCCGAGGAACATTATCTGCCATGAACGTTCTGCGAGCGTCGAGGCATCGAGTCGAATGATGCGTCGAACATGTAGCCCGTCGTTGAAGCCTCCACCCGATGGCAGGTAGACAGCCTCCTTCGGAACGCCGTCTTCAATGCGCTGCCAGTTGCCGCCAAGGTTGATAACCGTTCGCGTGTCTGACTGCATGAGGGCAGCGATTTCCTTCTGACCAAGCGTGCGGTATGCGTTGAAGTTTTGCGGTTGACCAATCACGTGAGTGATTGTGCAAAAGAAGAACAGGACGAGGAGAAGGGGTCGGGTAAGGAACATGCGGTACAATACGGTGACGGGAATGTCGTATGCAACCCGCAGCTAAGCCGCCACGGAGACTTCAAAATTACGTCGCGGCCTATCTTTGTTCATCATTTATCATCCGGGACTTAATGCAAACGACAATCTTCTTCGGCGCCTTCCTGGCCGTTACGATGTCGTTGTCAGCAGCAGTCTCCGCAGCAGAACCAGTTGCAGACTTGCATGCGTTAACCACACAAGCGGCTGCATGGATGATGGCAAGCGCCTTTCAGGACGATTCTGTGCGTCTGAAAATCGGCGATCCGACCAATACCGACCTGCCTACGCATTACCCTTCTTCGCGCCTAAACAGATTCGGCGCGAAAAGAGGCCCCATAAAGATTCCGCCAGGTTATGGCCGCCAGGGTTCGGTCGATTCGATGCTCCAGCGGATGTATCTGCGTGAAATGTTCGAGGGAACGGATATCGGCACACCGTATTCGCTCGATTTGGACACGTATTTAAAGGGGCGCCAGGCAGACATGCTTGACAAGCTGCGTGACTCGAGTCTATTCTCCTATGAGCTTAAGAAACCGAAGTCTCAAGGAGAGCTTACGCGCCTTATCGACCAGGCCACGAACATCACAATCCCACTTCCGCCCAACCCGTTGTTGGGCATTTTCGGTAAGCCTGAAATCTCGATTAACGTGAATGGCGAAGTAAATGTACAGGCCGGATGGCGATGGGACTCCCAACGATTGGGAACTGCTTCGGCGCTCGGACAAACACAGTCGGCCCCAATCTTTAGTCAGAACATTCAGGTAAACGTTAGCGCGCGCATCGGCGACAAGTTCAGAATGAATGTCGACTGGAATACACTCAACCAATTCGAGTTCAACAATCGGTTCAAGGTCGGTTATGAGGGTTACGATGATGACATCGTAAAGAAGGTCGAGTTTGGAAACGTCAATCTCGAAACGCAAAGCACGCTCATCGGCGGGGGACAGACACTGTTTGGCGTCCGGTCCGATTATCAGTTCGGTCCGCTGTACCTAAAGACCATTGCATCGCAACGTCGCGGCGAACGTAAATTCATTAACGCACGCGGCGGAACATCTAAGAACTATTTCTCGATTCGCGCATACGACTACGCACGCAACCACTTCTTTCTCGACACGAATTACTTCCGCATCTGGCGCGAGTACTTCCGAACATCGACTCCCGTCCTTCCCATCAGCGGCGATTCACTCGTTGTAAAAGAGCTAGAAGTCTGGGAGTCGGAGACGGAAGTCAAGAACATCACCACAAACGATGCCGTTGCAATTGCAGATCTGCCATCCATCCAATACGCACAGCTTCCGGTTGGTGAGCGTTATCCCATATCGTTAAAGAATCAGTCTATCCGTGCGGGGTATGTCGAGCAGGGACGTTTTTCGAAGCTCGATCCGAAGCGTTACGAACTCGACATGAACTTGGGCAAGATCACGATTCTGAACATGCGTCAGGATCGGTACTATGCCGTTGCCTATCGAACGGAAGGTCCGACGAAAGCCCCAGAAGACGATCGTTATCACGGAACGCTCACGCGAAACCTGCAGGTAAAAGACACGCTTATTCTAAAGCTCGTGTCGCGTCCGGAAATGCAGCCCGGCTACCCACTCATCTGGGACAGGATGATGCGCAATGTGTATCCCATTGGTGTGCTGAATGCATCGCCGACGGATACAAAAATTGGTTTGTGGTATTTCCGCAACACAAACGACTCAGTCGATGTACTCGAAGGCGCGCCAGATAAAATCGTTACGATCTTCCGCCTCGACCAAGTCAACAATGGTACGGGTGCAGAACCACCAGATGGTCAGTTTGATTCACGTCCGCCCGTCTTCAACGCACAACGTGGTGAGATAACCTTTCCTTCTCTCGAGCCGTTCCGCGAAGGTCTCCGCGAATACTTCGCGAAAGAGGGCAATCCGCAGATCGCCGAGCAATACATCTTTAACGAAGTGTACGACACGACGTACGTAACCGCCCGACTCAATGCGGCGAAAGACCGGTTTGTCATTATTGGTGAAGCGTCGGGCACAGCATCTGGGTCAGGTAACCGCATACCACTCAACTATAATGTTGCTCCGGGAAGCGTAAAGGTCACGCTCGATGGGGCTCCGCTTCGCGAAGGGATCGACTACACCGTCGACTACTACTCCGGAAGCCTTACGTTGTTAAACGCCCGGGCGACATTACCCAATGCAAACCTGAACGTAGAGTACGAAAACAACGACGTCTTTAACCTTACAACGCGAACGCTGGTAGGGGTGCGCGCCGACTATCAACTCTTCAATCGCAGAAAGACCACGGCCTCGCTCGGCATGACGATGATGAACTTCGATCAGTCGGCGGTTGTGGATCGCGTACAGCCCGGACAAGAACCGAACTCGAATCTTATGCTTGGGTTCGACGGACGTCTTACGTCAGACTTGGCCTTCCTGACGCGTGCACTCGATGCATTGCCCTTCTTCGACACTAAAGCCCCCTCATCATTAAACGTATCTGGCGAGTGGGCCATGGTGGCTCCCACACCAAACAAGCGTACATCGAATGTTATAAGTGACCAGGGCAAAGCTGTTGCGTACCTCGACGATTTCGAGAGCGCCCGAAAGAATATCACATTCGGCCTTTCACCGTCGTTATGGGAACACTCGTCGGCACCACAGGACTTAACGTTGTGGGACAATGACACGATGGCGGCTCTGTTCCGAGGTCGCGCATACTGGTTTCAACGATTTGTGCCTGACGTTGCCTTGGCTGATGTGTACCCACGTCGCTCGCGGCAGCAGGGACAATCAAATATCAGCCCACTGCGCATCGTGTTCGAACCCACGAAGCGCGGTATCTATAACAAGAACCCAGAGTTTGTTGATGACGAAAATCCGACGTGGAATGGCGCCGACTCGATGAACGTCCGTGCTGGTGCACAGGCCTTCAACAACGCCAACAAATCGCGCATTTGGGCCGGGATGACACGCATACTCTCGGCATTCAGCACAAACTTCGATGCCGATAATAACATCGACTACATCGAAATCATGATGCACCTCGATGCGTATGAACCGAGTTCGAAGATGTACATCGATCTTGGTCAAATCAGCGAAGACGTCATTCCCGACAAACGCCTGAACACCGAAGACAGCGTGCCTCAGAACAACCTCATTGATGTCGGCGAAGACATCGGTATCGACACAATAGATAATGCGAGAGAAATCACTCAGTATCCATTTCCCCTAAATCAAGAGAAGGATCCTGCGCGCGACGACTATTTCTTCAACTTCGGGGGTAATAGGCAGGATCAGCCGGAAACCGATTTCACGAAGTACAACAACTACGAAGGCAACTCATCGCAATCCGAGCTTGGACAGTTTCCCGATAAGGAAATTCTCAATGAGAATAACGGACAGACCATTGCGCTAGACAATAGCTACTTCCGATACGAAGTCAATCTCAATCCTAATCCGGAGACAAATCCGCAAATCGTTGGTGGCAATGCGTCGAAAGGTTGGTTCCTCTATCGCATTCCTATACGCAAGCCAGACACGCTCGTGGGTAACCCGTTGTTCACGAACATTCAATACATCCGTGTTTCGTTTCGTGGCGGACTGGTAAAGCTGTCTGTTGCCGATTGGGGTGTCGTTGGTTCGTATTGGTTGCGTAACCACCAGTTGCAGTCGAACGTGCCCGAAAACGATTCGGTACTATCCGTAACGTACATCAATCGTGAAGAGAACGGCGGTCCGCCCGACTTCTACGACATGCCCCCTGGCGTCACGCCGCCCCAGGTACTCAACAACCCCGATCCGTTTGCAGCACAGTTCTTAAATGAGCAGTCGCTCGTTGTACGTACGACGAATCTTCGTTATGGCGAAGAGCGCATGGCAGTAAGAGTGTACCGTCCGTGGGACCTCTTCTACTACAAAGAACTTGCCTTCTTCATTCATGGTGACCAGACCATGCCTGACAGGGTAACAACAGGTGCTACACCTCCTGCTTATTCGTACATCCGCTTTGGCGTCGACTCAGCGAACTACTATGAGTATCGAAGACCTCTGTTAAGGGGCTGGCAGGACTTGCGCATTGTGTTGAGTGATCTCACTGCGATAAAGCAGATTCGAGACCAGGCGCGATACAACGACCGACAAGAATTTCCGGTTCCGAACGACCCGCAGGGTACGTATGCCATCAAGGGAAGTCCGATCCTAACAAGAGTTACTTATTTCGGGTTCGGCGTTGCCAATCCATCCGAACGATTTCCGAATGAGCTTACCACAACCATGTGGGTCGACGAATTGCGCCTGGTGAGTCCGGTAAACAATAGTGACTGGGCGGCCATCGGAAGCATCAACCTCAAGTTGGCAGATTTGGCAGATGTCACAGCTGCCATCTCACACACCAATCCGAATTTTCACAGACTCGAAGAGCGCTTTGGTGGACGATCTCAGATTACGTCGTGGAATTTCGGCGTGACTGCCGGACTCGAAAAGTTTCTACCCAAAGAGCTCAAAGAAGTAAAAATTCCAATCTCGTACACGCACTCCGAGGACTTAGAAAACCCGCTGTATCAGGCGCAGAACGATGTTGAGTTGTTGCGTGCTGCAGAAGCCTCGCGCAATGACACGTTAGTGAAAGGTGCGTCTTTAGCAACGGCCGACAAGGTGTACAACGACGTTCGCACACGTTCGCAAAAAGTTATTGTGCGCGATCAGTGGGGTCTGACTGGTGTACGACTTGGCATTCCAACCAAACTGTGGTGGATAGACGATACATTCAACAAGCTTACATTCAACTACGTGTATGCGCAAGAATTTCAGCGTACGCAGGTCGTGCAGAATCGATTTGAGTGGCGCTGGCGCTTCCGCACCGATTACAACGTAACCATACCGAGTAAGTATGACGTAAGTCCGCTAAAATTTCTCGAGAGTGTGCCGGGCCTGAAGGCCTACAAAGACATGAAGATCAACTTCGCTCCACAGAGCCTGACGATGGGTCTAAACATGACACGTGCTCGCACAACAGAGCAGTCACGGTTCCTGCCGTTTCCGAGCCCCATTGTCCGCGAGTTCATCGCGGAGAAAACCCTTGCGTTTAACTGGCGACTAGTCGAAAACGGATTTTTAAGTCCGACCATCGACTATCGCGTGGTTTCGATGTCTACGCTTGCCGATCACGAGCTCGATGAAAACGGACGTCAGCGTACGGGGGGTGACTTGTTCTCGCAGATGTTCTTCGGAAACGGAAAGCTCGACTTCGGTAAAGACAACAACTACACGCAGACGGTCACCATAAATGTACGTCCGCGACTGCCAGACATACTTGGCATTAACAGACTCATCGAAACGACGGGTTCGTATACCGCCGTGTACAACCTACAAGACCCGTTGCAACCAGACCCTGCCACGCGCGATGTTGTGCGCGTCGGACGTGTGAATACAACAACGCGACTGAGTCCGATTATTCGTTGGCGGCAAATTGGTCAGGAGATTTTCGGAGCACCAAAGAAAGAAGCAAAATCTACACTCGAAGATGTTGCATCGGTGTTTCAGGAAGTGCTGTTTGGGTTTGATAACCTCACACTCGTATACACGCAGAACAACAACACCGTAAACCCGGGTGTCATGGGTGGAACTGGCTTCAGCAATCTTTGGGCGCGTACGATGACGTTCCGCGGCAACGATCCGATGTGGGGACCGAGCACGGCATACCAACTTGGGCTTACAAGTAATCCACACGGTGGTATTGGTGTAGAGGGTTCGTCGAAGTTCCCGTTCTTCAAGTTCACGACAAGCACCGGACCGCGTCCGCCGAACGCTGTAATGCAGGACAACTTCACGCAACGCAACACCGTTCAGCTTCAAACATCACGTCCGCTGTGGCCCGGAGCTACGCTCGACCTTACAATGAAGTCAGACTTCGGCTACTCGAAGGACCAGCGCGTACTGACCGATGCGAACGGTGTACCGTCATACTCGAACATTAACATTCGCCAGACGCTCGACCGAACATTCGTCAGCATACCAACGTGGTTTTTTGGTGTTTCTAACGACGGCGTAGACGAGGTTGTGCGGTTGTATCGCGAGAAGGCCGCTGTTCTTGCCAACGAACCCGATACGTCGAAGCGCAACCAACAACTTCTCGATGCGTTGGCAGAATCGTTCCGTGATGGTTTCGAGTCACTGCAACTATTCTCCGGTGAACTAGCACGCATAGCACCAGCATTGAACTACACATTGCGTTGGGATGGCATCGAAAAATTTGGTCCATTAAAAGGCATCGCACAACGCATTTTCATCGAACACGCATACCAGAGCAGCTATCAGGAGAATGCGAGGATTACCGACAACGGACGTGTCATCGAAGTGCAACAGGTAAAGACAGGCTTTACGCCGCTTATCGGCTTAAACATGAACTTCGATGAGAAAGCGCTAAAAGGTACACTAACGGGCACGCTTCGGTATAACGTCACACAAGCACACACACTCAACACATCGGCACGTAGCACGATTGGACAGGAAATCAGTCACGAGTTGCAAATCAACGCCTCGTACCTCCGTCGCGGCGTCTCACTTAAGTTCCTCGGCCTCGACCTCGAGAACGACATGGAGTTCTCCTTCCTCGGACAATTCCGACGCTCGCTTCAGGGCCGCTTCGACGTCATCGATTACAAACCCGATGCCGACCTCGTGCAGGGCACCACAACCATCACCATCGAGCCTCGCGCGCGCTACACCATCAGTCAGCGCGTCACAGCTTCGGCCTTCGTTCGCTACGAAGGCAACTTCAGCTCCGGCGCCGCCAATCCGGGCTTCAGCACCACGCAGGTAGGGCTAGACATCCGGCTGTCGATCTCCGGAGGCCGTTGATGAAGATCCCCATCGGCAGCGATGGGGCCCCGTGAAACCTCTGTGGAACGTAACTTGCAGCTTCTCAGCGCGGACTTTTCGGCTTGTCACTACAGAAATGAGTTATGGGTAAGGTAATTGCCATTGCGAATCAAAAGGGCGGCGTAGGAAAGACTACGACGTCGGTAAATCTTGCTGCCTCGTTGGCGGCGGCGGAGCAACGAACCTTGCTCGTTGACATCGATCCACAGGCGAATGCTTCGCACGGATATGGTGTCGATACAACATCACTTGAAAAGACGATTTACGAAGTTGTGCTTGGCAATCTGCCTGCATCGGAAGCTATTGTTCATACACAGATGCCGTATCTCGATCTTATACCCTCGCACATCAACCTCGTTGGTGCAGAGATCGAACTTGTCGGGGTACCACATCGCGAGATGTTGCTAAAGAAACAACTGCTTTCAATTCGTGACCGCTATGACTTTATCGTTATTGACTGTCCACCGTCGCTCGGACTTCTTACGTTAAACTCTCTCACTGCGGCCGATAGTGTGCTCATTCCTGTACAGTGTGAATTCTACGCCCTCGAAGGATTGGGTCAGCTCCTCAACACCATTGCAATCGTTCGCCGCAGTACGAATCCGAAGCTCGAGATTGAAGGCGTGCTGCTTACGATGTACGATAGCCGTTTGCGACTTAGCAATCAGGTTGTCGACGAAGTGCGACGTCACTTCGAAGAGAAAGCTTTCCGCACGGTCATCTCACGCAACGTTCGACTCTCCGAAGCGCCAAGTCATGGCAAGCCCGCGCTTCTTTACGATGCTTCAAGCATTGGCGCACAGAACTATCTCGACCTTGCAGGTGAGATTCTTCTGCGCAATGGCATTATTGCAGGTGCAATGGAAGCTGAAGGGGAGACTACATGAAGCAATCGTTAGGACTTGGCAAGGGTATTGGCGCGCTTATTCCAAAAGAACTGATACGTCCGGACCAAACCGCACAACAAGCCATCGTCGACTCTTCGCAAGAATTCACGGGCATTGCACTCATCGACATCGAACGCATTCTGCGCACGAACCCTGTGCAGCCGAGAATGCATTTCGATGAAGGGGCTTTAAAGGAGCTTGCCGAATCGGTACGTGTGCATGGTGTTATTACACCGATAACGGTGCGACGTCACTTCGACGGTTTCGAACTCATTAGCGGCGAGCGTCGGCTGCGTGCGGCACGCATGGCCGGCCTTACGAAGATCCCGGCGTATGTGCTCGACATCAATAGCGATTCGCAGATGCTCGAGATTGCAATTGTAGAGAACGTGCAACGCGAAGACCTCAATCCACTTGAAGTTGCAGTGGGCTATCAGCGATTAATCGAAGAATGCGGACTGCGTCAGGAAGATGTAGCGGTTAAAGTCGGCAAAGACCGCAGTACGGTTGCAAATCTGTTGCGTCTGCTTAAGCTTCCTGCCGAAGCCCAGGCTGCAGTGCGTGATAAGCAGATTTCAATGGGACACGCACGGGCGTTACTTGCCCTGTCTGTTCCGAAATCGCATGAGGCCGTGCTCCGTGAAGTCATTCAGCGCGACCTATCGGTACGCAAGACAGAAGCGCTTGTAAAAGACATCGAACTCGGTCGAAAAGAAGTAACACGTAAGGGCGAGATTCGCGCTTCGAACAATAACCCAGAGCGTCGATCTTCCGTCACCCTGTCCGTAGGCTCCGCAGGCGCAGGAGGGGAGTTAGCTACCACGTTGTCTGAACTTGAGAACACGCTGCGCCATCTATTCCATACCCAGGTACGGGTAAAAATGAAGTCGGGTGACGAAGGGGCCATTGAAATTGAATTCTATTCTTTGGATGAGCTCGAACGCCTGCTCGACTTGTTGTCGAATCTTGAAAAAGTCGGACGTGCCGCATGAGTGAGAGTGTTGTGCATACGACGCCTATTCGAGTTCGGTATGCGCACACCGACAAGATGGGCATTGTATACAACGGCAACTACTTGATGTTTTTTGAGATTGGTCGTACGGAGCTGCTACGCGCTGCTGGCCTGCCGTACGCCGATCTCGAACGTGAGGGATTTCTGCTTCCGGTTCTCGAAGCACACGTTGTGTATCACAAGCCGGCGCGGTATGACGAGATGCTTGACATTATTACGACCTATGAACACAAGGTGTCGCCCGTGATAACAATGACGTATGACATTCGGCGTGGTGATGAACCTATAGTAACTGGCTTCACGAAACACGCATTTGTTGATGCTGTCACATTCCGTGCCGTTCGCCCCCCGGCTTCATTCCTCGCAACCATGACACGATAAATATGCAGTCTTCAAAACGTTCATTCAGACCCCTTCTAGCCCCTTACCTCGTCGCATGTTGTGTGTTGTGCGCAACGACGGCAGTTGCTCAGCAGGCAACGCTATTCCCGTTTCTGCGCGGTGCGCTCTCGGCGCGTTCGGCTGGTCTGGGCGGCTCGACCGTTGCAATGAAGGAAGACGTAGCTACGACGCCGTTAAATCCGGCTGTTCTTACAACAGTGCCATCGCGCACCGTTAGTGCGACGTTTATCAAACATGTGCTCGACATTAACGCAGGTATGGCCATCTATGCCGATAAGTGGGATAGTGTCGGCTCGTTTGCGGCTACGGTTACGTACATGAATTACGGCTCGTTCGAGCGCACCGATGCTTTTGGTGCACGTTTGGGCACAATTGGTGCCGCCGATATTGTTTTCGGAGTGTCATTCGCACGCGAGATAGACACACTTATCTCGTACGGTGTCACAGTAAAGTACATGCACTCTACGCTCGACGATCTGGTGGCGTCGGCCATAGCCGTTGATGCTGGTGTGCTGTTTCAGATTCCGCAGGCGCGCACGAATGTTGCTCTGTCGATTCTGAATGTTGGGTCGCAATTGGCTACGTACGATGGCATTAAAGACCGACTTCCGATTGATGTGCGTCTGGGTGTAAATCATCGACTGCGCGGACTTCCTTTGATGGTAAACGCGTCGCTGAACCATCTGGCCGACGATGTCGAGTCGTTCGGATCGCGGTTTCTGAATTTCTCGGTCGGTGGGGAGTTCTACGTTGGCAAATACGTGCAGCTACGTGTTGGATATGACAACGCAACACGCAATTTGAGCGGCGTGAACGTCAGTACCCAACTCACAGGCATTAGCGGTGGCATCGGTGTAAATCTCGCAACAATCGACGTCGACTACGCGCTAAGCACGCTTGGTTCGTCTGCACTGCTGCATCGCATGAGCGTTGCCGTTGTTCTGTAGTCCTCACTCAATTTCGGAGTTTTCATGGTTCGTTCTACACTTATCGCAGTGTTGTATTTGTGTTCTGCAGTCGTTGCTTTTGCGCAGCCACAAGGCACAGTGCAGACTAGCGCACAGCAGGGTTCTCTAACAAGCAATCAGGAAATGGTTGTTATTAAGCCGAAGCTTGCATTGGCCGACGTTAAAGGTGTTTCGCAGTTTCTTGAATCTGTTGAAATCCGTGGCACCGAAGTCGATGCATACCTAGACGTTAAGAAAGCGCTGAATGCGGCCGTTACCGAAGGTGCGAAGGCGAATCGCAAACCAGAGGACATCGTCGTCGTTGAAATGCGCATGGACGTTGCAAACAACTTCTATGTACTCATGCAGCGCGCAACGTTAAAGGGTGCTGAGGCAGAAAAATTCCGTCAGATTATCGTGGCCGTTCAGGAAGCAGCCAAGGATGCTACGGCAAAACGCTGACGTGGTAGATGCTAACCAACCACGCGTCGACCCAGTAGCTGCAGCCGACGTTAACCCAACGCTCGATGAGGCAGAGCGACTACTGCGTCGTGACCCGCACGAGAGCCTCCGCCTTGCATCGACATTTCTGGATTCGAATAACGATCTGCCGTCGTGCCTGCGTGCACGTCGCATCGTCGCGCGTTCGCTGTTACACACGGGCTCGTTTGCGGAAGGCGAAACTCTCGCGCAGGAATCGATTAAGCTCGCTCGTGAAGCAGGGGAGCGTTACGAAGAAGCCATGGCTCACCACGAGGTTGGAGTGTTTCGTTTTGTGGATTTGGACTACGAAGGTGCGCTTGGTCATTACGATGCTGCCGAGCAACTTCTACTTGAGACCGGGCCAGAAAATGACATTGCGCGTGTTTATCTGAACATTGGTACCGTTTACTACAATAAACAGGACATTGGCAATGCGCTGATGTACTACGAGCGTACGCTATCGATTTCAGAGCGTACCAACGACGAGCGAATGCTTGCCACGGTACTTACGAACCTTACTGGCATTTATGCTGAGTTCCTACAGGACGAGAAGACAGCTATTGCTTACGCTCGCCGCGGCGCTACGCTGTTCGAACGGCTGGACGACAAAGTAGGTCTTGCAAAATCCTGCGTGCACATGGGTCTTCATGCCAGAGTTTCTGGCAACTTTGAGGAGGCAATTTCCTATTTCAAAAAATCAATCGATCTACGGCACGACAATTTTGAAGTCAACGAACTGCTCTATACACACTATAAAGTCGCCGAATGTTATCTACTTATGGGCAACGACGGCCTGTCTGAGGAGACACTTCGCAACCTCGAGGCGCTACCAGCCTTTAAGAACAACACAGGCGTTGGGCGTCAATACGTAAACGGCGGTTGGGCGAACCTGCATTTGCACCGTGAGCAGTATGCAGAGGCAGTGGTCCTCATGGTAGGCATGCTTGAGTACTTTAAGGAACACAACACGCCATACCTGCAGCTAGAGATCACTAAAAAGCTAGCCCACGCTTATGCCGTCGTCGGCAATTTTGAAGAGGCCGTTCATCTTTATCGTGTGCTCGTGGAACAGAATGCCGAAGCCGACCGGCTTGCCATTGAACGTCGTCTGCACAACATGCATCGGCAATTCGAAGTAACGCAATACGAAACGCAAGCAGAGATTGAACGACTCCGCAATATCGAATTGGCAAGTGCGGTCGAGCGCCTCGAACAACTGCACGAAGAGAACGCAGAATACCTTGCCTTTATGGCGCACGAGCTAAAAAGTCCGCTCAATACCATACGTGCCATTACGCAGTTGTTTATGGAGGATGCAACCCTCGCACCCGACGATAGGCACGCGTTAATCGTCCAAGTACGATCGATCTCTACGCGTATGTTCGATCTCATCAATCGTGTACTCGACCGCGCGAAGGGACGTCATGAAGACGACACCGCCGTCGTAGACGTAACGGTGATATGGACGTACCTCCTCGAACAGTTTCGCGCACGCGCTCGCGAGAAAAACATCGTACTAAACACAGTAATGCTGCGCGAACCGGCATTTGCGCGTATTCCCGAAATGCGGCTAATCTCGATGCTAGAGAATCTCATCTCAAATTCACTCAAGTTCTCTGAGCCGGGTACTACGGTAACCGTCACCGTGCGCCGTCTATATACCGATGGTATTGTGACGAGTCCGCGGCTGCTATTGTCCGTCCAGGACGAAGGACAGGGCCTCTCATCTGAGGATATGGACCGCATGTTTCGTCCGTACCAGCGTCTGTCTGCTGCACCCACGCAGGGTGAAGACTCGACCGGTCTCGGCCTTCATATCGTACGGCGCGACGTAGAGCGCTCTGGGGGCCGTATCTGGTGCGAAAGTGTAGCAGGTCAGGGCTCCACATTCTTTGTCGAATTGCCGCTCGTCGTGTTGGCATAATCGTTACGTTTGCTTTGGTTACTCCACATCGTTATTCCGCTTACAATTCGTCTTTTCACTGAAAGGTTACCTATGAGAATCTCAACCTGGTGTACGGTTTTGATATGTGCTTCGGCTCTGTTTATGGCAAGCTGCTCTACCGATCCGAACGGACCCGACGGTGATACACCGGGGGTGGGCGCGTTCAACGTCGATAATGCCCCAGCAGGAACGCTAATTCCGGGACAGTACATTGTCGTGTTTAAGCAAGGGGCTGGAATACAAGGGGCTAACGTTGATGTAGACGCGCTCGTGGCCGACATCACATCAGCCAATGGCGTCCCCAGTTCAAATGTTATCTTTGTTTACAAAACAGCACTGCGTGGTTTTGCCGTCGGTATGACTTCGGAACAAGCCTTCACGATGCAGAAAGACACACGCGTGTTGTCGGTTGAACAAGACCAGGTGTTCCGCGTTACACCAACGTTTGCGTCGAAGCAAACCGAAGCTGTACAAGCGCAGACAACGCCTTGGGGCATCACGCGCATTGGCGGATCGGCAAGTGGCGTTGGCAAGGTTGCCTGGATTATCGACACAGGCGTCGATCTTGATCACGCTGACTTGACTGTTGACATCACGCGCAGTCGTACCTTCATTAAGAAGGGCACCGACGCAAAAAACGCCGACGACTTGAACGGACACGGCACTCACGTGTCGGGTACTATCGCAGCCAAAGACAACACTTTGTATGTAATTGGTGTTGCCGCGGGTGCTACTGTCGTTCCCGTAAAAGTGCTGGGTAGAACCGGTTCCGGTACAAACTCTGGCGTCATTGCCGGCGTTGATTATGTAGCGTCTGCCGGAGCTTCTGGAGACGTCGCTAACATGAGCCTTGGTGGTGGTGTGTCCACAACACTCGACAACGCTGTGATTGGCGCTGCGAATCGTGGCATCCGGATGGTTCTAGCCGCAGGTAACGACGGTGCAAATGCTGGTAACAGCTCGCCAGCTCGTGCCAACGGTACAAACATCTACACGATCTCAGCTATTGGCTCGAACGATAACTTCCAATCGTGGTCGAACTGGGGCAACCCACCTGTCGATTACGCTGCACCGGGTGCCAGCATCCTCTCGCTATGGCCAGGCAACCTCACAAACACAATTAGCGGCACTTCGATGGCTGCTCCACACGTAGCAGGCGTTCTTCTCCTCGGCGCAATCGTCACCAACGGCTACGCCACTGGCGACCCCGATGGCACAGCAGATCCGATCGCACACAGGTAACACAACCATTCTAAAAAAACGAGAAGCCCCAGTGACACGAGTTATTGGGGCTTTTTTTTATTCAGCAGTCTTTTTTTCATTCAGCACAAGGATTGCAGTCGGCCCAGCGATTGCCCTTAATGCGTAACCGCGTGATTGCAGGTACGCAATCGATGGATCTAAGGCACCATGGTGCAGGGGATTCACGTCAACCTCTACGAGTATCACACGTGGCTTGAATGTTGTCCAATCGTTGCCGCGCAAACAAGCCAAACTCATTCCCTCGACATCTATCGACATCACGTCAACGGATATCCCTGGCGGAACGTACTGGGTTAGTACTGAGCTGAGCGTGCGCAACGGTACTTGTATCGTTTCGGGTGGACGTCCCAGTTCTCGGGTGAACAATGCAGCATGCTCGGGGTCGGCCGTGTTCACTACCGTTGGTGTACCCCATGTGAAGTAGGTTATCTGACCTTCGCTGTCACCTATCGCCACGTTAACATGAATATCTCGCGGACGTGTAATACGGAACAGAGGCTCACTTCCCGGTGAAGCTTCTATGGTGATGCCACGCCAGCCACGTTTATACAATGCATAGGTATTTGAATATGTAACTGGCAAGTATGCGCCGACATCGACGTAAAAGCCTGGTTCTGTTATTGGCTCTCCGTGATGTTTTAATTCTGCAAGCAATGCTAACAGTACCGCGTCCTCACCGAATTGCGCATACGTTCTGCGCGCTCGCCTTGCCGATATCACACGCTCGTAAACACCACGCAACCGAATGCGCACGTTGGGTGGAAGAATTGCGAGAAAGCGGCGAAGCATAGGCTTGATTCCATATCGATTGAACTGAACTTTTACACGAAGTGAAGGGTGAAAATAGAACATGTGACAAAATCAACACGAACGGGTGCATCTTCGCGTCCTGCGGGCTACTAATTCTGAGAGTGCATGGATACGTTTCGTTTTGCTTTTGCGGCCGGACCCTGGTGGTTGTATGTGTTGTTGTGCCTTGCTGCGACGGGGGTTGCAGTATGGAGCTATCGGTTTGCGAATCCAGATCCCGGGCCGCGCATGCGCGCGTTGCTCGTAGCGCTGAGGTCTATCGGACTCGCCTTGTTACTGATAACACTCTTCGAGCCCCTTCTTCGAATTACACGATCGGTTGAAACACGTCCGCGTATAGCCGTGGCAATCGATGTAAGCAAGTCCGATACGCTAAACGATGCCAAAGGTAATCGTGCACTGGCTGTTCGTACGTCCGTAACGACACTGTTGCATGAGCTCGAAGCCGCAGGGTGGGCTGGTGATGACGTCGACGCATTTGTGTTTGACGAGTCGGTACGAAGCATTGCGCGAGATTCACTTGGCAATGGTGATCGCTTAACATTCCGTGGATTGCGCACGGACATGGCAGCAGCGCTACGAGGCGTTGCGAACCGATCAGAAGACGCGAACTACGGCGCCGTGGTAATGATTTCTGACGGCAATACCAACACGGGCGAAGCGCCGCTGTATGTGGCCGAGCGTAGTGCCATGGGTGTGTATACCATTGGAATTGGGGATAGTGTACCACCGAAAGATGTTGCAGTGTCTGGCATTCTTACGAATACGGTTGGCTACGTCGGACGTCCACTTGCAGTGACTGCAGAAATCAGCGCATCGAACGTAGGCGATGTGTCTTCGACGGTTGTGTTGCGCGATAATGGGAAAGAGGTCGCACGTGAATCGATTGCATTGCGCCGAGGATACGAGAAACAATCGGTAAACTTTTCCTATACACCCGCCGAAGCTGGCATGCACAAGCTTACGGTAACGGCCGATGGTGTTGAAGGTGAGTTTACGTCACGGAATAACTCGCTGTCCGATTTTGTGCGCGTGCTGAAAGATGCACGCACCGTTGTGTTGATAGCAGGCGCGCCGAGTCCGGACGTCACATTCATCAAGGCCGCACTCGCCGAAGACCCAACGATTACCGTGCGTACACACATACAGAAGCAGGGCACGGAGTTCTACGAAGGACCTCCCTCGGCAGGTGTGTTAGGTGATGCGCAGGCCGTTGTGCTTATCGGTTTCCCGACCGCAACATCGCCGCAGAATGTTATCGACATGGTTGCAACAGCAGCTCGCAATGGCTGTTCGATGCTCTTTATACCGTCGCTTGCAACCGACTATCGTCGCATCGGCGCTCTCGAAGAGATCTTGCCGTTCCGCGTTACCTCATCACGTCCGCAAGAATTCCAGGTCACGGCTGACGTTAAACGCAGTACCATCGCAGATCCAATTATGAAGCTTTCGGGCACCGATGCCGATGCCACGACATGGTCTCAACTTCCGCCAATCTTTCGTACCGAAACATTCGTGACTCCGGCTCCGGGCAGTGAAGTGCTTGCGACGTTGCGTGTGAACAACGCGCCCCTCGAAGAGCCCCTTATCCTTAAACGCGAGAGCGACAGGTCGCGCTCCGTTGCCATCATGGGATACGGACTCTACCGTTGGAAGCTCTTAGCAGAAGGACCGCGTGACGCAAGGGGCGAAGCAGGGGGCTTGGACATTCTAGCGACCCTTATGGGTAACACCGTGCGGTGGTTGTCTGTACGCGACGACGAGCGCCGCGTGCGAATTCGTCCGAGCCGTCTATTATATGCATCGGGTGAAACTGTCACGCTGCACGCTACCGTGCAGGATGCTTCGTATGCTCCGGTCGATGGCGCAGATGTGCGCGTGAAAATCGTCGGTGGTGTATCTAGCCGCGACGTGGTACTAGCTGGTATGGGCAACGGACGTTATGCGCTCGATGTGGGTCAGTTGCCGATTGGCGACTACAGCTACACGGGCAAGGCGGGTGATTTGGGGAGCGATAACGGACGTTTTAGCGTGGGCGATGTCTCGCTCGAGGACGGTGCAACACACATGAATGCAGCACTTCTGCATGCCATGGCTGACCGTACGGGTGGCGGGTTTGCCACGCCATCCACCATTCCGGCTCTCGTTGAACGCCTTAAAAACGACGCGCGACTACGTCCGGTTGCCCAAACATCGGACCGCGAAATCGCGCTCTGGCAACTAGCCTGGCTGCTTGCTGCGGCCCTCACATGCTTTTCCGTTGAATGGGCACTTCGCAAACGTCGCGGGCTAGCGTGAGCCGCTCGTCCAGCGTACAGTCCCACTTGCAGGGCGAGCGGCTCACATTGGAACCGACCACAGCTCTGCCTTCAGACTTATTAGATCTTTATAATGAGCGACGTCCGGCCATCCTGGCCCGCCTCGCTGACTTCGCCGCCGTACCCCAAGACGCCTGGTTCTACGAGCTCTGTTATTGCCTTCTCACGCCCCAGTCTCGCGCTGTCCATGCCGATTCTGTCGTACAAAGCCTCGTCGAATCCCGATTCTTTGAGACAGGCTGCGACGTATTGCATCTACTTAGTAATAAAGAGGCTTATATACGATTTCATAATGTAAAGCATAACCGATTGCATGCCATTAGGCAACAGTGGTCTATAATCGAGAACCTACTTATGGAACAGATAGAAGCAGAAAGCAAGCGAACAAAGCTAGTGCAAACTGTAAACGGCCTCGGTATGAAAGAGGCGTCGCACTTTCTACGAAACATTGGTTACAGAGGTTTGGCGATAATCGATAGGCATCTAATTACCAATCTGGTACGGTGTGGGGTACACACAGACGCGCCCAGTGTGGCATCTGCCTCACAGTACCTAGCGGTCGAGGCCGCTTTCAGGCTATATGCGGCTCAGGTTCGAATCGACCTAGACGAACTTGATCTCCTTTTCTGGTCAGCTCAAACTGGTGTGATCTTAAAGTAAAATGTTAGGTCATCAAAAGCGCTTAACTATGATCCAACTTTGTCACTTACCCGTATATATTTTAGTGAGTAATGTTACCTACGTATAACTACCGACGATTTTTCTTGACATACGTAGTTCTACGACGTATGTTGTGACAAGGATGAAAATCGAGTCGGGGAGAGACACGATAATACGGGAGAGTGGGATGAGCGTTTCGACACTAGATACACGGGTTACAGCAGCGGCAGTCTGCTTCCTGTTTGCGGCCATTGCATCGTTTGCGCAAATCTCACCAACATCAGAGATTTCGGCGTCGGCATTGACGGACCAGAACCTACCGACGGTACGCACGCTCGTTACGAATGCAAACGCACGGTTTGCAGTAGTTAGCAAGAGTGTTGAAAGCGACGCAGTAAGAGCAACAATCGTTCTTACAAAGCCGGATGGTTCTACGATTGGTGGATACGGCGCGCCATATCTAGAAAGCAAGGAGCATACCCTTGCTCTTTGGCGTGACTTTATCTCGACCAACCTAAACATGGTTGCTCAGCCCGATGATCTTACTGTTACTGAAAATCGCGCGCCTATTGGAACCTCATTCGCAGTTGCATTTGTCCTCGACCACAGTCCGTCTACAACCATGCCACGTGCCATCCGCATGCAGCGCGCGGTTCAAACAGCATTAACGCAATTCGCCTCGCAGGACTTCGTGTCGGTTGTAAAATTTACCGGACGTATTAATGTTGAAGTGCCGGCAACGAACAACAAAGCAGAGTACACATCGAAATTCCTCGTGAACGGTTTGAACATGCGTGTGAGTGGTTCAGCAGTATTTGATGCTGCAATGCGTGGTATCGAAGAAATTACTTCATCAAATGCTGATCGTCGTTTGTTAATCCTGTTCACCGATGGCGAAGACAATGCTTCATCGAAAACGATGCTCGACGTAATTGCACTTGCAAAGCAAACGAACACGCAAATTCACACCGTTACATATGGTGTTGGTGATGAAGCAGTGCTCTCTGGTCTTGCTACAGGTACTGGTGGACGTACACACCAATTGCGCGACGTCTACGACTTCGACAAGGTCTTTCTGGGCATCTATGCATCAATGCGTCACTCATACGACCTTGTTGTCCGCACGAACAGCACTCCGCAGAACTCCAGCGACGTATCCAATGCCGTTATTTCAGCCTCCGCTGCTGCGAATGGCATCATTCAACCGACAGAAGTTTTGGCACTCATGCCTAAGCAGGGTGTGCAGGTGTCTAAGCCATCATCGCGTGCTGATCAATCGCTTACGTTAAATGTCGACCTGAAATTCGAAGGTGAGGCCTCGAATATCAGTGCGGCAGATATCCTAATGCTGGACTCCATCGCCACTGTCCTGGTTCAACGCGCAGACCTAGCGCTTGAAATTGTACCAGGCAATGACAATGCCGCGGTCGCGCCACAAGACGTCGTTATTGCGCAACGACGTGCCACAGCCGTCCGTGACCTCCTCATCCGAAGAGGTGTGCACCCCAGCCGCGTTCAGGGCTTCTCTAGTCGTCCGTCGTCGACTCCACAGCCCAACGGTACCACTCCTAAGACAACCTTCGTCTTCACCAAGATGTAAGACCTCAATTCGCACCATCCCACTCACCCGTGGATGTGTGACAATGCCCTTTCTGACCTGGAAGGGCATTTTTTTTAGCGTCATCCATCGTAACATGCGGCATGCAAGCCCGCCGCGTTAGCCTTACCACACTCGGATGTAAACTCAACCACGCAGAGACGTCGTCGCTCGAGCGCGACTTCACGCAGCGCGGATGGATCGTTGTGCCGTTTGGTGAAGAGAGCGACCTGATTGTTGTGAACACGTGCTCCGTTACTGAAAACGCTGACACCGAATGTCGCAAGATTGTGCGCAGGGGGCTGCGTGCTTCACCCTCCGCACGTGTGGCTGTTACAGGGTGCTACGCTCAGCTAAAGCCAGACGTTGTTGCCGCAATACCGGGCGTTACGTCGGTGTTTGGTTCCGCTGAGAAGTCGTCGATACCGATGCGGTTCGATAGCGAATCAATAGACCCTTTGTCGTCTTCGACGACCCTTGCGAATACAGCGTCCAGTGTTTCCGATTTATCGAATGCATCGTTTCAATTCGCACGCACCGCTGATACATCGTCCCGTACACGCGCGTTCGTGAAACTGCAAGACGGTTGCGACTACGGATGCACGTTCTGCACGATCCCGCTTGCACGCGGTGCGGCACGAGCAATGAGCCTGGCTGATGTGCGCCGAGAATTAATCTCTGTGCAAGAACGTGGGTACTCCGAAGCCGTGCTCACAGGTATTAACCTTGGTGAGTATGAGCACAACGGTGAGTATGAGCACAACGCGCACGTCGGGCCCACTAATGAACATGCCGAACCACCGCATCGTTTTGTTGATGTGCTGCGCATGATCTTAGATATGCAGCCAACGTTTCGTGTACGCATTTCTTCGATCGAACCAAACACTCTCACAGCGGGCCTCATCGATGTACTTGCATCTTCGAGCGTGTTTTGTCCGCACGTACATGTACCACTGCAAAGCGGCTCCGCCAATGTGCTAAAGATGATGCGCCGTCGGTACAACCCGACGATGTACCGCAACACGATTGAACGCGTGGTTGAACGCATTGCGGACTGTGGTGTAGGCATCGATGTAATCGTTGGCTTTCCGGGTGAGACCGATGCACACTTCGAAGAGAGTTATGCCTTTGTCGAGTCGCTGCCGTTTTCATACCTGCATGTGTTTACGTACTCGGAGCGCTCGAATACGCCTGCGGCGGCGTACACCGGACGTGTCCCTATGCTGATACGGCGTGAACGCACGGCACGGCTTCGTGCGTTAAGCGCTGAGCGCGAGCGTGCATTTGCTCGGCGCATGGTTGGCACAACACGCGTGGTGATTCCTGAAGGGTACGAGTCTTCGAGTGGGTTGAATAACGGACTCACCGATAATTACATTCGTGTACACATCAAATCTGATATTGCATTAGTCAAGCAACCGATTGAGGTTGAGGTAACAGATGTTACCGACATGCATGTGTTCGCACGCGCAACACAACACCACACCACTCAAGAATTCGCTCACACATTAGTTCACGCATGAAGATCTTTATCGCAGTCGACATGGAAGGCGCAACCGGCATTGTTCATCACGACCAGTTAATGCCCGGGGGGAGCGGATATGGCGATGGCAGACGTCTCATGACAGGAGACGTCAACGCCGCCATACGAGGGGGGTTGCGCGCAGACCCCGATGCGACGTTTACGGTGGGGGACGGACACGGCGTTATGCGAAACATCGTGCTCGAAGACTTGCACGAACGCGCAGAACTCGTGATAGGTCCGGGCAAAGCCAGCAACAAGCCCCTTGTCCAACTCGAAGGCATCGACGATTCCTACGCCATGGCCTTCATGATCGGCTATCATTCAAAAGCAGGCACACCAAACGGCCTGCTCGCACACACCTACATCGGCAGTCTTGTGTGCAACTGGCGTCTGAACGGACGTGTGGTCGGCGAAATCGAAATGAATGCGGCAGTGCTTTCTTCATTCGGCATACCGGTCGCCTTAATCACCGGCAACAGCGACCTCGAACCAGAACTACGCGACTTGAATCTGCCACTCGAATGGGTAAGCACGAAACGCACACTTGGTGCTACGGCAGCAGTGTGTTTGCCGCCGTCTCAGACAGCGGGCCGCATCGAAGACGCTGCAGAACGCGCAGTGCAGAAATCGGCAGATAAACGCCTGATCTGGAAGCCGCGCGACGCACACAAGAGGGATGCGAATGCGCCGACTGTTATAGAAGTGGAAATGTATCGTCGCGAACAAGCTGAACGGGCATCGTCATCACAAGGCGTTCAACTTGTCAACGATCGCACAGTCACATGTACGGGTGACACACCTGCAGAAGCATTCAAGATTATGTGGCGTGCATGCACGCGCGCGCTCGACGAAGCACCGACGTGGTTGACATAATGAATAGACGTCCGAAGCTGACATAGAAAAGGCGTCCGAAGAGCGCCTTTATAAAGAAGATTGATGTTTGATGAGTTTACTAACGCAAATGTTAGCGTCCCGTCGCAACCCCATCCATCGTGCGTTTGAATTCTGTGTAGCCGATCGTGTTCAGTTGTGCTTCTGTTGGCGGAGGAATGTTTGCGGCCTTCAGACGGTTTTGTGTTGCAGTAATGCGGTCTTGTGGCAGAGGGTGGGTTGAGAGGAGACGCTCGATCGAGCCCCCTGCATTGCGACCCTTAACCTTATCGAAGAAGTATAAAATGCCACCAGGGTACCACGTGGTCGAACGCAGGTATTTAAAGGACAGTTCGTCTGCTTCGGTCTCGTCGTTGCGGCTGTTCTTTAGAAGGCCAAGTCCGGCAAACATGTTGGCAGCGAGGGCGATGTTTTGATTTGTGTTTTTACCGAGCGCAATTGCCAGAAGAACTTCAGCGCCAAGTTGTGTTGACATGCGTTCGGTCGAGTGGCGTCCCTCTGCGTGCGCGATTTCGTGTCCGATGACGCCTGCAAGTGTTGCCTCGTTATCAAGTGCTTTTAGCAGTCCGGTATACACATAGATGTATCCACCCGGCGTGGCGAATGCATTAATCGTCTTGTCGTCATTAATAATCTCGACGCGGTAGGCAAACGTGCCATCATACTTTACTTCGGGTGCACGGATGATGCGGTCTACAATGCCCTGCACGTAGCTTTTCACTGCCACGTTCTGAAGGATTGGAAATTCTGCTGGCTTCGCACGAATCTCCTTATCGAACTGAGCGCCGAGTTTCTGGTCGTCACTTACAGGGAAGAGGTTAATCACGCCGCAGTACGTAGTGAGTAATACCGTACATGCTAACGACAATGCAATTGCCGACCGACGCATGAGCGCATTGAAACGGTTCGGAGCGGTAGCGCCATTACCGTTTGGAGCGGCAGCGCCAACGTGGTTGATTTCAGAGGAAGGTGATGTCATCAAAAATGCCCTCGGGATAATGCACACGGTTGAGAATGAGTCCGGCAGGGGGCGCCAGGGGGCTTGCATGGACACGATCACGGACGCCTAACGCATGACGAAGTTCCTCGGGAGACCGTTTTCCTCGGGCTACGTCCATCATGGCCCCGACGATTGCCCTGCACATGCCATACACGAACCTATCCGCGCGGATGCGCACCACGACACGGTCTGCGTGGTACTCCGCCTGGCACAGGTCCACGCGGCACACGTAGGACCGCGTGTCAGCATTGGCCTTAGAAAACGACGTAAAGTCATAGTTACCCACAAACACCTCTGCAGCGGCTGCGAGTTTGGCAGGGTCGTAGGTCATTAACGGACACCATTCGGTACGCCGCCTGAGGGCGCGTTCCTCGAATGCAATGGTGTACACGTATTCGCGCCAGTCGGGTCCGTACCGCGCATGGAATGTAGGCGAGACTTCACGCACCGCCCGTATACGAATGTCCTTCGGCATCTGCACATTCAAGGCAATGCGTGCTTTATGCAGAGGTATCACGTTTGCATCATCGGGCAGATGCACATGCGCCACCTGTCCGAGCGCGTGTACCCCCGTATCGGTACGTCCGGCGCCCACAATACTCGCCTCACACCCATACGCCTTCATCACAGCATTCTGCACAATCTCCTGCACGCTCTCGCCGCTCGGCTGTATCTGCCAGCCAACGTAGTTCGTGCCGTCGTATTCGATGAGGAGAGCGAGAGGAAGCATGGGCAAAGTTAACCTTGCGTGCGCCAGAGCGCTTCGTAAGCACGCGGCTACTGATGCGCGCTTGCGTACTTTAGCGCGGATTGGTTTGACCAACCAGCGTTCACAAAACCGGAGTTAGTTGTGCAATTCCTTGTTAAACGGACACTTGTCCTAGTGGCATGTCTTTCAATGTGCCAGGGCTGTTATCACGCTCGCATTCAAACCGCGAATTTCGACCCGTCCACCACGTATGAGTCAAAGACCGTACACACGATGTTCTGGGGATTGGTGCAGGAAGATGTGGTTGCGAAGAATTGTGATGCCTTAAATGTTAAGGGGCTTGATGAGGTGCGCGTAACGACGAACTACGGCTACGCACTCATTACTGTCTTGACGCTTGGCATTTGGTGTCCAACACAAATCGAGTGGAAATGCTCGAAGCCATGTCAGCTCGAGGGCGACCCGCTATGATTATCTCGCGCACGGGCAACACCGAATGGATACCGCGTCACGAGACATTTGTGCAGCCAATTCACGACCTGTACGATCTGGCAAATGACAGCACGGGCAACGTATTACGCGACTACAACGCTACGACTGTCGGAATACAAAAGATTATAAAAGATGCAATCGACAAGAACCTGCGCGTGAGGGCAGTAGGCGGGGAGTGGTCGTGGACGAAAATTGCTGCGACGGACGGAATCCTGCTGAACACAAAGCCCCTTAACTTGACGTTTCCGATTTCTGGCGCGAGCACTCATCCCGACTATGCAAACACAAATGAAGACTTGTACTTCGCACAGTGCGGTGTGTCTGTTCAGGAGTTGAGTTTTGCGCTACGGCGCCGCGGACGCGCGCTTAAGACGTCGGGGGCGAGCAACGGCCAGACGATTGCCGGGGCGATGTCGACGGGCACCCACGGCGCTGCCATAGACTTCGGGTCGATAACAGAGTTTATTGTCGGCTTACATATGATAGTGAGTCCGACGCGCCACATCTGGCTCGAACGTAAATCCTACCCCGCAGCGGGGGACCAGTTAGTAAACAAGTTGAATGCTGAACGGGTTAGCGACGACGACCTTTTTAACGCTGCGCTTGTGTCGTTCGGGTCGTTCGGCTTCATCCATGGCATCATGATTGAAACCGAACCACTCTATCTCTACGAGAGTTATCGCGTGCTGTTGCCGTTTGACGCAGCAATGTTCAAGATGATGACGCCCCCCCTCGACTTCTCCGACGCTGTACTGCCTTTACGCGAGGAACGTCCGTTCCACTTCCAAGTCGTCCTCAACCCCTACGACCTCGCCAAGGGCGTCTTCGTCACCGTCATGTACCGACGCCCCTACACCACGAACTACATCGCACCCGCAATCTCTCTTGGTGGTGTTGTGCCCGGCGATGACGCGCCCGCCTTCATCGGCGGCCTCGTTGGTCTCGTGCCTGCACTTATTCCAACAGCAGTGAACGCTCTCGTAAACGCCACCTACAAGCCCTACGTAAACGGATGGGGCACGCATGCGGAAATGTTTACTAACACCAATCTGCACGGACGTGTCTTCAGCAGTGCAATGGGCATCGATGCCTCCGATGTCTTGCGCGCAACAGAAGTGTTACTCGAGCTCAACGAACGCGAATCCTTCTCCGGCATCTTCTCTTACCGTTGGGTGAAGGGCACACAAGCCACGCTCGGCTTCCAGCAATTCACACACACCTGCGTTGTCGAACTCGATGGCGAATTCTCACCGCGCGCCCTCGACTTCTGCCGCAAGTATTGGAAAGCCCTTAACGACGCCGGCATTCGCTACACCTTCCATTGGGGCAAGGTCTTCGAAATGGATGCGTCCGCTCTCCGCAAAATGTACGGGTCAGAAAGGGTCAACGCATGGCTCACAGCCCGCAAGACCCTTATGCAAGACCCCGCATCGATGCGCGCCTTCACGAACGACTTCATGGTCGAGCTCGGACTCGACACGATCGTTGCCGATGGGGGAGTGATTGCGTAGGGCGCGTAGTTACGATGTGTGAATAATGCAACGTTTTGCTAGAGTTGTATAACACTCCCTGACTAGGGATGCCATAATTATGTACAGTCAGTGACCTCACACCAAGCGCTGATTGTTTTATCATTTACTAATTATGGACACATCCATGACACCTATAACGACGCTAGTAGGAAAAGCCACTAGCTTCTTCATGTGCCTAGCACTAACACTAACCCTAACGACACAGGCATTCGCTGCCGTCGCACCGAATCTCAAAAGCGCAGCTACGTACGGTGCGCTGACGGGTGCCGGAGCAATCGAGAATACGGGCCTCACCATCATAACGGGTGACATTGGCACCAACGTTGGGGCAGTAACCGGATTTCCACCTGGAGTCTACTCGGGCGAAAAGCATGTTGCTGACGCTCAGACAATTGCTGCAAAGAATGATCTAGTGGCTGCTTACAACTCGCTGAACGATGCGACGAACCGTATTATCTACGACACGGCGATTGGTGCGACCATGGGCAATGGACAGGTTCTTACACCAAGGACGTACAGACGTGCTGACCTTACGACCATCGGGGGCGACTTGACATTCGATGCGCAGGGTAATCCCAATGCATTGTTTATTCTAAAGCTTGCAGGTGCGCTCAACGTTGCTGCAAACACACGCATACTACTTGTGAACGGCGCAAAGGCAAACAACATCTACTGGGCAGTAGACGGTCCAGTTAGTGTTCTCGACAACACACTATTTAAAGGCAACATCCTCGCCGATGGTGCTATACATCTTTATAATGGTGCTCGCCTAGATGGCCGTGCACTTACTGTCGCGGGAGCGTTAACCTTTGCTACCAACACCATAACCGTCCCCACTGCCGCCGCAGGCGACACACTTGTTGTTATTACACCTGCAGCGGGTGACACTGTGCGCAGTGGCACACAGAACTACAGAATAGCATGGATTGGCAATCGCATCGCACCTATGAAGACGTTTGAGTATTCGCTCGATAGCGGCAGGACTTGGACGACGATCGGTACGATGACAACTACTGGCAACACCTACGAGTGGGACGTTCCAGATACAGTCTCAAACAAAGCACTCGTTCGCGTTACCGACGCAAACAACTTGCGCGGCGTCAGCGGATTGTTTACGATATCACGCACGTTTACCCCAGGTACAGTCGTTGTCGTACGTCCAGCCGCTGGTGAAATCATCGAAGGCGGAACGCAGGACTACGCAATCACTTGGACAAGCGTTGGCATGAAGCCACAGAAATCCTTCGAACTCTCGTTGGACAGCGGAATGACGTGGACGTTCTTCGGCATCGACAATAGTAACGCCACGACATATGCATGGGATGTACCCGATACAGCGTCAACACGTGCAATCATCCGCATCACGGATATCAGCGGCGCGACAGGTAAGAGCGGCGTCTTTACGATCACGAAGAGCGTAACGCCAATCGCAAACATCACTGTGTTGCGTCCGACTGCTGGTGAAATCATTCAAGGTGGATACCAGAATTATCTCATCTCGTATACCGCAACAAACACAACGCAGCAGAAGACCTTCGAGTATTCTCTTGACAGTGGTGCTACGTGGTCCATGATTGGTGTGTCTACCACGAGCGATCAATTCTACGTGTGGCCAAGTGTGCCAAATGTCGCGACCACGAACGCCCTTGTACGCATCACCGATTCGAATGGAGTAAGGGGCTTGAGTGGACTCTTCACGATCACGACCAGCCCGAGTGACGGTTCGATCGACAACCTTACGCTGTCCGGACTCGACGAGAATCGCAACATCGGCAACAATCGTGTGTTGGGTATTAGCTGGACATACACAGGTGACATCGGTACTTCCGTAGATGTCGAGTACACCCTCAACTATGGCATCACATGGGATCTCATTGCGACAGTTCCCGCAACTGCCGCACAGAACGCAACATGGACGACACCAATGAACGGCTACTACAACCCAGTTGTAATCCGCGTTACCAGCACCAAGGGTATCGTCCGTGCATCAGCACCGTTCACCATTGGTTCACCAACAGCATCCGTAGAAGTTGATGCACCGACCAATGGCTACTCGGTCTCCAACCATCCGAACCCGACCACCGATAACACAACCATCAGCTTCGTGTTACCGACGGCAAGTACTGTTGCGCTTACGATCATCGATAACCGCGGAAGCGCTATCGGCACCATCGTATCACAGCAGTTCGATGCAGGCACACATGCTGTACAATTCAACACATCGGCACTCGCAACTGGTATGTACACGTACATTCTGCAGGCCGGTTCGACAAGAGTTGCGGGACGCATGAGCGTTGTGAAGTAAGACACCGTAAACTGTAAGAGACCGCAAGAGCGCTCATAAGTCATAGACGGCATTACGTACCAGCTCCGGAAGAAATTCGGGGGCTGGTATTTATTTGCGATCTCAGCATTTGCGATCTCAGCGCACGACAATCACCAACCCTGATGCCGAATGTGTACTGCACCGCACATGCAAACCGTACACGCCCGGCGGTATGGCCGTTGATCCCTGTGTCGCATCGAAAGAGTATTCGTCCGCTGTCTGTTCTTGCCATTGCACGATTGCGCGTCCCGTATTGTCGCATAGCGTCAGTGTGGTAAGGGGCTCGTCAGGGGGCAGGTTCGTTTTAATGACAACAATCGATGATGAGGGCTGCGGATGCAACCGCAAAGCGAACGTAGACCCTGTAGGGGTTCCGGGTACGGGTGGAGGGGCAGGTAGTGCCTTGCCGCTATATATCCGGACGGTGCCATCTTGATGTCCACTTATAATCGCGCGAGAAGGTAGCACTCTAAAGACAGTAGGCTTGTCAACAGATCCAGAAGTGGAATCAACAAGGCGACCATGAACATCGATATAGTAAAACAATCCACTATCCCAGACAACGGCATAGCCTTCGAAAGTGTATTGGGCGAACGGACCTTTAAATCGGTGTCGTGCCATTACAGTCAATGACGGAACTCCAACTATCATGCTGTCTATGATGCAGATGCTGTCGTTCATAAACATTGCATGTTCACTGTAGTTGTTGTCGAAGGATGCTACTGCGGTATCGCGCGCAACGTCAATGGCAACGACACGCGATGTATAACCAAACATGTAGTTCAGGTTACGCTGAAGTGCTAGTGCATACGTAGTCATTTTATTTATGGCACCGCCAATTGGCTGACCTAGAAATACCCGCCTAATGGGATCGATGTCCATCCATCGATAAGAATGTGGCGTTAACGCAAAGGGCAGGGTCCGAGTCTCATAAATCGAGCCGTAGCCTTGATTTGTGCCATTGCATGCAGTAGCATACCACAACGCTTCAGTGCCTTGAGCATCCATTAATCCAAAGTGTACGTCGTACCGTTCGCCATGTCGCCATACCCAGGAGGTTCCACCCTCCGGAGTCGATCCGAGCGAGGCAAAATCAAGCAACCCAAATTTTCGCACCCTTCCGCTTACACTGAATTGGTTACTGGGTCCGTTGCCTGATGAGGATATTTGCTTTTGGAGAACAAGTATTGCGCTATCACCATCCCATGCTGCAGCCTGATGTTCTACCGAAGAGTAAAGCCCACGTGTGCACCGAAGGCTGGTATCCGCAATCAAGGTCCTGCCGCCTAAGGTTGAAATGAGAATCTGATTCTCTCGGGTTGTGTGTAAATGCGAGACTGCACCCTTGCCTGTCGCCACTTCCAGCACAGCACTACTAGTTAGCGTCCGCGCCTCGACATACAAAGGTCTGCGTTGGGTCCACAAAGTGTCAGCACCATCAATCCTCCCAAATCGTATGCTGGTAGCACCTTCGTTGCGCCAAGCGAACAACATTGTCGTGTAGGGGGCTGCGTCGGCCTCATCGTACATGAGGTACTTCGTCGACGCAGAAAAGGGAAACCATACCGACGAGACGTTGTACACAGAGTCAGTTCTTACCGTGTCTGGCAACGCATTCCGTACACAAGGATACTCCTGCAAGGGAAGGGTGGGAACGTCCCAATACGCAACCTCTCCATTGCGCGAATACGTCACGCAGCGCTGCATATCCCAATGCGACCAAAACCCCCAATATTTATAGGTGGCATCCACAACGGTGTCGATAACTGCGTTCGTACACAGATTTACCAAGCACACCGAGCCGGCTTTTTCAATCGGACTTGCCTTGGCCATAATCACAGCATCTGACTGCGTCCAACGCATCGTCGTCCACAAGCCATTTGTGACTTGTGTGTTCCCACCTTCTGTCGGATAGTCCACTAGGTGCGAACCGTTAAAACCAACCACTCCTGAGGGCGACCACGTCGTACCAGCCGGTCCGGACTGAGAGAAAGCGCTGATTTTTTTGTCATGACTTTCAAAGCGCCACTCGGATGTCGTACTACTTTCCAACACCTTCTTTACCGAACGGCTAACCAAGTCAACCACAGTCGGCTGAAACATCGACGTATAGTTTGGCGGATTCGATGACACCCAGAAGACGGTTACGATCAGCTGTGTGCCATCTTCTGATATGTCACTGTTCGCAGTGTAGTCTGTGAATGGTGCGTACACACCTTTAGGCATCGGTACCGCAAAACTGTCTGTGATAACACCAGTTGCCAGTTCTATCCAATAGATGAACACAGGTCTTTGCGAACTTTCCCTCACCACTGCGATAACAGACGAAAGATCCGGTGATAACCATGCTTGTTGATATTCACTCCGCGTAGCAGGGAAGTACGCAACACTATCCCCGGTCGTGGCCTTCCAAACAGCAATGCCCGTGCGATCATTGCTCACGCCGAGGCTATCGCGCATGGAAGCAGAGCGTACAGTCTCCGAGTGAAACTTCTTTGTCCAGCGGGGCGGACGTGCACCATGTGCAGAACTAACAATCAGCAGACAAAAACCGACAAAAAACAGACGCAGCCCCATCGTTAGCCCCTTTTACATCTTTCTATGAACGGTACCTGCCAACGATTTCTAGACACATTGTGTTCATGAATTTACGACCAAGGTTGGATCTTTCTCAGGCTTGTTGATCCACACCGCCTCCGGAATCTGTTTATGCTGCGGTAGA